>JBKPAG010000018.1:0-82051 GCA_046726315.1 Actinomycetota bacterium | reverse complement strand
GACCGAGCGCGGCGGCCACCACATCTGCGTGGTCTGTCACTGGCAGGACGACGACTCGACCCGCGACCAGCCCGACCGGCCCAGCGCGGTCAACCACGGTCTGACGCTGCGGCAGGCCGCCGCTCACATCGTGGCGACCGGAGTGTTCGCCTCACCACGCTGGGCGCGGACCGCCCCGGAATACTTCACTCCCGAGGTCCGCGCGGCCCGCGCCGAACTCATAGCGGCGTACCAGCGGCTGATGGTGCACCCGCGGGACGCCTCGGCTCGCCAGGACGTGCACAACCGACGCTCCAACCTCATGTACGCCATCGTGAACGCCAGGCGATGACGCAGCGCTACCGGACAGTCGATCAAGAAGAGGCAGAGGGATACGGCTCCACCTGCCAGCATCCGGGCGCTGACGCCTAAGCCCCGTGACCAATCGACCGTCGGTGGCCACCGAATGACTTGGTCGCGGGGTAGCGGAGGCACGACAGTTCTATTGCAGGTTCCTCTTCGAAAGATATGTCTAGCCGTCGGGCCTGATCGATGTCATTTGAGGTGTGGGGGCTGCCGACACCGCAAGGACCGAAGACGTAACGCATCGCGTAGGGGCGTGTTCGGACCATTGGCCTGCAACAACGCACGGATCCGCTAATGGTGCGTTCGGGCGGCCAGATGTCCTCGTAGATGGTTCGGTGACGGCCGAGCCTTCGGCGATCTATGACGTGCCCGGGATGCGGTAGACCGACACATGCGATCGGGACTCCGCGGTGAACTCAGTTCCCGCCCAGTCCGCATGCCTGTTCTCCAGCTCGAAACCTGCGAGTTGTGCCATCAGGTCAAGTTCAGCCGGCCAGATGTAGCGGTGTGGGCTCCGGAAGAGCTGTGCCTGCTTGCCGCCGCCGAAATGGAAGTGATGCGAGACGACCTGTTGCTGCAGGACGTCGTAGGTGTCCAACCCGATGTAGCCCGGCTCGGAGTGCCAGACTGTGGCTTGCTGTCCCGGCGGGAGTTTGCGCAACTCAGGCACCCACAGCTCGATAACGAAGCGGCCGCCGGCGGTGAGGTGACGCGCCGCGTTCCGAAAGCAAGCGACCTGTTCGGCCTGCGTCAGCAGGTTGGAGATCGTGTTGAAGACGAGATACACCAGCGTGTACTCGCCGGGTGCGCGGGCGGTGGCCATGTCTCCAACGACCACCGGAATCCTCTCTTCGTCGACCTTGCTGCGGAGCTGGTCGATCATCGGACCGGAGAGCTCGATGCCGCTGACGGGGACGCCGCGCTCGGCTAACGGGACGGCGACGCGACCGGTTCCGATTGCGAACTCGAGCGCTCGGCCGTTGCTGGCAAGTTCGGCAAGCCGGTCGATCGTCGGCCCCAACACCTCAGGGGCGAACATGCCAGCGCCCGGGGTGTCGTAGCGCTGGGCAGCATCGACATCCCAAATCTCCTCTTGACGCATGGCGACGATCCTGTCAACGGACTCCTCACGACGTCCAACGGCTTTGGGAACGTGCAGGATCAGGGACCCGTCCCGCGACTTTGACCGCCCTTGCTAGTCCCAGAAATGAGTGCAACGAGCCTCGAGCATGCGGCTCGGTGACTTCGATCCGGTGCCGGCGGTCCATGAGCGCCGATCGGTGTCCTGATACCAGCTACGCCGATCCAACATGTGCGCGAAGCGCTTCCCGCACCTAGCGTGTCTCTCGTGGCGCGGCTTCGGTTCGGCACGTTCAACGTGCTGCACGGCCTCTCGGTCAAGACGGGGTCGGCCGACGAGATAGACCTTCGGGCCGCAGCCGCAGCTCTGGATGCCGACGTTGTCGGCCTGCAGGAAGTTGACCGCGGGCAACCCCGAAGCTGCAAAACCGACCAGGCCGCCGCCGTCGCCGACGAACTGGGGGCGACGTGGTGGCGGTTCGCGCCGACGCTGAGCGGGACGCCGCTGACGTGGGCACCTGCCGACCCCACCGACGGTTCCATCGGATCTGGATACGGCGTCGCCCTCGCCTCTCGACTGCGGGTGCTGCACTGGGACGTCCGCAGCTTCCCAGCAGCTCCGGTCAGGCTGCCGTTGCGAGTCGTCGGCCGCCCCGGGCTGACCCGAGTGCCGGATCAGCCGCGGGTCGCGCTGGCGGCAGTCGTCGTCGGACCGGACGGGCCGTTCACCGTCGCAACCGCGCACTTGTCCTTCGTTCCGGGTTGGAACGCCCGGCAGCTGCGAGCGGTCGCTCGGTGGCTTGCCGCCATGCCGCCGCCCCGGGTGCTCGCCGGCGACCTCAACCTGCCCGGCCGCGTGCCGGCTACGTTGACCGGCTGGGTCGACCTGGCCCGGGCGCCGACCTACCCGTCGTGGCGGCCGCGGGTGCAGTGGGACCACGTCCTGGCTACTGGTATTGGTCCTGAGGACGTCCGCACGGCGACGGCGATGCGGCTCCCGGTGTCCGACCACTGTGGGCTGGTCGTGGATGTCGAGGTCTGATCCGAGCCCTGACCTGGCACGCATGCCCCCAGCGTCCGGGCAGTCCGAGCTTCGTCTAGCCGAGTTGCTCGCCATCCTGTCGCTGGTCGCTAACCTGGGTTTCGGGCTGCCCGCTGAGTCGGCGATGCGCTCGTCTCTGGTTGGTACCGCGATCGCGAGGCGGATGGGAGTGACCGACGCCGAAGTGGCCGACGTGCTCTATACCGGGCTCCTGGCACATCTGGGCTGCATCGGATTCGCTCACGAGACGGCTGCAGTATTCGGCGACGAGCTGGCGATGACCCGCGCGGTGGCCCAGACGAACATCGCCGACCCGGATGACATCGTGCGGTCGTTCATCCCTACCGTCACCACTGGGATGGCGCCGGCCCGCCGTGACGCCATCGTCGCCTTCCTCATCTCGTTCGCCGGTGAGCGATTCGGCGAACGGTTCAACGCCGCCAGCTGCGAGGTTGGCCGAGACGTCGCGCGCCGGCTCGGCCTGTCCGCCGGGGTGCAGCGCGGGGTCTACGAGGTTCTCGAGTGGTGGAACGGGCACGGCGGGCTTCCGAGCGCTGAACGGTAATGAGATCGCGTTGCCGGCTCGCGTGGTCCAGGTCGGTCAGGTCGCCGCACACTTCGCCCGCTCGGGTGGGGCGGAGGCCGCCGTCATCGCGGTCCGGGCCCGGGCCGGTGGCACCCTCGATCCGGCGATCGTGGAGACGTTCGCTCGCGACGCAGCAGAGATCCTCGGTCGGTTGGATAGCGGCGACCCACGGGACCTGGTGCTCACGGTCGAACCTCCACCCGTTCACACCGTCCCCGACTGGCGCCTGCTCTAGGTCGCCGGCGTATTCGCCGACGTGGTCGATCTCAAGTCGCCGTACCTGCTCGGCATTCCGCCGACACGGCGAACCTCGCCGTTGCAGCCGGCGAGCGGCTCGGGTTCGGCAGCAGATCGCTCCGGCAGCTGCACGTGGCCGCGTCGCTCCATGACGTCGGCCGGGTCGGGATCTCAGCCAGTATCTGGGACCGGGAAGGCCTACTGACGACGTCGCAGTGGGAACAGGTGCGGTTGCACCCCTACCACTCCGAGCGGATCCTCGCGACATCGCCGGCGCTGGCGGAACTTGCGCCAGTGGTCGGTATGCACCACGAGCGGGCCGACGGCTCCGGCTATTACCGCGGTTGCCGCAACCCGACCATCCCGATGGCTGCCCGGGTGCTGGCGGCGGCCGACAGATTCCAGACCATGACCCAACGCCGGCCGCATCGGGCGGCGCGACCTGCGGAGCAGGCGGCCGACGTGCTTGCGGACGAGGGTCGCGCGGGTCGGTTCGACCGCGCGACGCGGTGGCGGGGGTGCTCGAGGCGGCAGGTCATTGCCGCCCATGGGTGAGCCGGCCGGCCGGGCTCAGCGATCGCGAGGTCGAGGTCCTGGGTCTAGTGGCCCGGGGCTTGTCGAACCGGGAGATCGCCGGCCAGTTGGGCATCTCGTCGCGCACTGCCGAACATCACGTGCAGCACGTCTATTCGAAGATCGGCGTGTCGAGCCGGGCCGCTGCTGCGCTGTTCGCCATGGAGCACGGCCTGTTGTCGTGAGCCTCACGGATCCCGAAGCGCGGGCAATAGGTAGTTCTACCGATGTGGGCGAACCTCCGCGGCGGGCACCCTTCGGTCCAAAACGATCCGCAACGGAGGAGTGATGAGCTCGCAGAGCACGATGGAGCAAGGCGCACCAGGCGCGAACGCAATCCCAGATCGGCTTCCGCGTGCTGCCTTCGCCAGCGTCGTGCTGTTCACGCTCTTCTTTGCCACGCTCCACGGCCAGGAACGCCTCACCGCGAGGGGCATCAGCGGGGGCTTCTCGCCATCACGGGTATCGGTGTGCTCAGCCTGCGCTCGCTGGGCGGCGACCTCCCGCTTCTCTCGGTCGTCGCAGCGGTCGGCGCATCGGCTGCCATCGCGGAGTCGGCCGTCGTCGTCAAGGGCTTCCCGCGAGCCAACCCGCTGACCACCAACGCCGTCGGCATGGCCGCCGGAGCGTTGCTGCTCTGGATCGCTTCTGCGTTCGCCGCCGAGCCGTGGACTGTCCCCGAGCTGTCCCGCACCTGGGCGGCGGTTTCGTGGCTGGTGATCGTCGGCTCGGTCGGCCTGTTCTACCTGCTGCTGTTCGTCATCTCCCACTGGACCGCCTCCGCGACGGCATATGCAGCCACCCTGATGCCGGTGGTCGCAGTCGCTTTGGGTGCGGTGCTTGCGGGTGAACCGATCACCCCGGAGGTCGTCGTGGGCGAGCGATGGTAGTGCTCGCTGTGTACGTCGGCGCCCTCCGGAGGGCAATCGCATCGGTCCCGATTCGTGTTATGAGGCAGTCAGGGGAACCGACCGAATCAGCACCTCTAGGTCCGCAGCGTCGTACAGGTCCGCCGGGCGGACGGTGACGTTCTCGCGGACGTAGTGAAAAGCTGCGCCCACGCGATCGAGCTCGAGCCCGTGCAGGCGGGCGAAGGCCAGCCTGTAAACAGCCAGTTGGACGGCGCGACTCGACGCCTCGGCCTGCCCACGCGGCGGCGGGCCGGTCTTCCAGTCGACAACGTCGAGACCACCGTCGGGAGTACCGAACACCGCGTCGGTGCGGCCGCGAACCAGCACACCGGCAATGAGCAGTTCGAACGGTGCCTCCACCTCGATGGGAGATCGATCCGCCCACGTCGATGCGAGGAACGCCGCCTGCAGCGCGGCGAGATCACGGTCATGGGCAGCGCCGGCGTCGGCCGAGCCAGGCAGCTCATCGAAATCGATCAGCCGCGGCGACCCCCAGAGCGACTCGAGCCAGGCATGAAAAAGCGTCCCCCTGCGCGCCACCGGCGCCGGAGCGTGCGGCACCGGCCGCCGTATCGCGCGAGCGAGTGCATCTGGACCCTGGCGCAGCAGCACCAGGCGCGACACCGACAGGTGCGCCGGCAGTGGCACCTCCACGGGCCGCCCGGATGAAGACCGCCGCCGCTCCTCGATCAGCCGGTCCACCTCCAGCTCCCACTCGGCGGCTGCGGCGGACACTTCCGCCTCGTCGAACAGATCACCCACGTCGACGCCGGACTGGGCTGCCCGCACCAGCGCTGCGCCCTCCTGGAGCGCCGCCCGGCGGCCACCGAGCGGGTCGTACGGCCAGTGGTACTCGGTCACGACGTCGTTCAGCGGGTTGGCCAGGCCCGGCTCGTCCACCCAGACGCCGACCTCACCGATGCCGTCGACGCACGCCTCGCGCATCTCGACCAGAAACTCCGACGGCTGTCGCGGCAGCTTGCCGTCGCCCCACCGGTAGCCCGTGCAGGCCAGCAGCCGCCTGGCCCGGGTCGTCGCGACGTATGCCAGCCGGCGCTCCTCGAGCCGCCCGGCCCGGCCGCAGTCCGCCGCGAACCGCGCTACCGCGTCGCGGACGCCGTGCTGGTCGCGAGCGTCGGACAGCCGAAGCCGAGGCAGCACAGCGGCATCGCCACGCAACGGGTACGGCAGCTCGCCCGGCTTTCCCAGCCAGGCCCGGTCGTTGACGTGCCCAGCCGGAAAGACTCCGCCGACGAGGCCGGCCACGAACACCGCATCCCACTCCAATCCCTTGGCGCCGTGGACGGTGAGCACCTGGACGATGTCGCCGACCACCTCGACCTCGCCCGGGCGCAACCCGCGCTCGGCGGTCTCGGCGGCATCGAGGTAAGCGAGGAATGCGGACAGCGTCGATTTCTCACCGCCGGCGGCGGTGGCGAACTCCGCCGCGACGTCAAGGAAGCGGTCGAGGTTGGCCCGGCCCGTCGGCCCGCGCCGCGCAGCCACCTCGACGTCGAGGCACAGCGTCCGCTCGACGTCGTGCACCAGATCCGGCAAGGGTTGGGCGGCGCGGCGGCGCAACGCACGCAGCTCGGCGGACAGCTCGCGAAGTCGACGATCACCCTCGGGTGAGAACCAACCGTTTCGAGGCAACGAGTCCAGCGCGTCGACGATGCTCTGTCCAGCCACCTCGTCGGGATCGGCGTCCTCGGCGGATATGCCCGGCGCGGGTCGGCGAGACCACCGGGCCAGCGCATCGAGGTCGCGCGGGCCGATCCGCCACCGGGCGCCGGTGAGCAGGCGAATGAGCGCATCGCCGCGAGCAGGATCCGAAATCACTCGCAGGCTGGCGACGACATCGCTCACCTCCGGCGTCGTCAGCAACCCACCGACCCCGACGACCTGAACCGGCAGTTCGACCGCGCGCAACGCGGCCTCGAGGCGCGGAATCTGCGAACGGTTGCGAACGAGCACGGCGGCTGTGCGGCCTTCGGCGGACTCATCCCAGAACGCGCGGGCCCGGCGAGCGATGTCGGCGGCCTCGTCGTCAGCTGTCAGATGCAGCGACACCACCACCATGTCGTCGGCATTGCCGGAGAACGGTGCGAGGACCGGCACGTCAAGACCCTCGGCGCGCAATGGCCCGGCCAGCCGGTTCGCGACGGCGAGAATCCGGGCGCCGTTACGGAAGCTGGTCGTCAGCGACGTCTGTGCAGCCTCGTTCCCGGACGCGTCGCGGAACTGCCGGCGGAACGTCGTCAACGTGCCGGCGTTCGCCCCACGCCAGCCGTAGATCGACTGGCACGGATCACCGACGGCCGTCACCGGATGCCCGTCGCCGAACAACGCCCGTAGCAGCACCAGCTGGGCATGGCTGGTGTCCTGGTACTCATCGAGCAGAACGACCGCGAACCGCGCCCGTTCCAGCTCACCGACTTCGGAGAACCGGTCGGCGAGCCGGGCGGCGAGCTCGGCCTGGTCGCCGAAGTCGACAGCCTCGTCGGCATGTTTTTGCGCGCGGAAGTCATCGACCAGGGCCACCAGCTGGCTCCTCGCGTCCTGCACCGCCAACGCCTTCTCCACCTCGGCGTAGTAGCGGCTCTTGGAGCGCCTCGACGACGGCAGCGCGTCGATGTCGGCCCGCAGGTCGCGGGCGAACTCGGCGAGCCGGGCAGGATCCACCAGATGGCCGGCCAACTCGCTGTGCAGGGACAGCACCTGGTCGACAACGGTCGCCGGGGCATGGACGACGTGATGCATCTCGCCGGAATGGGCGTCCACGACCCGCGTCGCGTACTGCCAGGCGACGGCCTCGGTGATCAGGTGGACGCCGGGCTCGCGGCCCAGCCGCAGCGCGTGCTCGCCGACGATCCGGCCGGCCAGCGCGTCGTAGGTAACGACCGTCGGCTCGCCGTCGAGCAGGGTCCGGTCGTCGCTGAGCGCCGCGTCGAGGACACCGCGAGCCGCCAGTTGGGCCAGCCGGCGGCGGACCCGGGTCGCCAGTTCGCGAGCGGCCTTGCGGGTGAACGTCAATCCCAGCACCTGCTCGGGCCGGACCAGCCCGTTAGCCACCAGCCAGACCACGCGGGCGGCCATCGTCTCTGTCTTGCCCGAACCGGCGCCTGCCACCACGACGCCGGGAGCCAGCGGCGCCGCAATGGCGGCGGCCTGTTCGTCGGTGGGCGGCGGTTGGCCCAGCCGGGCGGCGAGTTGTCGAGGCGTGAACGTCACGCCGTCACCTGCTCGCCATCGGGGTGGGCGGGGCAGGACGGCCGGGCCGGGCAGTGGCCGCACCAGCGGGTCCGCTCCGCCCGGAAGACCGTGCCGGCCATGCCGTCGGCCGCCTTCGCAACCATGGTCGCCGCCCAGGCTGGGTCGTCGGTCTCGGCGAGTGGCGGTTGAGCCTGTTCGCGGGGTCCGCGCTTGTGGGCGCGTAACTGAAGCAGGCTGGCGCCACCCGAGCGCCGTTCGCCGCGGGTGAGCTCGTCGAACGCGCCGTGTTCGACCGCGAGCTGATACGCCGCGAGCTGCGGGTGGCCGGTGAGCTCGTCGTCCCGCACCGCGGACGTGCCGGTCTTGAGGTCGACGACGACGAGCCGGCCCTGGTCGTCGCGCTCGAGCCGGTCGACTCGTCCGACCAGCCGGGCCCGGCCGATCTCGATGCCGAACGGGACCTCAACGGCGATCACCGGGCGCGGGTGCTCGGCGAGCCACCGACCGAGCCGCTCGACCAGCTGCCGCGTCTGCTCGTATTCACGGCGCCCGACCCAGCCGGTTCCCAGCGCCAGGCTCGGCCAGCGGCAGTCGAGCTCGGCCAGCAGCTGTTCGTCGGTCCAGTCCAGCCGAGCGGCTTGCTCGGCGAGGTCGTGCACGAGGGAGCCGATACCTGCCCGGGTGGTGTCGGCTTCGGTGGCACCACATGCCTTGAGCAGCCAGCGCAGCTCGCATCGTTCGAACTCGACCAACGTCGACGGCGACATCCGGACCAGCTCGTCCGGCGCGTGCAGCGCAGCGTCGTCCGACAACGGCAGGAGGCCGTACCACGCTGCCGGGTCGGCCGACGGCACGCCGGCCGCGACGAGCCGGGCCAACTGCCGGGCGGCACCTCGACGTCTTGGCATGCGCTGCGTCGGGTCGCATGTCACCCGCCGTAGCTCCGCCACGACAGACGGCAGGTCGAGACCGCGTGGAATCCGCTCGATCGGTCGGTCCTCAACCGCTCGAAAAGCCGGCGGATCGAGGTCGTCGAGGAAGCGCGACGGTTGGGCGTCCTCGGCGGCAACCGCCGTCACAACAAGGGTCCTCCGGGCTCGGGACGCCGCCACGTAGAACAGCCGCCGCTCCTCGGCCAGCCGCGCACTCTGCCGGATCATGGCGGAGTCGTCGCGTCCAGCGAACACGTCGACCAGGGTTTCCGTGCCGAGCAGGCCACATCGGACTCGCAGGTCCGGCCAGATCCCTTCCTGGACGCCGGCGACCGCGACGACGTCCCACTCGAGCCCCTTGGCGGCGTGCGCTGTCATCAACTGGACGGCCGGCCCGGGTGGCGCTCCCGACGACGGCGTGTCGGCAGGTACCTGCTGGCCCCGCAGGTGCTCCACGAAGCCCGCCGGACCCTCCCCCGGCAACCGATCGACGAAGCGTGCGACCGCGTCGAACAGCGCGAGCACCGCGTCGAGGTCGCCGTCCGCCGCCGCCGCTGTGGGACCGCCGGCGAGAGCCGCCTGCGACCACCGACCAGCGAGCCCGGTCTGGCTCCATGCGGCCCACAGCACGTCCTCGGCGGTCGCCCCGGAATCGGCTGCCGCCGTGCGAGCGGTTCGGAGCAGCTCGCCGAGTCTCGTCGCCGCACGCGCCGCTTGCGGACGCACGGACGCGAGCAGGCCTGGCCGTTCCAGCGTCTCGACCAGTAGCTCGGAAGACGCCCGAGCGCCACCCGTCGCCAGCTCGTGAGTCCGCAGCTCCTGGCGCAGCCGCCGCAACTCGACCGGATCGGCCCCGCCCAGGGGACCGGTCAACAGGGATATCGCGAGCTCGGCGTCCAGGCGGCGCTGCCCGGTGGCAACAGCGAGAACATCGAGCAGCGCCCTGACCGGTGCCAGCTCGACCAGCGGCACCTCCTCGAGCCGGACCGCCGCCGGAACCCCGGCTCCGGCGAGGCCGCGCCGCAGCACTTGTAGTGCGGCGGTGGACCGCGCCAGGACCGCCATCGACTCCCATGCGACGCCGTGCAGGAGGTGGTGCTCGCGCAGGCGCCCGGCGACGAATGCTGCTTCCTGACTCGCGCTGGCCAGGACGTGCACCGAGACGTTGCTGGTGGCGGTGGGATCGACGGCCGCGAGGCGGCGATGGGCTGACGGACCGCCCATCCTGGCCGCGACCCGCCGGGTGGCGGCCAGCAACGTCGGGCCGCATCGACGGGAGACGTCGAGCGATGCGACCGGCGCTGGTGCACCGTCAGCGGTTCTGAACCGGTCTGGGAACCGCCTGATGCCCTCGACCTCCGCGCCGCGGAACGCGTAGATCGACTGGTCCGGATCGCCGACGACCACCAGGTCGCGTCCGCCGCCGGCCAGCAGCGACAACAGCTCTTCTTGCGCTGGGTCGGAGTCCTGATACTCGTCGACGACGACGAAGCGACGGGCCGCGCGCTCGCCGTCGAGCAGCGCCGGCTCGGTGCGTAACAGGTCGACGGCGGCCCGTATCAGCTCGGCCGGGTCGTAGGCCGGTGGCCGCCGCAGCGCAGTGACCGCCGAGTACTGGAGGGCGAAGCGGGCAACGGCCAGCCAGTCGTCGCGGCCCAGCCGGTCTGCGAGCGCCGCCAGTTGCGCCGGACTCATGCCGCGTTCGACGGTTCGCATCAGCAGGTCCCGCAGCTCCTGTGCGAACCCGCGCGTCGTCAATGCCGGGCGGAGCGACTGCGGCCAGGACTGCGCCGCGAACTCGTCGACGTCGCCGCGGAGCAGCTCGCGGATCAGCACATCCTGCTCCGCCCCGGTGAGCAGCCGCGGCGCCGGCTCGCCGCGCACGACTGCCTCGCGGCGCAGTAGACCGTAGGCATAGGAGTGGAAGGTGCGCGCGAGCGGCTCGCGGACCGTGCTGTTCAGCCGCGCCGCGATCCGCTCTCGCAACTCGGCCGCGGCGCGCCGACTGAAGGTCAGGACGAGAATCTGCTCGGGATCGATTCCGTCGCGCTCGACCCTGTCTACCACCGACTCCACCACCGTCGTCGTCTTGCCTGTCCCGGGGCCGGCGAGGACCAGCAGCGGCCCACCGCGGTGGGCGACTACTCGGCGCTGAGCGGCGTCCAGAACCGGTGCGTCGATGGCGGCACGCTCCGGGCGCACGAGTCGAACCTCCGGCTGTCGCACCGTTCCTCCCCTCCAGCCGTCGGACGTCGGCCATCCCACCACGCCGAACCGACACAACCCGCTCCAGCGAACGTCGTCGGCGCGTCGCCCGTGAATGGGCTCCGCCTTCCCCACCAATGGGCACGCTGGGGCAGCGCCTTCAAACCAATTGGCACGCTGGGGCGGCGCCTGCCCACCGAATTGGCACGCTGGGGGGTTCCACAAACCGGTCCAAACCGCCCGGCACAGCGACCGTGCAGCGTGCCAATCACGAAAGAGGGGCGCGACGTCTCCTCTGCAGCGGCTAAACGGCAGCGTCGACGAGCGGCTGACCGGCAGCGTCGACGAATGCGTGGGAGCCACCACCAGGCGAGTGCATGCACCGCCAGGCGTGCAAGCCTTGCGCCGTATATGCAGGCATGGACCCCGTGGTCATTTTCATTTGAGGCTGGGCGGCGGGTGCCAGGCGGCGCGGGTGAGATCGACCCGGGAGCCGTCGGGACGGAGCGGGCAGCCCTCGGCGATCAGCTCGCGGAGCGCGGCAACCTCGTGCCCACGTGGAAGCCGGCCGGAGGCCGTCACAACCCGCCACCACGGCACCATCCCGCCGTAGACAGACATGACCGCACCGACGGTGCGCGGCCCGCCACGACCGAGGCGCTCGCCCACCACCTGCGCGACCGCTCCGTACGCCATTGCCCGGCCGGGAGGGATCTGTTCCACCAGCCGAAGCACCGTCTCGACGTATTCGTCGTCCACCGGCCCATCGTGCCGACAACAACAGCCCGCCACGCCGACCCGGAGGCACCGCACCAACCGGTGCCATGCCCGGCCGGGCGTGGAAGCATCGGAACCGATGGCGGATACCGGGTTGGACGATACGCAGGTTCCGGTCCGGGACATCCCGGTCGAGGAACCGCCGTTGCCGCGACGCACCCGGCGACCCCAGGACGTCTTCCGGCTGGCGCTGACCACGATCGGCGTCTTCGCGCTTGTCGGGTTGGCGATCATCGCCGAGCGGACCCTCGACGGGCTGACTCTGGACCTGCGCGAGCTCGGCCAGCTGTTACCGCCTGGGCCGGTCGAGATCTTGTCCGTCGCCGCCACCTTGGTCGGTCTGCTGCTGCCGCCGTTCCTTGTCGTTCTTCTCATGATCCGCGGCCGGTTGCGGACGACTGGCGAAGTCCTGGTCGCCGGCGTGCTGGCTGCGGTGATCGCCGCTCTGTCCTCGGGATGGCTCTCCGGCAGCGCGCCGGCCGAGATTGCGGACGCATTCGACCCGATCGCCCCAACTCAGCCGGCCGAACTGGTTCCCGCGTACCCGGCCCTCCTCGTTGCTGTCCTGACTGTGACCGCGTGGCTGGATCTCCGGCGAGTGCGGCAGGCCGCGTTGTTCGCCATCAGCGCGACCCTGGCTGTGGGCTTGCTCGCGGGCACAGCGACCATCCCGGGCACGATTTTGGCTCTGGGCATCGGCCGCATCGTGGGCCTCGGCGTGGAGGTGGTCAGCGGTCGCCCGTCTACGGCGCCCGACGGACGCGCCGTCGCCACCCTGCTGATGGCCGAGGGATATGACGTGCAACGCGTCAGCGCCGATCAAGTGGACCAGTACCGGCGTTACGTCGTCAGCACCTCGAACGGCCCGTTGGGCGTTCTGGTTCTGGACCGCGAGAACGAGGCCGCAGGCATGCTCGGCCGCCTGATCGCTCGGGTCCGCACCCGCGAGGAGGTTCTGCCACGCGAGTCGCTGAACATGCGCCGGGCCCTCGATCAGGCCGCGTTGCTCTCCATGGCCGTGAGCCGGTCAGGCGCCCGCACTCCCCGGCTTCGGCAGGCCCTCAACATCGGTGACGAGGCCGTCGTGCTCGTGTTCGACCACATTCCGGGCAGGCCGCTTTCGGGGTTCCAGCCCGACGAGGTCACCGACAAAATGCTGCACGACCTGTGGGGCCAGCTGAAACGACTGCATCTCAATCAGGTCGCGCACCGGCGGCTGTCGGGCCGCACCATCCTGATCGGCGACGACGGCCACGTCTGGCTGCTGAACCCGTCCGGAGGGGAGATCGCTGCACCGGAGCTCGCCTTGCGGGTCGACTTGGCCCAGGCGCTGGTCGCCGTCGGACTGGTGGTCGGCGCCGAACGGACAGTGGGGACGGCCTTCAACGTTCTCGGACCCGAGCGGGTCGCATCCGCAGTTCCGCTCATGCAGCCGGTGGCGCTGGCTCGGGCCACCCGGCACGGCCTGAAAGCGAGACGCACCCTGCTCCGCGAACTCCGAGATGGTGTAGTGGCGCGCGCCGAGGTCACGGAGCCCGAGGCGATCCGGGTCGAGCGGCTCCGGCCGCTGTCCCTGCTCACCGGGCTGGGAGTGGTCGTCGCCCTGTACCTGGTCGGCACTCAACTGACCGAGGTGCCGCTCGGCTCGCTGTTCTCCCAGGTCGAATGGGGCTGGGTAGGGGCAGCGATCGTGTCGATGGGGGTGAGCTTTGTCGGTGCCGCCTACGCATTACTCGGCTTCGTTCCGGAGCGGATTCCATTCTGGCGGACGTTTTGCGCGCAGGTGTGCCTCGGCTTCGTCCGCCTGATCGCTCCGGCGACGGTCGGAACGGCGGCGATCAACATCCGCCTGCTCACCCGGGCCGGGGTGGGCGGCCCGCTCGCCGCGGCAAGCGTCGCTGCCAACCAGGTCGGCAACGTCGCCATCACCATCCCGCTGATCGTCGTACTGGGCTTGATCACCGGATCGTCCGCGACCGCCAGCCTGAGGCCGTCGCCCACCACGATCGCGATCATCGCGGGAGTTCTGTTGGGTGCCGGCCTGCTCTTGCTCACCCCGCCGGTTCGAAGCAGGGTCAGAGAAATGTGGAAAGAATTTGCGGCCCGCGGATTATCTCGGCTGCTCGATGTGCTCGCGAGCCCGCGCAAGCTCGCCGAAGCCGTCGGTGGAACGCTCTTGCAAGTAGTTGCGTTGGTCTTCTGCTTTTACGCGTGCATCGAGGCGCTCGGCGCCGAGGTGAACGTCGCTGCGCTCACGGTCGTACAGCTCGTCGGCAATACCGTCGGGTCGGCGGTACCCACGCCGGGCGGCTTGGGCGCGGTCGAAGCTGCGCTCACCGCCGGCCTCTCCGCGCTCGGGCTCAGCACCGGCCTGGCCGTGTCAGCCGTTCTATTGTTCCGGATCGTGTCTTTCTGGCTGCCGATCCTGCCGGGTTGGATCCTCTGGACCCAGATGCAGAAGCGCGGCCTCCTCTGAGGGATGGCTCGATGGCGGCTCGCAAGCTGATCCTTGATGTCGACACCGGCACCGATGACGCCGTCGCGATCATGTTCGCGGCACTGCATCCCGATCTCGACCTGATCGGTGTCACCACCGTCAACGGAAACCTGCCGGTTGAGAACACCACCGACAACACCCTGCGGGTGCTGGACTGGATCGGCAGAAGAGACATTCCGGTCCATCCCGGCGTGTCCCGGGCGATCGCACGTCACGGCTGGTTGGCTGCCATTCACGCCATGCGCGACTCGCCGAGCGACGGGCACGGCAACGCATTGCCCATCCCGGCTTCGGACCTCGCTCCGCAGCGGGTCGGCGCCGTCGAGTACCTCGTCGACACGCTTCGGTCGACCACCGAACAACTCACCCTCGTGGCCGTCGGCCCACTGACCAATGTCGCCACGGCGTTGACGATCGCGCCGTCGCTCGTCGACGCTGTCGACGAACTGGTCGTCATGGGCGGCAGCCACGCCATCGCCAACGTCACCGCGTCAGCGGAGTTCAACATCTGGGCCGACCCCGAAGCAGCCAACGTCGTGTTCTCGTCGGGTTTCGAACGACTGACCTTGGTTCCCCTCGATGCCACGTACCAGGCGCAGTTCACCCGAGAGGACTGCGCCGAATTCGAAGCTCTCGGGACGCCGGCAGGAGTCGCCGCCGCACGGTTCATCACGCGCCGAATCGACGCCGCGGAAGCAACGTCTCAGGCGACAGCTACCCCCGTCCACGACGTCGTCTGCCCGGCCTACCTCGTCCGCCCAGAGGTGATCACAACCCGACACCTGCACGTCGTCGTCGAGACCGCAAGCCCGTTGACAGTGGGTCGCACCGTCATGGACCTGCGGCTGGGCACGGACGCGGTCCCCAACGCGCATGTTGCCCTCGGCTTGAACGACAGGTTGCTCACGGACCTGCTGATGAGCACATTCGCAGCGCACTCACGCCGGAGATGATCTTCGTTTGCTGGACGGCGGCGCCTTCCACTTGATCGTCGTGGCGTTTGCGGCGTTACCGAGGTGATCGTTGTGAAGATTGCGGGGCTACCGAGGTGATCGTTGTGACATGAGGGGTGCCCGGGCACCACAAATCCCACTTCGGCGGCTTCCGGTCCGGCGATCGCATCATTCAGTACGACGGCTGGCTGGGGTCGATCTGCCGGACCCAGGCGGCCACGCCGCCGCCGACGTGCACGGCGTCCGAGTATCCCGCGCCCTTGACGACGGCCAACGCCTCGGCGGAGCGGGCGCCGGACTTGCAGTGCAGCACCACCTGCTTGTCCGCCGGCAGTTTCGGCAACGCCTCGCCAGTGACGAACTCGCCCTTCGGGATCAGCACGGCACCCGGGATGCGGTTGATTGCATACTCCACGGGCTCGCGCACGTCGATGAGCACGAAGTCGCGCTCTCCACGCGCGCGAGCAGCCAACCAGTCCGCCAGCGTCCGCACTGAGATCGTCGCGTCGACGGCGGCTTCGGCCACCTCGGCGCTGATCGCCCCGCAGAACGCCTGGTAGTCGACCAGCTCGGTCACGGTCGGGTTCGCCCCGCAGATCGCGCAGTCCGGGTCCTTGCGGACCGTTACCGTCCGGTAGGACATCTCCAGCGCGTCGTACACCATCAGCCGGCCCAGCAACGGCTCACCGACGCCGGTCAGCAGCTTGATCGCCTCGGTGACCTGTACCGAGCCCACTGACGCGCACAGGACGCCGAGAACACCGCCCTCGGCGCACGACGGCACCATGCCGGCCGGCGGCGGCTCCGGATAGAGGCATCGGTAACAGGGACCGTGCTCGGCCCAGAAGACCGATGCCTGCCCGTCGAAGCGGTAGATCGAACCCCATACGTAGGGCTTGCCGAGCAGCACACACGCGTCGTTGACCAGATAGCGGGTGGCGAAGTTGTCGGTGCCGTCGACGATGAGGTCGTAGTCGGCGAAGATCCGCATGACGTTGTCGTTGTCGAGGCGCTCCTCGTGGACGACGACCGTGACGTAGGGGTTGATCTCCGCCACGCTGGCCTTGGCCGAGAGCGCCTTCGGGGTGCCGATGTCGGATTGACCGTGGATGATCTGCCGCTGCAGGTTGGACTCGTCGACGACGTCGAAGTCGACGACTCCGAGCGTTCCGACGCCGGCGGCGGCCAGATACATCAACGCTGGGGAACCGAGCCCACCCGCACCGATCACGAGGACACGTGCGTTCTTCAGGCGCTTCTGTCCGGCCATTCCGACGTCGGGAATGATCAGGTGCCGCGAGTACCGGCGAACCTCGTCGACGCTGAGTTCGGCAGCTGGTTCGACCAGCGGTGGTAACGACACGTTGTCTCCAGAAATCACGATGTCTTCGTCCACGCCAACGGTGCCACCGCAGCTGCCATTCCCTCGCGGCGGGTCTCGCTACGCCGAGGAATTCTTGACGACGTGTTCACGAACCATCGACGCGACCAGACCGGGGCGTTCCATCATCGCCACGTGCCCGGTCGTTGGTAGATGAACGACCCGGGCGCGTGGAAGGACCTTCCGCCAGCGGGCGCCCGTCGATGCGTGCACGAAGGCGTCTCGACCGCCGACGATGACCAGCGTCGGGCACGACACCAGCCGGGCGGAGGCCCACGCCGAGCGCCAGCGGGGAACGGCATAGTGCCGCACGATCGACCGCAGCGACTGAAGCAGCACGGCATCGGCGTGTCCCTGGCCCAGCCGTCGCGTCAGTTCCCGTTCGGCAACGGCCAGTTGGTCCGGCTCGATGGCATCCGGATCTCCGTAGAGGAGTCCGGCGAGTTGACGGACCTGCAGCTCGACCGGAGCCGCGTTGGACCGGGCGAGCAGCCGCTCCCCTATCCGCGGAACCGCGACCAGCGCCATGCTTCGGGCAGCGTAAGGCTGGCGCAGGTTGGGCATAGCCGGTGAGATCAATGTCAATGTCGCGACCAGGTCTGGACGCCGCGCCGCGACCAACACTGAGACCAAACCGCCCAGCGAGTTGCCCAGCAGGTGAACCGGTCGACCGAACCGCTCCAAGTAGGACGTCAGGACACTGGAGAAGGCGCTGACACTGTGCCGGCGACTGGGGGGCGACTCGCCGTATCCCGGGAGGTCGATCGCCCATTGGTCGAGCAGGTCACGCAACTCACCCATCAGGCCGGTCCAATTGGTCGACGACCCACCCAGACCATGCACCATTACCGCCGGCGGCAGCCCCTTCGCGGCTGGATCGGCGTGTCGGACGAACACCGGGCCAACATCCAGGTCGACTGACTCTCCCGGCCACCACGGGGCAGCACCGCCGTTCACGGACTGAGATGGTAGGCCGTGCCGGCACAGTAGGCTCGGTCCCCCGCGACGGAGGAGGGCGGCATGTCCGAAAGCGATGTCCGCACCGGCGAAGCAGGGAACGTCTGGTCCGCCCGCGACCAGCCGGACGGGCCCGACCTCGAGACCCCAGAGGCCGACGCCGTCGAACAGCAGCGGGAGGTCGTCGACACTGCGCCCGACGAGCCGCCCGAGGTGCCGTACGACGTGAATCCTGCCGACGCTGCCGAACAAAGCCGCACGGTCGGATACGACGAGGACGACTATCGCTGAGTTCTGCTCTGGCCGAGCGGCGCTTGGTGGGCGGTAGCATCCGCCCAGCGAGCTTTCCCAGGAGCCTGACGTGACCAGCGAGCCCGACCCGTCCGCGCGCGGCGTGCGGCTGCCGCGGATGGCCCGTCGCGCCCAACTCCTGCAAGCGGCCCATGACGTGTTCGTGGCGAACGGATACCACGCGGCGGCGATGGACGAAATCGCCGAGCGGGCCGGGGTGAGCAAGCCCGTGCTCTACCAGCACTTTCCGGGCAAGCTCGACCTCTATCTGGCGCTGCTCGACCACAGCGCGGACGTGCTGCTGCGGCGGCTGCACGATGCGCTGCTTTCCACCGAGGACAACAAGGAGCGCGTCACCGCCACCATGACCGCCTATTTCGCGTTCGTGGACGATCCGGCGGAGACCTTCCGGTTGCTCTTCGAGTCCGACCTCACCAACGAGAGCGCAGTGCGGGAGCGGCTCGACCGGCTCAACGCTGCGTGCGCCGACGAAATCGCGAAGATCATCGCCGAAGACACCGGCCTGCCCGTCGAGGAGTCCACGCTGCTCGCGATAGGCCTGGTCGGCGTGGCCCAAGTATCGGCGCGGTACTGGCTGGACTCGCGTGGCTCCATCCCCCGCGACACTGCCGCCGAGTTGGTGGCGACGCTGAGCTGGCGTGGCATCGGCGGGTTCCCGAAGCGCGACGACCGCTGAGTTTCGCCGACGGCGCAGCCCGGCCCGCGACCCCATCCCACGGGCCTCGACTAGCCTGGCGGCCGGAGAACATCGGGCGCGGGAGCGTCCACGTCGTGCACCGGAGGGATGGCCCCGTGGAGGTCAAGATCGGCGTTCACAACGCGACCCGGGAGCTCGTCCTGGAGAGCGCACAAACCCCCAAAGAGGTGGAGAAGGCCGTGTTCGACGCGCTCGGCGGCACAAGTGGCGTGTTGGACCTGACCGACGAGCGCGGCCGTAGGGTGATCGTTGTCACCGCCCATCTGACCTATGTGGAGATAGGGGAGCCGGTCGAGCGCCGGGTCGGCTTCGGCGCCGTCTAGGCGACCCCGCCCCGGCATTGCGCAGCCCTGTTGCCTCGGCCGTCCCTCTCGCGTAATGATCGATGTCGCAGCGGCCGCACCTTCCGGCGCGGCGGGTAAGGGGAGCAACCGTGGACGTCATTGACATCATCGGGCTGATCATCGCCGGGCTCGTCGTCGGAGCACTCGGCCGGCTGTTCGTTCCCGGCCAGCAAGACGTGGGCTTTTGGCTCCACTTGCTCGTCGGCGTCGTAGCTGTCTGGGTCGGGTATTGGATTGCCGGTTTGCTCGGCGTTGCGGAAACCCGAGGCATCGACTGGTGGCGATGGATCATCAGCATCATCGTCGCGGCAATCGCTGTCTACATCGTCGCACGGTTACGTGCTGGCAGAACGACCGCCTAGCTGGCGACAACGCTGCTACGGCGACAAGCCGAGCGCGTCCATCCGCTTGGCGTGGTTCTCTGTGAGCCGCGCGAACACGTGGCCGATAGCCGCCAAGTCCATGCCAGGCCGGTCGACGCCACCGGCAATCAGGGCCGACAACGAGTCCCGCTCGGCTGCTACGCGCTGTGCCTGGGACAACGCCTCGCCTACCAGTCGACGCCCCCAGAGCGCCAGCCGGCCAGCCACCCGCGGATCAGCCGTGATCGCCGCGCGCACCCGCTCGACCGCGAAGTCGGAGTGGCCGGTGTCCTCTAGCACCTCCAGCACCAGCGAGCGAGTGTTCTCGTCAAGGTATGCAGCCACCTCGCGGTAGAAGTCCGCGGCAATGCCGTCTCCGACGTAGGCCTTGACCAATCCCTCCAGCCAGTCCGACGGCGCCGTGTGGTCGTGGAAGGCGTCCAGCGGTTGGCGAAACGGCGCCATCGCTTCATCGGGGTCGGCGCCCAACTCCCCTAGCCGTGCCCGCAGCCGCTCGAAATGGTGGAACTCCGCGACCGCCATCGCCGCGAGCGCCGCCTTGTCGGCGACCGTCGGTGCCATCTCGGCGTCGGCGGCCAGCCGCTCGAATGCGGTCAACTCGCCCAACCCAAGCACACCCAGCAAATCGACGACTGCAGCCCGATAGCGCTCGTCGTCGTCGATGGTCTCAACCATGACGGTTCACCCTAGCGTCGCTGGCTCGGGGAGTCCCGAGCCCGACGACCGCTATAGTTGGCGCGTACCACCTGGCGTCCGGACCACACCGGCGCCCCTCGATGACAGCTTTCCGGCGTCCGCACCATCGCGGCGAGGCCCCTGCCTACTCGGTCATCCCGAGCGCCCGTGGCGCAACGAACACGGATGCCACTGCACGAGGACCCCGACAACCGAAGAGGCGAGCCGCCTGAGCACCACGTTCCGAGACCTCGGAGTACTTCCACCCATCGCCGATGCACTGGAGCGCGTCGGCATCACCGAACCGTTCCCGATCCAGCACATGACCCTGCCGGTCGCGCTCATGGGCAGCGACGTGATCGGCCAGGCTCGGACCGGCACCGGGAAGACGCTCGCGTTCGGGCTGCCGCTGCTGCAGCGCATCGTCGCCCCCGATGATCGTGACTACGCCCTCGCGGCCGCCCCTGGCAAGCCGCAAGCGTTGGTCGTCGTCCCGACTCGTGAATTGGCCGTCCAGGTGACAGCGGACGTGCAGACGGCTTCGACGGTCCGGCGAGTGCGCCTGTTGACCGTCTACGGTGGCCGTGCCTACGAGCCGCAGATCGACAGCCTGCGGGCCGGCGTCGATGTCGTCGTCGGCACGCCCGGACGCCTGCTCGACCTGGCTGACCAGGGTCACCTCGACCTCGGCCACGTCAAGGTGCTCGTCCTCGACGAGGCCGACGAGATGCTCGACCTGGGTTTCCTGCCCGACGTGGAGAAGATCGTCGGGCTGATCCCCGAGCTGCGCCAGACCATGCTGTTCTCGGCGACGATGCCGGCCGCCGTCGTGAGCCTGGCCCGGAGCTACATGCGACACCCGCTCAACGTCCGGGCGGAGTCCCCGGATGAAACTCAGACCGTGCCGGCGACCGCACAGTTCGTCTACCGCGCGCACTCGATGGACAAGGACGAGATCATCGCCCGGTTGCTGCAGGCCGAAGGCCGCGGGCTGGCAATGATCTTCTGCCGGACCAAGCGGCAAGCGCAGCGATTCGCCGACGAAATGGCCGGCCGCGGATTCGCGGCGGCCGCCGTTCACGGCGACCTCGGCCAGGGCGCCCGCGAGCAGGCGCTGCGGGCGTTCCGCAACGGAAAGGTCGACGTTCTGGTGGCAACGGACGTCGCAGCGCGCGGCATCGACGTCGAGGGCGTGACGCATGTTGTCAACGTCGCCTGTCCGGAGGACGAGAAGACCTACCTGCATCGGATCGGCCGCACCGGGCGCGCGGGCGCGTCCGGAGTGGCGGTCACGCTGGTCGACTGGGAAGACGTCGCTCGCTGGAAGATGATCAACAGGATCCTCGACCTGCCGTACGACGAGCCGGTCGAGACATACTCATCGAGCGAGCACTTGTATCACGATCTCGGGATCCCGCCGGGAACGACCGGCCGGCTCCCGAAGGCGGCACAAACCCGGGCCGGCCTCGGGGCCGAGGACGTCGAAGACCTCGGCGAGACCGGTCGCAGGCGCAGCCGTAGCCGTTCCCGTGCGACGAGCGATGGTCGAGCTCGCGCCGCCGGACACAGGCGGAATCGGGGTCGGACCGAGCGAAAGGACCGGAACGCCGACCCGGTCGCTGAGCCGCGCCGCATGCGCACCCGTCAGCGCACCCGCGCCGGAGTCCCGTTGCCCAAGGCCGGCGACGCCGGGCCGCCGCCGTCAGCGTAGGACGACGACAGGCGTCCCTACCGGCGCGAACCTCCACATCGCCTTGGCGTCGACGACGTCCTGCCGGATGCAGCCATCGGACAATAGTGTTCCCAGCTCGGCCAGCGTCTGCACCTCATCTCCGGTCGATGTGCTGACGGGGATGTCGTGGAAACCGATGTTGGCTCGCGCTCCGCGTTGGAAGCGCACCATGAACTCCATCGACTCGCTGCCGTGCCAACTCGTCGCGTGCCGGGACTTGGAGAACACCCGGTAGGTTCCCGGGTCCAGCTGGTCGTACCTGCTTCCGGACACCAGGTAGGTCCGGGCGACCGCGTCATCGGACTCGACGAGCCACACCTGCTGTGCGGTGATGTCGTAGACCACTCGCTTGCCGGAGCCGCTGTTCGCAGGCAGATCCCTGGTGGCGGTGGGCTTCACCGCTGCGGGCCGTGTCGTTGGCGTCGCGGAAGGCGCACCGGCGGCGAGCGGCTACCCGGCGGGTCGACGTTGGGTACCTTGACGGCGTGAGCGCACCTCCCTTTCTCGATCTGCCGGAAGGAGTGCGCGCTGGCAGAATCCGCACCAAGCGGGCCGAGTTCGCCGTGCTCGAGGCCGGAGCCACCGGACCACGCGTCGTGTTCGTACCGGGCTGGACCGGCAGCAAAGAGGACTTCGTCGCCCTACTGGCGCCGCTGGCCGAAGCCGGCTACCGCGTCGTGGCAATGGACCAGAAGGGCCAATACGAGACGGCTGGCTCAACCGTGGAAAGCGAGTACAGCTTTCCGGCACTGACCGACGATCTGATCGCGCTCATCGACCAGATCGGCGGGCCAGTCCATCTGGTCGGGCACTCCTTCGGCGGCTTGGTTGCGCGGCGGACTGCCATCGCGGACCCGGCGGCCGTCGCTTCGCTCACGTTGCTGGGCTCGGGTCCCGGTCCGGTGCGCGTCGATTCGCATGCTCTTCTGCAGGCGATGGCCGATGCGATCCCGCGGATCGGGCTGCCGGCGACCTGGGAGGCGAAGCGCGCTTACGAGCGATCACAGGGAAGTGTGGAGCCACCGCCGGAGATCGAGCGGTTCATGCGGGCCAGGTTCCTCGCCAACGACCCGATGTCCCTGCGCGCCATGACGCTGCACCTCACGACCGCCGAGGACGTCGTCGATGCGCTGGCCGGGACCGGCGTTCCCGTCCTGGTCGCGTTCGGCGCCGCCGACGACGGTTGGCCATTGGGCGAACAGCGAAACATGGCCGACCGTTTAGGCGCGCCCGTCGCGGTCATCGCCGGCGCCGGACACTCACCCGCGGCCGAACAACCGGAACAGACCGTCGCCGTCCTCGAAGAGTTCTGGGCCACCGTCGATGCCGCCCGCTCAGATTGAAATGATCAGGGGGGCCACCCCTGTGCATACACCGCTAGGCGTACATGCCTAGCGGTGTATAGGCAGGCATGGACCCCGTGATCATTTGCGACAAGGCCCCCAAGAGGCGCGCCGTTCGCGAGCCTTCCCGTGCGTCAGGAGTCGACGAGTAGCTGGTTGGGTGGCCAGCTCCCGGTAGAGGCCAGAGGACGACAGCAGCTCCTCGTGCGCGCCGACGGCGGTGATGCGGCCGCCGTCCAGGACGACGATGCGGTCCGAGTCCGCCACCGTTGCCAGCCGATGCGCGACGATGAGAACAGTTCGCTTCCGGGCCGCCGCTCGCAAGGCGTCCTGCAGCACCTGCTCGGTCCGGGAGTCGACACTCACGTCGGCTCATCCAGCAGTAATAGGTCCGGACCCGCGAGCAAGACCCGGGCCCAGGCCAGCCGCTGCCGTTGCCCGCCGGAGAGCAGGACACCGTCGTCGCCCACTGGCGTGTCCAAACCGCGATCCGTTCGCTGGACCAGGTCCGACAAGCCGACCTGCTCCAACATCTCGAGCAGCTCCTCGTCGGTTGCAGCCGGCGCGGCCAGCCGGAGGTTGTCGGCGATCGAGCCGGCCAGTACCGGCGCCTCTTGCTCGACGTAAGCGATTCGCTGGCGCACCTCATCGCGCGGCAGCGTCGAGACGTCGACTCCGTTGATTCGTACGGCGCCGGACAGCGGCTCGTAGAAGCGCTCCACCAGGGCGAGAGTGGTCGACTTGCCGGCTCCCGACGGGCCCACGATGGCAGTGCGGGAGCCATGCTCGACCTCGAAGCTGACCTGGTCGAGTACGGGCGGTCCGCCGTCGTAGGCGAAGCTCACGCCGGCGAGCTCGAGCATCGCCGCCGATGGCGTCGGAACGGGTGTCGGGGGCAATGACACCTCGTCGGCGTCCTCGGTGGGGATCTGCATGACCTCCTGCATCCGGTCGAGCGCGCCGAGGCCCGCCTGCAATGTTGTGAACGCATGCACGGCTTGGGCGAGCGGCAGCACCAGCATGAACAGGTAGAGCAGGAATGCCACAAGGTCGCCGAGACTCATGTCACCGGTGGCGACCCGATACCCGCCATAGCCCAGTACGACGATAAATGCGCCTTGGATGCACAGCGACATGATCGGTTGGACCAGGGCCTGCAGCTTGGCCATGTCGACGCCGGCGCGGTACGCGGAGGCGGCAGCGTCGCCGACCCGCTCGGTCTCCCGCTGCGTGGCGCCGGCCGCGCGGATGGTACGGATCGCACCCAGCGCGCGCTCCACGGACGCGGTCATGTCGCCGACACTGGACTGAGCGCGCTGGCTGGCCCGACGGATGGCGCCGCCGAGGCCCAGCACCGCGACCGCTCCGACGATCACCGCGGCCAGTGTGATCAGCAACAGCAGAAGGTCGACGTACGCCATCAGGGCAACAGCGCCGAAGAACATCAGGACCGACGAGACGATGTCGAACAACCCCGAGGTCACGACGGCGCGTAGCAGCGTGGTATCTGCGCCGACACGGGAGATCAGGTCTCCGGTCCTCCGCCGGTCGTACTCGGCCACGGGCAACCGGAACAGATGGGCCACCAGCATGCGTCGGGCGCCCAGCACGACGCCTTCAGCGGTTCGCTGCAGCAGATACGACTGGACCGCCGAGAATGCCGCCTCGCCCAACGTGACGGCGACGAGCAGGGTAATCGCCGGAGTCAGCATGCTGCCGCTCCCGACGTCGTCGATCACGCGCTGCAGCGCCAGCGGCTGGACCAGCGCGAGCGCCGTCGCCACCAGCGAGATCGCCGCGATGGCGGCCAGCACGCCGGTGTGGTCGCGAACGTACGGCCAGAGCTCGGCGAGCCGAGCGCGCTCCGCCGAAACAGGACGAGGGTGGTCTTCGGTCACCCGTCCATGGTCACTCGTCCAGCCGCCGCAAACTACGGCGGGAGGCTCAGCCCTCGACGAACGCGCGGACGGCCTCGGCGACGAGCTGAACGGCGATCGCGGCGAGCAGCAGGCCGGCGATCCGGCTGAGCAGCTGGATCCCGGAGTCCTTGAGCAAGCGCTGGATGACGACGCTGTACCGCATGAAGGCCCACATGACGACGTGCACGGCCACGATCGCGAGCCCGATGGCGAGAACCTCGGACGCGCCGCCAGATCCCTGGACGAACACCATGGTGGCAACGATCGCGCCCGGCCCGGCCAGCAATGGCGTTCCGAGCGGAACCATGGCGATGTTGCCGGCCGAAGACGTCTCGGGATCGTCCAGCTTGCCGGTGAGCAGCTCGAGGGCGACGAGGAGCAGTAACAACCCTCCGGCGCCCTGCAGCGCGGCCAGGCTGATGTTCAGGTAGTCGAGGATCGCCTGCCCGAACAGCGCGAAGGCGACGATCACGGCAAACGACACCGCCACGGCCTGCCAGGCTGCGCGCCGACGTTCCGCCGGACGGAGGTTGGCCGTCAAGGCGAGGAAAAGTGGAATGGTGCCAGGCGGGTCCATGATCACGAAGAGCGTGACGAACCCCTCGACGAACACCTGCCAGTTCATGCGACACCGAGTTGCGGGACGTCGCGGCCGGCTGCGGTGGCGGCCGCGCGGGCCAGACCCAGCAGCCGCTCGAACTCGGCGGGGTCGGTGGTGTTGGTGCCGAGGGCGTGCCCGACCTTGCCGGTGCCGTGGTAGTCGCTGGACCCGGTGACCACCAGGCGGTGTGCGTTCGCGATCTGGCGTAGAGCCGCCCGGTCGGCGGCGGCGTGGTCCTCGTGGTCGACCTCGATCCCAGCCAGCCCCGCCTCGGCGAGCGAAGCGATCCCCGCCGAGTCGAGGACGCGACGGGACCCGCGCCCCCACGGGTGGGCGAGCACCGCGACCCCCCCAGCCTCGCGGATGATTCGGATTGCATCTGCCGTCGTGGGGGCATATCGGGGGACGTAGGCCGGGCCACCATCAGCGAGCAATCTGGTGAAGGCTTCGGCTCGGCTGGCGACGTAGCCCTTCGCCACCAGCGCGTCGGCGATATGCGGGCGGCCCAGCGCCGACGCGGAGCCCGCGACCGCCATCACGTCGGCAACCTCGAGGGGCATCCCTGCCTTGGTGAGCAGCCGGGTCATATCCGACAACCGGTTCGCTCGGCTGTCGCGTACCCGAGCGAGCTCGTCGGCCAACGGCCCATAAGCCGCGTCGAGCAGGTAGGCGAGAACGTGCACACCCGCACCGCGCAGGCGGGTCGACATCTCGACACCTGGCACGACGAGGACATCCTCCGCTGACCCGGCACCCCGGGCGGCGGGCCAGCCGTCGACCGTGTCGTGATCGGTGATTGCCACGACGTCGAGGCCGACCTCGGCGGCCCGATGGATCAGCTCGTCCGGCCGATCGGTGCCGTCGGAGACGTTGCTGTGAGCATGCAGGTCGATGCGCACGGACAGCGCCCCCGCAGGTGCGTCGAGAACAGACCCCAGCGATCGTAGAGCCGACCGACCGGTTAGGCACTCAACCAGGGCGGTGGTGTCCCGTAGGGAAGCAGGTCGGCCTCGTGGCCGAGGCTGCGCAGGTCTGCGACCGGCAGGTCTTCGATCAGTAGGATGCCCGCGCTCTGCGGCCGGAGCACTGCCCACAGCCATCGTCCGCCCCACTGCCCTACGTAGACCGCGCGGTCAGCAGGTGAGTCGACCCACCACAGCGGCACCGGCCGGCTCTCGAACTCCAGCCGTGCGTGAGGCTCCTGCTTCACTACGTCGCCGGGGTCGCCGCCCTCGACACCCGCGTACCTGGCTCCGAGACCGACGCCGGGCTCTTCCGCAACCAACAGCACGTCGGCCGGGCCACCCATGGGGTTGGGACCGCTGACGACGACCCCGGTCGCCCGGACGCCAGACATGTCGTCACCCGCGTGGATCACCGCGCCGACGACCCAGCCCCGCTGCATCGGCCACGGCAGCCACAACGGGACGGCAGACCGCTCGCCCAGTTGTCGCGCGAGCCGCGCGCTCGGCACCGTCACCGGGTGCAGCGGGTACACCTCGCCGTGGATTGCGCAGGTCCACCTGCTCGACCACAGCCCGGGCGGGCGGACGTCGCCGCCGCACCGGGGGCAGGTGGGGTCCGCTTTCACGCCGACGACGGTCCCGCGAAGATCGCCGGCGCGTCAACTATCGCCACGCCCGTGGAACATGGAGGAGTCCTCCGGTCTCGGCAGGCGGACGACTGCGCGCAAGCCCGGCGCGTTGTCCTCCAACGTGACGTCTCCGCCCTGGGAGCGGGCGAGCTCTCGGACGATGGCCAGGCCGAGGCCGGCGCCACCCACGGCCCGGCTGCGGGCGTCGTCGAGGCGGGTGAAGCGCTCGAATACCCGTTCGCGTTGTGCGGCCGGGATGCCGGGCCCGTCGTCGGCGACGCTGACGACGCCACCGCCGCCCGTCCCATCCCGGACGTCGACGGTCACGGTAGTCGTTGCGTACCGAATGGCGTTGTCGACGAGGTTGGCGACGATTCGGGCCAGCGCGCCGCCGTCGGCGCGCACGACGAGCTCGTCGGCTCCCGTCCGACGGACGGCAACACCCGATACCGTCCGGGCAACGACGTCGTCGGCGACGCTGGCGAGGTCCACCCCGCCGACCGGCGGCCGAGCGCCGCCTTCTTCCACACGGGCCAGAATCAACAGATCGTCGACCAGCTGGGACAATCGTTCAACGTCGGCCAGCGAGTCGGCGGAGACTGCCTCCCAGTCGGCCTCGCCCGGATGCGCGCGGGCCACTTCGAGTTGGGCCCGGATCGCTGTCAACGGGCTGCGTAGCTCGTGCGCCGCGTCAGCGACGAAGGACCGCTGCCGTGCGCTCGATCGCTCGAGCCGCTCCAGCATGTCGTTGAGCGTCACGGCCAGCCGGCGCACCTCGTCGTCAGCAGCCGGCACCGGCAGCCGGCGGGCCGGCCGGGTCGTCGCGATCTCCTCCGCCCCACGGCGAAGCTCGGCGACCGGCCGCAGGGCGGAACCAACGAGCAGCCAACAAACGAGGCCGAATCCCGCCACCAGAAGCGGTGCGCCGACGATCATCGCGGTTCGCACGACCTGCAGACTGCCTTCGACCTCGGAGAGCGACATCGCGACAAGCACCGTTTGCGGTTCTTCGCCGGCCGGCTCACCGACTACCCGGAGCTCGCCAGAGAGCCCCAGCCGGGAGCCGTCGATCGTACGGACATCGCCATCCCGGACGGCCGCAACATCGTCCGGCAGCAGGATCGGAACCAGCCGGTCACCGCCCGTCGAGGCCGCGACAACCCGGTCCTCGGCGTCGACCACCTGAACCAACGGCGTCCCGGCCGCAACCGGGATGGGGTTCGGCAGCTGCCCACTGTCGACCAGCATTGCCACATCTCGGGCACGCTGCCGCGCCGACTCGTCCAAGGCGGCAATCAACGACCGCTGTAGAGCGACCAATAGCAGGACCGTGCCTGCCAGCAATGCGACAGCCACCAGCGCCGTCGCGACGACCGTGAGCCGGGCCCGCAGGCTCAGCGCCGGCCAGCGCCGATCGTCGTCAGCCACCGTCGCCGGCCAGCCGGTACCCGGCACCGCGCACGGTCTGCAGCGCACGGCGGCCGAACGGCGTGTCGATCTTGCGGCGCAGGTATCCCACGTACACCTCGACGACGTTCGGGTTGCCGTCGTAGTTGGCGTCCCAGACGTGCTCGAGGATCTCGGTTTTCGACAGCACGCGGTCGGGATGCCGCATGAACATCTCGAGCAGCGCGAACTCGCGGGGGGTCAGCGAGACCTCAGCACCCGCACGCCATACCGAGTGCGCGGCCGGGTCGAGTGACAAGTCACCTGCCTCGAGCACTGCCGGCCGTGCCAGCGGGCTCCGGCGCAGTAATGCTCGCAACCGTGCGACCAGGACGACGTAGGAAAACGGCTTGGTGAGGTAATCGTCGGCGCCTACGTCTAGGCCGTCGGCCTGGTCGAACTCGCCGTCCTTGGCGGAGAGCATGAGAACCGGCACCCAGTTCTGGTCCGCCCGCAGCGCCCGGCATACCCGGTAGCCGGACAGCTTCGGCAGCATCACGTCGAGAACGATCGCGTCGTATGCCGTCTCCCGAGCGCGATGGAGGCCGTCTTCGCCATCGTGTGCGACGTCGACGGCGAAGCCCTCGGCCCGCAAGCCGCGCTGCAGCGCCTGCGCCAGCCGGACCTCGTCCTCCACGACGAGTACCCGCACACCTCCAGTGTCCCCTTCCAGCAGCGATCTCGAGACGGCTGCGCCGGTGTGACCGCGACGGCTCTCAGCGTCCTCACAGCGTTCGTGGCGCACGATGGGGGGAGCCGATCTCAAGGAGGGCCCGAATGCCTTCGATCCTGCGGTCCCGAAGGGCCCGGTGGGCAATCCCCGCCGTCGCGGTCGCCGTTGTCGCCGCCGCGATCGGGGCCGGTGCGATCGCCGGCGCGTCCTCTCCGGACCTGCCGGAGAAGACCGCTGCCGAGCTTCTAGTCGCGGTCACGGACTCGGAGCAACCGTTTTCGGGAACCGTCGTTCAGACCTCACGTCTCGGGCTGCCGGAGCTGCCGCGCGCCGCGACGATGGCGGCTGGGCCAGTCGCGCTGCTGACCGGTTCGCACACCGCGCGAATCTGGTACTCGTCCCCCGACCAGGCGCGGGTCGCGCTGTTGGACCAACTCGACGAGAGCAACGTCATCCGCAACGGGGAGGACCTGTGGGTGTGGTCGAGCCGGACGAACACGGCTCAGCACGCCGTCCTCCCTCCACATGACGACGTCGGGCCCGTGCCGCCGGATCTTCCGGTGAGCCCGGCCGACGCCGCCGCAGCATTGCTGGCCGCCATCAATCCCAGCACCGAGGTCGCCGTCGATGGCACCGCCGAGGTGGCCGGCCGGGCGGCGTACGAGCTCGTGGTGTCGCCGCGCGACGACCGCTCACTGATCGACGATGTCCGCCTCGCCGTCGACGGCGCCACGTCGATGCCGTTGCGGATCCAGGTCAATTCCGCCGGTGCGGACGAACCGGCGTTCGAGGTCGGGTTCACGTCGGTGACGTTCGAGGAGCCGTCGGACGACGTCTACCGCTTCAACCCGCCGCCGGGCGCGACGGTCGAGGAGGTCGATCTGGCCGACCTGCGAGCCCACCAGCGCAGCGGACCTCCGGCCGACTTCGACGGCCAGCGAGTTCCGCAGCGTCCCACGGTTGTGGGTGAAGACTGGACAACCGTGCTAGTAGTGCCGGACGTCACGCTCCCCGAACCGGACGAGGACGGCGTTCTCGACGCCCTGCTCGGTGGCACCTCCGAGGTCAGTGGGCCTTACGGATCGGGCCGGCTGCTCGAGACAGAACTGCTCTCCGTTCTCCTTCTCGACGACGGTCGCCTGCTCGTCGGCGCGGTTGAACCGGACGTTCTCTTCGACGCCGCCGCGGGTACGACGTCGTGACCGACGTCGAGGTCGTTCGTCGTGCAAGTGAAGAGGTGGGCAACACGCCGACGACGGGCCTGGCGGCGATCAGCACCCGTGGGCTCACCAAGCGGTTCGGCAGCCAGGCCGCCGTCGACTCGCTCGATCTCGACGTCCCCGTCGGAACCGTCTTCGGCTTCCTCGGCCCGAACGGCTCGGGGAAAACCACGACCATCAGGATGCTGCTCGGTCTGATAGCGGCGACCGCGGGAAGCGTCGAGGTGCTCGGCCGGCCGATGCCGGAAGGCGCCTCCCTGACGCTTCCACAGGTGGGCGCGCTGGTCGAGGGCCCGGCGTTCCACCCGTACCTTTCCGGCCGCGACAACCTGCTGCGCCTCGATGCCGCTGACCGCACGGTCACTGGCTCGGGAGCACGCGCGCGGGTCGCCGATGCGCTCGACCGGGTCGGTCTCGCCGCCGCTGCGGGCAAGCGCTACCGCGCCTACTCGATGGGGATGCGGCAACGCCTCGGTCTCGCCGCCGCGTTACTGAAACCGCGTGACCTACTAGTACTGGACGAGCCAACCAACGGCCTGGACCCGCAGGGTACCCGAGAGGTGCGGGCGATCATCCGCGACGTCGGTGCCGCTGAGACGACCGTGTTTCTGTCGTCACACCTGCTGCCCGAGGTCGAGCAGGTATGCAGCCATGTCGGGGTCATGAGCCATGGGCGGCTGGTGTTCTCGGGCTCTCTCGGTGAGCTGCGAGCGGCGTCGAGTACACGGGTACGGGTCGACACCTCGGAACCGGCCGCTGCCGCTGACGTGCTCCGTCGGGCCGGTACCGGCGAGCCAGAGATCGGGGAGCGCAGCGTAGTCGCTGACCTCGCTGCGACCGCCAGCGAGGACCTGACCGAAGCCCTGGTCAAGGCCGGTGTCCCCGTCCGCCAACTCGTCGTCGAGAAGCCGGACTTGGAGGAGATGTTCGTCGGGCTCACCGGTGAGGGCTTCGATGTCGACGAGTGAGCTCGCCCTTCCTCGCCCGATTCCTGCCGCCTCCGGACCCGCCCGGCGGATCAGCAGTCGGCTGCTGCGCTCGGAGCTGCGGCTGGTGTTCCGTCGGCGTCGCAACCTCGCGATGCTGGGCGTGCTCTCGACCGGACCAGTCCTGCTGGGTCTCGCCATCAACGCCGCCGGGCCCGCTCCGGGAGAGGGGCCGCCGTTCTTCGCGCAGGTCACTCAGAACGGTCTGTTCCTCGGTCTGGCGTCGGTCTTGGTGGCATTGCCGCTGTTTCTCCCACTGGCGGTCTCGGTCGTGTCCGGAGAGGCAGTGGCGGGAGAGGCCAGCACGGGAACGTTGCGGAACATACTCGTGGTGCCCGCGGGCCGGACTCGGCTACTGGTCGTCAAGTACGTCGGAGTTGCGGCGTTCGCGCTTGCGTGCGCGACCACGGTCGTCGCCGTCGGCATCGGTACCGGCCTGATTCTGTTCCCCGGTGGCGACGTGGTGCTGCTGTCCGGTACGACGGTCAGCTTCGGGGAGGCGCTGTATCGAGCGGTCTTGTTCACGCTGTACATCGCGGCGATGCTCGCCACGGTCGGTGCAATCGGGCTGTTCTTTTCCACCCTGACCGAGGTGCCGATGGGCGCCATGGCTGCGACGGCCACGTTGACGGTGATCGCCCAGATTCTCGACACCATCCCACAGGTCCAGGTCATCCACGAGTACCTCTACACCCACTGGTGGCTCGCCGTCGGCGACGTGATGCGAGACCCGATGGCCTTCGACGACATTCGGACCGGGCTGTTGACCCAGGCGGTCTACCTCGTCGTCTTCGGCGCCCTCGCCTGGGCTCGCTTCACCACCAAGGACGTCACGTCCTGAGCTAGGCACCAGCTGTCGGGCGGCCCGGCTGCTCGCCGCCGCGGGCGTCGAGATAGCTCTGCTTGGGCACCAGGACCGACCGGCGAAAGGTGCAGACCAGGGTGCCGTCCTGGTTGTATCCCCGGGTCTCGACCTGGACGATTCCCCGGTCGTCACGACTCGCGGACTCCCGCTTGTCGAGGACGGTCGTCTCGCCGTAGATGGTGTCGCCGTGGAAGGTAGGCGCCACATGCCGGAGGCTCTCGATCTCGAGGTTGGCGATGGCCTTGCCCGACACGTCGGGCACCGACATGCCCAGGAGCACTGAGTAGATCAGGTTGCCGACGACGACGTTGCGGCCGAACTGGGTGGACTCCGCGGCGTAGTGGGCGTCGATGTGCAACGGGTGGTGGTTCATCGTGATGAGGCAGAACAGGTGGTCGTCTGCCTCGGTGATCGTCTTGCCCGGCCAGTGCTTGTACACCGCGCCGACCTCGAACTCCTCGTACGTCCGCCCGAACTGCATGGCCGACAGCGTGCCGCAGTCACGCCATTCGGTCGAGGATCTCCCGAACCAGGTCCATCGAGGTGTGCGGATGCAAGAACGCGAACCGGGCGACGGTCTCACCCTCCCAGGCCGACGGTGGGATGAAGGCCACCTGGTCCTCGAGCAGCTGGTCGGCCCACGCCGTGTAGTCGGCCGTGCTCCAGCCTTGCCGCCGGAAGAGGACCACCCCGAGATCGGGTTCGCGGATCAGTTCGAGGTCCGGCCGAGACCGGATCTCGTCGGCGGTCTCGCGAGCCAACCGGATCGCAGTCTCGATCGCCTCTGTGTACGCGGCCACGCCATGGACTGCCAACGAGAACCATAGCGGCATTCCCCGTGCGCGCCTGGTCAAGTGGTAGGCATAGTCGGTCGGGTTCCACTCCGCCGGCTTGTCGTGGATGACGTCCAGGTAAGACGCGTCCTGGGTGTGCACCGAGCGCGCGAGCGACGGATCGCGGTAGAGCAGAGACGCACAGTCGAACGGCGCGAACAGCCACTTGTGCGGGTCGAGGACGAACGAGTCGGCGTGCTCGATGCCGTCGTACTTGTGCCGGACGCTGGGGGCGAACAGCCCGGCCCCGCCGTAGGCGCCGTCAACGTGGAACCACAAACCGTGATCCCGTGCGACCGCGGCCGCCCCGGCGAGATCGTCGACGATCCCGGCGTTCGTCGTGCCTGACGTCGCGACGACCGCGGCGAGCGACGAGGGGTCTCCGTCGTCCTCGATGGCTTTCCGGAGCGCTTCACCGGTCAGCCGATGATCATCGGTTTCAACGGTCAGCGCGTCCATCTCGACGATACGCAGTGTGTTGACGATCGAGGAGTGGGCGTCGGACCCGACGGCCACGCGCCACCGTTGTGGGCCGCCGGAACTGTTCCTGCTCTTAGCCATCTCCCGCGCCACGACGAGCGCCGACAAGTTGCCAGCGGACCCACCGGAGACGAAGCATCCACCTGCTGAATCGGGCAGCCCCGCCCGGTCCGCGATCAGCCTGAGCACCTGGTTCTCGGCATGAATCGCGCCTGCGGCTTCCAGCCACGAGATGCCCTGAATCGAGGCGCACGAGATGAGCATGTCGAACAGCAGCGACGCCTTGGTGGGCGCGGCCGGGATGAAGCCCAGGAACCGTGGGCTGTCCGCGGAGATCACCGCGGGAGCGAGCATCGAGGTGTAGACGCCGAGGACCTGGTCCGGATTGGTGCCGTTCTCGGAGAGCAAGCCCTCGGTGACGGCATCGAGGGCGGCTGGGTCGCGTGACCCCTGGTCGAGTGGCACCGGGTCCAGCCGCAGCCGATTCTCGGCGTAGGCCAGCACAGAACGAATCATCTGCTCGGTCGTCGCGTCCACGTTATGCATGGGCCGGACGGTAGATCGGGTCCGAGTGAATTGACAATAGTCCACTCGGTCCCGCACTGCCGGCAGATCTGGCCGGCGTGCACTGCCGCCGGCTGTGCCAGGGGTGGCACAGTAACGGCCATGGCGCGCTATGGCGGAATGTACGGACCGGATGTGACCTATCTCGGCGTCGAGCGATGCGACCTCGAGGATGCGACGGGAATGCGCAACGCCGATGTGGTCGTGATCGGCGCGCCGTACGACGCAGGCACGTCCTACCGTCCGGGCGCCCGGTTCGGCCCGCAGGCGATCAGGATCACCGATTACCTGCCGCACGACGCCTCCCGCCCCCACCTCGCCCTGCGGGTCGATCCGTTGAAGGACCTGACCGTTGTCGACGCCGGCGACGTCGAGATGCCCGGCGTCGAAGCGCGACAGCCGCTGGATCAGCTCGAGACCGCCGTGCAGAGCGTCGCCGATGCCGGGGCAATCCCGGTGATCCTGGGCGGCGACCACACGATTACGTGGCCGGACATGACCGGCGTCGCTCGCGCCTTGGGATGGGGGCGGATCTCCCTGATCCACTTCGACGCGCACGCGGACACCGGGGATTTCCAGTTCGGGTCCCTCATCGGGCACGGCCTGCCAATGCGGCGGCTGATCGAGTCCGGCGCCTGTCGCGGAGATCGGTTCCTGCAGCTCGGCTTGCGCGGCTATTGGCCCGAGCCCGAGACCCTGGATTGGATGGCCGAGAAGAGAATGCGCTCCTTCGAAATGCACGAGATCGTCCGCCGCGGCTTGGGACCCTGCCTGGATGAGGCATTCGCAATCGCGACCGACGACTGCGACGGCGTGTTCGTCTCGGTGGACATCGACGTCACCGACCCCGGATCGGCGCCGGGTACGGGAACGCCCGAGCCGGGTGGCTTCTCCCCACGCGAGCTGCTCGACACCATTCGGCGCATTGCTATAGAGCTGCCGGTGGTCGGTATGGACGTGGTGGAGGTGTCCCCGCCGTTCGACAACGCGGATGTGACGGCGTTCCTGGCCAACCGGGTGGTATTGGAAATGTTGTCCGGCGTCGCATTCCGCAAGCAGGGCCGACGCTGGGACGACATTCCACCGACGCTTTTGCACGAACGCGTTACAGCGGCGCGAGACGCAAGTTAGGGGTGACCCGCATCACGGCTGCGACCTGGCGAGGCGACCATGCAGATCGAGGCGCACGATCCGCACCACCAGATCGAAGCCGACCTCCAAGACAAGGGCCTGTCGCACAACGCGGTCGGGTTGCTCGGCGGCACGGTGCTGGGTATCTCCTCGGTGGCGCTGGCGTATGCGCTGACGGCGACCATCGGAATCCTGGTGGCGGAGGCCGGCGCGCAAATGCCGTTCGTCATCATCGCCGGGTTCCTGCCGATGTTCTTCGCGGCGTATGCCTATCGGGAGCTGAACAAGGTCGCGCCGGACTGCGGCACGTCGTTCACCTGGACCACCAAGGCGTTCGGGCCGCACATCGGCTGGCTGGGCGGTTGGGCGGCGGTGCTCGCCACGGTAATCGTGCTGTCGAACCTCACCGGTGTCGCCGTGCAGTTCTTCTACCAGTTCATCGGCGAGCTCATGGGCAACAACGACGTTGGGGCGCTGTGGGAGAACAAGTGGATCAACGTTGTGACCTGCCTGGTTTTCCTGGCCATCGCAGCGTGGGTCTCCTACCTGGGCATCACGACGACCGAGCACGTCCAGTTCGTGCTGGTGGGCTTCCAACTGCTCATACTCGCGCTGTTCGCCGTGGTTGCGCTGGTCAAGTCTGGCTCGTCAGAGACTGGCATTCCGTTTAGCTTCGACTGGTTCGGCCCGTCCGGCCTGACGATGTCAGCATTCGTCGCAGGGCTGTCGGGTTCGATCTTCGCGTTCTAGGGATGGGATACCAGTCTTACCGTCAATGAGGAGTCGAAGGAGGCGGAGAAGACTCCCGGCCGCGCGGCTCTGCTGTGTGTGTTGTCGATCTTGCTGACGTACCTGATCGTGGCCGTTGCGACGCAGATGTACGCGGGAGTGGGAACCGAAGGACTCGGCCTGGGCAATGAGGAGATCTCCGACAACGTGTTCGGCGCGTTGGCCGAGCCGGTCCTGGGCAGCCCGCTGGACCTGTTCCTCTTCCTGGCCGTCTTGGCCTCGAGTGCCGCAAGCCTGACCACAACGTTCCTGCCGGCCTCGCGCACCATGCTGGCGATGGGGACCTATGGGGCATTCCCGAAGCAGTTCGCGACGGTGCATCCGGAGCACCGCACCCCGTCGTATGCAACGATCGCCGCAGCGATCGGCTCGGGCCTGTTCTATGCGATTCTCACGTTCCTCAGCGAGAACGTCCTCACCGACACCATCTACTCGCTCGGCATCATGATCTGCTTCTACTACGGGCTGACGGCGTTTGCTTGCATCTGGTACTTCCGCAAGGAGCTGTTCGTCGACGCGGAAAGTGTCGTGTTCAAACTGCTCTTCCCGCTGTTCGGCGGCCTCGGTCTGCTTTTCGTGTTCGTGGTGACCTTGCGCGACAGCGCATCGCCCGATTACGGCAGCGGCGCGAGCATTGGCGGCGTCGGGCTGGTGCTGATCCTCGGGCTCGGCCTGATCGTCGCGGGCGTGGCGTTGATGTTCTGGCAGCAGGTCAGGGAACCGGCGTTCTTCCGCGGCGAGACACTGCGCAAAGACACCCCTGCCCTGGTTCTGGACGAGCCGTCGTTGTCTGACTTACCCGAGTAGCCGGACAGCTGTCCACAGCTCGACCCGCACTGCGGCGACGTCCAGATCTCGGCCGAGCAGTCGCGCGGCACGTTCTATCCGGTGCCGGAGCGTGTGCCGGTGAATACCGAGCTCCGCAGCCGCGGCGTCCCACTGTCCGTTGTGGTCCAGCCAGGTCCGAAGGGAGATGATCAGGTCTCCTCGTCCCGATGCGTCGTGGTCGACCAGTGGACGCAGCAGCGACTCGGCGAACGCCGTGGCTTGCGGAGTCGCCAACAGTTCAAGCATCGCCGAGGCCCCGACGTCCGCGAACTGGGTGTGTTGCCGGTGGCTGCGGATGCCGATGCCCAGAGCCTGTTCGGCCTCGCGATGCGCCCGGCCGATATCGGTCAGCTCGGTCTCGGTCGACTCGCCAACCGTGAGCGCGGCCGATGCGCCGGCAGAGGCGAGAACCTTATCCCGCATCCGGGCCTTGGCCGGATAGATCACCGCCAGCCGATCGGCGACATTGGCGAAGAACAGTTGTTCCGGGGACGACGCAGCGGTTGCGTCCAGGACGTCGGTGAGGTCATCGATGGCGGAGGTCGCTCCAGCGACAAGTGACATCCGCACAGGCCCTGATGGCAGGCCGCCCCACATATCCATGGCGATCTGGTCGGCCCGGTTCAGGTCACCGTTGACCAGCAGATCGAAGATTGCCGTCCGGAGGTGGGCTTCTGCGGTCCTGAGGGCACTCGCCTGGGCGAGCACGAGCGTCAACAGCGAGACTGCCGTGTTGAGCACATTGCGTTGCTCGGCGGTGGGACGCGACGCGATACCGATCGCGAGGAAGCCACGAGTACGACGCTCGGGCCGAAGCGATTGCACGACGATCTGGTCGCCGTCAACCGACAGCGTCGTGCTCACCGGCGTGGCGACATCGCGAAGACGTTCCAGCTCCTGCGCTAGCCATGGCGCCTGCCGGGCGGCTCCGGCTGGGGCGGCGTGAACGACCGACCCGGCGGCATCGAGCAGCACTGCCCACCCGTCGAGCCGCTCGGCAAGACGGCGGACCACTCCGCTGGCGCCGGCTGCAATAGCGGCACGAGTGAGCTCCTGCTGCGCCTGGAATGTGTGCATCATCTCTGCGTTGTGGTCGGCCGCCATCGCCTCCCACACCACACGACTGATGGCAATGAACGGTGTCGTCTTCGGCACCGAGAGAAGAGGTAGCTCGCGGGCCGAGGCCGCCTCGATCAACGCTCTCGGCACCTCCGCGTGGGTCAGCCCGACACCAAAGCCCAGTCCCGCGACTCCCGTTCGGACCAGGCGGTCCACGTACGCCGCAACACTCACCTGGCCGGCCTTCCGCACCGCCGTACCCGGACTGAGCCACATCCCGACGGAGAGCAGCAGTTCACCACCGTCGAGATAGGGGGTGGGATCGAGCAGTTCGCTCGCATGCACCCAGGAGATCTCGCGGTCGAGCGCCTCGCGGCCAGTGAGAGCCGTCAGTCCCAGCGAAGGCTGACGAAGCAGGGCAGCCAGCGTGACGGGCATCATTCCTCGACACAGTGTCGAAGTCAGCTTGCAGAACTGTCCTACGGTGCCATGACTCGAGTTTGTCGCACAGACCTAGAGTCCAGTGAGCATGGTCGTTCGAGCCCGGCCGCCATGACGCGGTCCCCGCATCTCGTACCGAGGAGGTCGACGTGAGGTCTGAAACGTCGGGTGGCCCCGCATTACCGCAAGAGCGGCGACTGGTCACCGAGATCCCCGGACCACATTCGGCTGCGTTGTTGGCACGGCGCGCGACAGCGGTGTCGCGGGCTGTCTCGACCATGCTGCCGGTCTTCATCGAGCGCGCTGGCGGCGGTGTCCTGGTCGACGTCGACGGCAACTCACTGATCGACTTCGGTTCCGGGATTGCTGTCGTAAGCGTCGGAAACGCCGCCGACAGGGTAGTTGCCGGAGTCCGCAATCAGGTCGGTCAGTTCACCCACACCTGTTTCATGATCACGCCGTATGAGGGCTACGTAGCAGTCTGCGAGGAACTCGCCCGCCTCACCCCCGGCGACCACGACAAGCGCTCGGCCTTGTTCAACTCCGGTGCAGAAGCCGTCGAGAACGCCGTGAAGATCGCCCGGTCGCACACCGGTCGGCCGGCCATCGTGGCCTTCGACCACGCCTACCACGGCCGGACGAATCTGACCATGGCGCTCACCGCGAAGAACATGCCGTACAAACACGGGTTCGGACCGTTTGCCCCCGAGGTCTACCGGATGCCGATGGCCTACCCGTACAGGTGGCCGACCGGGCCGGAGAACTGTGGGCCAGAGGCGGCCGCCGAGGTGATCACCGCGATCGACAAGCAAGTCGGCGCCGAGAACGTCGCGTGCGTGCTGATCGAACCCATCCAGGGCGAGGGTGGGTTCGTGGTTCCCGGCGAGGGCTTCCTGGCTGCGCTCGCGGATTACTGCCGGACGAACGGGATTGTCTTCGCAGCGGACGAGGTGCAGACCGGTTTCGCCCGCACAGGCGCATGGTTCGCCTGCGAGCACGAGGGAGTGACCCCCGACCTGATGGCAACCGCCAAGGGGATCGCGGGTGGCCTCCCCCTCGCGGCCGTGACCGGCCGCGCCGAGATCATGGACAGCATCCACGTTGGTGGCCTGGGCGGCACGTACGGCGGCAACCCGGTCTCGTGCGCCGCAGCGCTGGGCGCGATCCGGACCATCGAGGAGCGGGACCTGATCGGGGCAGCGCGGCGGATCGAATCGATCATGCTGCCCCGGCTCCGTGAGCTCCAGCAGCGTTATCCCGCCATCGGCGACGTCAGGGGCCGCGGGGCGATGCTCGCGGTGGAGGTGGTCACACCGGGCTCCACGAAGCCTGATCCGGTTACGACGCAGGCGGTGGCGCATGCCTGTCACCAGGCCGGCCTGGTGGTGTTGACCTGTGGGACGTTCGGCAATGTACTGCGTTTCCTCCCGCCCTTGGTGATCCCCGAGCACCTGCTGGAGGAAGGGCTCGACATCGTCGACGAGGCGTTCGGCACCGTCGCTGGCCGGGCGGCTGGTGACCAAGTGGCGACCGCCAACGCCTAGGGATCGCCATGGATATCTGCGAGTTGTCGGCAATCGAGCTCGGCGCAGCGCTCCGCCGTCGCGAGCTGTCGGCAGTGGAGGTGCTCGATGCGATGCTCCAGCGCGCCGACGAGATCGAAGGGACGGTCAACCCGTTCAGCGCCCGGCTCGACGAAAGGGCCCGGGACGCGGCCCACGCGGCCGACGCCATGCTCGCCCGTCGGTCGCGACGATCGAAGGCCGGGCCGCTGTGCGGAATCCCGGTCACGACCAAGGACTCGCACTGGATGGCCGGCGTCGAGAGCACGGTAGGATCCCGCACCCGCAAGGGGTTCGTGCCGACCGAGACCGTCGGCGCGATCCAGCGGCTGGAGGACGCCGGTGCGGTGATCTTCGCTCGGACGACGGTTCCGGAGTTCTGCTACTTCGGAATCACCGAGTCGGAGTTATTTGGCAGGACATCCAACCCGTGGCACCTTGATCGGACGGCAGGGGGTTCCTCCGGCGGCGCCGCTGCCGCGGTGGCAGCCGGCTGCGGACCGCTGTCGCTTGGTGGTGACGGAGGCGGATCCATCCGCATACCGGCGGCATTCTGCGGTGTCGTCGGGTTCAAACCGACCTTCGGGCTGGTCCCCCACGAGCCATCTACCGCCGGGTGGAAGACGCTGGTCGCCCTTGGACCACTGGCCCGCTCGGTTGCGGACGCCCGGCTGATGCTAGCCGCTGTGGCCGGGTACGACCGGCGCGACCGGCACAGCCTCCCCCACGTGCGGCTGGACGCCCGTCCCGCGGAGCCGGCAGAGGTTCGACTGGTCGTCTCGGAAGACCTCGGGTTCGCTTCGCTCGACGACGACGTACGTCAAGCATTCCGGGCCACAGTTGACCGGCTCGCCGACGCCGGCGTCCAGATCGTGGAGGACACGCCTGGCCTGCACACGTCTGTCGACATCTGGAGTGCCATCGCCCTCGCCGAAGCGCGGTACGCCGAGCACGACGATTTCGTCCACCACCGATCTGAGCTCGGCGAGGGCGCTGCGGGATTCATCGAAGCCGGTGGCGACGTCACCGCCGGGCAGTACATCAAGGCCCAGTTCGCGCGCGAGCGAATACACCGTGCCTACGTTGACCTGTTCGAGCGAACGGGGGCCATCGCCCTGCTCACTCCGACCTTGGGGTGCGAGGCGTTCCCGCACGGTAAGCGGCATCCGGACACGATCGGCAATGTCCCGGTCCTGCCTGACCTGGACTGGGCGCCACTGCTCTACGACGCCAACCTCGCCGGTTTGCCCGCCTGCGCGCTGCCGATCGGGCTCGGCAACGACGGGCTACCGGTGTCCCTGCAAGTAGTCGGTCGGCGATGCGAAGACTCGCAGGTGCTCGCCGTCGCGGAGACCATCGAGACCCTGGTCGGGTTCGACCAGCGGCGGAAGCCACGATGATCAGCACCCTGCTGGTGAAGGTTGACGGCCACAGCGCGGCCGAGTGAAGGCAGTGGGTCCGCCGACTCGGCGGCCAGCCAGGCGAGGACTTCGTCGGTGCCACGAGGGTGAGCCGGAGGTCGACCTGGGAGAGCAGCCAGCCCACGGTCAGCGCCATCGTCGTCCTCCCGGTATTGTCACGGCGCCAGCGTGGCCCCACCGGATTCGCTGGCAAAGGTCCAGGTATCTGGCCCGAGCAACAACGTGTCGATCCGCTTTATGCGCATGGTGTTTCGGACGACCGTCACCCGGCAACAACTCCTCCGACAGTTGTCGCAACAACGGATAGGGGTGCGCCACATGTCCCAAGCCGCCCCGATGGAGGGCTTCCCGCCAGCGCGAGGGGCGCTGGTCAACCTGGAGAACTGGCAGGAGCCGCCGTTCAACAGGTGGTCCTTCCAGCACCTGCGTGAGGTGATCCCTACCCAGCGAATCGCGCGTGGCGTTGTGGCCCGGCCGCTTGACCATGCCGATCATCTGCTCGAGCCCGACCATGTCGCAGTCACTCGTCTCGAGTCGCGCCCCTCGACACTCGGTGCAGTGCTCGCGGACACCTGGACCGACGCCGTCCTCGTCATGCACGACGGCCGGGTTGTGCTCGAGCGTTACTTCGGAGGGATGCGAGAGGACACGCCGCATCTGTTGATGTCGATTTCGAAGTCCATCGTCGGTTGCGTCACCGGCGTCCTCGCCGAGCAGGGGCGGCTGGACACCGACGCACCGATCACGCGCTACATGCCCGAGATCGCCGGTTCCGGCTACGACAAGGCGACTGTGCGGCACCTGCTCGACATGCGGACCGGGGTCGCGTTCAGCGAGGCTTACCAGAACCCCGACGCCGAGGTGCGGGTCATCGAACGGCACATGGGTTGGCGACCGGACGGTGGCTCCGAGCACGTCGGCATGTATGCCTATCTCGCCTCGCTCGGCACCGAAGGACCGCACGGCGGCCCGTTCGTATACCGCTCGGCCGACACGGACATGCTCGGATGGGTCTGCGAGCGAGCGGCCGGGATCAGGATGGCCGACCTGATCTCGAGCATGATCTGGGGGCCGATGGGCGCAGAGTACGACGCCGAGATCACCTGTGACAGTCTCGGCACGGCCGTGCATGACGGTGGCATCTCTGCCACCGCACGCGACGTGGCCAGGTTCGGCCAGCTCCTGCTCGACGACGGATGGGCGGGGGAGCAGGCAGTGATCCCCGAGCGGTGGCTGCTGGACGCGAGGCATCTCGACGCCGACATCCGGGGCGCGTTCGCCGCCTCCGACTCCGAGCCGGTCCTGCCCGGGGGGTGGTACCGGAACCAATTCTGGTTGATACCCGGCCCGTCCGGTCACATCCAGCTGTGCCTCGGCATCCACGGTCAGATGGTGTTCGTCGACCGCGGCACCCGGACAGTCGCGGTGAAGCTCTCCTCGTGGCCAAACGAGCAGGACCACGCCCATCTGCTCGACACAATCCGGGCATTCACCGCTGCTGGCCGCTATCTGGCCGAGCTACGCCCGGCCGAGACGGCCGACGAGATCCGACCGACCGGACCTGTAGGCATCGTCGCGGGACGCGAACGGGGCCGTGGCTGAGAGCGCCCGGAAGTCAGCCCTCGAACCCGTGGTACTGCATCACGTGCTTGATCCGCGTGTAGTCCTCGAAGCCGTACATCGACAGGTCCTTGCCGTAACCGGAGTGCTTGTAGCCCCCGTGCGGCATCTCCGCGACGAGCGGTATGTGGGTGTTGATCCATACGCAGCCGAAATCCAGCCGGGCGGCCATCCGCGCGGCCGTGCCGACGTTGCTGGTCCACACCGACGAGGCAAGGCCGTATTCGCTGCTGTTGGCGAACTCGACCGCCTCGTCCTCGTCTTTCGACCGCTGCGCGGTCACGACGGGTCCGAAGATCTCCTTTTCCACCAACTCATCGCCTGGTTCGAGGTCGGCGATCAGCGTTGGCTCGAAGAAGAATCCGGTCGAGCCCTGGCGGTGGCCTCCTGCCAGCACTCGGGCGTGGGCGGGAGCGCGGTCGACCATACCGCCGACGTGTCCGAGCTGGTTCACGTTGTTGATCGGCCCGAAGAAGATGTCCTCGTCGTCGGGGTCGTATCCGGTCTTTGTGTTCTTCACCGCCTCGGCCAAAGCGGCCAGGAACTCCTCGTAGATGCCACCTTGGGCGATGACCCTGGTCGCCGCAGTGCAGTCCTGGCCGCCGTTGAAGTAGCCAGCGGCCCTGATCCCCTCGACCGTGGACTCGATCTCGGCGTCGTCGAAGACCAGCACGGGCGCCTTGCCACCAAGTTCGAGGTGGGCACGCTTGACATCCTTCGCAGCCGCCGTCGCAACCGCGATGCCGGCCTGGGTGGACCCGGTGATCGACACCAGCTGCGGAATCGGGTGGGCTGTCAACGCGGCACCCGTCTCACGGTCGCCGCAGACGAGGTTGCACACCCCGCGCGGGAAGATGTCCTGCATCTTTTCGACCATCCAGTACGAGGAGGCTGGCGTTGTGTCGGACGGCTTGAGCACCACGGTGTTGCCCGCCGCCAGCGCGGGAGCGAACTTCCAGACCGACATCATCATCGGGTAATTCCACGGGGCCACCTGCCCCACCGGGCCGACCGGCTCGCGGCGGATCGACGAGGTGAAGCCGCGCATGTATTCGCCCGTCGCTTTACCCTCCAGCACGCGGGCAGCGCCAGCGAAGAAGCGGATCTGGTCGACCATCGGAGGAATCTCCTCCGACATCGTCAACCCGATCGGCTTGCCGGTGTTTTCGCTCTCGATCGCGACGAGTTCTGCGGCGTTCTCCTCGATCAGGTCCGCCAACTTGAGTAGCGCCCGCTGCCGCTCGCTCGGCGTCGACCAACGCCACTGCTCGAAAGCCGCGCCGGCCGCCTGGTATGCCAGGTCCACGTCGACCGCCGACGAGTTCGGCGCTGTCGCGTAGACCTCACCCGTGGACGGATTGATGATGTCCATCAGCTCGCCGTCGGCAGCCTGCTGGACCTCGCCGTTGATGATGTTGTGGAACGCCTTCTTCTCCGACATCGCGTACTGCCCTCCACGCGAGCGAGGGTGCGCCTACTTGACGTACCCGATGGGAATGACCGTGGGCGTCTCCGGCGGCGGTTCGCTCTTGTATGCCGAGCGGATGCCGGTGATGTACCGGCGGCAGCGCTCGGTGAGACCGTCGGCGGTCTGCATCCGCCCTTTGGTGACGAGGATGCCGAGGTCGGCACCTTTGAAGCGGTAGTCGCCCGGGCCGTATACACGCATGTAGAAGCACTCGTCTTCATGGGTGACGTCGTGCCAGTCGTTTGTCACCCGGACGAACCTCAGCTTGCCATCGTCGTCGAGATGCCAGGTACCGGTGCGCGGCGCATCGAGGATCCGCTCGACCGAGTCGGTTGGCTCCTTCATGATCAGCTGCGCCCAGACGTCGACCGCGGCGAGGTCACGCCACCGCTCGTTGATCTCGTCGACGTCGACCTCGTAGTCGACGTCGATGAACTCGAGCAGATGGAACAGGAACAACGGGATGTCGGCGTAGGCGCCGGCGGTCACGTTGGTCATCGACGACGCACCGGAGATGCGCGGGTTGAGCTCGCCGAGGTAGACGTCGTCCGAGTCGAGGTCGACCAGGACGTCCACTTCGAAGAAGCCCTTGTAGCCCTCCTGCCGGAGCCGGTCGCCGAGCCGACGCACGTGTTCGATCGCGATCGCCCGATGCTCCTCCGACAGCGCCTCCGGGAAGAGGTCGTTGCCACACCAACCGCCCTTGTACGGGGTCAGTTCGGGGTAGCCGGTGAGGTCGGTCATGAACGGCCCGACGACGGTGCCGTGCCGGGTGTTCACCGCTTCGACGGCCGCGGCACGGTTGCGAATCCGCCGCATCACCTTCAGCTCTTCGTCGATCATGTATTCGGCGTTGGTGTCCCAGTCGGCCTCGGCCTTGATGAAGAACGTGGTCTTGCCGGAGTCGCCGTACGGCGTCTGCACGACCAGGTCTGAGCCGAGCCCGGCGTCGGCCGCGAGCTTGCTCAGCTCGGGGTAACTCTCCGCCCGGCCGAGGACGTTGGGCACCGACGGCGCACCGGCCTCCTCGCCAAGGCGGGTTGTGACGATCTTCGAGTCCAGGCGGCGGCGAAGCGAGTCGGGCGGCAGGATCAGCTCGTAGCCCAGCTCCTGGCAGATCTGCTCGGTTTCCTCGTCGAAGAACACCATCGCGACCATCGGCGCCACGCCGGAGGACCGGACCCGGGAAGCCATGTGGGCCTGAACCTCGGCGTCGCGGAGCAGGTAGTTGTTGATCTCCTCGCTGCTTTCGAACTCGACGTACGGCTTGTTCTTTGGCGTGAATACTCTCGGGTGGGCGCCGTCCCACGAGTCGTAATAGACGAGATACTGGAAGTTGCGCACCCACCGGTCTATGCCCAACAAATTGAAGGCGGTCGGTCCGACGAAGAAAATCGGTCGGGTGTTTGTCCGGAAGAAGCTGCGGATCTCGGAGATCGTCTTCAGATTCGGCGTGCGTGGTCGGTCGGGGCCAGGTTTGATCGTCGCACCGCTCACGTCTGCCTCCTCGGGGTATGGTCCCATGGCGGGCAAATGGTCGTCCATCCTCTTGGCAGGGTCGTACGCAACGAGCGTGACTGAGCCCGGATCGCGGGCAGGAAGGAGATCTCTGCCGTGGCAGAACATCCGCTCGAGCCGTTGAACGCAGACGAATTCCGGCAGACCGCGGCCATCCTGCGCCGCGACGGCCACGTGACCGACACGTTCCGCTTCGCCTCGATCGAGCTTCGCGAACCGGACAAGGACGACGTGCAGGCGTGGCGCCCAGGCGACCCCGTGCCCCGCACCGCCTTCGCGGTGGTGTGGAACCGCTCTGACAACCAGACGTACGAGGCGACTGTCGACCTGACCGGTGACTCCGTCACGTCGTTCGAGCACATACCGGGTGTCACGCCGAACTTCACCGTGGACGAGTTCCACGAGGTGGACGAGACGTTGCGCAAGCACCCCGACGTGATCGCCAAGCTGGCCGCACGCGGCTTCACCGACCTGAGCCTGGTGCTGATCGACGTGTGGACCTACGGCAAGGCACTGATGCCTGAGCAGTACCGCGACCGGCGGCTCGGGTGGTGCGACCTGTGGGCCCGCGAGACGCCCGACGGCAACCCGTACGCCCATCCGATCTCCGGGCTGAAGCTGATCGTCGACGTGAACACGCTCGAGCTGCTCGAGATCGAGGACCACCACGACTACGGCCAACCGAGGGTCGACGGGGAGTACGTCCCCGGGCCATGGACCGGAGAGCAGCGCTCCGACCTCAAGCCGCTACACATCACCCAGCCCGGGGGCACGTCGTTCACGCTCGACGGCACCGATCTGCGCTGGCAGAACTGGTCGATGCGTCTTGGCTTCAACTACCGTGAGGGCCCCGTCATTTACCAGGTCTCTTACGACGACCACGGCGTCCGGCGCGACATCGCCTACCGGATGTCGTTCGCCGAGATGGTGGTTCCGTACCGGGATCCCACGTTCGACCACTACCGCCGGACGGCGTATGACATCGGCGAGTGGGGTCTCGGCTTCATGACCACTTCGCTGGAGCTCGGCTGCGACTGCCTGGGCGAGATCGTCTACGTCGATGCGGTGCTCCACGACTCCACCGGCGCGCCATACGAGATCAAGAACGCCATCTGCCTGCATGAGGAGGACAACGCCGTTCTCTGGAAGCACGTGGACGAGGTCAACGGCGCGGAGGTCCGCCGCCAGCGGCGAATGGTCATCTCCTGCCACGTCACAGTCGCGAACTACGAATACCTCGTGTACTGGCGCTTCTACCAGGACGGCAACATCGAGTGTGAGGTCCGGGCCACCGGCATCATGGTGACGACGCCGGTCGCCGAGGGCGAGCCCGCGCCCCCGTACGGCACCGTCGTCGACGACCGTACGTACGCGCCGTTCCACCAGCACCTGTTGGTCGCACGGCTCGATCTCGATGTCGACGGCGCGGCGAACTCTGTGGTCGAGGTGGACTCCGTCGCCCTTCCGGTGTCGGCCGACAACCCCTTCGGCCTGGCCCTCGTCACCGAGGCGACGCCGATCTCGTCCGAAGCCCAGGGAGCCCGCGACTACAACTGGTCGACCCAGCGGAGCTGGAAGGTCGTCAACCCCTCGAAGACGAACCGGAACGGCACCGACGTCGCGTACAAGCTCGTGCCCGGAGCGGCATACCCAGTGATGATGGATCCGTCGACGCCGCAGTACCTGCGAGCGCCGGTCATCGGCCACACGCTCTGGGTCACCAGGCACCACGACGACGAGCGATGGCCGTGCGGTAACTACCCGACCCAGTCTTTGGTCGACACCGGTATGACCGAGTGGATCAAGGACGACGAGTCGCTGGAGAACACCGACGTGGTGCTGTGGTACGTCTTCGGCATCCATCACATCACCCGGCCGGAGGAGTGGCCGATCATGTCCGTCGACACGATCTCGTTCTGGCTCAAGCCGTTCGGCTTCTTCGACCAGAACCCGGCAATCGACGTCGCACCGACGTCCAAGGCCGACGGCGAGACCTGCCACACCGGCGCCGACCACGCCCACCACGAGCACTGAGGGCGGGGCGCGCTCGCCCGCGTCAACGTTGTTGGCCACCGTGTCCAACGGACGGCTACTTGATCGACGTCCTGTCGCCTTCCCGCTAGGACCGCACGATCCTACGGTCGGGCCATCGGGACCGGGTCTCGGCGAGCGGGCGAGCGCGTCCGTCGGATGGCTGGAGGAGCGATGGCGACGCTGCGAACACAGATCCTGCGACGCAAGCCAGTCACGGAGATGACTGTCGAGACCGGGACGGACACAGACCGCAGCGAGCTCGAACGAAGCATCGGGTTGGCTCAGCTGTCCGCGATCGGCATCGGCGGGACGATCGGCACGGGGATCTTCTTCGTGTTGTCCCAGGCCGTGCCGGTCGCCGGACCAGCAGTCATCTGGTCGTTCGTCATCGCAGGCGCCGTCGCGGGTCTGACGGCGGTCTGCTACGCCGAACTCGCCGGCGCAGTCCCGGTTTCTGGGTCGTCGTACTCGTACACCTACGTAACACTCGGCGAGCTGGCGGCAATGGGCGTCGCTGCGTGTCTTCTACTGGAGTACGGCGTGTCCGCAGCGGCCGTCGCCGTGGGTTGGTCGGAGTACCTCAACCAGCTGTTGGACAACCTATTCGGCTTCGAGATACCGAATGCGCTGTCCCAGGCCCCGGAGCAGGGCGGCATCTTCAACCTGCCCGCGGTCATCCTGGTAGTCCTGTGCGCTCTGCTGCTCATCCGTGGCGCGAGCGAGTCCGCAACGGTCAACGCCGTGATGGTGGCGATCAAGATCGCCATCCTGATCATGTTCATCATCATTGCCATCCAGGGCTGGAACTCGGACAACATGGCCGACTTCGCCCCGTTCGGCCTCAGTGGGGTCACATCCGCGGCCGGCATCATCTTCTTCTCCTACATTGGGCTGGATGCCGTATCCACAGCCGGCGAAGAGGCGAAAAACCCACGACGGAACCTGCCACTAGCCATATTGATCGCCCTGCTGACTGTGACCACGCTCTACGTGTTGACCTCCCTCGTCGCCGTGGCCGCCCAGCCGGCTGAGAACTTCGAGGGCCAGGAAGCCGGGCTCGCCCAGATCCTGGAGAACGTGACCGGCTCCACCTGGCCCGGCACCGTCCTGGCCGCCGGTGCGATCATCTCGATCTTCAGCGTGACCCTGGTCGTTCTCTACGGCCAGACCCGCATCCTGTTCGCGATGTCGCGAGACGGCATGATCCCGGAACTGTTCCACAAGGTGAACCCCCGGACCCTCACGCCGGTCCCGAACACCATCATCGTTGCGGTGGTGATCTGCCTGCTGGCCGGCCTGATCCCGATCAACTTCCTGGCCGAGATGACCAGCATCGGCACTCTGGTCGCATTCATCGTCGTGTCGATCGGGGTGATGGTCCTCCGGCGAACTGATCCTGACCTGCCACGCGGCTTCAGGGTCCCGCTCTATCCGATCACTCCGCTCCTGTCGATCGCCGGCGCGCTATGGATTGTGCTGGACCTGCGAGCAGTGACGATCTACGTATTCCTCATCTGGGTCGCCGTCGCGTTGGTCTGGTACTTCTTCTACAGCAGACACCACTCGCATCTCGGGCGGCACGAGCACGTCGGCCTGGCGTTGGGATCGGAAGAAGAGATATGAGCATCGTCGTCGGCTACCCGCCGGAAGGACGGGATCGAGCCGCGTTGAACCTGGCCGCCATGCTCGCCAGCTCCGCGGGTGACAACCTGCTTGTGTGTACCGTCGTCCCGGCGCCCTGGTTCCCGAGCCCTGCTCGCGTCGACGCCGAATACCAGTCCTACCTCGATGACGTCGCTCAGCAGGCGCTGGACCGGGCCAGGGCCGACCTGCCCGCTGACGTCTCGGCGACCTTCTCCGCGCACCGGGCGCGATCTGCTCCCAGCGGCCTGCTGGAGGTCGCCGAGCAGCACGACGCGACCCTGATCGTGCTCGGCTCGGCCTCCGGCGGGGTATTCGGGCGCATCGCATTCGGCAGCGTCACCGACCGGCTGTTGCACAGCTCCGCATACCCGCTGGCGCTCGCGACCCGCGGGTTCCGCAGCGGACCCGGTGGCCGGGTCACCCGGGTCACCGTCGCGTATGGCGGGTCCGATCAGGCCGACGACCTAGTCGTCGCAGCCGGCGTCGTGGCGGTCCGGATGGGCGCCACCTTGCGGCTGGCCTCGTTCGCCGTTCAGCCGCCGCCCCCGACGACCACCCGGTTCCGCGTCGAGGCAGAAGAGGTCGTGGCCGACTGGGCCGCAGGCATTGAGGCGGCCGCCCAGAAGGCCATTCAACAGGCCACGGATCTGCATGTCGCCCCATCTTCGCTAGAGGTGGTGATCGCGTACGGCGAGGACTGGGACGAGGCGCTGGACGACATCGAGTGGCGCGACGGCGACGTCCTCGCCGTCGGCTCGAGCACGGTCGGGCCGGCTGCGCAGGTGTTCCTCGGGTCCCGAGCCGGCAAGATCGTCCGGCATTCCCCGGTGCCCGTCGTCGTCGTTCCGAGAGCAGCTGCGGAGGAGTTGGCTGACCAGTGACGGCCGTCGACGAACTCGTCGGCCTGTTCCCGCCCGGCACCCGGCTCGCCGACGACGGCATGCTCGTGGTCGGTGGCTGCCGGCCGGACGAACTCGCCCGCGACTACGGCACACCGGTGCTGGTGGTCGCCGAGGAGACGGTGCGGCAGCGGGCGCGGGACTACCGGGAGGGCCTCGCCGCCCGCTGGCCGGACTCGCAGGTTGTCTTCGCCTCGAAGGCGTTCCCGTGCACCGCAGTGCAGCGAGTGATGGTCGACGAAGGTCTGTGGATCGACGTCGCCGGTGGTGGCGAGATCCTCACCGCGCTTGCCGCCGGTGCCGATCCGGCAACCCTGGTGTTGCACGGGAACGCGAAGACAACCGAGGAGATCCAGCTTGCAGTCGAGGCCGGCGTAGGTACCGTCGTCGTCGACAACTTCGACGACATCGACCGACTCGAAGCCGTGGTGCCGGCCGGGCGTGAACAGAGTTGCCTGGTGCGGGTCATCCCGGGAATCCAGGCGTCGACCCACGCCGCGCACGCCACCGGCCACGAGGGCTCGAAGTTCGGACTCTCGGTGCCCGCGGCCCGCCAGGCGATTGCTCGCATCCAGCGCAGCGATCGGCTGCGGATGGACGGGCTGCACACCCACGTCGGCTCCCAGATCATGGTCGCCGAGGAGCTCGCTGCGGCGGTCGAGCCGCTCGCCGGGCTGGGGCGCTTCTCGGTCTACGACCTGGGCGGCGGGCTGGGGGCCCGGTACACCTACACCGACTACCCGCCGAGCCTGGACGAATATCTCGACGTTCTCGTCGCTGCCGCCCGCGCGCACCTGCCCGGCGACGCCCGCATTCTCATCGAGCCGGGCCGGAGCATGGTCGCGTCCAGCGCCATCACCGTCTACACCGTGACGACCGTGAAACCTGGCAAGACCACCTTCGTCGCCGTCGATGGCGGGATGGGCGACAACCTGGAGGTCGCCCTCGTCGGGCAGCGGTTCGAGGCCACCGTCGCCAACCGGGTCGGCGGCGGCCAGCCGGTCACCGTCGTCGGCCGGCACTGCGAGTCGGGCGACGTGCTGAGCGAGAGCGTGCCGTTGCAGGACGCCGCGGTCGGCGACCTCCTCGCGGTCCCTGTCACCGGCGCGTACTGCTACACGATGTCGAACAACTACAACGGCGCACGGCGCATACCGGTCGTTTTTGCGACCGACGGACAGGCGCGCTTGGTGGTACGCCGGGAGACGTGGCCGGACCTCCTCGTCCGGGACGTCGCGCCCTGAGGCTCGAGCAGGGCTGCCAACACAGAGTTCGGCTGCCCACCGGGGATACCATCGAGCGCGCAGCGTCAGCGCCGTGAGTGGCAGGGTGTACCCATGACCATCGTCGACTGGGCGTTGTACCGCGACGGTATGCGGGAAAGCGTTGCAGGCCACCACGAGGCCGTCGACCTTGCCAGGGCCGATGGCGGCTTCGTCTGGATCGGCCTCCACGAACCGGACGAGGTGGAACTGTCCGATATCGCCCAGGAGTTCTCGCTGCATCCGCTCGCCGTCGAGGATGCCGTTCACGCTCACCAGCGGCCGAAGCTCGACCTGTACGGCGACAGCCTGTTCGCCGTGCTGAAGACGGTGCGGTACATACCGCACGCGGCCGTGACCGAAACCAGCGAGATCGTCGGGACCGGGGAGATCATGGTCTTCCTCGGCGACTGTTTCGTCGTCACCGTGCGACACGGCGAGCACGGAGCCCTGAAGCCGGTACGCGACCGGGTGCAAGGTGACCCGGACATGCTGTCCCGCGGACCATCTGCGGTCCTCTACGCGATCGCTGACCAGGTCGTCGACACCTACCTCGACGTCGCTGACCACCTCGATGCCGACATCGACCAGATCGAGGAGCATGCCTTTTCAGACCGGCGTGGCCGCGATCCTGGGCCCATATACCAGGTCAAGCGCGAGCTGCTGGAGTTACGCCGCTGCGTCAACCCGCTTGTTCATCCATTGCGTCTGCTCTCGGGGACTCAGCTCGATGTGGTGGATCCGAAGGTGCGCGAGTACTTCCGGGACGTGGAGGACCACCTCACGCGGGTCCAGGAGACTATCGCCGGCTACGACGAGCTGCTCACCTCGCTGCTGCAGGTGAACCACGCACAGCTCTCGATCGCGCAGAACGAAGACGTGCGGAAGATCACGGCGTGGGCAGCGATAGTCGCGGTGCCCACTGCCATTGCCGGCATCTACGGGATGAACTTCGAGTTCATGCCCGAGCTCACCTGGCGGTTCGGGTATCCACTCATCCTGGCGGTGATCGCAATCACGTGCGTCCTGCTGTACCGGGGCTTCAAGCGCAACGGCTGGCTGTAGCCGCGATCAGGTCGTCAGCGACAACTTCGCCAGCAGCTCCCGTGCCCGGTCAGCGTGCTGGTGCTGGCAGAAGATTTCGTAATGGTTCGCGATGGTGACGCTCTGGCTGGTGAAGTCGCGCCGGCCACCGGTAAAGGCGTACCCGACTAGAGCCAGGATCAGCATGAACACCGCACCCCACAACATGCTGAACAGGATGATCTGGCCCCAACCCTCATTCGTGAACAGGCCGAGCAGCAAGCCCACGAACAAGCCGATCCAGGCGCCGCTCGCGAGCCCGCCGAGGGCGACCTTGCCCCAGCTCAGCCGCCCGGTGACGCGCTCCACCTGGCGCAGGTCGGTGCCGACGATGGCAAGGTTCTGGACCGGGAACTTCTGGTCGGCCAGATGGTCGACGGCCTTCTGTGCGTCGGTGTAGGAGTCATAGGTCCCGACAGAGAGACCGGTCGGGAGTCCTGGTACTGGGCTGGCCATCGGAGACCTCCTGGTGATCAGTACACCGGCAGTCTGCTCCGTCGGACCTCAGATCACCAGCGCCGCCGTGGTCAGCGCAGGGCATACTCCTCCAGCAGACGCCGACCGATGATCATGCGCTGGATGTCTGCCGTCCCCTCGCCGATGAGCAGCATGGGGGCGTCTCGATACAGGCGCTCGATTTCGTACTCCTTGGAATAGCCATATCCACCGTGGATGCGGAACGAGTCCTCGACGACCTCCTTGCAATACTCGCTCGCCAGATATTTGGCCATGCCCGCCTCGAGGTCGTTGCGGCGGCCGGAATCCTTGGTGCGCGCTGCCATGACCATCATCTGGTGGGCGGCCTCCACCTTGACGGCCATGTCGGCGAGACGGAACTGGACGGCCTGGTGGTCGGCGATCAACTTGCCGAACGTCTCCCGTTGCTGGGCATAGGCGATCGCCAGCTCGAAGGCGCGGTGGGCGACACCACAGCCACGAGCCGCGACGTTCACACGGCCGACTTCGACGCCGTCCATCATCTGGTAGAAGCCCTTGCCGGGCTCACCACCGAGGATCGTCTCGGAGCCGATCCGGTATCCGTCGAACACCAGCTCGGTGGTGTCGACGCCCTTGTACCCCATCTTGTCGATCTTGCCAGGGACAGTCAGACCCGGTGCGACCTCGCCGAAGCCGGGCTCCTTCTCCACCAGAAACGTGGTCATGTTCCGGTAGACCGACTCGGCGCCCTCGTCGGTCTTCACCAGAACGGCCACCAAGTTGGCCGAGCCGCCGTTGGTCAGCCACATCTTCTGCCCGTCGATGCGGTACCCGTCGTCGACGCGGGTTGCTTTGGTGCGGATCGCGGCCACGTCCGAGCCGCAGCCCGGCTCGGACATCGAAAACGCGCCGCGGACGGACCCCTCGGCCATCGGCGGGAGCAGGCGCCGTTTCTGTTCGTCGGTTCCGTGCTGGACGAGCATCCACGCGACGATGAAGTGCGTGTTGACGATGCCGGACACGCTCATCCACCCACGGGCCAATTCCTCGACTGCCAGCGCGTACGTCAACAACGACTCGCCGAGACCGCCGAACTCCTCGGGGATGGTGATGCCGAACAGGCCCAGCTCCTGCAAGCCTTCCACGATCTTGGTCGGGTACTCGTCGGCATGCTCGAGTTCGCTGGCGATGGGGATGATCTCCTTGTCGACGAAGGAGCGCACCGTCGCGACGATCTCCGCCTGAACCTCGGACAGGCCCTCCGTCCGGGCGAGCCGGCTCATATCGGGCTCCCTTCGACGCTCCTTATTGGCAGTATCCGGGGCGGACGGCCGAGATCACCATGAGCGATCTCACAATGGGCGCCGGTACACGGCCGTCGAGCGTCAGGCCGTGGCGGTGACCAGCCACTCCGGCAAGCTCTGCGCCGCCGTCACCCCGATAGCGAGCACCAGGGCGGTGTGCGCCTTCGGCTCGCGCGGCGCGAGCAGCAGGCGCATGCCGGCTTCGTCAGGCGTGCGATCGGCCTTGGCCTGGTTACACGGCACACACGCGCTGACCGTGTTCAGCCAGCTGCGTTCCTCGCCGCCGCGAGACACCGGCACCAGGTGATCGATGGTGTTCGCGCGTCCGGCGCAATATGCGCACCGCTGCCGATCGCGCTCCAGAACGCCGCGGCGCGACCACGGCAACTTCCGCCGGTACGGCACCCGGACAAACTTCAGCAAGCGAACCACGAGCGGGGTCGGTAGCTCGCGGCTGGGCGAACGGATCGGGCGCTCCTCGTCGGCGTGCTCCATGACCGCCTTCTCGGTGAGCACCAACACCACGGCGCGGCGCACCGAGACCACAGCGAGCGGCTCATAAGAGGCGTTGAGCACGAGGGTCTGCACCCGCACGCCTCCCTTCGCCAAAGGGTCCTGCAGAACGGAAACTAGCATCCTATGCGGTGCGTTGACCTGCGACGACGACGTTTGTGGAGGTTTGAGGCGACCGACTGTCGACCATTTCGCGACCAGTTTGCCGCTACGCGACGACGAACCGGCCGGTCAGGGTAGATCGACCGACGCCGCGACGCGCTCGGCGGCCTCGTCGTGCAGCCGGCGGACCACGTGCTGGTACAAGTCGTGGGTAATGCGCGTGGTCGAGTGGCCAAGCTGGTCGGAGACGACCTTGATGTCGATGCCGCTCTCCAGCGCGATCGACGCCGCCGTGTGACGTGCGTCATGGAACCGCATAACCTGCAACCCGTGCTGGCGCGCCAGCCGCTGAAAGCCGAGCGTCACCTGATGCGGCGGAATCGGCGTGCCGTCCTCGCGGGCGAACACGAGATCGTGATCGTCGTACGCGCCGAACGTCGCAACGCGTTCCTCGAGCTGACGACGCCGGTGCTCGCGCAGAACGGCGACCGAACCTGGGTCCAAGGACACGGCGCGCTGTGCGGATTCGGTCTTGCCGGCACGAACGTGCAAAGTCCTAGCGTCGAGATCGACATCGGCCCAGCGCAGCGCGAGCAGCTCGCCGCGACGCAACCCGCGCAGCAGCGCGACCCGGTACAGCGCGACCAGTCGGTCGTCACGGGTCGCCTCGAGGAACCGGCGCACCTGATCGGACGACCACCACGTCCGGGGTTTGCGTTCGGCGCGCGGCAGCTTGAACCGTGCCGCCGGGTTGCGGTCGATCAGCCGATGGTCGTCGTTCGCGGCGACGTTCAGCGCGGCACGCAGGGTCTTAAGAATCTTCCCCTGCGTGGTCGGGCCGACGACCTGAACGCGCCGACGGACCTCCAGCGGATCGAACGGCACCAGCTCGCCGATCTCGCGCGCCTGGCGCACGACGTCGTTGCGCTCGCTGATCCACTCGAACATGGCGCGGATGTGACGGCCGTCCAGCTTGTCGAGCATCACGTCACCGAGATGGGGCTTGAGGTAGATGCGCACGATCGTCGCGTGGTCGCCGTAGGTCGATGGTTCCAGGTGACCGCACTCGGCGAGCCAGATGTCCAGCCACTCGCCGACGGTGTACGTCCGGGCGTCGGGCTCGCGGCCCGCACCGAGTCGACGACGCACCTCGTCGACGGACGGCAGCGGCTTGCCGTAGCTCGCCTTGAAGATCATGTTCCCGATCCGACATCGCAGCCGGTCGTCCGCGCCGGCCAGCTTCACAAGCTCGCGCACGTGGTCCAGCCCACCCTGGGCGTCCTTGCGTCGCTCGAACCCGGCCCGCTTCAGCTGCCGATTGTCGACGTCGGTCGTGTCGATGCGGACGGCGAACTCGTACCGGTCGCCGCGTCGCCGGATGGCACCTCTCATCGTTTCTCCCTGCGCGCCCGATTTACGGCCTTCGCGGCTATTATATATCTAGGGACGTGTTGTATTGTTTCGTCCATGGCAGCGCTTACCCCGAGGTTCGCCGACGTTCGATTGATCAGACGCGGGCGCGACATCGTCGCGTCGGGCCGGATGCAGGAGGTCCGCCAGGCGTGCGGACTTAACCGCATGGAGCTCGGCCGCATGATCGGCGTCAAGGTCGGTACCATCATCGCCTGGGAGCGCGACCATCGCGTTCTCCACGCCGACTACGCCATCAAGATCGCCGAGGTCATCGACGAGCTGGAACGCATCGCCGCCGAGGACCCGAATAGGGAGCTTGCCAACACGTCATAGAGGTTCGTAGCCCAGCCCAGGAAGGAGGAAGCGGTCGTCGCAAACCCGCGGCGATCGTCGGGCTCGACAAACCCGAGGTGCTTCCTCAGTGGCAAGGCGAAATAAGAACCCCTGGACGATCGATGCGGTCCGTTCACTTGGGCTGTCGACCGACATTGAGACCGCGGCCTCGATCTTCGGGCTGAGTCGAACCGTTGCCTACGACCTGCTGCGCCGGGATGAGTTTCCGGTACCTACCTTCAAGGTCGGTCGACGGATTGTGGTCCGCGTTCCCCCAATCTTGCGCAAGTTCGGCGTGATCGACGTCGACGACGACCAGCACGAGCCGCCGAACCTACGGGTGGTGGTGACGCGATGAGCAATCGAGATGGCTGAGCCGCCCCTCGCGACTGACCGGCGGCTCATACCCAAGGAGAACGTGGAAGGACGTTCCCTGACCCACCCCAACGCAAGGAAAGGATCGTTATGAATTTTATCGCACGAGCTAGTGGTCTGGGTCACCACGCTCGTGATCGCAACGTCTTCAGCTTCAGTGAACTGATCAAGCCGCCGGCGCGCGACATCGCCCAGTGGTGCGCGAGCCTCGGCTGGCGCGTGCTGCCGATCGGCCCGACGATGAAGAAGCCGGTGCTCAAGAACTGGCCCAGGCTGGCGACGATCGACCACGGCGTCATCGACGACTGGTGGGGCCCGGGCGGCGGCGACTACCGAGGCTGCAAGGTCGGCATCGCCACCGGCGTCGAGTCCGGCATCTGGGCGCTGGACATCGACGCCCGCCAGGCCAACGGCTTCGCCACGTTGATCGACCGGTACGGCATCACGGAACGCCCGCCGACGTTCATCGTCCGGACGCCCAGCGGCGGCGAGCACTGGTACTTCGCGTACCCGTCGGACGGTCGCGAGATCGTCACGCGCGGCTACGTGGCCGGCCGGCGATCGCGGCTCGGACCCGGCCTGGACACGCGCGGCTACCACGGGCAGGTACTCGCTCCGTACCAGCTCTTGGGAATCGGCACTTACGAGGTCATCAGGAACGTTTGGCCGATCCCGGCCCCGCGCTGGCTCGAGGACCTGGTCGAGCGACGACAACCCGAGTACCCAGCTGGGAGACCACCGGGCGTGGTCGTCGACGGCCCGCTCGGTCAGGCGTGCTGGCGGCGACGGCTAATCGGCTGGCAACGCAGCGACAGCCCGGCCGCAACCAAGCGCTGAACGACGCGGCTCTGGCGCTGGGCGCGCTGGCGTGCTCGATCACGACATTGCCTGGGACGCCTTGCGGGAGCCTGCGCCGTCAACCGGCTGCTTGACGAGGACGGCGAGCACCAGTGCCTCGCCACGTTCGACTCGGGCTGGTAGCCAATGAACCGCTCACCGAGATGGCCCGACGTGCTAACGCGGCGCGGCGTCCCCGACTGGAGATCAAGACCGCCGCGGAGTTCGCCGAGGAGCCGATCAACTGGCTGTGGGAGCCGCACGTTCCATACGGCATGATCACCGGCATCGACGGCGACCCGGACATGTCGAAGTCGACGCTGCTGCTGGACCTGGTCGCACGGCTGACCACCGGTCGGCCGCTTCCCGGCGAGCCTCAGAACGTCCAGCACGAGCCCGCGAACGTGCTCATCATCAGCGCCGAGGACAGCATCGGTCAGGTGATCAGGCCGCGGCTGCGCATCGCCGAGGCCGACCTCAAGCGAGTGGTGTTCCTCACGCGCCCGCGCGACGACCTGGGTCGGATCGTGCCGCTGTCCATCCCGGAGGACCTCGACGAGGTTCAGCGGCTCGTCGACGAGCATCGGATCCGGCTGGTCTTCATCGATCCCATCGCGGCGTACTGGAGCGAGAGCGTACGCACGCACAACGACGCGTCGGTGCGCAGGGCTATGTCGCCGCTCAAGGTCGTCGCCGAGTCAACCGGTGCGGCGATCGTCATCGTGCGCCACCTGAACAAGTCCGGCGAGGCCAAGGCGACGTACCGAGGCGGCGGGTCCATCGCGATCACGGCGGCTGCGCGCTCGACGCTGCTGGCCGGTCCGCATCCCGACAACGACGGCGAGCGCGTGCTGGCCCGGATCAAGAACAACCTGGCGCCGCCGTCGGACGCGTGGGTCTACCGTGCCGATGCCGTCGAGGATCCGCTCAACCCAGGGCGCATGCAGCCGCGCATCACGTGGTTGCGCACCGAGCGCCTATCGGCAGACGACGTTCTCAGGGGTGACGACGCCCGGCGCGATGCACCGGCGTTGCGCGACGCCGCGGGTGACCTGCGCCAGGTGCTCGCCAACGGTCCGATGAGCGTCGTCGACATCAAGAAGGCGACGGAGGCGGCCGGCCACAGCTGGCGCACGGTGGTAAGCGCAGCCGATCGGCTGGGCATCGTGAAGCAACCCATTCGAGGGGAGGGTGGCTTCGGCATCGAGGCCTGGGAGTGGCAGCTACCCGACACGTACGACTTCGTTGAACTGATGCGAAAGGCTCGGATCAGCGGTCAATAGACGGCCAACCGGTATCTTGGCCCTCTATGGCATTCTATGCAATAGCGCGCCATAGATGACCACGTTGAGGGTTGGCACTCTATTCTGGGCGGTGCGGTAGGATTGGATCTTGTACGCGCACGTTATCCCTGGGCGGTGGGTTGGGATTCAACCGTTAATGGTGCGCACTCACTTTACGGGTCCACCCGCTTAGTGACGTGGTGTGTCGGCATCCTCAACGATTGCAGACACTTTGCGAATCATCGTGCTGGGTCGTCGATCTACCCGCGGAAACGTTCGACATCTGGTCGACACCCTGACGGAACGCGACGTCCGGGGGTCGTTACCGTCCACGCAGTACGGTCGACACCGCGTCAGGACGTCGAACTGAAGCATGGACGAGGGAATGCTGCAGGTTGGCGTTTCTCTTCATCCGCAGTCGCCGTTGCGCCGGCGGTGGCGGGATCGCTTGATGCCGGTCCTGGTCCGAACTCAGCAAAGAGGAAGCGGCCCGCCGAATCGGCGAGCCGCTTGCGGCCTCGGGCACCCATTACGCAGCGAGTTTGCCCTACTACTCCTCGAGCTCGAGGATGCCGTGGGTCTGGCTACCCATCTCGTGGGCGGGCTCGGGCAGATCCCGCTGGAAGGTGTCGACCGGGTCGCCCTCTTCCCTCTGGAACGCTCCGTTCATCCCAGCGCCATCTGGCTTGTCTGCCACATAGCAATGGGTCGCCAGGGCCGTACCGGTGGACCCGAGCAAGATCCCGAGCGACGTGAGGCCGACGACGATCAATCGTCTCATGGCGGATACCTCCTCCGTTGAGGGCCGGATCTCCACCTGGTAGCACGAGGGTCAGTGGAATCAGGTTCAGCGCAACCTCGAGCAGCCCGACCGCGAAGCCTGGTCGCGCATCGTGCTCGCGCCGTTCGATAATCGCGAGTGACGCAGCAGGTCGACGATCGACCACGTAAGAAGTTCCGACCCGAACGACCGGAGCGCAGTCGGACCCACGGGATTCCGCCGATGCGGTGCACCGCGACGGCGAAGAGCACCGGCGAGCGCTGCAAGAAGTGGGCGGTCGTCGGCACCACCGTGTGCAACATGCACGGCGTGACCGGCGCGACGTCGCGCAAGGCCGAGGAGCGCGTGACCCTGGCGCAGCTGCTGGAGCGGGATCCACGGCACCCGTGGCAGGTCGTCCTCGACATGACGCACACCCTGGACGCCATCACCCAGGACTACCGCGTCGAGGTACTGGCCGGTGAGACGCTGACCGTCGACCAGCTCGACCGGTTGATCCAGCTGTCGCGGACGACGCACCACCTGGCCACGACGGCGATCAGCACGAAGGCCCACGAGCAGGTATCGCTGGCCTTCACCCGCCACCTGGAGATCGAGGGCGAGCTGGTCGGTACCGCGGATCGGGGCCGCGATCGACAGGCTCGGGCTGACGGAACCGTGGCGCGTCTACGCCCTGGGGGTCGCCCACTGGACGCTGCTCGGCGAAGGCGATCACGAGAGGGGCGACGAACCGCGACCACCGGACGACCCGGTGGTCCAGGAGTACGACGTCAGCCCACGGCCGTCGGACGTGCCAGCCCTCGAGGCGGCACCCCCGGTACCGTGCGTACCGACGACCGACGACATCGCGGCCATGGACGACGACGCGCTCCGCGTGCTCGACCGCGCGGTACTGGCCGAGTTCGATCGGCGGGATATCGATGGCTAGCCTCCGCGACCGGCTGCGCCAACTGACGGTCGCGCCCAGACCGCGGTCGAACGATGCCGCGTCGTCGCGTAGCGGCGGCGAACGCCCCGACCCCGTAGTCGACGACCAGTCGACCAGTCCGCATCCCGTAGCGCCTCGTATTGCAGCGCAGGTGCCCGACGCCGCGCGATCGTTCGATCCCTGGGGGCTGCGCGAGTCGTCGTCCTGGGACAACCCCGGTGCCACGCGGCGATGGGTCGACGCGTTGCTGGGCTCGCAACGGCACGAGTGATCGCCACGAAGAAACCCCGTGTGAGGGGGTCAGCGCCGTCGTAGCAGTTTGCTCCGCCAGGGACGTAGTCCCTGGCGAAACCTCGCAAGCAGCATCGCGGCGAGTTTCCCAGCGAGCGAGACTGATATGGAACCGGACTGTGGAGATCGAGGTCTCATTTCGCGTGAAGTGCGGTTGGCTCCCCAATCTTCTGATGGTGACCGTCGCCGCTGTGCCTGGATGCGGGCTGGTTCGCGCCGAGCCTCAGGTCCTGGAGGAAGGCGGAGTGCACGCCCTCGTAGGTGCGCCGCAGCAGGGCTCCGGGGAAGCCCGAGTAGCTGGCACGTTGCGTGTGTCCGACGGTGGCTGCCTCGTAGTCGACGTCGATGGTGCAGTCACGTTCATCGTCATCTGGCCCGCGGGCACCACGCTCCTCCGTGGCGAGAAAGCAGGCGTCAATGTTCCCGATGCGGGCGCAATCACTGTGGGTCAGACCTTCACCGCCGCTGGCGGATTCTTAGAGGCGGGTTCCTCTGCCGACATCCCACCGGTTCCGACTGCTTGCATAGCGGACGCGAGCCAGGAGTTGGCATTCGTCGGATACGTGGAATCTGTGGGCTGACCGTTGTTGCCAGCGGTAGACGCGCCGGAAGGCCGCAACATCTGCGTCGGCGCGCCAGCGCTGCAACGAGTGCTGCGGCGACTGGAGCGTCATCGACGGCATTGACTAGGGAGTTCCCCGATGAGGTGGGAATTCTCTCATTGTCGGTGCGACGATCGGATGTCCGGTATCCAAGGAGATAGTGGTACCTAAGAGGCTGGTCGTCGTTGACTTTACGACACCGGAACGGTACTGCGGTACGCCACGGGAATGGTACCCACAGCACTGCGCGCGCAAAGACGATGGCACACCGGCACGAGTAAGCGGAGGTCTGCGCGCTTCATAGATCGCAACGACACCGGCATCACTAAGCGGGCGAGCCACGGGGCAGCACGGTACCGATTTCAGCCTGTCGGCCTTCGCCGGATACTGCGGCCACTCGACGGCCAACAGTGGGCCGTTCCGGGCCAAGCTGGCCGCCTTTAGGTACTTCAAGCTCGTGTCCGCCTCGGGGATCGCGTCCTGTTCACTCCGCTGGGCAGGAGTTTCGCCAAGCTGGATGATCCTCTTGAGGACGAGAGCCTGCTTCGAGAGAGCTTTCTTGAGTGCAAGATCTTCGCCTATGCGTACGAGGACTGCACCAAGGGGGTTCCCGGTCAACGTCAGCAACATCCGCCGCATGGCGGTTCAGGATCTGAATGTCGCCTCCGCGTCCGCGTCCGCCTTCGTTGACTCCTTCGTTGACAGTGCCGTCGCAGCCGGCCTCGCCCGCTGGGACGCGTTCCAAGAGACCGTGATCTTTGCGTCAAGTCCCACACCCGAGAACGTGGATGACCAATTGATAGGCGACGAGGTGAGTGACCGGGAACAGCGGTCTGGCCGCGCTGAACAGCCGGAGCTATTCGGAGGTTTTTTCGGCCCACGTCCGCAGCCGCAGGCGCCGCCATCCAGGCCCGTGCTGCTGCAAAGGTTGCCAACGAAGTCGGGCATGGTGATTCTGACCCTTCACTCCGCCGATCCGCTGCCATCGGACGCACTCGGCCTGATCGGCGACGTGGTAGCCGCGATCGACAAGCTCGCGAGGAAACTCGGCACGCCGGTCAACCAATCCGACGAGCCGTCCGACGGACCAGCCTGACCTGGGCTGCTTGACCTAGGGTAGGGAGCTCTCCGGTGGACGCCTCGATCTTAGCCTTCGTGATCGCCGTGTCCGCCGTATGCGGCCTCGTCCGCATGTGGCTCTGGCTGCGGTATTGCCGCTTCGTGGTAAAGCACGCCGCGAGCAGGGTCAGATCCTCGACCTGGACAACGTCATTCGCGCGGCGCACCCGAGGCCGATTGAGTCGGCCAATGCGGCCGTGACCAAGAACCGCGACGGTTGAGCGCCGTTAGTTGTCGGACCGCCGACCGACGATGGCCGCATAGGACGTCGCTGGCAGCCGAGCACGCCGTGGGATGCCCAGCCGATCACCAACGACCAGGGTGCCAGGGTGCCGGAGCACACGCTGTCCCTGCCGGTGCCGATCGTGGCCAGGGTGGTGTGGACTATCGACGGCGAGGAGCACATCGACACGGTGGCCCCGGGTTGGACCGGCCAGGCCGTCTACGTCCGATTGGCCGACCCACGCTGCCGCACCAACGCGATCTGGCTCGACGCCGCCGACGTCCGGCGGCGCGGGTAAGCTGGAGGGCACCAAGGTGGGGATGCAGGAGGTGAGTCATGACGATCTTCCTGCTCATCGCCGTGATCGTCGGCCTCGCCGTTGCGGCAACCTTCATGGCGCGCTGGGTGGACAACGACGGCGGGCCTCGCCGCCCGCGGAAGCCGCGCGCCAAAGACAGCTGGTCCACTGACCGGCCGACTCGTCCGTACGCCACCCTTTAACACCACGACGGGTACCCATCGCAGCAACTTCGACGATCTCATTGCGGTGAAGCGGCGTGCCCAGGTGTGGGGCCGCCAGGTGGTTGATTCCCGTCGCGCGGTGTTGCATTCACGAGCGTGGCCGCTAGTGAAGACGTCATCGCTGGCCCTGACTAGGGAGTTTGCTGGTGAGGTGGGAATCCACCGGGCCAGGGTGGTGACACCGCATCACTGCGCGTTCCATACACCACAGCGATCCCGACACCAATAAGCGGGTACTGGCTCGACGGTGCTACCGGTCATGCCGACTCGTCCGGTTCTCCGATTTGCCAAAGCCCGGACAGTGATTGTGCTGCGGTGCATAGCGGAGGTACACGAGCCAAAGAGTGGCTCGGAGTCGGGGGTGGGTTACAGGCCGAGGAATTGATCCCGATTAATCCCGGTACGTGTGTAAATCCTCCGATTACCCACCTTCACGTTGTGCGATCTAGACGCTGTGAGACGGACGCTCGGCGCAACTACCGCTCCGGGCCGTTCGCGGGCGTACGACCGCGTTCAACCCGCGTCTATGCGGCATTCGCCACCCGCGCGGCGATCATCAACAGGCACCGGGCACAGCAGGCCCATCCGAGGGTCCGGCCGGAGTCCGCCGCCTCGGGCCTCGGGCACCCCGACCTGAAGGCGCAACCAGCCGGGGGCGCGGGCGAGAGCCCCCAGTGGTTGCGACGAGAGATACGCACGCCAAGCAGCAGGCCCGGGAAGGGCACTTGCGGACGAACGTCTCAGAAAGCCCCCCAGGGCCCAGACCGGCGATAGCCCGCGAACATTGCCACCGCGACCCCGATCTGGATCACTCCGATGACGCCCTGCAGGACGATGTACCAGTCCGGCCCTTCAGGCGCCATCCAGCCTGATAGCTGGAGTAAGGCCACGGGCACTCGGGCCAACCCCGACGCGGCGAACGTCACGAGGACCAGCCAGAAGACCCAGCGCCACCGCCTTAGGACGCCGATCGCCAGCACCGTCAAGAAGCCTAAGAGCGCCACTAGGAAACCGATGATGACGGGCGCGCCGGTGCCCGGCATCCGGCGTACCGTCACGTCGCGGACGGCTGGCGACACCGCGAGAATCACGACCAGGGCTACCCACGCAAGCACGAAGAACCCGAGCACAAGGCCTTGAGTCCGGTTGATCGCGTAAGACCGGGTCACGGGGCCGCCCTTCAGCCGACAGTTGGATCGGCGTCCCGTCGGGATCTATTAACTCGGCGAATCGCCCGTTCGGGTAGGACGTCTGGTGCTTGTTTGGGGAGCTTACCGTTGACCATCGACTAGTCCGGCCGGCGCAGCCGTGGCGGCAGCTTGTTGGCACAGGCCTCACAGCGTCGACCACGTGCCGTCGGGCGCAGTTCCGACGCCGGCAGCGGGCGATGGCACCTGTCGCAGCGCGGCCACTTGGACCGAAAGCCGTGCTTCTTACCCATCGTCGTCGGCGTCGTTCGTAATCAGCTCCGGCGGCGACAGCTCGTCCAGGTCGTGGATCCCGGCCTTGCGCAGCTGGCGCGCCAGGAACGCGACACGTTCCCTGGGCTCGAACTTCAAGACGTCGACCATCGGCATGTCCGGCCGCGTCGACCACGAGTGGCCCAACTGATCAACCAACCACATCAGCGCGGAGCCCCCGCTCGACCAGCAGGTCGACCTCATACCGGTTCATATCCAGCAGCTCGTGGGGCTCGCGTAGTGCCCCGACGTCCCGGAGGTCGGCTACCGCGGCACCGGCGAGATCGGCGACGACGCGCAGCTTCTCGGCCGGGTTCAGCTCGAGATCGTCGACCAGCCGCATGACGTCGTGCTGCATGCGGGCGGTCAGCTCGACGTACTCGGCGCGGACGCGATCCAGCACATCGGGCCTGATGTCATCCGTCACCGACGCACCTTCTTTCCCGTGACCACCCGCCGGGGTGGGCAGTCGATACAGCACGACGGACACAGAACGACCTCACCAACACGCGGTGGCGACACGGCGAAACTGAGTGTGTGACCGCAGTCGAGAGTCCGCACGGACGGCTGAACCGTCAGGTTCAACGGCGATCGGGTCACCGCCCTACGACCTCGACGACCCGCGAGCGCAGGATCGAGTGGACGCCACCGTCCAGGGAGTGCCACGCCGCGCGGTCGTTCTCGGCGCACGAGCAGCAGTCGCTCGTCAGGAATCTCCAGCACCTCCCCCTGGCGCGGGCCGTAGGTGCCTCTGTAGCGGACTCGATCACCGACCCTGATGTCGAGGTGGGCGACGGCCGCTGGGATGTGCCGTCGCGCGCGGTGTCATCGCGCACGACTTCATCACGGCCGTCGCCCACGCCCTCCCCGGTCACCGCGCCCAGACCGGCTTCGGCCCGGGCGGCTCATTCCACGCGTGTGGCGGGCAACCCTCCGGTGCACCTGATGCCGTGAGCGCCGCGCCCGGGTGCGTTTGCCGGTACTCCTTGCACGTTCCACATGTGCCGAACGGATCGTGGAGCTGGGTGCGTGGGTCCGGCGACGCCGCCCGGCGAAGTAGGTGAGTGCTGGACGCGCTCGTCCGCGCAGCATCACCCCGAACGGCACCGCCGGTGCTCTTGGGTCGGCCGGCGTGGACACGACGCCGCAGTTGCGCCATCGTCACGAAGCGCCGCCGCAGCTTGTTCATCGCATCGCGACGTTCGGCCGCGGTCATGGTCTCGACGTTCAGCCGGGCGTTGATCCGGTCCGCCAGGACGTCATCCGGCCTCTTTAAGACCCAAATGTTTGGCTTCGCGGTCATCGGTCAAACTTCGGGTCGAACGCGACGCGGACCAGCTCGTCCGTGACCGACGCGACGAGCGCCTCGGGGCTATGCAGGGCGTTGCGCACGATCGCGGTCAGCAGCTGGTTGATCGACAGCCCGCTGGCCTTCGCCGCACGACGCAGGCGATCCGCCGTGTCGGGATCGGTGCGCAACGCGCCGACCATTACGTGTCGAGCCACGCGATCTCCTCGAGTGAAGCGGTTGTATCAACGTGTGACAATGTGTAACGATCGCACGATAGACCGCGAAGCACGCGTACTTCAACAATTGGGATCTAACGGACGCCGAGCCCGAGGCCGGAATCCTCGGGCTCGAAAGCACGGAAGGAAAGAACGTCGCGATGGGCAATCAGCGCGACGTCGCGATCGTAGCCGCGGCGGCCGCCACCGAAAGTGCGCGATCAGCTCGAGGTGATCCTGAGGAATGGCACGTGGCTGTTCACCCACGGCTACACGATCAGCGCCAGCCGGGAGTTCGTCGTCGATCCCAATGGCGGTGGTGGCTTCGCGGTCGGGTTGTTAGACAAAGCCGGGCTGACACCGGCGACGCGGACCGCCTGAGTGTCGACCGAGTGTCGAACGAACGACGGCGAACCGTAGCCGTATCGAACAAGTACGTTGATCTTACGATCACGCCGCTGACGTGGGGAAATGGCGGCTGAGGCGTACCGAGCACCAACGAACGAGAACACGCCTAACGTTCCCTGCAGAACTGTAAATGATTGCGTACACAGTCCTCTCGCGACCATCCGCACCAGAGGGTGGAGGGACCGAGATCACTCCGGTGGCTGGAAGGTCGATGTACGGGTCAGGCCGGCGGCGCGGCCCTTGGCCGCAACCACCAGCGCCATCTTGCGCGACGCCTCGTCGATCATTTCGTCGCCGAGCATGACGGCGCCTCGCCGGCCGCCGGCATCGGAGATGTACCAGTCGTAGGCGTCGAGGATGAGCTCGGCATGGTCGTAGTCGTCCTGGGTCGGGCTGTAGATCTCGTTGGCTACCTCGATCTGGCTGGGGTGCAACACCCATTTGCCGTCGAAGCCGAGGGCTGCCGAGCGCCCCGCCACTCGGCGGAACCCGGCAACATCGCGGATCTGCAGGTACGGACCGTCGATGGCCTGTTTGTCGTGGGCACGGGCAGCCATCAGGATCCGCATCAGGATGTAGTGATAGGCGTCACCGACGTCATAACCCGCCGGTTGCTCACCGACCACGAATGAACGCATGTTGATCGATGCCATGAAGTCGGCCGGTCCAAAGATGATGGTCTCGACCCGGGGCGAGGCTTGGGCGATCTCGTCGACATTGACCAGGCCCAGAGCGTTCTCGATTTGCGCCTCGATGCCGATGCGGCCGACGTCTAGGCCGACCGACCGCTCGATCTGGGTGAGCAAGAGGTCCAGTGCGACGACCTGCTCGGCAGTCTGGACCTTTGGCAGCATGAGGCAGTCGAGATTTGCGCCGGCTCCTTCGACGATCTCGATGACGTCGGCGTAGGTCCACGTCGTCGTCCAGTCGTTGACCCGGACCACCCGGGTCTTGCCGGACCACCCACCGTCGTTCAGGGCGGCGACGACGTTTTTGCGGGCGGCGACCTTGGCCAACGGCGCGACCGAGTCCTCCAAATCCAGAAAAACCTGGTCGGCGGGCAGACCCTGCGCCTTGTCCAACATCTTCGGGCTCGAGCCGGGCACAGCCAGGCACGACCGACGGGAGCGCTGCTCGGCCATACGGGCCTCCTTATAGCCGAGGAGCCCGCCGGGCCCGCCGGTGAATTACCCAGGGCAGCGGGCCCAACGTGGTCGCCGGGGACTCGACCGGAGCGGCGGCAAGTGACTCGTCCGGGTAAGCGCCCGGATACTCGATGACCTCGCCGTTGGGAGTCAACCGCACGATCGTCGACTCGGCAGCCCACACGTCGATCAGCGTGTCGCCCTGCGACGCGTTCAGGCGCTCCGCCTTCAGCAGCCCGGCGGCCGCCTGCCAGCTTTCGGTTCCAGGCGTCTCGACGGCGACATCGGCCACCCATGTGACCAGGCGCTCCCGGCTGTCCTTCGCTCGGGCGGTCACCTGGGCATGGGCAACGTTTTCGATACCTGGCAGTAGCTGCTCGGGACCGCCGCAGACGACGAATGCGATGCCCTCGTGCCACACGTGCCAGACCGGCCAGGACCGGTCGGTGCCGATGTAGGAAACCCAAACCAGCGCCGAACGCTTCATCGCCTCGGCGACGAGTGTCTGCAGCTGCGCCGGATCCATGTCACCACCATGCCACGGCTCTCGTGGTGGATCCCGCAATGATCAGGCGCACAACACGGAACCCAGCCTCCGGTTTGTTCACCTGATCGTTAAGAGACCGCGTGGAGAGACGAGATCAGGTGAGCAAGAAGCCGGCGCCGGCCCGCGGCGTGCACCTGATCGCAAGCCCGAATGCCGATCAGGTGCGTAATCGACGATCAGGTGAACACGCCAGCGTCACGGCGCGGGCAGTTTTTCAGCGTCGACGACGGAGTCCTCGGGCGGCGCCTTTATCGCGACGTCAGCTCCGAAGTCGCTGAACGCCAATACACCAGCACCGGCCGACGCGCCCTTCTCCTCGAACTGGATCGGCAGCGGGTCACCCTGGGCCGACACCCACAGCATGCCGCCGGTTTGCGGGAACACCAACCCGACCGCGGGGACGCCCTTGACAGTGTGGACGCCGCTCATCTCGACGGGCCCCTCGGCGCCGAGAACGGTATTCGCGAACGTCTCACCGTCGGCGAAGATCGAGAAGTCGGAGGCCGAGTCGGGCGGAAGCAACAGCCACTTGCCGGCCATCCGCTTCGCCGCATCCTTCCCCACGCGGGTTGCCATGAATTCGGCATCGCCGGTGACATAGAGCCGGTCGTCGAGCGCCACCAGCTGCACCGGCTGGTCCGAGCCGACGGTCCCCGCAGCGCCGGCGTCGACGAACGAAATGTCAATCCGCTCGCCACTCGTGGACGTCCCGGTGACGTGGTACGAGTCAACATCGGCGAGGGCGGAAAGGACCGTGGCGAGAGCTTCCTCGGCGCTGACCTGATCAAGCCCGTTAGCCGCACCCGGCGCTCGTTCCGCCGCTATCTGCTCTAGCGGGGAAGGCGCGTCGTCCCGACAGCCGGTCACCACAAGCAGGCACACAGAGAAAGCTCCCACCAACAGACGTCGCAATGATCGCGGCATGCTCGGGCGGGACCTCGGGTCGACGGAAAGTGCGGTCGGGTCGACCGCGGCGTGCCAGTGTACTCGCGGATCCGGCCGGTAGCCTGCGACCATGAGCGCGACGCTGACCAGGGTCTATGTCGCCCGGTTGGCGGGGACCGCCGTGTTCGACCCAATCGGCGATCAAGTCGGCAAGGTCCACGACGTCGTCGTGACGATGCCACTGCCCGGCGCTCTCCCCCGGGTGCTCGGCTTGGTAGTCGAGGTACCGGTACGGCGGCGGATCTTCTTGCCCATCACGCGGGTGACCAGTGTCGACGGCGGTCAGGTGATCACCACTGGTGTGGTCAACATGCGCCGGTTCGAGCAACGTCAGGGGGAGACGCTGGTGCTGGGCGAGATGCTCGACCGTCGCGTGCTGGCCGCCCCAGGCGAGGAGGTGATCGTCTCCGACGTCGCGATCGAGCAGACCCGTGCCCGGGACTGGGTTGTCACCAAGGTCGCGGCACATCAGCGCGGAAAGCGGTTCGGGCGACGCGGCGAGACCCGCATCTATGCCTTCGAGGATCTCTCCGGTTTTGCGGTACCCGAGGAGGTTCAGGGTGCGGCCAATCTGCTGGCAGCGTTCGCCAAGATGCGGCCCGCTGACCTGGCCGGCGTGCTGCGCGAGCTGTCGAGCAAGCGCCGGCGCGAGGTTGCTCTTGCCCTTGACGACGAGCGGCTCGCCGACGTGATGGAGGAGCTCGACGCCTCCGAGGCGCAGGAACTGATCGGCACCCTCGACGGCGAACGTGCTGCCGATGTCCTCGAGGCAATGAATCCCGACGATGCAGCCGACCTACTCGCCGATCTCCCTGCCGAGCAGGCCGAGACGCTGCTCACCTTGATGGAGCCCGACGAGGCTGCGCCCGTCCGTCAACTGCTGACTTACGAGGACTACACAGCCGGCGGCATGATGACCAACGAGCCGGTCGTGCTCTCCCCCGACGCCACCGTCGCCGAGGGCCTGGCCCGGATCCGCAATCCGGACCTCACTCCGTCGCTGGCGGCGATGGTCTACGTCTGCCGCCCACCGATGGACACGCCAACCGGCAGGTACCTCGGCATCGCGCATTTCCAGCGGCTGCTTCGTGAGCCGCCGTCGTCGCTGGTTTCCGGCGTCATCGAAAGCGATCTCGACCCACTCCCTCCGGGTGCGTCGCTGGAGCAGGTCGCCGGCGTATTCGCGACCTACAACCTGGTGGCGTGCCCCGTCGTCGACGAGAACGGGCGCCTGCTCGGCGTCGTCACAGTCGATGACGTCATGGACCACATGCTCGGCGAGGAATGGCGGGCCCGGACGATTCGGGAGGAGGCCGAACATGGCGCGTAGCAGACTGGACCAACCCCGGGTGCCCGGCGGCCTGCGCCGGCCTAACGTCGACCCTGAGCTCGTCGGCAAGGCCTCGGAGCGGATCGCCCGGTTCCTGGGGACCGGACGCTTCCTCCTCTACCTGACCGTGTTCATCCTGGTGTGGGCGACCTGGAACATAGTCGGGCCCGAAGACCTTCGGTACGACCCCTACCCGTTCATTTTCCTGACCCTGCTGCTGTCCATCCAGGCGTCCTACGCGGCGCCGCTGATCCTGCTTGCCCAGAACCGGCAGGACGACCGTGACCGGGTGAACCTGGAACAGGATCGCGAGGTCAACGCCCGCTCGCGGGCGGATATGGAGTTCCTCGCCCGCGAGGTCGCGTCGCTGCGAATCGCGGTCGGTGAGATGGCCACTCGCGACTTCCTGCGCTCGGAACTGCGTGAGCTGGCCGAGGACCTGGCCCAGTCGCGGGCCGGCGAACGCCAGGACGACCCGGTGTAGGCTGGAGACCCACAAGTCCACACGACAGGGGAGCGCACAGCGCTGAGAGTGCGGGCGAAGGTCCGCAGACCCTCGAACCTGATCCGGATAATGCCGGCGCAGGAAGTCGACAGTCACTCGCGGCGGCGCGTCCACGGATTCGTGGCGCGCTGTTTCGTTGGTGACGGCGCGCGACGCCCCTCCTGATCCCGGGAGGCATGAGATGAGCGAACCCAACCCCCAGACCGCGCGAACGACCGTTGCCGCGCGGAACTGGCGCACCGTCGACATCCTGGTCACAGCGGTACTGGCGGTGGCCTTCGGTGTCGTGTTCTGGGCCTGGAACTCGCTGTGGGTCGCGCTCGGCCCGGCGTTCACGGCGTTCCCGCCAGGCCAGGCGTTCATGTATGGGATGTGGCTGGTCCCGGGCGTTCTCGCGATGCTGGTCGTCCGCAAGCCTGGCGCTGCCGTCTTCGCGATGGTACTCGCGTCGACGGTCAGTGCGCTGCTCGGCAGCACCTGGGGTACCCAGGTGATCTGGTACGGCGCTTTGGAAGGGTTGGCGCCAGAGCTGGTGTTCCTGGCTTTCGGGTATCGGCGGTTCACGCTGCCGGTTGCCCTGATGGCTGCCGCTGCGGCCGGCCTGACTGCGTTCGGGCTGGACTGGTACTTCTACTACCGGGCATGGTCTACCGGCTGGCTCACGGTCTACGCGGTGATCCTCACCGCGAGTTCCGTGCTGATCGCCGGTCTCGGCTCTTGGCTTCTGGTGCGGCGCCTGGCTGCCACCGGCGTGCTGGACGCCTTCCCGTCCGGACGGGAACAGGAGCGAGTCTGACCGGCTGCCGGATCGAAGCGCGCGGATGGGGGTGGCGGCACGCCGGCCGGCGCCGACACGCCGTTCGCGGGCTCGACCTGGTCATCGAGCTGGGTGAGCGAGTCCTACTGCTGGGAGCGTCGGGCTCCGGCAAGAGCACGGTGCTCCTCGCGCTTGCGGGGCTGCTCGATCCGGCACATGCAGGCGACGCCGAGGGCCAGCTGACCGTCGACGGGCTCGACCCGCGCGACGTACGAGACCGCACTGGGCTGGTCCTGCAAGACCCGGAGACCCAACTGGTCATGGCGCATGCGGGCGATGACGTCGCCTTCGGGCCCGAGAACCGCGCCGTTGTCGCAGCCGAGATCTGGCCGCTCGTCGACGCGTCACTTGCCGCAGTGGGCTTTCCATTTGGGCGCGACCGGCGCACCGACCAGCTCTCCGGCGGTGAGCAGCAGCGGCTTGCCCTTGCCGGTGTGCTGGCGCTTTCCCCGCGTCTGCTCCTCCTCGACGAACCCACCGCGAACCTCGATCCCGTTGGCGCGGCATTGGTGCGCGAGGCGATCGCGGCCGTCCAGCACGAGACCGGCGCAACGACGATCCTGGTCGAGCATCGGGTGTCGCAGGCGCTGCCGCTCGTCGACCGGGTGGTCGTTATCGAGCCCGGTGGCGGCGTGGTCGCCAACGGCTCACCTGCGAACGTCTTCTCCCAGCACGGCGATTGGCTCGCCGACAGCGGCGTATGGGTGCCAGAGCACCAGCTTCCCGCTGGCCGCCGACGTGTCAGGCCGGACAACTCGCCGGCCAGGGAGGACGCCGCCGGCAGACCTGACACGTCGAACGGGGGCGCGCTGTTGATCGCGACGGACGTCGGGTTCCGGCATGGTGGCGCCACCGAGCCGGCCTTGGCTGATGTGTCGACGCAGCTGCAAGCCGGGGAAGCACTGGCAGTCGTCGGGCCCAACGGCTCGGGCAAGTCAACCCTCGCGACCATCTTGGCTGGCTTGGTGGCCCCAACGAGCGGGGTGGTTCGGGCCACAACCGAGCTGGCCGGCAGGGACGCCGCCGTTCCGCCGCACCGCTGGCAGGCCGCCGACCTGGCAGGCCGGATCGGGACGGTCTTCCAGGATCCCGAGCACCAATTCCTCACCGGCCGCGTCCGCGACGAGCTCGCGTTCGGCCCCACGCGGCGCGGTGCGCCGGCTGCGGAGGTCGACCGTCGCGTCGACGCGCTTCTCGACCGTCTGCACCTCAGCCACCTCGCCGATGCCAATCCGTTCACACTGTCCGGCGGTGAGAAGCGCCGCCTGTCGGTCGCCACAGCGCTGACGACGGAACCCACCGTTCTGGTGCTCGACGAGCCGACGTTCGGTCAGGACCGACGTACCTGGGTCGAGCTTGTCGATCTGCTTGCTGACCACCGCGCCGCAGGTGGCGCAGTCTGCACTGTGACCCACGATGAAGCCGTCGTGAACTCGCTTGCAGACCGGGTACTCGCCTTGGATCGCGGCCGGGTCGCTACCTCGGCGGAGTCAATGCGCTGATGGTGCTCGACGTGCACACTGTCGCCGTGCCGGCAGGCCGGCTGGCCCGGGCCAACCCCGTCGCCAAGCTGGCGGCCTGTCTGGTGCTCGGTTTCGGGGCCGCCCTGTCCGACGATGCAGTGACGCCGGCTGTGATTCTCGTCCTCGTAGTCGTGGTCCTGGCCGCGGGCGGCGTCCGAGTCGGAAGCGTGCTCCGACGCAGTTGGCCGCTATTGGTGTCCGCCGTCAGCTTGGGCGCCACGACACTGCTGTTCGGCGACAGTCCCACGCCATGGCTGACGGCGGTGGCAGTCACGATTCGGGTGCTCGCCGTTGCCCTGCCGGGCGTCGTGGTGCTGCTCACGGTCGACCCGACCGCATTGGCTGACTCGCTCGTGCAGAACGCTCGCATTCCGGCCCGGTTCGCCTACGCGTCGTTAGCGGCGTTGCGGCTACTCCCGTTGATGGGTGTGGAGTGGCGGACCATCAGGACAGCTCGGCGGGCCCGCGGGATCGACGCGGGCCGGGACCCCGTCCGGCATGTCCGGCTCTTCGGTGGGACGGTATTCACCTTGTTGGTCGGCGCCGTTCGGCGCGCCACTCGCCTCGCACTGGCCATGGATGCTCGCGGCTTCGACGCGGCCGGGCCGCGCACAATCGCGCGACCGCAGGTCGTCCGGCCCTCCGACGTCGCGTTGATCGTCGGCGCATTCGTTCTACTGGCTGTCGCCGCCTTGGTCAGTCTGGCCGTAGGGACGTTACAGCCGGTGTGGGCCTGAACCCGCCTCGAGGGAGGCTGGTGGTGGCCGGTCGCTCCGCGCGCTCCGCGATCTGTGGGTCTGGCAGCCGAGGGTGGGCCGATGGATGTCGGCTTCGCCCGCGGCGCCTTCGGCGCCGCCACGCCCACCACACCCCAGCCGACATCCATCGGCCCACCCTTGTGGTTATAGGCGGGAGAGATACCTCGCGATCTCGTCGAGCTCTTCGTCGGTGAAGCGCGAGAGGACGTAGTCGAGGATCCCGCGCAGGTGCGTTCCGGTGGCGAAGCGCAGGCGCTCGTACCCCTCGTCGGTCAGCACGGCATAGAACCCGCGGGCGTCGTTCTCGGACGGCTCCCGGCTGACCAGCCCTGCCTCGACCATCCGGCCGACCAGCCGGGTCAGCCCGCTCGGGGAAAGCATCACCCGAGCGGCCAGTTCACTCATCCGCAGTCGGTGCCCGTCGGCTTCGACCAGCCGCGCCAAGACGTCGTACCACGCCAGCGAAAGGCCATGACGATCCATCAGGTCCGACTCGAGCCGCCGGACGATCTGCGCGTGAGCTCGAAGGAACAACCGCCATATCTCGAGCTGCTCCGGTGTGATCCGTTCGCGCGACATCTGGGTCGTCACGCCCCGATCGTAGGCCAGCGCGGTTCGACGTAGCATCGAGTCATGAGCGCCCTCCCGTCGACCGAGCAGGTCATGGCCGCCTTGGCGACGGTCAACGACCCCGAGATCAAACGCCCGATCACCGATCTCGGCATGGTCAAGGGGATCGACATCGCTGACGATGGACGGATCCATGTCGAGGTCTTCCTGACTGTCGCCGGCTGCCCGTTGCGCGACACGATCACCCGGGACGTGACGGCGGCAGTGGCGGCGCTGCCGGGCGTCACCGTGGTCGATGTGGCGATGGACGTGATGTCCGACAAGCAGCGAGCCGACCTTTCGCAACAGCTGCGTGGGGGGCGTGCGGAACGGGAGATTCCATTCGCCAAGCCCGGCTCGCTCACCCGGATCTACGCGGTTGCCTCGGGCAAGGGCGGGGTCGGCAAGTCGACAGTGACGGTGAACCTGGCGGTAGCCATGGCCGCTGACGGCGTGCGCGTCGGCCTCCTGGATGCCGATATCTACGGTCACTCGGCGCCGCGGATGCTCGGTGTCGAGGGCACCCACCCGACGATCGTCGAACGGATGATCATGCCGGTACCGACTCACGGCGTGAAGTTGATCTCCACCGAGATGTTCAAGCCCGATCGCGACGCTCCGGTCGCCTGGCGCGGGCCGATGCTGCACCGAGCGCTGCAGCAATTCCTCTCCGACGTGTTCTGGGGTGACCTCGACGTCCTGCTGCTCGACCTGCCGCCCGGCACCGGCGACGTCGCCATCTCGCTGGCGCAACTGCTGCCATCCGCCGAGATCGTTGTCGTCACAACGCCACAGCTGGCCGCAGCAGAGGTCGCCGAACGGGCCGGCTCCATCGCCATCCAGACGCATCAGCAGGTTGCCGGCGTCATCGAGAACATGTCCTACTTGCCATGTCCGCATTGCGGTCCGTCGCATCGGATCGAGGTGTTCGGCGCGGGGGGCGGCCAGCAGGTCGCAGCAGGCCTGAGCCGACGGCTCGGCGCATCGATCCCGGTGCTGGGGGACGTGCCGATGGATCTACGGCTTCGGGAAGGCGGCGACGCGGGAATTCCGCTCGTCGTGTCCGACCCATCCGCTCCGGCAGCCCACGCACTGCGCGAGGCGGCCCGCGGCCTCTCGCACCGCCGTCGTGGACTAGCCGGAATGTCGCTCGACCTCGCCCCCGTCGCGCACTGACCCGTCGCCGCCACTCCCGTTGATCGGCCGCCCAGCCAGCCGAAAAATGACCAACTTTCCGGGGGTGATGGTTGGGAGCGAGTCAGGGTCAGGTGGTGTCGGGGTCGAAGGGGGTGTCGGCGACGCTGGATCCGGCGGCTGCCTGCGGCGCGGATTGCACCCTGGCTTGGTCGCGCTCGCCGGGCCGGTTCGCGTTGCGACCCGGCGGTTTCTCCTCCCGGCCCAAGTCGAGCCCGTCAAGCACGTTGCGGCGCACATAGGACTTCGGGTTCAGGGTCTGCAGCTTGCGCAGGTCGGCCTCGTCGACACCGATGCCCTCAGAGAGGTCTCGGCGCGCGTTGGCGACCATCCGTCGCAGGTCGCGCAGCCACGAGCCGGCCTGCCGCGCCATCTCCGGCAGCCGGTCCGGCCCGAATACGAGCAGGCCGACCACGAGCAGCACGAGCAGCTCGGGCGCCTCGATGCCGAACACTTCGACTCCTGACTGCTCGTTGACGTTGGTTATTCGCCGCGAACGCCTTCCAGGGTAGGCGTCAGCCCACCTTCGAGCCGAGTATGAGGCTCACCTCTCGTACTTCTCCGCCGTGATCCACCACGATCGTGATCCGGTCTCCCGGCTCCTCGGCTCGCAACGCGACGATCATCTCCTCCGGGGAGTCGATCGCCCGGCCCTCGATTTCCATGATCACGTCGCCGGGTTCGATGCCCACGCTCTCAGCCGGCCCGTCCGGCTCGACGGCCGGGGCGTCTGCATCGTCGGCGGCAATCCGCGCACCCGGTCCGGGGAATTCGCGGTCCAAACGCACGCCCATGACGGGGTACACCGCCTCGCCTGTGGCGATAATCTGCTCCGCGGTGCGAGTGGCCTGGTCGATCGGGATCGCGAAACCGAGCCCGATGCTGCCTGGCGCCAGCCCAGGGGTGAGCGAGGCAATAGCGGAGTTGACGCCGATGACACGTCCGGCGGCATCGACCAGCGGACCGCCGGAGTTTCCAGGGTTGATCGCGGCATCGGTTTGGAGCGCGTTGATGAACGACGTCTCCCCCTCACCGCCTGCGCTGACCGGGCGGTCGAGCGCCGAGATGATTCCGCTGGTGACGGTACTCTCGAGGCCGAGCGGGCTGCCGATTGCAATGACGGGGTCGCCGACGACGACATCGGCCGAGGTGCCAAGCCGCACCGGAGTCAGGTCATTACGTTCGACATGCAGCACTGCCAGGTCGTAGCTCGGACTCCGTCCGACGATGACCGCGGGAATGGTCGTCCCGTCGAAGAGGCCCACCGCGATCGTTCCGCCGCCTTCCGCAGAGGCGACCACGTGGTTGTTCGTCAGCACGTGACCATTTCGTGAAATAACGAATCCGGAGCCTGAGCCCTGGTCGACAGTCACCGAAACGACGCTTGCCAACACGCTCGAGGCGACGCCGGCCACCGAGTCCGGCGGTCGTTCGGCAAGCACTGCGGGATCAGACCCAACGACCGTCACGGTCGCATTGGTTGCCTGCCCGAGCCGGTCAGCGACGACCACTCCGGTTACCGCACCGATCGCGCCTGCGACGACCGCGATTCCCGTGGCAGCGACTGCGAATACGCCCACGCGTGGGCGGTCCGAGTCGTCAGGGTGCCTGGCCCTCTGCCACGACTTCGGCTCGTCTGACGATGCCCGAGCCGGCTGCACCTGTGCCCACGGGTCCAGGGTCTTGGCCGGTTGCTCGACGTCGGTCGGCCTTATCCAGACCGACGGCGCGACCTCATCGCCGGGATCGGCCGGACGCGACCAGCCCGTGCTGGGTGTCGCGTCGTCGCCGCTCATCGGCCCATCCTCCCCCGCACCACCGGCCTAGCCGAACGGGTTGAGCCAGGAAGCCAGCCGCTCGGCACCCTTGCCTATCCGGGCCAGGAACCCGCGCTCGTACTCCGGCTCCGTGGGTGGCATCGCCGCGAGCACAGCCTCGACCGTCTCCGTGGGCGCGTCGGCCACGACCGTGACGACCCAGTCGCCGACCGACCAGATCAGCTGCGCCGGTGGTCCGATGCTGCTGTACACCACTCCGCCGTCGACGTCACGGGCAGCAAAGCCGCGCAGTCTCTCCTCGTCGAGATGACCTCGTTGTTCGAACACCGAGACCGTGGCCACACCGTCGGAGTAACCGAGGTGAACTGCGTCGCCCACGCGGCGCGCCTGATAGAGGACCAACCCTTCGCCGAGCCGGTCCGGACAGCTCCACCCGTCAACGCGAAGCTGGGCAAGGTCGCTGTGGCCCAGCACGTCATCTGTGGATGGGGTGCTGGCGGCGGTCGGGATGGCGCGGGAGGCCATCTCCATGGTGAACTCGATGAAGGCGCTGGCCGTACGCGTGGTGCCGTCGTCGTTGTAGACCTCCCGTCGAAGCGGGAGTGCGGACTCGGTGTCCAGCCACAGCCGTGCGGCCGTCGTGCCGTCGACGCGACGTGCCTCGACCACATGCGCCGGCCGTCCAGCCACGCTGTCCAAGCCGACGACGGCAACGTCGTGAGTGCGGACCAGCAGTGCGACCGGCCCACCCCCGTCGGCGAGCCAAGCAGCACTGCTGCGATCGTCCACCGCGGAGAGGGTCCGGGCGCCATGTGCCCGCACCTGCGAGGAGCCGCCTGCGCGGTGAATGACATCGACGATGGCACTCGTCGACTCGCCGTCGAGTGACGACCATGCAGCGACGTACTGCGTTCCGCTATAGGACACCGTCTCTGGGGCCGCCATTGCTCGGTGCAGCAACCTGACCGCACCGAGATCGTCGGCGGCCTCGAGCGCTGATGCAGGGGTACTCGTCGTGATCGAGCCGACGAAGAGAGGTAGCGCGAGCACTGGCACAGCCAGTGCCAGTGGGACCGGGCCTCGGCGAACGGGCGCCAAGGATCCGATCACGGACCGTCACCCACATCGACGGCAGGCACCAGAACCGAAGCCGGCTCGACGAAGGGCAGGGCGCCGGTCGACTTCGCGTGCTCGACAGCGAATGTCTCGATGGGTGGAACCACCGCCGTGGATGTCGGGCCTGATGCCGACGGCGTTCCGAGGGTCGCCAGTACCAGCATGATCACACCGACCGAGAGTGCGCCGGCGGCGGCGAACTGAACCCGATCCGGTCGGACCCTTCGGGTTATCTCGGGCCGCCGGGACCGTTGCCCGCCGAGCGACTGACTGGTCCGGGGGCGGCCGTCGAGGGGACGCCAACCGACCGCGGGTGTCGCTGGGCCGGGAAAGGGGCGCCGCTGCGGCGGCAACGGACCTCCGGCTTCGGCCATGGCCAGCAACGCTTTGACCAACTCGGCCGGTGGTTCGACCGGCGGCAACCGCCGTAGCGCCGCCTTGGTCTGCCGCTCCTGCTCCATCTCGAGGCGACACTGCTCGCAGCGGGTGACGTGGGCCAGGGCGCGATCACGCTCGTCATGGGAGAGCTGGTCGTCGACCAGCGCGCTCACCCGGATGTCCAGGTGTTTCACGGCGCCTCCTCCCGAGCCGCTGTATCCGTCGCCGGGTCCGTGGCTGAGCCGTTCACCGCGGTCTCATCCACGCTGATCCGTGGCGCCCGGTGCTCGAGCGCCGCGCGTAACTGGGCGCGGCCGCGGTGGATTCGACTGCGGACCGTGCCCAGCTTGACGTCGAGTGTGGCGGCGATCTCCTCGTACGAGAGGCCCTCGATGTCGCAGAGGACCACGGCCGCGCGGAAGTCCGGCGGCAACTCGTCCAGGGCAGCCTGGATGTCGCCGGCGAGTAGCCGATCCTCGAGGACTCGGTCGGGCGAGTGCTCCCGGCCGGAGACCCGGTCGGCCGCGTCGTCGGCCAATGCGTCGAAACGGATCCGCTGCTTGCGCCGGACGCTGTCGAGGAAGAGGTTGGTGGTGATCCGGTGCAGCCAACCCTCGAACGTGCCGGGCGTGTATGACGAGAGCGAGCGGAACACCCGTACGAACACGTCCTGGGTCAGGTCCTCGGCGTCATGGACGTTTCCGGTCAGCCGGTACGCCAGCCGATAGACCCGACCGGAATGCTCACGGACCACCTCGTCCCAGGTGGGAGGCGTCCAGCCCTCGGGGGCGGGTACGCGGCGCGGCGCGGGCAGGCCGACGTCGTCAGCGTCGCCGCCGGGCACCTCCGCGTCGGCCATCTGGAATCCCTCCCCATGGGGACGAACAGGTAGCAGAACGGCTCCCATCGTCACCCATGTTCCTTTCGTGACAACCGCGGCGGCCACACGGCTGTTCCCGCCGGCCCGGTGACCGCCGGCGCTGGCACCGGTACACCGGACCATGGACGGACCTGACCGGCCAACGTGCCGCGCGCTCGCGTGGTTCCCCCAGCGGGCACTCGCGCCCATTAGGCTGCGATCGACCGCTTCCCTCCGGTCAAGGAGGCTCGTCATCGCGACGATCACACCCGAGTCGTGGGCCTACGCCGAGGGCTTCGTCGACGAGAACTCCCCGATCGCGCTGGCCAGGCGGCGCGGCCAGGAGGTCGGCGCTGTTCCGATCGGTTCCGGTGGTGGGATCACGCTGCGAATGCTCGCGGCCGCGATCGACGCGCGGACCGTCGTCGAGGTCGGCACCGGTGTCGGCGTCTCTGGGCTGTACTTGCTCGCCGGCATGCGCTCCGACGGCGTGCTGACCAGCATCGACATCGAGTCAGAGCACCAGCGGCTGGCTCGCGAAGCTTTTGCCGAGGCGGGCATCAGCCACAACCGAACCCGCCTGATCACCGGCGCCGCCATGGACGTGCTGCCCCGGCTGACCGACGGCGCGTACGACCTCGTGTTCTGCGACGGCGACAAGACGGAATACAGCGATTACCTTCAACAGGCGATCCGGCTGCTACGCCCGGGCGGCGTCGTCGCTTTCGACAACGCCCTCTGGCACGACCGGGTCGCCGACCCGGCGCAGCGTGATCCGGACACCGTCGCGATTCGCGAACTCGGCCGGACCGTCCGAGACGACGAGCGGCTGCTCCCTGCGCTACTCCCCGTCGGCGACGGTCTACTGGTTGCCGTCAAACGCCAGTCCGACCTCGACAAGACTGCCTCGGCACCGTAGGCGCTGAAGGGCGGGGTGTCGGGGGGGGGGATTGCGGGGGGGGGTTGGGCGGGGGGTGTGGGCCGCGAATTAGGG
>JBKPAG010000017.1:0-165206 GCA_046726315.1 Actinomycetota bacterium | reverse complement strand
CGAGGTGGATGACACCGCCCTCGACGGCAACACTGGACATGGCGGCCGGCTCCTTCCGTAGGTGGCACCTTCCGCCTCAGGGTGGATGACCCACGCGAGATGCGGAACGGGGCCGGCCGTTCCATGCTGACTGAAAACCCGGCACGGCTGGGCGCTGATCCCCGGCACCGGCAAACGCGCCCTCGTCCCACCCGACGACCCCCGCCACCCGAAACACCTGCAGGCCAGGCCACCGACCGGCCGACCGCCCCGGCCCCGGCCCACCGGACAGGACACGCCACCGAGCCGAACCGAGCCGACCGGACCAAACTCGGCCCGACGCGCGACTCGACGCCGAGCCGCGGTCGGCCAAACCACCCTGCCCGACCCACCCGGCGACCCACCGTGAGCAGCGTGGGTCAGGATCGCTGAGATAACGCCACCCGCCCAAGCACCGCAAACCGCCAGCGACGGGTACTAGAGGTCAGCGCCGGCCCAGCGATCGCCGACGGCGGTGATCCGGACCTCGCGCACCTCGTCGGCGTTGGCGCCTGAACTGCGGTGGATGTGCACCTCGAGCCGGTCCGGGCCAAGCCCTTCGGCAAACCCCTCGCCCCACTCCACGACGGTGACGGCCTGGTCCAGGGTGGCCTCCAGGTCGAGATCTTCGAGCTCGTCCCAACCGCCGAGGCGATAGGCGTCGACGTGCACCAGCGGCGGGCCGCCTGACAGAGACGGGTGGACTCTGGCGATCACGAAGGTCGGCGACGTGACCGGGCCTCGCACACCGAGGCCGGAGCCGACACCTTGAGCAAACGTGGTCTTCCCGGCGCCCAGCTCCCCGCCCACCAGAACCAGGTCGCCCGCCTTCAGCGCGCCAGCGATCCGCTCACCCAACGCCCGCATCGCGTCCGGACTGGGGATCTCCAGCCGGGCGAGCCGGCTCATCGTTGCCGCCACCAGCGCCGTGACTTTCGTCGCTTCGGTAGGCCAGCCTCGACCCGGACCAGCAACTCGCGGAGATGAGCGGTCACGACATCGTGGCGTTCCAGCAGCACCATGTGACCGGCATCGGCGACCTCGACGTACGTGGCACCAGGCAGCTGCTCGGCGATCTCACGGCTCTGCTCGACCGGCGTCAGCTTGTCTCCGACGGCCCCGATGACCAGCACCGGCAGATCGCCCAGCACCACCAGGGCCGCGCGATCGTCGTGTTCGTTGAACAAGGACAAGAACTCCGCGATGACCTCGATCGGGGTCGAGGCGTTCATCGAGGCCGTGAACTCGACCAGCGCCGCCGACCCGCCTTTCACGAACGAGTAGCGACGAGTGAGCACGTAGCCGAGGTCGCTGCCGGCGCGCCGGCTGCGTTCGACCAGTTCCGGGCGCCGGGAAAGGGCAGCCACCACACCTGGAGCCGCCTTGTGGGTGATCCGGCCCAACGGCCCGGGCAGGCCGAGTGAGACCCGGCCCAGATGAGCGCTCGCGGTGATCAGCGCCACACCGGCCACCCGGTCGCGGAACAGATCCGGCCGCTCCTTCGCCATTGCCAGCACCGTCATGCCGCCCATCGAGTGGCCGACCAGAACGACTGGGCCCTCCGGCACGACCTGGTCGATAACGTCGGCAAGGTCCCGGCCGAGCCGCTCGAAGGTCACGCTGCCATCCGGCGCACGGCCGGAGCGCCCGTGCGAACGCTGGTCCCAGAACACCAGCCGAGCCCGGCCGGCCAGGTCCCTGCGCTGGAAGTGCCAGCAATCCTGGTTCAGGGCGTAGCCGTGAGCAAAGACCACAGTGAGCGGCGATGTGCTCGCGTCGGCGTCGACCTCGGCGTGGAGCATCACCCCGTCGTCGGTCTCGACAGTGCGCGGGACGCCGCGGAGCGAGCCGAATTTTTCATCGGCATATGGGTCGTCTCGGCGAAGCGACCGGCCGACGACGTACCGCTCGGCCGCGAAACCGACGGCGGCGCCCACAGCGGCAACACCCAGCGCCGCACCGAAAGCACCGGCCGCGCGGCCGGCGGAAACCAGACCGGTCACGCGCCCATCTCCTCCGCGCCGACGTACGTACGCGGCAGGCGGGGACCGAACCGGGTGACGATTTCGTACGAGATCGTTCCGCAGGCCTCGGCCCAATCCTGGGCCGTGGGCTCGCCGGCAGCACCGTCGCCGAACAGCACGACGTCGTCGCCAGCCTGCGCCACGTCGTCGCCCAGGTCCACAACGAACTGATCCATGCAGACCCGGCCGGCCACCGGCCGGATGCGGCCGGCCGCCAGCACGGGCGCGCCGGATCCGCCCTCCCCGGATGAGCCGTGGCGCGGGACGCCGTCGGCGTACCCAAGGGGCACCAGACCCAGGGTGGTAATCCGGTCGGTCACGTAAGCGTGGCCATAGGAGACCCCCTGACCTGCGCCGACGACCTTGACCAACGACAGCCGGGCCCGAACCGACATCGCCGGGCGAAGGCCGAGCTCAGCCGGGGCCGCCTGGTCGGGCACCGGGGACAGCCCATAGACAGCCAGCCCGGGGCGCACCAGATCGAAGTGCGTGTGCGGCAATGTCAGCGTCGCTGCCGAGTTCGCAAGGTGCCGCACCTCGGGTGATACACCCCGCGCCTCGGCGAACCCGACGGCTTCCTTGAACACCGCCAACTGGCGGGCAACAGTCGGGTGTGCGGGCGCGTCGGCGATTGCGAAATGGGACCACAGCCCGACGACTTCTGCGACGCCCTCGGCCTCCGCCTTGAGCGCAGCATCCACCAGGCTGGGCCAGTCGGGCACCGTCGCACCCGACCGGCCAAGCCCGGAGTCCACCTTGAGGTGCAAACGGGCCGGCCGTCCGGTCTCCCGGGCCGCCGCAGCGATCTCGTCGACGGCCCAGGGCGCAGCCGCGGACACGTCGACGCCGGCCTCGATCGCCTCTCCCCAGCGCTCCCCAGGCGCCGCAAGCCAGGCCAGGATCCGGCCCTTGACACCGGCGGCACGCAGCTGAATCGCCTCGGCGACCACCGCAGTGCCCAACCACGTTGCTCCACCAGCAAGGGCGGCCCGCGCGGACGCGACCAGCCCGTGGCCGTAGCCATCGGCCTTGACCACAGCCAACACCTCGGCGTTGACGGCACGCCGCCGCAACTCGGCGACGTTGTCGCGCACGGCCGTGAGATCAACCCGCACCTCGGCATGCGGGACGGGCGTTGTCATGCGCCGATTCTGTCAGCCTGGCCTTCCAGCCAGCCGGTGTAGAGCGTTCGGCAGGACGTCCAGGATTGTCGTGGCACTGGGGTAAGGCGTCGACTTCGTTGCCAGCTGGCCTGCCACCCCGTGGACGTAGGCCGCTACGCTCCCGGCATCAAGCGGATCCAGGCCCGTCCCCATCAGCGCACCGGCGAGCCCTGAGAGGACGTCCCCCGAGCCAGCCGTCGCGAGCACCGGGGTTCCGGTGGGGTTCGCTCGCACCCGCCCGTCGGGCGCGACCACGAGCGTCGTGGAGCCCTTGAGTAGGACCACGGCGTTCCATCGGGCGGCTGCGTTTCGCGCATGCTGAAGCCGTTTTGCCTCGACGTCGTCGCGGGTCGTCCCCAGCAGCCGGGCGAGCTCGCCGGCGTGCGGCGTGAGCAGCGCAGGCACGTCGAGACGCTCAGGCAGGAACCGCAGCCCGTCGGCATCTACGACGATCGGAACACGGTCAGCCAGGGCCTGATCGAGCATCCGCCCACCGCCGGGGTCGGACCCGAGGCCAGGCCCAACCACCCACGCTTGTACGTGCCCCGTCCCGGCGACGCTTTCGGGCCAGTAGCTGTGCACTGCGCGGACCACCTCGTCCGGACCGACATACCGCACCATGCCGGCGCCGCCGCAGACTGCTCCTCCGGTCGACAGCACCGCAGCACCGGAGTACTCGGCCGATCCAGCGATGATGCCCACAACGCCACGCGCGTACTTGTCGGTGTCTCGGGCGGGAACGGGCAGCATGGCCCCGATGTCGGCAGACTCCAGCACCTCGACGGCCGGGTTGGGCAGATACGGCCCTAGTCCGATGTCGACGTCCTCGACCCGTCCGGCGGCAGCGGCCCCAGGGTCGATGACGAGCGCAACCTTGCGCGTACCGAATGTCACGGTGACGTCGGCAAGCACATGCTCGCCCGGCAGCTCGCCGGTGTCGGGGTCAACGCCGCTCGGCAGGTCGACGGCGACGACGAGCTCGGCCCGTTCGGCCGCGAGCTTGGCCAGCTCGGCGGCGGCGTCGCGCAGGCCACCCGAACCGCCGATGCCGAGTAGGCCGTCGACCACCAGATCGGCCCCGGCCAGGGCACGCCCCGGGCTGTCGGTCACGGTCCCGCCCGCGGCACGCAACGCAGCGAGCCCGCCGGCATGAGCGCGTTCTGGCCGAACCAGAATCGCGTCCACCCGGGCGCCTCGCCTGGCCAGCCGCGCACCGGCGAACAGCGCATCGCCGCCGTTGTCTCCGGCACCGACGAGTAGCGTCACCCGGGCCCCGTAAGGCCCGCCCAGCAACCGCGCGCACCGTGCAGCCAGGCCGGTCGCGGCTCGTTGCATCAAGGACCCGGCAGGAAGGGTGGCCATCAGCGCCGCTTCGGCGGCCCGGATCTGCCGGACCGGATGGGCGCCGATCACGACGTGCCCTCCAGAACGACGACGGCCGACGCGATGCCGGCGTCGTGGGAGAGGGAAAGCAAGACGGCGTCGACGCCGAGAGCACTGCACCGTGCGGCCACCGATCCGCGGACCTCGAACCACGGCCGGCCGTCGTCGGAGGCCACGACCTCGGCATCGTGCCACCGCAGCCCCTGCGGCGCGCCCAATGCCTTGGCCAATGCCTCCTTCGCGGCGAACCGGGCAGCCTGCGACGCAATCGGCCGTTCCCGCTCCCTCTTGGTGAACACCCGCTCGAGCAGTCGCGGCGTCCGCTCGACCGTCTCGGCGAATCGCGCCACGTCGACCACGTCGATCCCTAGGCCCACGATCACGAGGCGAGCTACTCCACCGTGACGCTCTTGGCCAGGTTGCGCGGCTGGTCGACATCGAAGCCGCGCATGCTGGCCATCTCGCACGCGAACACCTGCAACGGCACGGTGGCGACCACCGGCTGCAGTAGCGTCGGGCACACCGGGAGCCGAATGAGATGGTCGGCGTACGGGACCACGGCGTCGTCACCTTCCTCGGCCACGACGACGGTGCGCGCTCCCCTGGCCCGGACCTCCTGGATGTTGCTGACGATCTTGTCGTGCAGGACGGAACGGCCGCGGAGCGACGGGACGATGACGAAGACCGGCACGCCTTCTTCGACCAGCGCGATCGGCCCATGTTTGAGCTCGCCGGCGGCGAAGCCCTCCGCGTGCATGTACGCGATCTCCTTGAGCTTCAGCGCCCCCTCGAGCGCTACCGGAAACCCGACGTGCCGGCCGAGGAAGAACACCGACGTCACCTGGGACAGCTGCCTGGCAAGATCGCGTACAGGTTCCATTGCCTGAAGCACACGCTCGACCTTGGATGGCATGTCCGCAAGCTCGCGGACAACGGCGGTGATCTCGTCGCCCCACTTCGTCCCGCGTACCTGGCCGAGGTAAAGCGCGACCAGGTAACAGGCGACCAACTGGGTGAGGTGTGCCTTGGTCGATGCGACCGCGACCTCGGGCCCCGCGTGTGTATAGAGCACCGCGTCGGATTCACGCGGGATCGTCGCACCGTTCGTATTGCAGATCGCCAGCACGCGGGCGCCCTGTTCGCGGGCGTACCGCAGCGCCATGAGCGTGTCCATGGTCTCCCCGGACTGGCTGATAGCCACGACCAACGTCTGCCGGTCGACGACCGGGTCCCGGTAGCGGAACTCGCTGGCCAGTTCGACCTCGCAGGGCACCCGGGTCCAGTGCTCGATCGCGTACTTCGCCACCATCCCCGCGTGGTAGGCCGTCCCGCATGCGACGACCACCACCTTGTCGACCTCACGCAGCTCGTCGTCGGAAAGCCGCATCTCGTCGAGCACCAGCCGGCCGTCCACACCGATCCGGCCGAGCAGCGTGTCATAGACCGCCTTGGGCTGCTCGGCGATCTCCTTGAGCATGAAGTAGTCGTAACCGCCCTTCTCGGCGGCCGACGCGTCCCAGTCGACGTGGTAGTGCTTTTCTTCGACCGGTGCGCCGTCGAAGTCTGTGAGCGTCACCCCGTCCGCCGTGATCTCGACGACCTGTCCGTCGCCAATCTCCATCGCCTCCCGAGTGTGCGCTATGAATGCCGAGACGTCGGAGGCGACGAAGTTCTCGCCGTCGCCGAGCCCGACCACCAGCGGAGAGTTTCGACGGGCGGCCACCACCCGGTCGGCGAGATCGGCGTGCACGGCGACCAAGGTGAAGGCCCCGTTGAGTCGCCGGGAGACCGACCGCATGGCCTCGGCGAGGTCCATGCCGGTGCCGACCTCCGCGGAGAGCAGATGGGCGACGACTTCGGTGTCGGTGTCGGAAGCGAAGGTCGTCCCGGACTCCTCGAGCTCGGTCCGGAGCCGGGCGAAGTTCTCGATGATCCCGTTGTGGATGACGGCGACCCGGTTGGACTCGTCCAGGTGTGGGTGGGCGTTCCAGTCGGTGGGGGCGCCATGGGTGGCCCACCGGGTGTGGCCGATACCGGTCGTCGACGACGGCAACGGGCGGTCGCCGAGTGCTTTCTCGAGGTTAGCGAGCTTTCCGGCTCGTTTGGCCGAGGCAAGCGCGCCATCAGCGACGACGGCGACACCGGCTGAGTCATAGCCCCGGTATTCCAGCCGGCGGAGCCCCTCGATGACGACGTCGAGCGCCTGCTGGTCGCCCACATATCCCACAATCCCGCACACGGCCGCCAGGGTATCCCCCCGGCAGGATGGTGCCGTGAGACAGCCGCAGGCCCTGTCCGCGTTCGTCGAACTCGACCGCACGGCATGGGCCGGCCTTGCCGGTACCGGGGCCGGTACCGGGGCTGGCAGCAGGGCCGGCGACGGTGGTGGCGATGCGCCGCTGCCGTTGACGGCAGCCGAGCTCGACGCCGTTCGTGGCGTGGGCGACGAGGTGGACCTGGACGAGGTGCGCGCGATCTACCTGCCGCTCTCGCGCCTGCTCAACCTGCACGTCCGGGCAACCGGTCGGCTGCACGCGAGCACCAAGACGTTCCTCTCGGCGTTTCCGGATCGCACGCCGTATGTCGTCGGAATCGCCGGGTCCGTGGCGGTGGGGAAGTCGACAACCGCTCGCCTGCTCCAGTTGCTACTCGCCCGGTGGCCCGACCATCCCGACGTCGCCCTGATGACGACAGACGGATTCCTGCTCCCAAACGCAGAGCTCGAGCGACGGGGGCTCCTGCAGCGCAAGGGTTTCCCCGAGTCGTACGACCGGCGGGCTCTGTTGGCGTTCGTGGCGGCCGTCAAGTCCGGCGCTCCGGAGGTGGCCGCCCCGGTCTATTCGCACTTGAGTTACGACATCGTCCCTGATGACCAGGTGGTCGTGCGTAGCCCGGACATCGTCCTGGTCGAAGGCCTCAACGTTCTGCAACCTGCCCGATCCCCGCGCGAGGGATCCACTGGGCTGGCGGTGAGTGACTTCTTCGACTTCTCGATCTACGTCGACGCTGAATCCGCGGACATCCGGCGGTGGTACGTCGAGCGGTTTCTCCAGCTACGCGAGACGGCCTTCAAGGAGCCAACGTCGTATTTTCACCGGTATGCCGACCTCGACCACGACGCGGCGGTCACCGAGGCGACCCGGCTGTGGGACACCATCAACGGCCCCAACCTGGCGCAGAACATCCTGCCGACTCGGGGCCGCGCCACTGTCGTGCTGCACAAGGGCCCGGACCACTCGGTTCAGCGCATCCGCCTCCGCAAGCTCTGACCGCCCCACCCACCACCCGCTCATACTGTCGCCTCAGGGGTGAGCGAAAGGGTCGCTTCGACCACAGTGGCCAGGCGGTTCGCGATTGCGTTGGCGTGCTCTTCCGTCGCCGCCTCGACCATCACCCGGACCAGCGACTCGGTACCCGACGGTCGCAGCAGTACCCGGCCGGTGTCGCCCAACTCGGCCTTCGCTCTGGTGACCGCCGCGTGCAGGTCTACCGAAGAGTTCACCCTGGATTTGTCCACTCTCGGTACGTTGATCAGCACCTGCGGCAACCGCCGCACGACGCTCGCCAGCTCAGCCAGCGGACGTCCCGACTGTGCGACCTGGCCGAGCAGGTGGGCGGCGGTCAGCAGGCCATCGCCAGTCGTCGCATGGTCGAGCAGGATGACGTGGCCGGACTGCTCACCTCCAAGCGAGTAATCGCCCGCCTTCATCGCCTCCAACACGTACCGGTCGCCCACGGAGGTGTCGAGGACCTTGATCCCGGAACGCCGCATTGCCTGCCGGAAACCCTCGTTTGACATCACGGTGGCGACCACAGTGTCGTCGTTGAGCGTGCCCGCCGTTCGCATGGCGAGCGCAAGCACTGCCAGAATCTGGTCGCCGTCTACAACTTCGCCGCCTGCATCGACGGCAAGGCAGCGGTCAGCGTCGCCGTCATAGGCGATGCCGGCGTCGGCGCGGTTGTGAATCACGAGTTCCTGCAGCCGGTCGAGGTGAGTCGAGCCGCAACCGTCGTTGATGTTGAGCCCGTTCGGCTCTGCGAACGCAGCGACGACGTTGGCGCCGAGACGACGCAACACCTCCGGGCCGGCGCGATGCGCGGCTCCGTTCGCGCAGTCGATCACGACCCGTACACCGTCGAGGCGGTGTGGTGCGGACCCGACCACGTGCTCCACATACCGCTCGAATCCCTCGGGATAATCGTGGACACGTCCCACCCCGGCCCCGGTTGGACGCTCCCACGGCTCCCGCAGCCGAGCCTCGATTGCGTCCTCGACGGCATCGTCCAGCTTGTTCCCGCCCTTGGCGAAGAACTTGACGCCGTTGTCCGGCATGGGGTTGTGGCTCGCCGAGAGCACGACTCCCAGGTCGGCACCCAAATCGCCGGTCAGGTACGCGATGGCAGGCGTGGGCTGGACGCCCACTCGCATCACATCAACACCGGCGCTCGCCAGTCCAGCGACGACGGCAGCTTCCAGGAACTCACCGGAGGCCCTGGTGTCGCGTCCGACGACAGCGACTTTCCGGGGTCCGGCGAATGCGCCCGCCTCACCCAACATGTGCGTCGCCGCGACGGACAGATCCATGGCTAGCTCGGCGGTGAGATCGTGATTGGCCAGGCCCCGGACGCCGTCAGTGCCGAAGAGACGGTCCACTATGCCTCCAAACCGGGCCTCCTGCGGGGCCGAGAATGCAGCCGGCCCTGGAGCGTACGCCCCAGGGCCGGCTGCAGCGACAGCGTCGGTTCAGCGCTTGCTGTACTGCGGCGCCTTACGAGCCTTCTTCAAGCCGGCCTTGCGGCGCTCCTTGGCCCGGGCGTCCCGGGTCAGGAACCCGGCCTTCTTCAGCAGCGGGCGGTTGTTGTCGGTATCAGCGGTGTTCAGAGCCCTTGCGACACCCAGCCGAAGGGCTCCGGCCTGCCCGGTCACGCCGCCACCGTGGATGCGCGCCACGACGTCGTACCTGCCTTGGAGCTCGAGCTCGACGAACGGCGACTCCACTGCCTGCTGGTGCACCTTGTTGGGGAAGTACTCCTCGAGCGTGCGGCCGTTGATTGTCCACCGGCCCGTGCCAGGGACAAGCCGAACTCGCGCGATGGCCTCCTTGCGGCGGCCGGTCGCGTCGGCCGGCTCGACCGCGGAATGACGCGCAGACGCCGTCTCGCGGGACGGGGTTTCGCCCGGTGTAGCGGGCTCGGCTGTCGGTATCACGATGGTGGTGTCGGTCATGTCCTCGATCCCGGGAACGGTCACTGGGCGACCTGGCTGATCGTGTACGGCACCGGCTTCTGCGCCTGGTGGGGATGCTCCGGCCCGGCATAGACCTTGAGCTTGGACAGCATCTGCCGGCCGAGGGTGTTGTGCGGAAGCATGCCCTTGACGGCCTTCTCGACCACCCGGCGCGGATTCTTGGCCAGCAGCACGTCATACGAGGTGGCCCGGATCCCACCCGGGAATCCGGAGTGCCGGTATTCGACCTTGTCCTCCCGCTTGGTCCCAGTCAACGCGACCTTCTCGGCGTTGATGATGATGACGAAGTCGCCGGTGTCGACGTGTGGCGCGTAGATCGGCTTGTGTTTACCGCGCAGCAGGGTGGCAGCCTGGGTGGCGAGCCGGCCGAGCACGACGTCGGTGGCGTCGATGACGTGCCACTGACGCTGGACGTCGCTCGGCTTCGGGCTGAACGTGCGCAAGGTGGGCCTTCGCTTGGTCGAGGGATGCTGCGGTCTGGCTCTGTGGACTGGCATGGCGCGCGATCACCGATCGACCCGCGACCGGCGGCACGCACAACGACCACTCAGGATACCGGCCAGTTCAGAGGAGGGTCAAAACCAGCGCCCTTTGCACTTCGTGACAGGCCCTGAGTTGATCTTGGCGGAGACGGGTCTCGAGGACGATACTGCGGTAATGGCTGAGCCGACCAAGATCCTGCTCGACGAGTCCGAGCTGCCCCGGCAGTGGTACAACCTCATCCCCGATCTGCCCTTGCCTCCCCCGCCGGTCCTGCATCCGGCGACGCACGAGCCGGTCGGGCCCGACGACCTGGCTCCGCTGTTTCCGATGGCGCTCATCGGCCAGGAGGTCACCCAGGAGTCCTACGTCGACATTCCGGCGGAGGTTCTGGACATCTACCGACTCTGGCGGCCGACTCCGCTCTACCGTGCACACCGGTTGGAGAAGGCACTGGGGACACCGGCGCGTATCTACTACAAGTACGAAGGCGTGAGCCCCGTCGGCTCGCACAAGCCCAACACAGCCGTCCCTCAGGCCTTCTACAACGCCCAGGAGGGAATCCACCGTTTGACCACGGAGACGGGCGCGGGCCAGTGGGGCAGCGCGTTGGCTTTCGCCTGCGCGTTGTTCGGACTCGAATGCCAGATATGGCAGGTGCGCGCGTCTTACGACGGTAAGCCGTACCGCAAGTCGATGATGGAGACGTACGGGGCGACGGTTTATCCGAGCCCGTCGGACGTGACCGAGGCCGGCCGCAAGATCCTCGCCGACGATCCCGAGTCACCGGGCAGCCTCGGTATCGCCATCAGTGAGGCGGTCGAGGTCGCGGCGGCCCGAGAGGACACCCGGTACTCACTGGGCAGCGTGTTGAACCACGTGCTGATGCACCAGACCGTCATAGGCCAGGAAGCAGTGGCGCAGTTGGCGAAGGTCGGTGACACGCCGGACGTGATCTTCGGGTGTACGGGCGGCGGCTCCAACTTCGGGGGTCTGGCATTCCCCTTCCTCCGAGAGAAGCTCGCGGGGCGGATGGAACCCCGGATCGTCGCGGTCGAGCCCGCCGCCTGCCCGTCCCTGACCCGAGGCCGCTACACCTACGACTACGGCGATACCGCGGGGATGACACCGCTGCTCAAGATGCACACACTGGGCCACGACTTCATCCCCGAGCCGATCCATGCCGGTGGGCTGCGCTATCACGGCATGTCACCGCTGATGTCGCACGTCTACGAGCTCGGCCTGATCGAAGCAGTTGCGAAGAACCAGAACGAGTGCTTCGCCGCAGGCGTCCAGTTCGCCCGGACCGAAGGTATCGTCCCTGCTCCTGAGCCGACGCACGCGGTCGCCGCGTGCATCGAAGAGGCGAGGCGCTGCGCGGAAAGCGGTGAGCAGAAGGTGATTCTCACCGCCTTGTGCGGCCATGGGCACTTCGACATGGGTGCCTACGACCGGTACCTCGCCGGCGACCTACCCGACTACGAGTACCCGGCCGAGGCCGTCGAGCGAGCGCTGACCCGGCTGCCCGAGGTCGACCTCTGAAGTTTGCGGCGTTTGCGCGTGGTGCGCGTGGGGGCCGCGGGTCGACCCTGGACCCGAGAGCGACGTGGGTTGAAAGGTGCTCCCGTGTGAGTAATGTCACGACCACTGGCTCTCAGGGAGGCCCCGATGTCGCTTCGCCGCGCCGCCATGGTTCTGCTGTCTGCATTACTCACTGGCGCGGTGACCGCACCAGCCTCCGAGGCCGAGCCGAAGTCTGCAGGAGACCTGTCGGCCCTGCATTCACTCCGTGCGCCGGTCAATGACGAGCGTTTCTACTTCGTCATGGCGGATCGCTTCGAGAACGGCGATACCGCCAATGACTTGGGTGGCCTGCCAAATGACCGGCTCGTCTCGGGCTTCGACCCCACCGCGAAAGGCTTCTACAACGGCGGTGACCTCAAGGGACTGCTCGACCAGATCGATTACATTCAGGGGCTCGGAACGACGTCCATCTGGTTGACGCCCAGCTTCAAGAACAAAGCCGTCCAGCTCGAGGACGGCCCCTCTGCCGGTTACCACGGCTACTGGATCACCGACTTCACGCAGATCGACCCACACCTCGGCACCAATGCCGACCTTCGGGCCCTTGTCGACGGCGCCCATGCGCGCGGCATGAAGGTCTATTTCGACATCATCACCAACCACACCGCCGACGTCATCGGTTACCAGGAGGGCGCCCGCCAGCCATACATCTCGAAAGACTCGGACCCTTACCGGACAGCCGACGGCGACGCCTTCGACGACCGCGACTACGCCGGGACGGATTCGTTCCCAGCGCTCGACTCGACGAAATCGTTCCCGTACACGCCGGTATTGGATCCGAGCGAGCAAACCCTCAAGGTTCCCGATTGGCTCAATGACGTCACGCTCTACCACAACCGCGGCGACACGACGTTCGTCGGCGAGAACTCCTGGTACGGCGACTTCTTCGGCCTCGACGACCTCTTCACCGAACACCCGGACGTCGTCGACGGCATGATCGAGATCTACAAGACGTGGATTGCCGACTTCGGTGTCGACGGCTTCCGCATCGACACCATGAAGCACGTCAACGACGAGTTCTGGCAGCAGTTCGGGCCGGACATCCTGCAGTTCGCCCACGATCACGGCAAGAGCGAGTTCTTCATGTTCGGCGAGGTCTTCGACACCACGAAGAGCTTCACCTCGCACTTCAGCACGCACGACACGATGCAGGCCGTGCTGGACTTCCCGTTCCAGGACGCGGCGCGCAAGTTCGCATCGCAGAGCCATCCGGCCAGCGAGCTCGAATCGTTCTTCGCCGGCGACGACTGGTACACCGACGCCGATTCCAACGTCTACCAACTGCCGACGTTCCTCGGTAACCACGACATGGGCCGGATCGGCTTCTTCGTCCAGGCGGACAATCCCAGGCCCGAAGCGGACGACACGGAATGGCTGGCGCGCGACCGGCTGGCCCACGAGTTGATGTACTTCTCGCGCGGCAACCCGGTCATCTACTACGGCGACGAGCAAGGCTTTACCGGAACCGGGGGTGACCAGCTCGCCCGCCAGACGCTGTTTGCCAGCCAGGTGCCCGAGTACCTCGACGACGACCTTCTCGGCACAAGCAACACGCACGCGGATGACAATTTCGTGACCACGCATCCGCTGTACCAGGCGATCAACAACCTGGCCCAGGTCACCAGTGAGCATCCTGCGCTGCGCAACGGGACGCACCAGCACCGCTACGCCTCAGCTGATGCTGGGATCTACGCGTTCTCGCGGATCGACCGCGGCCAGCAGCGCGAGTACGTCGTTGCGCTGAACAACAGCGAGCAGGCCAAGACCGCAGACATCCCTACCTACATCGGGAAGAGAACCTTCGAGCTCGTCTACGGTACGGCTCCCACTGAGGTGAAGTCGGGCGCCAACCGCAACCTGACGCTGACGGTCCCGGCGCTGTCGGCGGTCGTGTACCAGTCGGATGGACGGATCCCGCATTCCAAGGCAGCGCCGGACATTTCGCTGGCAGCGCCCACACCCGCCGCGGAGTCGCACGGGCGGATGCAGGTGGCGGCGAACGTGGGTGGCTCGTCCTTCTACGAGGTCACGTTCTACGCCAAGGTCGGAAATGGCCAATGGGAGCCGATCGGTACGGACGACACGGCGCCATACCGGGTCTTCCACGACGTGAGCGCCCTTGACCCGGGAACGCCGCTGCAGTACCGCGCGGTCGTGCTTGACAACGCTGGGCACACCGCGACGAGCGAGGCGCTGAGCACTGCCGCACCGGCGCCGCTGGTCAGGATCGAGGTGCCGGGAGAAGGCAGCCGTGTGCGCGGCACAGTGGAGGTACGCGCCGTGGCCGACCCGGACCGGGCCACGCATGTAGTCCGTTTCGAGCGCAGCATTGCCGACGGGCCATGGACACCGATCGGGGCCGACAGTTCTTCGCCGGTCTACACCGTGTTCGACAACCTGACACCGCTGAACCTGGCCGCCGGTACAACGATCGCATATCGCGCCATTCTCACCACGCAGAATGGCACAGTGGTGACCAGCGCGGTCCGCACGGTATTGGCTGCTGGGCCGCCGTTGGCAACGGCGATGCTGCGGTACTTCCGGCCGGCCGGGGACTTCGGCACGCCGGACGACGGATGGGGTCTGCACATGTGGGGGAACGCCGTGGATCCGGCTGTTCTGGCCCAGATCGCCTGGGATAACCCCTGGCCGCGGTCGGGTATCGAAAGCGGCTGGGCGGTGTACCAGATTCCCCTCGTGAACGACCAGGAGCCGGTCAACTTCATCATGCACTTGCCGAGTGGCGACATCGTTCCGGATACCCGCGAACCCGGCGGTGATAGATCATTCCTGCCAAGCAGCAACCCGACCGTCTGGATCGTCCAGGGTGACCCGACCGTCTATACCAGCGAACCCCCGACCCCATAGCTGTCGGCGGGCGGACCTGGCGACCTCCGGTCGTCTTCGCTGAACAAGTCCGCGCATAAGCACGTCGGAGACTCCGTTAGACGCGGAGTTACTCAGCGAAGACCGCGTCAGATGCGAGCGCGCGCTACGCGGCCCTCGTCCCAGACAGGCTCGGGCGACTCGTAGACCTGGCCGTCGGCACCGAACACCAGATATCGATCGAACCCGCGCGCGAACCACCGGTCGTGCGTAGCGGCGAGTACGGTGCCCTCGAATGCAGACAGACCCTCCTCCAATGCCTCCGCAGAGACCAGGTCGAGGTTGTCGGTCGGCTCATCTAAGAGCAGGAGTGTGGCGCCGGACAACTCGAGCAGCAGGATCTGAAACCGCGCCTGCTGGCCGCCGGACAGCGTGTCGAAGCGCTGCTCCGACGCGTAAGCCAGCTCATACCTGTCGAGTGCACGGCTGGCTTGTTCTCTGGGCATCCCGTCGCGATGGCCGTCGCCACGATGCAGAACCTCCAGCAATGTCCGGCCCACGAGCTCGGGGTGCTCATGGGTTTGCGCGAACCAACCCGGCCGGACCCGGGCACCGAGTTTGGCCAGTCCCGTATGAGCCACTGGGTCGACCGGTGTTTCGTCGACGGGCCGATGCTCGCCGGCGGGGTCGGTACCACCCGCCGCGAGCAGACGCAGGAAATGCGACTTGCCCGACCCGTTCGACCCGAGCACCGCTACCCGCTCGCCGTACGAGACCTCCACGTCGAATGGCTGCATCAGCCCGGTCAGCTCCAGTTGCTCGCAGACGACCGCCCGTTTGCCCGTACGCCCGCCATGCAACCGCATCCGCACGTCCGGCTCGCGCGGTGTGGCTTGCGGCGGGCCCGCCTCTTCGAATTTGCGTAACCTGGTCTGGGCCGCCTGGTAACGCGACGCCATCGCGTCGTTGTAGGCCGCCTTCTGCTTGTACATCAGCACCAGGGCTTTGAGCTTGGCGTGCTCCTCGTCCCAGCGTCGACGCAGCTCCTCCAGCCGGGCGAACCGCTGCCGCCGTGCGTCGTGGTAGGTCGCGAAACCGCCGCCATGCACCCAAGCGGTGTTTCCGGCGGTACCCAGCTCGAGCGACACGATCGATGTCGCCGTGTGCGCCAGCAGTTCACGGTCGTGGCTGACGAACAGGACGGTCTTCGGTGTTTCGATCAACCGGTCCTCGAGCCACCTCTTGGCAGGGACGTCGAGGAAGTTGTCCGGCTCGTCGAGGAGGAGCACCTCATCCGCACCCCGCAGCAGAGCCTCCAAGACGAGCCGCTTCTGCTCCCCGCCCGAGAGCGTGCTGAGTTGTCGCCATCTGCACCGGTCATACCCGACGCCCAGGGCAGCAGTCGTGCAGACGTCCCACAGGACCTCAGCCTCGTATCCGCCCGCCTCGTTCCACTCCGCCAGGGCGTGTGCGTAGGTCATCTGATTGGGTTCGTCGTCGCGCTCCATCATCTCGAGTTCGGCCGCCTCGAGGGATGCCGACGCTGATCGAATGCCGGTCGGCCCGACGGATAACAACAAGTCGTGAACGTCCGTGGAGCCGTGCCCGACGAACTGGCGCATGACACCGATACCGCCGGATCTGGTGATGGCTCCGGCCCCCAGGTTGACATCGCCGGCGATGATGCGTAACAGCGTTGTCTTTCCCGACCCGTTCGCGCCCACCAGCGCGACCTTCGCGCCGTCCCCGACCCGGAACGAGACGTCATCGAGCAACACGCGCCCGTCCGGCAACGTGCACGACACCGTGTTCAGGTCGACATGGCCCACGAGGATCCAGTCTGGCCGGTCGCGGAGCCCAGCTTCCAACGACTCATCGGTGCAGCAGTGCAGAGCCGCTACGTGATTCCGCGCTTCTTGAGGATGGCCTCGATGTCGGAGAAGTCGTCCTCCGCTGACGCCTTCGCCGCTACCTGCCGCTGTGGCGCACGGCCGGTCGCTGCAGCGCGAGGCGTGGACTGCCGTCCCTCGAGGCGTTGGCCGACAACGAAGAGCACGCCGCCGAGTGCCAGCGCGACGATGCCGAGCCAGGCAAGCGGGCTGAGCGCGATGCCGGCGACGAAGCCGACGATGCCCACGGCGGACGCCCCCATCAGCAGGAACCCGACCGCGGCAAGCTGGAGCGCACCGGCGGCGCCTTTGGACCGGGCCCGCCGGATCGACAGGACGACCAAGCCGGCGCCGACCGCGGCTATGGCGATCGAGATGGCGTCTTGTAACACACTGCCAGGCTACGCGCCCCGCAGTCATTGCGACTCAGGGTCTTCCCGGATTCGGACCCTGATCGGTGGGAAGACCGACCTCGGCCTCAGCCATCTCCCGCTTGCGGCGGGTCTGCACAACTCGTGCGGCGAGTTGGTCGTCCGGTGGATACCCGACGGCTTCGAGGGTGAGGCCGTGCGGTGGCACGACCGTCACCGCCGAGTCTCGAACCCCTGCCGCCAACACCTGCGCCGGCCAGCCAGTTGACCGTCGGCCGTCTCCGACGGCCAACAGGGCGCCCACCATTGCCCGCACCTGGTTGTGGCAGAACGCATCGGCCTCGATCGTCGCCATCGCGAGATCGTCCTCGCCGCGTTCCCACATCAGCGTTCGAACCGTCCGTATCGTCGTGGCTCCCTCGCGCGGACGGCAGAACGCGGCGAAGTCATGGGTCCCGATCAGCGCTGTTGCAGCGGTGTTCATCGCCGCGATGTCCACCCGCCGCGGGTACCAGAAGACAACCAACCGGCGCAACGGATCTGGACCGTAGATCGTGTCCGCCACCCGGTAGCGGTAGCGGCGCCAGACCGCAGAGAATCGTGCGTCGAAGCCAGCCGGAGCTATGCGAGCCGAGCGCACCCGCAGATCTGCTGGGAGGACACCTGCGAGGCGTCGGATCAACGCGTCAGTGAAGCCCATGTGCGATTGGCCCGGCAGCTCCGACCACACTTTTGTATCGATGTCGAAATGGCACACCTGGCCCGTGGCGTGAACGCCGGCGTCGGTCCGGCCCGCGACCATCAGCCGGGGTGATTCGATCCGAAGCACCGTCGCCAGCGCATGTTCGAGAACTCCCTGAACAGTGCGCCGTCCAGGCTGACTTGCCCATCCGGAAAAGTCCGTGCCGTCGTAGGCGATATCGAGGCGTACCCGCAATGGCCCGGCGCCACCAGTTTCGGTAGCGACGGGCTGCATTCGGATGGTCAGGCGTTCTGCTGGTCGTCCGTCGGTTCCTCGGCGGAGTCGTCGGTAGGTAGGTCGGCGAAGACGACGGTCTCGACGTCTGGGGGACTCGCAGGCGTAGGCATGACAGTGGCGTCCTCGGTCGCTGTCGCTTCTGGTGCAGTCGCCTTCTTGGTAGGCGACGCCTTCTTGGCAGCTCGGCGAGTAGCGCTCTGAGCCTCGGCGACGACCTGCTCGGCGAGCGGCTCGACCAGCTCGATGACAGCCATCGGGGCGTTGTCACCCTTGCGCGGGCCGATCTTCACGATCCGGGTGTAGCCTCCGCTCCGGTTGCCGTATCGCGGCCCGATCTCGGTGAACAGCACGTGCACGATGCTCTTGTTGCTGATCGTGCTGAGCACCTGTCGCCGCGCGTGCAGGTCGCCGCGCTTGGCTTTGGTGATCAGACGCTCGGCTACCGGACGCAGCCTGCGTGCCTTTGCCTCGGTGGTCGTGATGCGACCGTGTTCGAACAGCGCCGTGGCCAGGTTCGCCAGGATGTGACGCTCGTGCGCCGGCGAACCGCCGAGGCGGGCTCCCTTCGCGGGGCTGGGCATGTCCTACTCCTACATCGCGAAGCTCCGCTTCGCGTTCCGTCGTTGTCAGCGGGGCCGCAGCATCCGCGGATCTAGTATTGCTCGTCCTCGGCGAAGGACTGGTCGTCGTCGCCGTAGGTGTCCACAGCGGCGGCGGGGTCGAAGCCGGGGGCGCCGTCCTTGAGGGCTAGGCCCATGGTGGCGAGCTTGGCCTTGACCTCGTCGATCGACTTCTGACCGAAGTTGCGGATGTCCAGCAAGTCGGCCTCGCTGCGGGAGATCAGCTCACCGACCGAGTGGATGCCCTCGCGCTTGAGGCAGTTGTACGACCGGACGGTGAGCTGCAGGTCCTCGATCGGGAGCGCAAGGTCGGCCGCCAACTGCGCGTCGACGGGAGACGGGCCGATTTCGATACCTTCCGCGTCGACGTTGAGCTCGCGGGCCAGGCCGAACAGCTCGACCAGCGTGGTGCCTGCCGAGGCGACGGCATCGCGCGGGCGCATCGACGGCTTGGTCTCGACGTCGACGATCAGCTTGTCGAAGTCGGTGCGGCCCTCCACCCGGGTGGCCTCCACTTTGTAGGTGACCTTGAGCACAGGCGAGTAGATCGAATCCACCGGGATCCGCCCGATCTCGGCGTCGGCGCGCTTGTTCTGGACAGCGGAGACATAGCCGCGGCCCCGCTCGACCGTCAGCTCCATTTCCAGCTTGCCCTTGCCGTTGAGCGTGGCGAGGTGCAGATCTGGGTTGTGCACCTCGACGCCGGCAGGTGGGGCGATGTCAGCAGCCGTCACGGCACCCGGCCCCTGCTTACGCAGGTACATCGTGACCGGCTCGTCGTGCTCGGACGACACGACGAGTTCCTTGAGGTTGAGGATGACGTCGGTGACGTCTTCCTTTACCCCGGGGATCGTCGTGAACTCGTGCAGCACGCCCTCGATCCGAATCGAGGTGATGGCTGCTCCGGGGATCGACGAGAGCAGCGTTCGCCGCAACGAGTTGCCGAGCGTGTAGCCGAAGCCGGGCTCGAGCGGGTCGATGATGAATCGGGTTCGGGTGTCGTCGACCTCGTCGACGGTGAGGTTGGGACGCTGGGTGATGAGCACTGTGTTTCCTCTCCGCGACGCCCGCTATTTGACGTCGCGATCGGGTCTGGTGTCCGCTGGGGTCACCAGGTCACTTCGAGTAGAGCTCGACGATGAGCTGCTCCTGGACCGGCGTGTCGATCTGCTGCCGCACCGGGAGTTGGTGGACGAGGATGCGCAGCTGGCCCGGCAGGACCTCCATCCAGGCTGGGACGGGACGCTCGCCATGTGTTTCGCGGGCGATGATGAACGGCGTCATCTCGAGCGACTTCGGGCGGACGTCGATCACGTCGTGCGGCTCGACCCGATACGACGGCACGTTGACTTTGTGGCCGTTGACCAGGAAATGGCCGTGGACCACGAGCTGGCGTGCATGGCGACGCGTGCGGGCGATACCGCCGCGGTACACCACGTTGTCGAGGCGGGACTCCAGGATCTGCAGCAGCGCCTCACCGGTCTTGCCCTGGGTCCGATTTGCTTCCTCGTAGTAACGGCGGAACTGCTTCTCGAGAATTCCGTAAGTATGCCGCGCCTTCTGCTTCTCATGCAGCTGAAGGCGATATTCGCTTTCCTTCTGCCGCCCGCGGCCGTGCTGACCGGGAGGATACGGCCGGCGTTCGTATGCCTTGTCGAAGCCGACGAGGTCGACGCCGAGGCGGCGCGACTTCTTCGTGATGGGACCGGTGTATCGGGCCATTGCGGTCAGTTCTCCTGTCGGTCTCGGACGCTCAGACGCGGCGGCGCTTCGGCGGACGGCAGCCGTTGTGGGCTTGCGGCGTGACGTCGGCGATTGTGCCGACCTCGAGACCGACTGCCTGCAGCGAACGGATCGCCGTCTCGCGGCCCGAGCCTGGGCCCTTAACGAATACGTCGACCTTGCGCATGCCATGCTCCTGCGCCCGGCGTGCGGCGGCCTCAGCGGCCATCTGCGCGGCATACGGGGTGGACTTGCGCGAACCCTTGAAACCCACCTGGCCGGCGCTGGCCCAGGAGATCACGTTGCCCTGCGGGTCGGTGATCGAGACGATTGTGTTGTTGAACGTGCTCTTGATGTGCGCAACGCCGTGCGCGACGTTCTTCTTCTCCTTGCGCCGGACCTTGGTGGTCTTGGCGCCCGAAGCCTGACGCTTGGGAGGCATGTCAGTGGGTGCTCCTGTCTGCGTTCGCGGCCGAGGGCCTCGTTCTGCGATATGGGCCGGGCGCAGGAGGCCCGGTCACTTGCCGACCTTCTTCTTGCCGGCGACGGTCTTGCGCGGGCCCTTGCGAGTACGGGCGTTGGTGTGGGTGCGCTGACCCCGGACCGGAAGGCCACGACGGTGTCGGATGCCCTGATAACTGCCGATCTCAACCTTGCGCCGGATGTCTGACTGAACTTCGCGGCGCAGATCTCCTTCGACCTGATAATTGGCCTCGATCCAGTCGCGGAGCTTGACCAGCTCCTCGTCGCCGAGGTCACGGACGCGCAGGTCGGGGCTGACCCCGGTCTGCTTCAACGTCTCCAGTGCGCGGGTTCGGCCGATGCCGAAGATGTAGGTGAGAGCGACCTCCAGGCGCTTGTCGCGCGGAAGGTCCACACCGACGAGGCGGGCCATGTGCCAGGTATCTCCTTGCTTTGCGGAGGTGTCCTCCGCACCGCATCCCACCGGTCGGTTCTGGTGGGCCCCGGCCTCCGTCCGGGGGTGTCCCGCGCCTGGATGCGCGGGTGCTGGTGCGTTCGGTTGTCGGTGATCAGCCCTGCCGCTGCTTGTGCCGCAGGTTCTCGCAGATCACCATGACCCGCCCGTGCCGGCGGATCACTTTGCACTTGTCACAGATGGGCTTGACGCTCGGCTTGACCTTCATGGCTGTCTCCGTCGGGCGGGCGTGGTCATTTGTAGCGGTAGACAATCCGACCGCGGGTGAGGTCGTATGGGCTGAGCTCGACCACCACGCGGTCCTCGGGAAGGATCCGGATGTAGTGCTGACGCATCTTGCCCGAGATGTGAGCGAGAACCTTGTGTCCGTTGGAGAGCTCGACCCGGAACATGGCGTTCGGTAGAGCCTCGACCACGGTGCCTTCGATCTCGATGACCCCGTCCTTCTTCGGCATAACCTCCGCGCTTCTGTCGTGGATGATCTGACGGTTCGGCTCACCGACAAACCCGCCTGCCGGCGCATCCGTGTCCCTGAAAGAGACCAGCCGCGGGGTACGCCAGATCAGGCCACAGTGGGCCAACCAGAAATTGTACGGCACGGTGGGGGTTCGGTGCCAAACCGGCCGCGCACCTGACCCATCGCCGAGGGCGGCTCAGCGACCGCGTTTGAATCCCCGGTTTGCCAGCGTCGCCATCACCAGGACGGCGCCCCAGGGCCCCGCGACCCATGCCGGCCAGAAGTATGCAACGGTGCCACTCGAGATCGATACCAGCAGCCAGATCACCACGTTGATGGAGACTGCAGTTCCCCACACCCACCAGGCGGCAGTCAAGCCAGCGTTGCCAGTGTGCCGCCGCGCCGGTGGCACCGGAGCCGGCCGCGTTACCGGGCCGACTGTCGGCCTGGTCGCGGGCGTCCGGGCGGGACGCGGAAGGTCCGCGATCAACCGATCGAGGTCTCCATAGGTTCGCGCCTCGTAGGTCGCGCCCAGGCGATCGAGCAGTTCATCCTGAGCCAGTCGCCCGTCGGCGTGCGCATCCCGGAGCACGGCCGCGACTCGGTCACGGTCGGCGTCGGACGCCCGCATCTCCGACCGGTCCACCATGCCGCCAGTATCGCGGAGCATCGCCGAGGCCCGCCATCAGGGATGTCCCGGATTGTGAGCTGGTACGACTCGGCCCAACGATCAGGTGCAAGACCGATGCTGCTCTTGACCTTTGGTGCACCTGATCATCGAGGCTCCACATTCTGGGATGAGATCAGGTGGACGACTGGGCAAGGCTGCGCTCGCGTCGTCATCACCTGATCGTTTGCGAATCACCGATCAGGTGCAGAAGCGGAGATCAGGTGAACAAGCTCAGGCGGTGGCCGGGGTCGGCACGCCGAGGGAGCGGAGGCGGGAGGCGCCGCCGTCGGCCGACGTCAGCACCCACGGTCCGTCCGCGGTCACTGCGACGGTGTGCTCGAAGTGCGCAGACAGCGAGCCGTCGGCGGTGGCCACAGTCCAGCCATCGTCGAGCAAAACGGTTCCGGCTGCGCCGATGTTGATCATCGGCTCGATGGCGAGCACAAGGCCAGGGACGAGTTTCGGACCGCGTACCCGGGTGCGGTAGTTGAGCACGTGGGGGTCTTGGTGCATTTCGGTGCCGATGCCATGGCCGCCGTACTCGGCGACGATCCCGTACTCGCTGGCGCCCACAACGTGGTCCTCGACTGCTCCCCCGATGTCGCGCAGCCGGTTCCCGACCTGCATCGCGGCGATCCCCGCCCACAGGGAGCCTTCGCACACATCGAGCAGGTGGGCCGCCTCGTTGCTCACCTCGCCGACCGGCACGGTCACGGCCGCATCGCCGTGCCAGCCGTCGAGAATCGCCCCGCAGTCGACTGACACGATGTCCCCGCTGACGAGGCGGCGATCGTCGGGGATGCCGTGGACGATCTCATCATTCACTGAGGTACAGATCGTCGCCGGGAACGAATTGCGCCCAGAACTACGCGGCACGTAGCCCACGCCCGGCAGGTAGTCGAGAAAGGAGGGGATGGCGCCCCTGGACCGAATAACGTCCTCGGCGACGGCATCGAGTTGCCGCAGCGTCACCCCGGGAGCGACCGCTGCCCGGACGGCGGCCAGCGCCTCCGCGACGACCAGCCCGGCGAGTCGCATCTTCTCGATCTCGATGTCGGTTTTGAGCTGGATCATGCGTGCCCAGCTGGGTCTCCGGCCGGGTCGGGCACGTTCAGCTCATCCCCGTTCGTCACGACCGCCAGCATCCTGGTCGCGACCTCGGCGACCGGACCCACGCCGTCGACGCGCGTCAACAGGCCGCGGTTCTCATAGACCTCCGCGAGCGGAGCGGTCTGTTCCGCGAACAGCTTCAGGCGGTGTCGGATGACTTCCTCGGTGTCATCGCTGCGGCCCTCCGCGTCCGCCCGTCGGAGCAACCGCTTGACGACTTCCTCCTCGTCGACGACCAGCGTGATGACGCAGTCGAGCTTCGTCCCCTGCTCGGCAAGCACCCCGTCGAGGAAGTCGACCTGGGTCAACGTGCGCGGGTACCCGTCGAGAATGAATCCGGTTGCGGCATCGGGTCTGGCGAGTCGGGCCGCCACCATCGCGTTGGTCACCGAGTCCGGGACGTACTCGCCCTGGGAGATGTACTTCTTTGCCTCGACCCCGAGGGGAGTCCCGCCCGCGACGTTTGCGCGGAAGATGTCGCCGGTGGAAATCGCTGAGATACCAAGCCGCGCCGAGACAATCGCTGCCTGGGTTCCTTTGCCCGAGCCCGGCGGACCCATCAGCAGCAGCCGCTTCACCGCAAGAACCCCTCGTAGTTACGCTGTTGAAGCTGGCTCTCGATCTGTTGCACTGTCTGCAGGCCAACACCCACCATAATCAGGATGCTGGTCCCTCCGAACGGGAAATTCGCGTTCGCGTCGACAAGCACGAACGCCACCAGCGGGATCAGCGAGATCAGGCCGAGGTACGCCGAGCCGGGTGCAGTCAGCCGGGTCAGGACATAGTCCAGATACTCCTCGGTGGGGCGGCCGGCCCGGATGCCCGGGATGAACCCGCCGTACTTCTTCATGTTGTCGGCGACGTCCTTGGGGTTGAACGTGATCGACACGTAGAAGTAGGTGAAGAACACGATCAGCACGAAGAAGGTGACCATGTAGAGCCAATGGTCGCCCCTGGTGAAGTTGTTTTGGATCCATACTGCCCAGTCGGCCTCCGGGTTGAACTGGCTTAACAGCAACGGCAGGTAGAGCAGCGACGAGGCGAAGATGACCGGGATGACCCCAGCCTGGTTGATCTTGAGCGGAATGTAGGTTGCGGAGCCGCCGTACATCCGCCGCCCGACCATCCGCTTGGCGTATTGGACCGGTATGCGGCGCTGCGCCTGCTCGACGAAGGCCACTGCTGTCACGATCACCAAGCCGACCAGGCAGACGACGGCGAATGCGGGCCACCCCTTCGATACCCGGATGCTCCACATCGCGGTCGGGAACGTCGCGATGATCTGGGTGAAGATCAGGATCGACATCCCGTTGCCGACGCCGCGGTCGGTGATGAGCTCGCCCAGCCACATGATCACCGCGGTGCCTGCCGTCATCGTGATGACCATCACCGCGATGACGCCGACCGAGTCGTCCGGAACGATCTGCTCGGGACAGTTCGGGAACAGTGCGCCGCTGCGAGCCAGCGACACGATCGTCGTCGCTTGCAACACCGCCAGCCCGACGGTGAGGTAGCGCGTGTACTGGGTGATCTTGGTCTGGCCGGCCTGGCCCTCCTTCTTCAGGGCCTCCAGCCGCGGGATCACCACGGTCAACAACTGCAGAATGATGCTCGCGGTGATGTAAGGCATGATGCCCAGCGCGAACACCGCCAGCTGCAATAGAGCGCCACCGGAGAACAGGTTGAGCATGCCGTAGACACCGGTGTTGCCCACCTGGTCCACGCAGGTGTTGACGGCTTGCACGTCGATGCCCGGAGTCGGCACGACCGACCCGAGCCGGAACAACGCGATGATGCCGAGAGTGAAGAGCATCTTGCGGCGTAGGTCGGGCGTGCGGAACGCCCGAGCGAACGCACTGAGCACTGACTTCCTCCTGCGCGCCGGCTCATCACAATGGCGCGGTGGTACGGACGGGTCGGCGCCGGCCGACGCGTTGTGACGTGGTTCGTGACGATAACAGGCGGATACCGCTGAGACCGAGCCGGCTCAGATTTCGGTGGCCGATCCGCCCGCCGCGGCGATCTTCTCCTTCGCCGACGACGAGAACGCGTGCGCGCTGACCTGCAGCGATGCGGAGACCTCACCGGTGCCGAGCACCTTGACCGGATGCCCCGCCCGCACGGCTCCCTTGCCCACCAGGTCGTCGACCGTCACGGTGCCGCCGCTCGGGTAGAGCGCCGCGAGACGGTCGAGGTTGACCACCTGGTACTCGACCCGGAACGGGTTCTTGAAGCCTTTCAGCTTTGGCAGCCGCATGTGCAGAGGCATCTGACCGCCCTCGAACCGCGCGGAAACGGTGCCCCGCGCCTTGCTGCCCTTGGTGCCCCGGCCTGCTGTCTTGCCCTTGGAGCCGTCGCCGCGACCGACCCGAGTCTTGGTCGTCTTGGCACCGGCTGCCGGCCGCAGGTGATGAGGCTTCAGGGGTGCCTGTTTAGGGGACGGCGCCATGTCACTCGACCTCCTCGACGGTCACCAGGTGGGCCACTGTACGGACCATGCCGCGGATCTCGGGCCGGTCCTCCTTGACGACCTCGTCGCGGATGCGTTTGAGACCAAGCGACCGCAGGGTCTCGCGTTGCGACGGCGTGCCGCCGATCCCGCTCTTGATCTGACGGACTTTCAGCCTGCTCATGTCGACACCTCCGCCTGCGCGCGCAACAGCGCGGCAGGTGCCACATCCTCCAACGGCAGCCCGCGACGAGCGGCTACCTGTTCCGGCCGCTCCAAGCTCTTGAGGGCGGCGACCGTTGCGTGCACGATGTTGATCGCGTTGGACGAGCCCAGCGACTTGCTCAGCACGTCGTGAACGCCCGCGCATTCGAGCACGGCTCGCACCGGCCCGCCGGCGATGACACCGGTACCCGGTGACGCCGGACGCAGCAGCACTACGCCGGCCGCTTTCTCGCCCTGGACGGGATGCGGGATCGTGCCCTGGATGCGAGGCACCTTGAAGAACTGCTTCTTGGCTTCCTCGACGCCCTTGGCAATCGCCGCCGGCACCTCCCTGGCCTTGCCATAACCGACGCCGACCGTGCCGGCGCCGTCACCGACGACCACCAGGGCGGTGAAGCTGAACCGGCGCCCACCGCGCACGACCTTGGCGACACGGTTGATCGCGACAACGCGTTCGATGAACGCGGTCTTCTCCGGTCCGCCGTCGCGACGGCCGTCCCGGTCGCGACGGTCGCGTCGCTCGCCTCCGGCACCGCCACCGCGGCGCTGGGGTCCTGTCATGATCGCCTCTTCCTCGGTACTCGTCAGAACTTCAGGCCGCCGGAGCGGGCCCCATCGGCCACGGCGGCCACCCGGCCGTGGTAGCTGTTTCCTGCCCGATCGAACACAACGGTCTCGATGCCGGCCGACGTGGCCCGTTCCGCGATTCGCTCACCCACGGTGCGGGCCTTGGCAGTCTTGTCGCCCGAGGCGCTCCGCAGGTCAGCCTCCATACTGGAGGCCGACGCCAGGGTGCGCCCGGTGGAGTCGTCGACCACCTGGACGACCGTGTGACGAAGCGAGCGGGTGACCACCAGCCGAGGCCGCTGGGCCGAGCCGGTGATCTTCTTGCGAACTCGCAGATGCCGCCGGTTTCGGGCGCTGGCCTTGTCGTGTTGCCGACTCTGCCCGGATCCATGCCCGGAAATCGCGATACCCATTACTTCTTCCCAGCCTTCCCGACCTTACGACGCACATGCTCGCCGGCGTAGCGGATGCCTTTGCCCTTGTATGGCTCGGGCTTGCGCAGCTTGCGGATGTTCGCGGCGACCTCGCCCACCTGCTGTTTGTCGATCCCTTGGACGGAGAACCGGGTCGGGGACTCGACCGCAAACGAGATCCCGTCCGGCGCATCGACCACAATGGGGTGGCTGTACCCGAGCGCGAACTCCAGGTTCCGGCCGCGGGCGATCACCCGGTAGCCGACACCGACGATCTCGAGCTTCTTCTCGTAACCGTTGGTCACGCCGGTGACCATGTTCGCCACCAAGGATCGGGTGAGGCCGTGCAGGGCGCGGTTCTCCCGCTCGTCGTCCGGGCGGCTCACCGAGAGCGTGCCGTCGTCGGCCCGTTCGACGTCGATCGTCGGCGGGAGGGTGTGGTGCAGGCTGCCCCTAGGACCCGTCACCCTGACCTCGCGGCCTTCGATAGCGACCTCCACGCTGCCGGGCACGGGAATGGGGAGCTTGCCGATGCGGGACATGTCCTTGTACTCCCGTCACCAGACGTAGGCGAGGACTTCCCCGCCTACACCCTGCTTGGTCGCCGACCGGTCGGTCAGCAAACCCTGAGAGGTCGAGATGATCGCCACTCCGAGCCCGCCCAAGACCCTCGGCATGTTCGTCGACTTCGCATAGACCCGCAGGCCCGGCTTGCTCACCCGACGTACCCCGGCGATTGAACGCTCCCGGCTCGGGCCGTACTTGAGGGTCAGCACGAGTGTCTTCTCAACCGGCTTGTCGGCGCTGTCCTGGACCTGCCAGGAGGCGATGAAACCCTCCTGCTTGAGGATCTCCGCGATGTGGGACTTGATCTTGCTATACGGCATCGCGACGGTCTCGTGGTAGGCCGCGTTGGCGTTACGCAGACGGGTCAGCATGTCTGCGATGGGGTCTGTCATCGTCATGGTGTTGCCGCTTTCCCGCCGTGGTATCCGGGCCTTTCGGCCGGGACCTGCAGCGATCTCGAGTTTGCAGTTCTCCTCGTGGGGGTCGTTCTTGGGGGGTGTGCGGGGGGCGACGCCCCCCGCAGGTTTACCAGCTGGATTTCGTGATGCCGGGGAGCTCGCCGCGGTGTGCCATCTCGCGCAGGCACACCCGGCACAGGCCGAACTTGCGATAGACCGAGTGCGGACGCCCGCACCGTTGGCAGCGAGAGTACGCCCGCACCGCGAATTTCGGCTTCGCGTTCGCCTTGTTGATCAGGGCCTTCTTGGCCACGTCAGTTCTCCTTGAACGGGAAGCCCAGATGCTTCAGCAGCGCCAGGCCCTGGTCGTCGGTCTCGGCCGATGTCACGACGGTGATGTCCATACCGCGGACCCGGTCGATGGCGTCCTGGTCGATCTCGTGGAACACCGCCTGTTCGGTCAGGCCGAAGGTGTAGTTGCCGCTTCCGTCGAACTGTCTCGGTGACAGGCCTCGAAAGTCACGGATGCGAGGCAGCGCGATCGAAGTGAGCCGGTCCAGAAACTCCCACATCCGGTCGCCGCGCAGCGTGACGTGCGCGCCGATCGACATGCCCTCGCGCAGCTTGAACTGGGCGATCGAGCGGCGGGCCTTGGTGACGGCGGGCTTCTGGCCGGTGATCGACTGCAGGTCCCGGATCGCGCCCTCGATCAGCTTGGCATCGCGAGCAGCATCACCCACACCCATGTTGACGACGACCTTTGTGACGGTCGGCACCTGCATGACGTTCGCGACGCCGAACTGCCCTCGCAGCGCGGGAACGATCTCCTCGCGGTAGCGCTGCTTGAGCCTGGGCAGCGGGCGCGTCGCAGTGGTGGCGGTACTCATCAGACGTCCTCCCCGGTTCGCTTGGCGAACCGGACCTTGTTGCCGTTGTCGTCGATCCGGTATCCGATCCGGGTACCGACGGTCTTCTTGTCACCGTCGACTTCGACCTGGACGGCAAGCATCACATTGCTCACGTCGATCGGGGCCTCCTGGTGCACGATGCCGCCGGACTTGGCCCCGCGCGCACTTTGAACGACCTTGGTGTGCTTGGTGATGCGGTTCACGCCCTCGACGAGAACCCGGCCGTCTCGCGGGTAGGCCGCGATGACCTTGCCGATCGCGCCCCTGTCCCTGCCCGCGACGACCACGACGGTGTCGCCTTTCTTGATCCGCATGCTCAGAGCACCTCCGGTGCCAGCGAGATGATCCGCATGAATCGCTTCTCGCGCAGTTCGCGTCCGACGGGACCGAAGATGCGGGTGCCCCGCGGGTCGCCGCCGTCCTTGATGATGACGGCGGCGTTCTCGTCGAAGCGGATATACGAGCCGTCGGGCCGGCGGCGCTCCTTGGCGGTGCGCACCACGACGGCCTTGACCACCTCGCCCTTCTTGACACCACCGCCGGGAATCGCGTCCTTGACGGTGGCGACGATGACGTCGCCAATGCCGGCGTAGCGGCGGCCAGAACCGCCGAGGACACGGATGCACAGCAGCTCTTTGGCACCCGTGTTGTCGGCCACGCGGAGCCGCGACTCCTGCTGGATCACCACAGTCTCCTCATTCGACGGCCGGCTGGTCGCCGGCCGGCTGTCTTGCCAGCGAAGTGAATGCTCGCTGCGCTCGGATTCACTTCGCCTTCTCCAGTACCTCCACGACCCGCCAGCGCTTGGTCGCGGACAGTGGCCGGGTCTCCATGACGAGTACTCGGTCGCCGACGACCGCGGCGTTCTGCTCGTCGTGGGCGTTCAGCTTGCTGGTTCGCCGCACGACCTTGCCGTACAACGGGTGCTTGAACCGGTCCTCGACAGCGACGACGACGGTCTTGTCCATCTTGTCGCTGACGACGAGGCCCTCGCGCACCTTGCGGAAGCCGCGGGTCGTGGTCTGCTCGGTCACGTCGTTGTCTTTCCTGTTAGGGGTCATGCGGAGCCCCCGGAGGTAGCCCCTCGTGCCGACGTGGAGTCGTCGACGAGAGTGGTGATTCCCAGCTCCCGTTCACGCATGATCGTGTAGATGCGGGCGATGTCCCGGCGGACCGCTTTCAGCCGACCGTGGCTCTCCAGCTGCCCGGTCGCCGCCTGGAACCGGAGGTTGAACAGTCCTTCCTTGGCCTTGTGCAACTCCTCGAGCAGGTCGGCGTCGGACATGGCGCGCAGGGCTGCGGCGGTGAGGTCCTTGGAACCGACAGCCATCACAGCTCACCCGCCTCACGGGTCACGATCCGAGCCTTCATCGGCAGCTTGTGGATCGCCCGCGTCAACGCTTGCCTCGCCACCTTCTCGTTCGGGTAGGAGAGCTCGAACATCACCCGGCCCGGTTTGACGTTGGCGATCCACCATTCCGGCGAGCCCTTGCCAGAACCCATCCGGGTCTCAGCCGGCTTCTTGGTCAGCGGGCGGTCCGGGTAGATGTTGATCCACACCTTGCCGCCACGCCGGATGTGCCGGGTGATGGCGATTCGCGCCGACTCGATCTGCCGGTTCGTGACGTAGTGGCCCTCGACCGCCTGGATCCCGTATTCGCCGAACGCGAGCGAGGTACCACCCTTGGCCATACCGCGCCGACTCGGATGATGCTGCTTGCGGTGCTTGATTCTGCGCGGAATCAGCATGCTCAGACCCCCTCGCCGCTCGCGGCTGCGCCCACAGCGGCCTCGGTGGCCTCGGCGCCGATCTGTTCGCGGGATTCACCCCGGGCCGGACGCCGTCGCTCGGGCCGCCGCCGCTGCTGCTGGACCCTGGCCTGGGCAGCCTGGGCTTCGCGCTCCGCCCGCGAGCCGGCCAGCTCACCCTTGTAGATCCAGACCTTGACGCCGATCCGACCGAACGTCGTCTTCGCCTCGTAGAAGCCGTAATCGACGTCGGCGCGCAGGGTGTGCAGGGGGACGCGGCCTTCTCGGTAGAACTCCGACCGACTCATCTCCGCGCCGCCAAGGCGGCCAGAGCACTGCACCCGGATGCCCTTGGCACCCGCACGCATCGTGGTCTGGATCGACTTGCGCATCGCGCGGCGAAACGCCACCCGGGCCGACAGTTGTTCCGCGACGCCCTGGGCGACCAGTTGGGCGTCGATCTCCGGCTGCTTGACCTCGAGGATGTTCAGCTGCACCTGCTTGCCGGTGAGCTGCTCGAGCTCCGACCGCAGCCGGTCGGCTTCCGCGCCACGACGGCCGATGACGATGCCGGGGCGAGCGGTGTGGATGTCGACCCGCACGCGGTCCCGGGTGCGTTCTATCTCGACCTTCGAGATCCCCGCTCGCTCCATACCCTTGCTCATCAGCTTGCGGATCGCGACGTCCTCGGAGACGTAGTCGCGATATCGCTGGCCCGCCGTCGTGCTGTCGGCGAACCACCGGCTCTTGTGGTCGGTGGAGATGCCGAGCCGGAACCCGTGCGGGTTGATCTTTTGACCCACTAGCGGGTCCCTCCCTTCGAGCCGGTGGTGCGGCGTGCCCGCTGCACCGGCGTGCGCTCTTCGACGACGACGGTGATGTGGCTGGTGCGTTTGTTGATCCGGTAGGCCCGGCCCTGGGCGCGAGGTCGGAACCGCTTGATCGTCGGCCCTTCGTCCACGTACGCCTGGGCGACATAGAGCGATTCCGCGGCGGTTCCATCCTTGTTCTCGGCGTTGGCCATCGCGCTCTCGAGCACCTTGCGCACCGGCTCCGCGGCCGCCTGCGGCGCGAACCGGAGTACTGCTGCTGCCTGGTCGGCCGGCATGCCCCGGATGACGTCCACAACGCGGCGCGCCTTCCTGGGCGCCACGCGGACGTACCGCGCTTGGGCCCTGGCTTCCATCTCGACTCCTCGTCCTCGGGTGCTCGCCGCGTTCACCGGCGCCGCGCGCGCCGGTCGTCCTTCTCGTGACCGCGGAACGTCCGCGTCGGCGCGAACTCGCCGAGCTTGTGGCCGATCATCGACTCGGTGATGAAGATCGGCACATGTTTGCGACCGTCGTGCACGGCGATGGTATGACCGATCATGTCCGGAACGATCATCGATCGGCGCGACCAGGTCTTGATCACGTTCTTGGTGCCCTTGGTGTTCTGCACCTCGACCTTCTTGGCCAGGTGTTCGTCCACGAAGGGGCCCTTCTTGAGACTGCGCGGCATCTGCTACCTGCTCCCGATCAACGCTTCTTGCCGGTCCTACGGCGACGGACGATCTGGCGGTCACTGGGCTTGTTGGCGCGGCGGGTGCGCCCCTCCGGTCGACCGTTGGGGTTGACCGGGTGGCGGCCACCGGAGCTTTTGCCTTCACCGCCGCCGTGCGGGTGGTCGACCGGGTTCATGGCGACGCCGCGAACAGCCGGGCGCTTGCCCTTCCACCGCATCCGGCCGGCCTTGCCCCAGTTGATGTTGGACTGCTCGGCGTTGCCGACCTCCCCAACAGTCGCGCGGCACCGCACGTCGACGTTTCGGATCTCTCCGGACGGCATCCGCAGCTGGGCCCAGGTGCCCTCCTTGGCGACGAGCTGCACCCGGGCGCCGGCGGATCGGGCGATCTTGGCCCCGCCACCTGGGCGGAGTTCGATGGCGTGCACGACGGTTCCGACCGGGATGTTCCGAAGCGGCAGGTTGTTGCCCGGCTTGATGTCCGCCCGTGCACCTGCCTCGACGACCCCGCCTCGAACGAGCCGGGTCGGCGCCAAGATGTACCGCTTCTCGCCGTCCGCGTAGTGCAGCAACGCGATCCGGGCGGTGCGGTTCGGGTCGTACTCGATGTGCGCGACCTTCGCCGGTACGCCGTCTTTGTCCGACCGCCGGAAGTCGATCACCCGGTACTGGCGCTTGTGCCCGCCGCCCTGGTGCCGGGTCGTGATCTTCCCTGCGTTGTTGCGCCCGCCCTTCCTCGGCAGCGGACGCACCAGCGACTTCTCCGGCTCGGAGCGGGTGACCTCGACGAAGTCGGCGACACTGGCGCCCCGCCGACCGGGCGTCGTCGGCTTGTACTTTCGGATTCCCACGTCTGCTCAGTCCTTCGATTTCACCGGTGCCGGTCAGGAGACCGGACCTCCGAAGATGTCGATGCGCTGTCCCTCGGCGACGGTCACGATCGCGCGCTTGGTGTTCGGCCGCCGGCCCACACCGAACCGGGTACGGCGGCGCTTGCCCTGGCGGTTGAGCGTGTTGACGCCGGTCACGGTCACGTTGAACACCTTCTCGACCGCGATCTTGATCTCGGTCTTGTTCGCGTCGGGTGCGACCACGAAGGTGTACTTGTTCTCGTCGAGCAGGCCGTAGCTCTTCTCAGAGACCACCGGACCCCGCAGGACGTCGCGTGGGTTCTTCTGTATGGCGCTCACTTGGCGTCCTCACGCGTGGGCTCGGCGGCGGGTGTCCCCGGTGGGCCCGCACGCGTCAGGAAGGCATCCAGCGCAGCCTGGGTGAACACGACATCGTCGGCGCACAGTACGTCGTAGGCGTTGAGCTGATCGGGCGTGAGCAGGTGTACCTGCGGCGCGTTGCGCAAGCTCTTCATGGTGACGTCGTCCCCGCGCGCGGCCACCACGAGCACCTGGGCGCTCTCGGTGACAGCCGTCAGGGCGGCAAGCGCCGATTTCGTCGACGGCAGGTCGCCGTCGACGAACCCGGAGACCACGTGGACCCGGCCGTTCCGGGCCCGATCGGACAGGGCTCCGCGCAGCGCTGCCGCCTTCATCTTCTTCGGTGTCCGCTGGGCGTAGTTCCGAGGGGTCGGGCCGTGCACCACTCCTCCCCCGGCGTACTGCGGCGCTCGGATCGAGCCCTGGCGTGCCCGTCCGGTGCCCTTCTGGCGGTACGGCTTGCTGCCACCACCAGACACCTCGCCCCGTGACTTGGTGCTGTGCGTTCCGTTCCGGGCCGCGGCGAGCTGAGCCACCACGACCTGGTGGATCAGCGGAACGTTGACCTGGACGTCGAACACGTCCGCGGGCAGGTCGACGGTGCCGGCCTTGTTACCGGCGGCGGTCTTGACGTCGATCCGTGTCACTGGTCAACCCCGCCCTTCGCGGCGGTCTTCACCAAGACCAGTCCGCCGGTCGGGCCTGGGACCGCGCCTTTGAGCAGCAACAGCCCCTGGTCGGTGTCGACAGAATGGACGCTGACGTTCTGCGCTGTCACCCGAACTCCGCCCATCCGGCCGGCCATCCGCTGGCCGCGGAAGACCCGGCCGGGAGTGGCGCAGCCGCCGATGGAGCCGGGCGAGCGATGCTTGCGCTGGACCCCGTGCGAGGCGCGGAGACCGGAGAAGCCATGCCGCTTCATCACGCCGGCGAAGCCTTTGCCCTTGCTGGTCCCGACGACGTCGACGACCTGCCCCGGCTCGAACAGCTCGACCGTGAGCTCCTGGCCGAGGGTGTACTCCGAAGCGTCAGCGGTACGCAGCTCGACGGTGTGCCGGCGGGGTGTCACACCCGCCTTGTCGAAATGGCCTTGCATCGGCTTGGTGACCTTGCGCGGATTCGGCGCGCCGTATGCGATCTGGACGGCGTCGTAGCCGTCGGTCTGCGGGGTGCGGACCTGGGTCACGACACATGGGCCGGCCTTGACCACGGTGACCGGCACGACTCGGTTCTTGTCGTCCCAGACCTGGGTCATGCCGAGCTTCTCGCCGAGCAGGCCCCTGAGGTTGCCCGTTACGCGATCACTCATTGTGGCGGGTCCTCTACAGCTTGATCTCGATGTCGACCCCGGCCGGCAGGTCGAGGCGCATGAGCGAGTCGACCGTCTTGGGCGTGGGGTCGATGATGTCGATGAGCCGCTTGTGGGTGCGCATCTCGAAATGCTCGCGGCTGTCCTTGTACTTGTGCGGTGATCGGATGACGCAGTACACGTTCTTCTCGGTCGGCAACGGCACCGGGCCGGCGACATGCGCACCCGTGCGGGTCACCGTGTCGACGATCTTGCGCGCCGACGAGTCGATGACCTCGTGGTCGTACGCCTTGAGCCGGATGCGGATCTTCTGTCCCGCCATGGCTGCGTCTCGTCCTTCTCTCGTACTGCTTGCGAACCGACGAATGTCCGGTTTCCTCGGCCGCGGACCCCGTCAGACCGTCCGACCCCCGCGGTCGGGCGTGTCGCGCACGTAGGCCGCAATGAGGCTCGCGCGGACTCGAACGGATCGGGGGACTCGGATGGCCCGACGCGATGCCGGACTTCGGTAAGAGGTCTCCGGTCCGGGCGCAAACCTGGATTACACCCAGGCCCGGCGCACCCCGGCGGCCTCCGCCGAGCAACCTGACTAGTATGCCAGAGGCTGGCTGCCGCTGACCAATCGCGGCCCCTCAAATGACCACGGGTCCACCTCTATAGGTACTCCGCAAGGCGTGCAAGCCTGGCGTTGTATGCACAGGCATGGACCTCGTGATCATTTGAGCAACCGCACGCCGGGGGTGGTTCCAACGGGACGGGCGGCGACGCAGGTGTCTGCGTACGCGGCCCGGCCCTGCCGGAGTCCTACTTGCTGATCTTCGTGACCCGGCCAGCGCCGACGGTGCGGCCACCTTCCCGGATCGCGAACTTGAGCTGCTCCTCCATGGCGATCGGCTGGATCAGCTCGACCGACATCTCAGTGTTGTCGCCGGGCATGACCATCTCGGTGCCCTCGGGCAGGGTCACCACGCCGGTCACGTCCGTCGTGCGGAAGTAGAACTGTGGACGGTAGTTGTTGAAGAACGGGGTGTGCCGGCCGCCCTCGTCCTTGGACAGGATGTAAACCTGCGCCTCGAAGTTGGTGTGCGGAGTCGTCGTGCCCGGTTTGATGACCACCATGCCGCGCTCCACCTCCTCCTTCTTGGTGCCGCGGAGCAGCAGCCCGACGTTCTCGCCCGCGCGGGCGTCGTCGAGGACCTTGCGGAACATCTCGACACTGGTCACGACTGTCTTCTGGGACCGGTCGCGGATGCCGACGATCTCGACCTCCTCCATCGGCTTGAGGACGCCACGCTCCACCCGGCCGGTCACGACGGTACCGCGGCCGCTGATCGTGAAGACATCTTCGATCGGCATCAAGAACGGCTTGTCTATGTCGCGGACCGGCTCCGGGATGGACTCGTCGACCGCGTCGAGGAGCTCCTCAACCGATTGCGTCCACTCCGCGTCACCCTCGAGTGCCTTCAGCGCCGAGACCCGCACGACCGGCAGGTCATCGCCGGGGAACTCGTAGGTGGAGAGCAGCTCGCGCACCTCGAGCTCGACCAACTCGAGGATCTCCTCGTCGTCGACCATATCGGCCTTGTTCAAGGCCACGACGATGTATGGGACGCCGACCTGACGGGCCAGCAGCACGTGCTCCTTCGTCTGCGGCATCGGACCGTCGGTGGCGGCCACGACCAGGATCGCGCCATCCATCTGCGCCGCGCCGGTGATCATGTTCTTGATGTAGTCGGCGTGACCGGGGCAATCGACGTGGGCATAGTGCCGCTTGTCGGTCTGGTACTCGACGTGGGCGATCGAGATCGTGATACCGCGCTGCTTCTCCTCGGGTGCCTTGTCGATCTCGTCGAACGGCGTGTACGGGTTGAGGTCGGGGTGCTTGTCGTGCAGGACCTTCGTGATCGCCGCGGTCAGCGTCGTCTTGCCATGGTCGATGTGACCAATGGTGCCGATGTTGACGTGCGGCTTAGTCCGCTCGAACTTCGCCTTCGCCACTGGTTGTCCCTCCTATAAGGACCTGTTGCTGGGACTGGTGCTTCGTCTGCTTCTTTTCCCGGCCCGGATTCGGCTACTCGCCCCGGACCTTCTTGATGATCTCTTCGGCGACGGTCTTGGGAATCTCCGCGTAGGAGTCGAACTGCATCGAGTAGCTCGCCCTGCCCTGGGTTCTGCTGCGGAGGTCTCCGACGTAACCGAACATCTCCGACAGTGGGACCAGCGCCTTGATCACCCGGGCGCCGGTTCGCTCCTCCATGGCCTGGATGTGGCCGCGGCGGGAGTTGAGGTCGCCGATGACATCGCCCATGTAGTCCTCCGGCGTCGTCACCTCCACGGCGAATATCGGCTCGAGCAGCGCCGGGTCGGCCCGGCGAGCGGCTTCCTTGAACGCCATGGATCCAGCGATCTTGAAGGCGAGCTCCGAGGAGTCGACGTCGTGATAGGCACCGTCGCGCAGCGTGACCTTGATGTCGACGAGCGGATACCCCGCGACGACGCCGAACTCCATCGCTTCCTGGATGCCTTCGTCGACTGCCGGGATGTACTCGCGCGGGATGCGCCCGCCGGTGATCGCGTTGACGAACTCGTAGCCGCCGTCACCGCCACCCCTGGTCGGCTCAACGTCGATCACCACGCGGCCGAACTGGCCGGCGCCACCCGTCTGCTTTCTGTGGGTGTACTCCACCTTGTCGACCCGGCGCCGGATGGTCTCACGGTAGGCGACCTGCGGCTTGCCGACGTTGGCCTCAACCCGGAACTCCCGCTTCATCCGGTCGACCAGCACCTCGAGGTGCAGCTCCCCCATCCCGGAGATGATGGTCTGCCCGGTGTCGTCGTCCGTGCGGACTTGGAAGGTCGGGTCCTCCTCGGCCAGCCGCTGGATCGCGGTCGAGAGCTTCTCCTGGTCCGCCTTCGTCCTTGGCTCGATCGCGACCGAGATGACCGGCGCCGGGAAGGTCATCGATTCGAGGATGACCGGAGCCTCAGGCGCGCTGAGGGTGTCGCCGGTCGTGGTGTCCTTCAGGCCCATGACGGCGACGATCTGCCCGGCGCTGGCGAGCGCGATCTCCTCGCGCTTGTTCGCGTGCATCCGGTAGATCTTGCCGATCCGCTCCTTGTGGCCCTTGGTTGCGTTCAGGACCTGGGACCCCGTCTTGAGCGTCCCCGAGTACACCCGGACGAACGTCAGCTTGCCGAGGTGCTGGTCGCTCATGATCTTGAACGCCAGCGCCGAGGCCGGCGCGTTCTCGTCGGGCTCGCGAGTCATGACATGGCTCTCGTCGCCGATCTTGTGACCTTCGACTGCGCCGACGTCGAGTGGCGACGGCAGGTAGCGGACAACGGCGTCGAGCATGGGCTGGACACCCTTGTTCTTGAATGCCGAGCCGCACAGCACCGGAGTCAGCTTGCCGGCGATCGTGGCCCGCCGGATCGCGGCTATCAGCGCCTTCTCGGTGGGCTCCTCGCCCTCGAGGTAGAGCTCCATCATCTCGTCGTCGTTTTCGGCGATGGTCTCGAGCAGCTTGTCGCGGTACTCGGCCGCGGCCTCGGCGTGGGTAGTCGGGATGTCGACGCTGTCGTACATCTCTCCCTTCTCCGCCTCCGGGCTCCAGATCAGCGCCTTCATGCCGACCAGGTCGATCACCCCGCGGAAGTCGGCCTCGGCTCCGACCGGCAGTTGGACAACGAGCGGAACTGCCTTGAGCCGAGTGACGATCATGTCGACGCAGCGGTGGAACTCAGCGCCGACCCGGTCCATCTTGTTGACGAAGCAGATCCGCGGCACGTGGTATTTCGTCGCCTGGCGCCAGACCTGCTCGGACTGCGGCTCGACGCCGGCGACGCCGTCGAACACCGCAACCGCGCCATCGAGGACGCGCAGCGAGCGCTCGACCTCTACGGTGAAGTCGACGTGACCGGGCGTGTCGATGATGTTGATGATGTGGCCGTCCCACTGGGTGGTGGTGGCAGCGGACGTGATGGTGATTCCGCGTTCCTGTTCCTGTTCCATCCAGTCCATGGTGGCCGCGCCCTCGTGGACCTCACCGATCTTGTAGTTGATCCCGGTGTAGAACAAGATGCGCTCGGTGGTCGTGGTCTTGCCCGCGTCGATGTGGGCCATGATCCCGATGTTGCGGACCTTGGCCAGGTCGAGCGTGCGAAGGTCGGTGACCATCTCGGTTCGCAGCTTCCTTTGACGTTGTATGCCGCGGGTTACCAGCGGTAGTGGGCGAAGGCCTTGTTGGACTCGGCCATCTTGTGGGTGTCCTCGCGGCGCTTGACGCTCGCGCCGAGGCCGTTGGAGGCGTCCAGGATCTCGTTCATCAGCCGCTCGGTCATGGTCTTCTCGCGGCGCGCGCGGGAGTAGCCGACCAGCCAGCGCAGGGCAAGCGTGGTGCTGCGGTTTGCCCGCACCTCGACCGGGACCTGGTAGGTCGCGCCGCCGACGCGTCGACTCTTGACCTCGAGCGTCGGCCGGACGTTGTCGAGCGCCCGCTTCAGCGTCACGACCGGGTCAGTGCCCGTCTTCTCCCGGCAACCTTCCAGGGCACCGTGGACGATCGACTCGGCGACGGACTTCTTGCCATCGCGCAGCACTTTGTTCACCAGCTGGGTCACCAGCGGGGAGTTGTAGACCGGGTCGATCACGATCGGCCGCTTGGCCGCAGGGCCCTTGCGCGGCATCAGCTCTTCTCCTTCTTCGCCCCGTACCGGCTGCGAGCCTGCTTTCGGCCCTTGACGCCCTGGGTGTCCAGCGAACCACGGATGATCTTGTAACGAACTCCCGGCAGGTCCCGCACACGTCCGCCGCGAATGAGCACCATGGAGTGCTCCTGCAGGTTGTGTCCGACACCGGGGATGTACGCCGTGACCTCCATCTGGCTGGTGAGGCGCACGCGAGCGACCTTGCGCAGCGCCGAGTTGGGTTTCTTCGGAGTCGTTGTATAGACGCGTGTGCACACTCCGCGACGCTGCGGGCTGCCCTTGAGCGCCGCGGTCTTGTTCCGGGTGGTCTTCTCCTCGCGGCCCTTGCGGACCAGCTGCTGGATCGTGGGCACTACGTCTCCGTTGCTCGGGTGCGTGTGAGGGGTGTCGGCTGGAACCGGCGGGCACCGGATGCTGGGTGGTCGGTGGCGTTCCGACGACCCCCGCGGTCGGGCGTGTCGGCCCGGCCCGCCCGGCACCGCCGGCGAACCGGTCGGCGTGGTCGGTGGTGCTCCGGCGTGCACGCGCGGGCGCGCCGGACGGCCCGGAGGACTCCAGGCACAAAGATTGAGGTTACCCGCTCGGCCAGTCGCGGGTCAAAGCGGTACGGCGAGCCCGTGAACACGGCCTGCCGCGACCTCACGGCCCACCGCAGCCGACACGTTGTCCGGCCCCATGCGCGCTGACCTGGGCCGCAGCGCAACGCGGCGCTGACAAGGGCCAACAGCTCGACTTGTCAGAGCCGCCGTCCCGGGCGACTGGTGAGCGCTGTCAGGCTCGTCCACTGCGTGTGCGCGCAGGTATGCGACCTGTCCGGCCTGACAACTCAGCCCGACTTGTCAGATTCGCCGACACGTCGTGTGCACGGCTTTCGGCGCAGGTCAGCGACCTGACAACTCGTGGGAAGGCTACGTCAGCTGTAGGAGCCGAAGTCGTACTCCTCGAGGCGGACGGCTTCGCCGGAGCCTTGGCCGAACTCGTAATCGGAGTAGTCGGCGCCATAATCGACCATCGAGTACATGGCCGCCTTGGCCTCCTCGGTCGGCTCGACCCGCAGGTTGCGGTACTGGGACAACCCGCTGCCTGCCGGGATGAGCTTGCCGAGGATGACGTTCTCCTTCAGTCCGATCAGTGGGTCGGACTTGGCGTTGATCGCCGCCTCCGTCAACACCCGCGTCGTCTCCTGGAACGACGCCGCGGACAGCCAGGAGTCCGTTGCCAGCGACGCTTTGGTAATACCCATCAGCTGCGGCCGCCCTGCGGCCGGCTGGCCGCCCTCGGACACGACCCTGCGGTTCTCGTCCTCGAAGCGAGCACGCTCGACCAGCTCGCCGGGCAGCAGGTCGGTGTCGCCGCTTTCCAGCACGGTGATCCGACGCAGCATCTGCCGCACGATGATCTCGATGTGCTTGTCGTGGATCGACACGCCCTGCGACTGGTACACCTCCTGCACCTGATCGGTAAGGAACACCTGGACGCCACGCTGGCCCAACACCCGGAGCACATCGTGCGGGTCGGCCGTTCCGGCGTGCAGCAGTTCCCCGACCTCGACGTGGTCGCCGTCCTGCGCCCGCCATTGGGCGATGCCCGGGCTGCGGCGGTTGGTCCAGTCGAGCACCCGACGCGAGATCGTGAACGCCTGCTCCTCCGCCCCGTCATCCGGGACCACGACGATCTTGGGGCCCTTGCTGTCTTCCTCGATCCGGACCCGGCCGGCAGCCTCAGCAATCGGCGCCTTTCCCTTCGGGATGCGCGCCTCGAAAGCCTCCTGGACGCGGGGCAGACCGTGGGTGATGTCGTCGCCCGCCACACCTCCGGTGTGGAAGGTCCGCATCGTCAGCTGGGTGCCGGGCTCGCCGATGGATTGAGCCGCCACGATCCCGACGGCCTCACCGACGTCGACGAGCTTCCCGCTCGCGAGCGACCGGCCGTAGCACATCGCGCATACGCCGGACTTGCTGTCACAGGTGAGCACACTCCGCACCCGCACTTTCTCGATGCCGGCCTCGAGCAGCCGACGAATCTCGACATCGCCGAGATCGGTTCCGGCGGTCGCTACCGTCGTGCCGTCAGCTGCCGTGATGTCCTCGGCGAGAGAGCGCGCGTAGACGCTGGTTTCGACGTCCTCCGCCACAACGAGTGTGCCATCGCCGTGGCGGGCCGCGATGGGCAGCAGCAGGCCCCGTTCGGTCCCACAGTCGGTCTCGCGGATGATCACGTCCTGCGAGACGTCGACGAGCCGGCGGGTCAGGTATCCGGACTCGGCGGTCCGTAGGGCGGTGTCGGCCAGACCCTTGCGGGCGCCGTGGGTGGAGATGAAGAACTCCAGCACGGACAGCCCTTCACGGAAGCTGGCCTTGATCGGCCGCGGGATCGTTTCGCCCTTCGGATTCGCCACCAGGCCACGCATGCCCGAGAGCTGCCGAATCTGCATCCAGTTACCGCGCGCACCCGAGTGGACCATCATGTGGATGGTGTTCTCGCGGGCATAGGCATCCCGGATCGCGTCGTCGACCTTGTTGGTCGCGTCGGTCCAGATGTCGATGAGCTCCTCGCGACGCTCGCCGCTGGAGATCACGCCACGTTCGAAGTTGCGCTCGACCTTCTCCGCCTTTGCCTCGTACTCCTCGAGGATCTGCTGCTTCTCTGCAGGCGTCGCGATGTCCTCGACGGATACCGTGACCCCGGATCGGGTGGCCCAGTAGAAGCCGGCCTCCTTGAGCGCGTCGAGGGTCGCTGCGACCTGGATCTTCTGATAGCGCTCCGCCAGGTCGTTGACGATCGCACCCAGGCGCTTCTTGTCGACCTCTTCGTTGACGAACGCGTAGTCCTCGGGAAGCGCCTCGTTGAACAACGCCCGCCCCAGCGTGGTGACGAGGGTTACCGGCTGACCCGGCTGCCAGCCCTCCGGTGCCTTCCATCCCGGCGGCGGGACGATGCCGGTCTGCCGCAGCGTCACTTCGGCTTGCATGGACAACTCGCCGGCGTCGAAGGCGCGGATTGCCTCCGCCGGAGACGAGAACGCGCGACCCTCGCCGGGCTCGCCCTCGCGCAAGCTGGTGAGGAAGTAGATGCCAAGCACCATGTCCTGAGTCGGCATCGTCACCGGCCTGCCGTCGGCCGGCTTGAGGATGTTGTTGCTGGACAGCATCAGCACCCGTGCCTCGGCCTGCGCTTCCGCTGAAAGCGGCAGATGCACGGCCATCTGGTCACCGTCGAAGTCGGCGTTGAAGGCCGTGCACACCAGCGGGTGGATCTGGATCGCCTTGCCCTCGATCAGTTGTGGTTCGAAGGCCTGGATACCCAGCCGGTGCAGCGTCGGCGCCCGGTTCAGCAGCACTGGGTGTTCGGCGATGACCTCTTCGAGGACGTCCCATACGACTGGCCGGGCCCGCTCGACCATGCGCTTTGCGCTCTTGATGTTCTGCGCGTGGTTGAGGTCAACCAGCCGCTTCATGACAAAGGGCTTGAACAGCTCGATCGCCATGCCCTTGGGCAGGCCGCACTGGTGCAGCTTGAGCTGCGGCCCGACGACGATGACCGACCGGCCCGAGTAGTCCACCCGCTTGCCCAGCAGGTTCTGCCGGAACCGGCCCTGCTTGCCCTTGAGCATGTCCGAGATCGACTTCAGCGGACGGTTGCCGGGCCCGGTGACAGGACGGCCGCGCCGACCGTTGTCGAACAACGCGTCGACGGACTCCTGCAGCATCCGCTTCTCGTTGTTCACGATGATCTCGGGCGCGCCCAGGTCGAGTAGCCGCTTGAGCCTGTTGTTGCGGTTGATGACCCGCCGGTACAAGTCGTTGAGGTCACTCGTCGCGAACCGGCCACCATCGAGCTGCACCATTGGACGCAGATCCGGCGGGATGACCGGGACGGCGTCAAGCACCATGCCACGGGCGTCGTTTCTGGTGGTCAGGAAGGCGGAGACCACCTTGAGCCGCTTCAGAGCGCGGGTCTTCTTCTGTCCCTTACCGGTCCGGATGATCTCACGTAGGCTCAACGCCTCGCCCTCGAGATCGAAGCTCTCCAGCCGCTCCTTGATCGCCTGCGCGCCCATGCCCCCGTGGAAATAGAGCCCGAACCGGTCGCGCATGTCCCGGTAGAGCATCTCGTCGCCCTCGAGGTCTTGAACCTTCAGCGTGCGGAACCGATCCCAGACCGCATTGAGGCGATCGATCTCGGCGTCGGCCCGCTTACGGATCTGGCTCATCTCCCGGTCGGCCGACTCCCTGACCTTCCGCCGCACGTCACCCTTGGCACCCTCGGCCTCCAGCTCGGCCAGGTCGGCCTCCAGCTTCTTGGCACGGTCCTCGACGTCGCTGTCGCGACGCTTCTCGATGTCCTTCCGCTCGACGTCGATCTGGCCCTCGAGCGACGCGAGGTCGCGGTGGCGTGCCTCTTCGTCGACCCAGGTGATCATGTAGGCCGCGAAGTAGATGACCTTCTCGAGGTCCTTCGGGGCAAGGTCGAGCAGGTAGCCGAGCCGGGACGGCACGCCCTTGAAGTACCAGATGTGGGTGACCGGTGCCGCGAGTTCGATGTGGCCCATACGCTCCCGACGCACCTTGGCGCGCGTAACCTCTACGCCGCAGCGCTCGCAGATGATGCCCTTGAACCGGACCCGCTTGTATTTGCCGCAGTAGCACTCCCAGTCGCGGGTCGGGCCGAAGATCTTCTCGCAGAAGAGCCCGTCCTTCTCCGGCTTGAGGGTGCGGTAGTTGATCGTCTCCGGCTTCTTGACCTCACCGTGCGACCACTGACGGATGTCGTCCGCAGTTGCCAGGCCGATGCGCAACTCGTCGAAGAAGTTGACGTCAAGCACTACGTGCTACCTGCCTTCTCTACGTTTCACAGCTCAGAGATTCCTTTGGTCGGGGTGAGGACTAGGACGGCCTTCGGCCGGCTCCCTTATCCCCTGCGAAGAATGCGCTTCGCGGATTCTTCGCAAGTCAGACTTCTTCCACGCTGCTCGGCTCTCGGCGGGACAGGTCGATCCCGAGTTCCTCGGCTGCGCGGAACACGTCCTCGTCGGTATCGCGCATCTCGATCTGGGTGCCGTCGCTGGAGAGCACTTCGACGTTGAGGCACAGCGACTGCATTTCCTTGATCAACACTTTGAACGATTCCGGGATTCCCGGCTCCGGGATGTTCTCGCCCTTGACGATCGCTTCGTAGACCTTGACCCGGCCCGTGACGTCGTCGGACTTGATCGTCAGCAGCTCCTGCAGGGCGTATGCCGCGCCGTACGCCTGCAGCGCCCAGACCTCCATCTCGCCGAACCGCTGGCCGCCGAACTGGGCTTTACCGCCCAGCGGCTGCTGCGTGATCATCGAGTACGGGCCGGTCGCCCGGGCGTGGATCTTGTCGTCGACCAGGTGGTTGAGCTTGAGCATGTAGATGTACCCGACCGCGACCGGGTGCGGGAACGGCTCACCAGAACGCCCGTCGAACAGTTGCGCCTTTCCGTTCGCTCCAACGAGTGCGTCGCCGTCGCGGTTGGGCAAGCTCGAGGCCAGCAACCCGGTGATCTCGTCTTCGCGCGCGCCGTCGAACACCGGAGTCGCGACCTTGGTCCCAGGTACGGCCTCCGCGGCGCCGATCTCGTGCAGCCGCTTCTTCCACTCGGTCTCGGAACCGTCGATGCGCCAGCCCGACTTGGCCACCCAGCCCAGGTGGGTCTCCAACACCTGGCCGAGGTTCATCCGGCTCGGGACGCCGAGCGGGTTCAGCACAATGTCGACCGGCGTTCCGTCGGCGAGGAACGGCATGTCCTCGACCGGCAGGATCTTCGAAATGACGCCCTTGTTGCCGTGCCGGCCGGCCAGCTTGTCGCCGTCCTGGATCTTGCGCATCTGAGCGATGTAGACCCGCACCAGCTGGTTGACACCAGGCGGCAGCTCGTCGCCTTCGTCCCGATCGAACAGCCGGACACCGATGACCTTCCCGGTCTCGCCGTGCGGCACCTTGAGGGAGGTGTCCCGGACTTCGCGGGCCTTTTCGCCGAAGATCGCGCGCAGCAACCGCTCCTCCGGGGTCAGCTCGGTCTCACCCTTGGGCGTGACCTTGCCGACCAGGATGTCGCCGGCCTGGACCTCCGCGCCGATCCGGATGATGCCGCGCTCGTCGAGGTCGGCCAGGATCTCGTCGGAGACGTTCGGGATGTCCCGGGTGATCTCCTCGGGCCCCAGCTTGGTGTCGCGGGCGTCGACTTCGTGTTCCTCGATGTGAATCGAGGTGAGAACGTCGTCCTTGATCAGCCGCTGGGACAAGATGATCGCGTCTTCGTAGTTGTGGCCCTCCCACGGCATGAACGCCACAAGCAGGTTCTTGCCCAAACCCATCTCGCCGTCCTGGGTCGACGGGCCGTCGGCGATCACCTGACCGGACTCGACCCGGTCGCCCTCATCGACCACCGGGCGCTGATTGATGCAAGTGCCGGCGTTCGAGCGATGGAACTTGGCCATCTGATAGGTCCGGTATGCACCGTCGTCGGTCATCACGGTGACGTAGTCGGCGGACACCTCGGTGACGACGCCAGCCCTGTCGGCGACTACGACGTCACCTGCGTCAACTGCCGCATGGAGCTCCATGCCGGTGCCGACCAGCGGGGCCTCGCTGCGCAGCAGCGGCACGGCCTGACGCTGCATGTTCGAGCCCATCAACGCGCGGTTGGCGTCGTCGTGCTCGAGGAACGGGATCATGGCCGTCGCGACCGACACCATCTGCCGCGGCGACACGTCCATGTAGTCGACGGTCTTGGCGGGCGCGAACTCGAGCTCTCCGCCTCGCTTGCGGACGAGGACCCGCTCCTCCGCGAAGCGGTTGTCGTCGCTCAGCGGCGCGTTGGCTTGGGCGATGACGTAGAGATCCTCTTCGTCAGCGGTCAGGTAGTCGACGTTGTCGCTGACCTTGCCGTTCTTGACCCGGCGGTACGGGGTCTCGACGAAGCCGAAGGCGTTGATGCGACCGTAGGTAGCAAGCGAGCCGATCAGACCGATGTTCGGGCCTTCGGGAGTCTCGATCGGGCACATCCGGCCGTAGTGCGACGAGTGCACGTCGCGAACCTCGAACCCGGCCCGCTCCCGCGATAACCCCCCTGGCCCGAGCGCGGACAGGCGGCGTTTGTGGGTCAACCCGGCCAGCGGGTTGGTCTGGTCCATGAACTGGGACAGCTGCGATGTGCCGAAGAACTCCTTGATCGCCGCGACGACCGGGCGGATGTTGATCAGCGTCTGTGGCGTGATGGCCTCGACGTCCTGGGTGGTCATTCGCTCCCGGACGACCCGCTCCATGCGCGAGAGCCCGGTGCGGACCTGGTTCTGGATGAGCTCACCGACGGTGCGCAGGCGGCGGTTGCCGAAGTGGTCGATGTCGTCGGTCTCGACCCGAAGCGTGGTCTTGCCTTGGCTGAACTCGGTCTCCCCCGCGTGCAGCCGCACCAGATAGCGCAGCGTCGCGACGATGTCGTCGACCGTGAGTGTGCTCTGGTCCAGCGGTTGGTCCAAGCCCAGCTTCTTGTTCACCTTGTATCGCCCGACCTTGGCCAAGTCGTAGCGCTTCGGGTTGAAGTAGGCGTTGTCGAGCAGCTGCTGGGCGGCCTCCCTGGTAGGCGGCTCACCTGGGCGCATCTTGCGGTAGATGTCGAGCAGCGCCTCGTCCTGGGTGGTGGTGTGGTCCTTGTCCAGCGTGAGGCCCATGGATTCGTAGGCACCAAACTCGGTGCGGATCTGCTCCCGGGTGAACCCGATCGCCTGGAGCAGAACCGTGACGTTCTGCTTGCGCTTGCGGTCGAGCCGGACGCCGACCATGTCTCGCTTGTCGATCTCGAACTCCAGCCACGCACCTCGCGAAGGGATGACCTTGGCTGTGTAGACGTCCTTGTCGGAGGTCTTGTCGAGACTGCGCTCGAAGTACACCCCGGGCGAGCGGACCAGCTGGGACACCACCACCCGCTCGGTCCCGTTGATGATGAAGGTGCCCTTGTCGGTCATGAGCGGGAAATCGCCCATGAACACGGTCTGGGACTTGATCTCCCCGGTGTCGTTGTTGATGAACTCGGCGGTGACGAACAGCGGTGCCGAGTAGGTGAAGTCGCGCATCTTGCATTCGTCGATGCTGTTCTTCGGCTCCTCGAACCGGGGGTTCGAGAACGAGAGCGACATGGTTCCGGAGAAGTCTTCGATTGGGCTGATCTCGTCGAGAATCTCCTGCAGACCGGAGGTGGTGGGCAGTTCGTCGTGGCCTTCGGCCTCGGCGGTCTCGGCCCGCGCCTGCCAGCGCGAGTTTCCGAGCAGCCAGTCGAAGCTGTCGATCTGGAGCGCGAGGAGGTTGGGAACCTCGAGGGGCTCTCGGATCTTGGCGAAGGAGATACGGCGCTGGGGGTTGACGGTCGTGGGAGCGGTGCGCGTGGCGGCCAAGAGTGGTCCTTCCGAGGCTCACGGTCGGAGTAGAGCGCAGACCTCACCTATGCGGGCACGACGGGTTGAGGGCAGCGCAAATAAGCAGTCTAGCCAATCAGGCTCACTGCTGTCGAGTGGCGGTTCGTCATCCGCAGACGTTCCGTCCCGTCTCCGTACTGTGGCCAGATTGTGACGCGCTCTGGCCTGTTTGAAGCATCCCCTCGCGGGCCGCTCGAGTCAAGCGTCCCGGCAGGGAAACACCCGGTCCCGGCCCGTTTTGTGCACCTGATCGTCGATGTTGCACCTGATCGCCGCCGGGTTGACGATCAGGTGACCCATGGCCATGCGGGCGGTTCTTGGGTGCACCTGATCGCGTCTCAAGAGTTGGACGCCCGACGATCAGGTGAATCAGCGCGACGCAAACGGGTCCGATCGTCACCTGATCATCATCGGGGCGAGCGGCAGGATAGGAAGCGGACTCGCCGAGATCGCCTTCCTGACCCGCTTACGCAGCTTTCGCCAAGATCACCTGACGGTGACGGTGGCGCCGGCGCCTTCGAGCTGCTCGCGGGCCTTGTCCGCAGCCTCCTTGTTGACTTTCTCCAGGACCGGCTTGGGAGCGCCGTCGACGAGATCCTTGGCCTCCTTGAGCCCCAGGCTGGTCAGGGCCCGAACCTCCTTGATGACCTGGATCTTCTTGTCACCAGCAGCCTCGAGTACGACGTCGAACTCATCCTGCTCGACGGCCTCCTCGGCGGGTGCCGCACCGGCTCCGGCCGGCGCCGCTGCGGCGACGGTCACCGGCGCGGCGGCGGTGACGTCGAAGGTCACTTCGAACTTCTTCACGAACTCGGAGAGCTCGATGAGTGACATCTCCTTGAATGCGTCGAGGAGATCGTCGGTGCTGAGCTTCGCCATGGTGGCGGTTCCTTTCCTGACAATTGGTTGGACGTTCGGTCGGCCCTCAGCCCACGGGCTGGACGTTGTCGGGCTGGCTCGTCGGAGCCACTTCGGCCTCGACCTTCTGACGAAGTGCCTCGACCAGGCGGGCGGTCGTGGACAGCGGGGCATTGAAAAGCAACACGGCGTTCATCAGCGACGCCTTCATGGCACCGGCCATCTTCGCGAGCAGAACCTCGCGCGACTCGAGGTCGGCCAGCCGGCGAATCTCGTCTGCCGAGAGCAGTTTGCCCTCCAGCACGCCGACCTTGATCACCAGGACCGGGTGCAGCCTGGCGAAGTCCCGCAGCCCCTTCGCGGCATCCACCGGGTCGCCCTTGACGAAAGCGATCGCCGACGGACCGACCAGGTGCTCGTCGATCCCCTCGATGCCCGCCTCCTTGGCCGCGATCTTGGTGAGAGTGTTCTTCACCACGGCGTACGACGCGCTACCACCGAGCGTCCGGCGGAGCTCCGTCAGCTGCCGGACGGACAGGCCGCGGTACTCCGTCAGCACGACGGCGGTCGAACCGCGAAGCTCCTCGGCGAGCTCGGCGACGGCGGCCGACTTGTCGGACCTTGCCATGGCACTCCCTTGCTCCGATTGTTCGCCGGCCCTGTCCGGTCAATGCAAAACGCCCCGGCGCGGGCACGGGGCGCTGGCCGCGGCAGCACCGCGGTAGTCGTCGCGCCTGCGCGGGCCGCCCGCATTTGCGGGGCCTTCGTCGCGATCAAGGATCACGAGACCGGCGGTCTTTGGCGGGAGCAAGGGTACGCGGCGCACGCCCGCCCGGCCAAATCGCCGCCTGTTTGCCGCCGCAGTGAGTCGACCGTGAGACAGGTAAAGCGTTCCTCCGATATACCTGCCTCAAGATCGCGCGAACAAGTCGATCTTGAAGGGATCAGGCGCTGGCCAGCTCCTCGCCGCTGACCTTGGTCTTGGCCGGGTCGAGCGGAATCCCGGGGCCCATGCTGGTGGATAGGGTCGCCTTCTTCACGTAGCGACCCTTGGCCGCCGATGGCTTGAGGCGAATCACTTCGTCCATAGCCGCCGCGTAGTTCTCGGTCAGCGCCTGGTCGGAGAACGACACCTTGCCGATCACGAAGTGCAGGTTCGCGTGCCGGTCGACCCGGAACTCGATCTTGCCGCCTTTGATGTCGGAGACTGCCTTGGCAACGTCCATCGTCACCGTCCCGGTCTTCGGGTTGGGCATCAGCCCGCGCGGGCCAAGGATCCGGCCCAGCCGACCGACCTTGCCCATGAGGTCCGGGGTTGCGACGACGGCGTCGAAGTCGAGCCGCCCGCCTTGGACCTCCTCGATCAACTCGTCGGCCCCGATGACGTCAGCGCCGGCCGAGCGCGCCTCGTCAGCTTTTGGGCCGGCGGCGAAAACCAGGACCCGGGCGGTCTTCCCGGTGCCGTTCGGAAGATTGACGGTGCCGCGAACCATCTGGTCGGCCTTGCGAGGGTCGACGCCGAGGCGCAGGGCGACGTCGATCGTTGCGTCGTACTTCGTGCTGCTGGTCTGCTTGGCAAGACGGACGGCTTCGAGCGGCGAGTAGAGCCGTTCTCGGTCGATCACCGCCGCGGCAGCCCGATAGGCCTTGCTGCGCTTCATGTGCTGCTCCTGGTGAGTCGAAGCGGAGTCGTGGTCACGGGCCGAGCGCACGGCCCTCCCACTGTGGTGCGACAGATCAGTTCTCGATCGTGACACCCATCTGGCGAGCGGTGCCAGCGATGATCTTCTCGGCGGCGTCGAGATCGTTGGCGTTGAGATCCGGCATCTTCTGCTCCGCGATGTTCCGGACCTGTTCGCGGGTGATGGTAGCCACCTTGACCTTGTGCGACTCGCCGGAGCCCTTGTCGATACCCGCGGCCTTCAGGATGAGCTTGGCCGCCGGCGGGGTCTTGGTCACGAAGGTGAAGGAGCGATCCTCGTAGACCGTGATCTCGACCGGGACCACGTTGCCGCGCTGGGATTCGGTCGCGGCGTTGTAGGCCCGACAGAATTCCATGATGTTGACACCATGCTGGCCGAGCGCAGGTCCTACCGGCGGTGCGGGCGTGGCTTGACCGGCCTGGATCTGCAGCTTGACCACACCTGCGATCTTCTTCTTCTTGGGAGGCATTGCTTCGGGGTCCTTGTCTTCGGCTCGACCTAGAGCTTCTGGATTTGGCCGAACGAGAGCTCGACCGGGGTCTCCCGGCCGAAGATTTCGACCAGACCCTTGATCTTCTGCGAGTCGGCATTGATCTCGTTGATGGTCGCGTGCAGCGTTGCGAAGGGGCCATCCACGACCATGACCGAGTCGCCGACCTGGAAGTCGATGACCTCCACCTGTTGCTGGCGCTGGTCGGCCGCCTTCGTCCGCTCCCCCACGTCGGGTGCGAGCCACCGTTCCACCTCGCCGAGGGTCAGTGGCAGGGGCTGGTGGGCGTGGCCGACAAACCCGGTCACGGCCGGCGTGTGACGCACGGTCGCCCACGACTCGTCGGTCATGTCCATCCGGACGAGCACGTAGCCGGGAAAGCGGTTGCGCTTGACCAGCCGGCGTTGGCCGTTTTTGATCTCGGCGACCTCCTCGGTAGGGACGACCACTTCGAAGATGTAGTCCTCCATGTTGAGGCTGCCGATGCGGCTCTCCAGGTTGGCGCGGACCCTGTTCTCCATGCCGGAGTATGTCTGCACGACGAACCAGCCGCCTGGCTTGGACCGCAGCGCGCGGCGGAATTCCGCGAGCGGGTCCTCGTCCTCGGGCTCCGCCGTGACAATCTCGCCCGCAGACTGGTCCGCGGCCTCGTCGGTCAGCACCGTCCCCGGAGCGTCCGACGCCTCTTGGGCGGCGTCGAGCACCTGATCCGCGGGGCCGTCGGTCTCCTGCGGAGGGAGGACCGCCTGCGGGGAAGTCTCGGGCGATTGCTGCTCGGTCACGATGGTTCTTCTTCCTCCATGGACGACGACGATGACACGGCCTCAGCCGAAGATGCGAAACACGGCCCAGCCGAAGGCCAGGTCCAGGACGGACACGATGGTGATCATGATCGAGACGAACACCAGTACGACGATGGTGTAGGTCACCAGCTGTTGCCGGGTCGGGTAGACCACTTTTCGCAGCTCGGCGACGACCTGGCGGAGGAACAGTGCGATGCGCGATGGGCGCAGCCGGGCCAGGCCTCCACGTTGCTGCGGCCGCCCGCGCTCAGGGGTGGCGGTCTGGCCACGCGTCTCGGTCACGTCATACCTCGTTGTCGGCCGCTCCGTGGGGCGGCGGTCAGTGGATCACGGGGCAGGGGCAGGGCAGGAGGGACTTGAACCCCCAACCGCCGGTTTTGGAGACCGGTGCTCTTCCAGTTGAGCTACTGCCCTCCGGTGGTCACCGAACCCGACCGGTCGCGCTCGCGGGCACGCTTCGGCAGGGGTGGTTGGACCACCAGACAGTCGAGTGTACGGGTAGCGCGCGCCGGGGGTCGAACCGCGGCGTCGCAGACGTTCGCTGTGATGCCAGGATGGGCACATGACGACTTCTTCGTCCGCGGGTGTCAGGTCCAACGCCGGCCGCCCCCGTATCTCCACCCGCATCGCCTCGATAACGGAGTCGGCGACCCTGGCTGTCGACGCCAAGGCGAAGGCGCTCAAGGCGGCCGGGCGGCCGGTCATCGGCTTTGCGGCAGGGGAACCGGACTTCCCGACCCCCGACTACATCGTCGAAGCCGCGATCGACGCTTGTCGTGACCCGCGCAACCACCGGTACACCCCCGCCGGCGGCCTACCTGAACTCAGGGAGGCGATCGCAGCCAAGACCGCACGGGATTCCGGATACCAGGTTGGCGCCGCGAACGTGCTCGTGACCAACGGCGGCAAGCAGGCGGTCTACGAAGCATTCGCGACGATGCTCGATCCCGGGGACGAGGTTCTCCTACCGACTCCGTACTGGACGACCTATCCCGAGGCGATCCGGCTGGCCGGCGGCATTCCGGTAGAGGTGCTGGCTGATGAGTCGGCCGGTTACCGGGTAAGCCCCGACCAGCTCGAGGCGGCACGCACGGACCGAACGAAGGCGGTGCTGTTCTGCTCACCGTCGAACCCGACCGGCGCCGTGTACAGCCGCGTCGAGGTCGCCGAGATCGGCCGGTGGGCACTCGACCAGGGGCTGTGGGTCCTCACCGACGAAATCTACGAGCACCTCACCTATGGCGACGCCGAAGCCCCTTCCATGCCGGTGGAGGTGCCCGGACTAGCCGAGACGTGCGTGGTCGTCAACGGGGTCGCCAAGACTTATGCGATGACGGGCTGGCGGGTCGGCTGGATGGTCGGTCCGCCGGATGTCGTCAAGGCTGCCGCTGACCTTCAGTCGCACGCGACGTCCAATGTCGCGAACGTGTCCCAACGGGCGGCACTCGCGGCAGTGACAGGAGACCTGGCGGCGGTCGCCATCATGCGGGACGCCTTCGACAGGCGACGGCGGACGATGGTGTCGATGCTCGGGGCGATCGACGGCGTGGTGTGTCCGGAGCCGCTGGGCGCGTTCTATGTCTACCCGTCTGTGCACGGGGTTCTCGGTCGCGAGATCGCCGGCCGGACTCCGACGACGAGTGCGGAGCTCGCCGCGCTGATCCTGGACGAAGTCGAGGTCGCGGTGGTGCCTGGTGAGGCATTTGGGCCCAGTGGCTACCTACGGCTGTCGTATGCCCTCGGCGACGACGACCTCGTGGAGGGCGTAAGCCGGATCCAACGGCTCTTGGGTTGATGACGGCTGGGTCGGCGCGGGATCTTCGGCTGCTGCCAAAGGCGCACTTGCACCTGCATTTCACCGGGTCGATGCGGCACGCGACCCTGATCGAGCTCGCTGCGCAACACGGGATTCGGCTGCCCGACGCCCTGGTGGAGGACTGGCCGCCCCGGCTGTCGGCCACCGACGAGAAGGGCTGGTTCCGGTTCCAACGCCTCTATGACATCGCCCGATCAGTGCTGCGGTCGGAGGCAGACGTGCGCCGCCTACTGCTCGAGGCGGCTCAGGACGAGGCGGCCGAGGGATCCGGCTGGCTCGAGATCCAGGTCGACCCGTCCGGATACGGCCCGCGCTTCGGCGGTCTCACGGCGTTCATCGACCTGGTATTGGATGCGGCGCGGTCGGCGTCGGAGGCGACCGACGTTGGCATGGCGGTCGTCGTCGCCGGCAATCGAACCCGGCACCCGCTCGATGCGCGGACGCTCGCGCGTCTCGCCGCGCAATACGCGGGCCGCGGCGTTGTCGGCTTCGGGCTATCCAACGACGAACGCCGCGGCGATGTGCATGCCTTTGCGCCGGCGTTTCGGATCGCCGCTGGGGCCGGGCTGTTGTCCGTGCCGCATGGCGGCGAGCTACGCGGCCCGGACAGTGTCCGGGCGTGTCTTGACCACCTGGGAGCGACGCGGCTCGGCCACGGCATCCGCGCTGGCGAAGATCACGACCTGCTTCGGCGGATCATCGACACCGGCGTAACGCTGGAGGTGTGCCCAGCGTCGAACATTGCGCTGGGCATCTATCCCGAGCTGTCCGCCGTGCCCTTGCGACCGCTGGTCGACGCCGGCGCGCGGGTTGCCCTGGGCGCCGACGACCCGCTGCTGTTCGGTTCTCGGTTGCTCGACCAGTACGAGATCGCCCGGTCGGTGCACGGCTGCACGGACGACGAGCTCGCCGATCTTGCCCGCTGGTCGGTGCAGGGTTCCGCCGCGCCGTCCGAGGAACGGATCCGCTTACTCGCAGGGATCGACGCCTGGCTCGCGGACGCGCCGGGGGCCACCACCAGGCGAGTGGGTACATCACCAGGCATGCAGACCTGGTGATGTATAGGCAGGGGTGAACGTGGTCAAATCTGGGGTGTCACAAGGAGCAGCCGACGAGGATCGGCTCGGGAACCAGCTCCACGCCGAACGCCGCGCGCACCCCGTCGCGCACGTCACGAGCCAACGCCAGCAGGTCGGCCGTCGTAGCAGAGCCGCGGTTGGTGAGCGCAAGGGCGTGCTTGCCGGAGAGCGCGACTCGGCCGCCGGGTCCGGGATATCCACGCGAGAACCCCGCCTGCTCGATCAGCCACGCGGCGCTGATCTTGACGAAACCGTGAGACAGCGGCCAGCGCGGCGCCTGACGAGGCAGCTCGGCCGCCCGGGCGGCGGCGACGACCGGGTTGGTGAAAAACGAGCCGGCGCTCCACGTGTCGTGATCGGACTCGTCGAGCACCATGCCCTTGCTACGGCGAACATGGAGGACAGCCTCGCGCACGTCGCGGGCGGGAGCCCGCTCTCCCACACCGATCCCGAGTGCACCGGCGAGTTCTGCGTATCGCACGGGGCCGGCCACGTCGCCTTGACGAAGCTGGTAACTCACCGTGAGCACCACGAACCGGTCGTCGCCCCGAAACCGGCTGGTGCGGTATCCGAAGCCGCAGTCGGCGTTCGCGAACGTACGCACGGTTCCCGTCAGGCGGTCGTAAGTCCGAACGGCCCAGACTGTCTCAGCGACTTCCTGCCCGTAGGCGCCGACATTCTGTATCGGCGTCGCACCGACGGCTCCCGGAATGCCAGACAGCGCCTCGATGCCCGTCCAGCCCTCCGACCCGGCCAGCTCGACCAGATCATCCCACGTCTCCCCAGCGGCAACGGTCAGTACGACACCGCCGCACGCGGCGAGATCGTCCGGGCCACAGCCGGAAGCGTCGAGCTCGATACCACGGATACCCACCCGGACGACCGTCCCATCGAAGCCCTCGTCCGAGACGACGAGGTTCGACCCGCCGCACAGTACGAGCACCGGGTCGCCGCGTTCGTCGCAGGCACGGATGGTGTCGACGAGTTCGTCGGTCGTCGTGGCGTTGACGAACCGAGCAGCCGGGCCGCCGAGCCGGAGCGTCGTCAGGTCGGCGAGACGTACCCGCTGCCGGAGAAGGGTCACGTCAGGTCAGGTTAGTCGGCTGCGCGGAGGTGGGGCGTAACGGCCGCGCGGCTCCGGTGACGGCCAGGCTCAGAACCATCGTCACGATGAGGACCGCAAGGGCTTGCAGGATGCCGAGCCAGTCGGCGACCAGCCCGATCAGCGGAGGGCCGGCGAGAAAAGCCAGGTAGCCGATCGACGCGACAACGCTGACCCGCGGCGCGGCGAAACGCTCGTCGTCTGCGGCCGCGCTCATCCCGACAGGGAATCCAAGCGACGCACCGAGTCCCCAACAGGCTGCGCCCACCAGGGCAAGCGGCAGGGAGAACCCCAGCACGAAGACAGCTACCCCGGCGATGGCAACGCCGATACACGTCCGCAGGACGACCACGCGGCCGTACCGATCGAGCAGCCAGGTACCGGTGAGGCGTCCGACCGTCATCGCAGTGACGAAGACGCCGAACCCGATGGCGGCGACAGTGTGGCTGGTGCCGTATCCGTCGACGAGCGCGAGAGCAAGCCAGTCGTTGGCTGCCCCCTCGACGAGTGCGGCGGACAACACCATCACTCCGATCAGCAGCGTCCGCGGCTCCCGCCACGCCGCCAGCGCACGCCTTCGGTTCGCGCGGTCGTGTCGCTGGGCCGACGGCGCGACGGGTGTGAAGTACGTCACCGCCGCTAACCCGCCCACGAGCACAATTACCGCAGTGGCCGACAGTTGCACCGCGAGCGGCACGGCGTGCCCGGCCGCGAATGCGCCGGCGGCCGCACCTCCCACCGAGCCCAGGCTCCAGGCCGCATGGAACCGGGGCATGATCGTCCAGCCCAGCCGCCGTTCGACGTCCGCCCCCTCGACGTTCATCGCAACGTCCCAAACGCCTGACCCGGCGCCGAGCGCGAACAGGCCGAGGGCGGTCATTGGAACGCTTGCGAGCGTGCCGGCGCCGAATCCGGCGCCAACGATGCCGGCGCAGGCGAGGATTGCCCCGGACCGAACCGTTCGCGAGGGCCCGAACCGCGCCACTATTGTTCCTGCTGACGGAAGGGCGAGCACGGAGCCAGCGGACATCGCCAGGAGAAGGACGCCGAGCTGGCTCGCGGTGAGCTCAAGGACGTCTCGGATCGCCGGAATCCGGCTGATCAGCGACCCCAAGACGAGACCGTTGAGGGCGAACGTCGCTGCCGTAGCGTTGCGCGACTGCAGCAGGGCGGCCCGCTCGGATGTGGTCTGGTCGCTGCTGCTGGCTGCGGTCATCCGTTCGGGGCGCGCACAATCGCGCGGGCCTGAGTAAGCACCTTCTCGTCCCCGACCATGGCGGTCAGTTCGACGCCGAGCCGCCCGTCGTCTCGTATCTCCGTGACGACGCCGGACACGGTCAGCGTGACCCCGGTGTCATCGTCGGGCACGACCACCGGCCGGGCGAACCGGACGCCGTACTCGATGATTGCGCCAGTGTCCCCGGTCCATTCGGTGAGGAGTCGTCCGGCAAGCGCCATCGTCAACATGCCGTGTGCGATCACGCCGGGCAGGCCGGCGGCACTAGCGACCCGGTCGCTCCAGTGGATCGGGTTGGTGTCGCCCGACGCTCCCGCGTAGCGCACCAGATCGGCTCTGGTGAGCTGATACCGCCGGGCGGGAAGCTGCTCGCCGACGTCAGGCATCGGGGTCATCTACCGGGCGGATGAGCAGTGTCGCGGTGGCCGTGCACACCGGCTCGCCGGACTCGGCGGAAATCTCGCAGCGGATCCCCAGCAGGTCGTTTCCCGCCGCGGATCTCACCGACTCGAGGATCGTCGTCGTCAGGAGTTGGTCACCCGCACGGATCGGCCGGGTGTGGACGAAGCGCTGGTTGACGTGGATGACCTGGGCGAACGTGACCCCGAGATCCGCCACGAGCTGGTCGAACCCGCGCAGCACCGGGAGCATCGCGAACGTCGGCGGCGCGATCACGTCCAGGTCTCGGCGCTTCCTCGCCGTGGCGGGGTCGCCGTAGAGAGGGTCAGGATCGCCGATCGCGTCGGCGAACTCGCGGATCTTCTCCCGGCTGACCTCGTAAGCCTGAGGTGGGTAGACGCGGCCGGCTGCCGAAGGGGCAATGGCCATGGCGGCGCGCGACCGGCGTCGTCGCCAGGTCAGCGGGTTTCGCGATGCAGCGTGTGCCGACGGCAGCGCGGGCAGAACTTTTGCAGGTCGAGCCGGTCAGGGTCGTTGCGCCGGTTCTTCTTGGTGATGTAATTCCGCTCCTTGCACACCGTGCAGGCCATGGTGATCTTGGGGCGGATGTCGGCGCTCTTGGCGGCCACAGGTGCCTCACATGTTCTGGTCGGACGTTGCTTGCGTAGCGGGGGCGGGACTCGAACCCGCGACACCACGATTATGAGCCGTGTGCTCTGACCACCTGAGCTACCCCGCCGGGCGCGGCCCCGCATCCCCGTGCGTTGCCGTCGGAGCCCCAATACGGAATCGAACCGTAGACCTTCTCCTTACCATGGAGACGCTCTACCGACTGAGCTATTGGGGCCAGCCGAGCCGCAGTCGAGGGTACACAACCGGACGGGCGTCGGGGTAATTCCGTTCGGCGGTCGCAGGGAGTGGGTCCGATGGGCTATCAGCTGCTCGCCAAGCTGATCATCGGGCTGCATTTCGCGTGGCTTCTCTACATCGTGTTCGGCGGGTTCCTTGCCTGGCGGTGGCCGCGGCTGATCTGGCCGCACGTCGCTGCAGCGGCGTGGGGTGCAGGCATCGCTCTCGGCATGCTCGAATGCCCACTGACCGACGCCGAGAACTGGGCCCGGGCCCAGGCAGGCGACGCGGTGCCGAGCGCCGGCTTCGTCGACCGTTTCGTCGAAGGCGTGCTCTACCCGCAGCGGTACACCGGCCAGCTCCAGGCACTCGCGACGGTTATCGTCGTCGGATCGTGGATCGGGGCTTACCTCCGTCGCCGCCGCGCGAAGGCAACGACCACGACCCGCCAGACCGGACCCGCATCAAGGAGCTGATGACTCGCGTCGAGCGGCGCGGTCCGTCCCACTGCTGCGTGGAGCTTGATCATGTCGCGCTGGTCGCGTCCTGGTTCGGTTCCGCCGTGATCTTCCACGACCCGACGAGGTTGTATGCGGAGTCGTAGATCGGCGCATTGTCTCCCGGGGTCATCGCGAAGTGACGAAGGTTGCGGCCCAGTACCGAAGGATGCGGCCCAATTCCTGGACGGCGTTACCTCCGAATGCTTCGTTGCCCATGTCGACCTCGAGCGTGAACTTCACAATCCCTCCCGACCTCCGACCCGCCATGCTCGGACCGGGTTCTCGGCCGAATTCTGCGTGACTGCACCCGACAGCTGTGGGCCTATGTGCTAATCCTGGGGCTGCGTGCTGGTGGCAGGTGTTTGGTTCGAACCAACCCCGGCGCTTTCGCAACCGCAGGTTCTCAACGTCTGACGGCCTAGAGACGCCCGGTCTACATCAACAAGGCGGCGCCCCCGACAGGTGCGCCAACACACCTGCCGATGCCTTGACCGTGCATCTGTGCACTACAGAAGAACGACTGTGACCACCATTCCACCACCCGAACCCCGCCATTCCTGGACGGACTTGCTGCGCCTGGTCAACGATGCCCGGCGCCTGGCCTACGACCGCTCGCTCGGCGACGCCGACCGCGCCCGCTGATTGCGGGATCTGTCAGGTTGATGCCATGACGGCCGGCCTACTGGCGGCTCAGCGCGTCGCGCAGCAGGGCCGCCCACGCGGCCGGCGGAAGGAACGCAGGACTGGATGGACACCGCCAAAGACGTGCTCGCCTTCAGACTCAGCTATCGGATTGCCCACCCGGTTTGCGTGTGATCTCCCTTCGACGGCGGTCGTCCCCGCGGCAGGACGCGAGCCCGCGGCACTCCCACAGCGTCGGTAGCGCCTCGTCTGCCGCCGGCTGCAGCATGACAGGATGGTCACGCGTGGGTCCTGGTCAGTTGGAGCAGTTCGAAGCCAGTCGGCAGAGGCTGTTCGGGCTGGCGTACCGCATGCTGGGGGAGGCGACAGAGGCCGAGGACGTCGTCCAGGATGCTTACCTGCGCTGGATGAACAGCCGCGGCGTTGCCGTGCCGGAGGCGTGGCTGACGACGGTCGTGACCAACCTGTGCCTGAACCGGCTGACCTCTGCCAGGGCGCGTCGGGAGAGTTACGTCGGCCCGTGGCTTCCGCAGCCCGTCGTGACGGGTGATGGTGCGCTCGGACCGTTGGAGACGGTGGAGCTGCGGGACTCGGTGTCGCTCGGCGTGCTGGTCCTGCTGGAGCGGCTGACGCCGGCGGAGCGGGCGGTCTTTGTCCTCCGCGAGGCGTTCGGCCACAGTCATCGCGAGATTGCGGCGATCTTGGCCGTGGACGAGGCGCATTCGCGGCAGCTATATCGACGTGCACGGGATCATGTGGGCAATCCGCGGAAACGCTTTGTCGTGGATTACCGCAATCGCGAGCGCATCCTCCAGCATCTGATCGCCGCAAGCGCTGACGGCGACGTTGCCGAGTTGGAGCGGCTGCTGGCCGACGATGTGGTCGCGTGGGCCGACGGCGGGGGGGTCGCCGCTGCACGTCGACCCGTGGTCGGCAGGGACAGGGTCGTTCGCTACTTGCTGGGCCTGAGTCGACGTCCCGAGGTCGCCCGGATGCGGTCGACTGTTGCCGAGGTCAACGGGGAGTGGGCCACGGTGCATTACGAGGGCGACGAGCTGCGGGCGATTGTCCTGCCTGAGATCGTCGGCGGCGTGATCACTGCGCTATGGCTGGTGGTCAACCCGGACAAGCTCGCGTTCGCGGCGAGACAGCTGGTGTGACCGGGGTCACATCCCGGTTCTGTCACGAATCTGCCCGCCATCCGGTTCATGGGGCGTCGAGAGCTTGGAACCTGCGGTCCGGATCCGTGAGGAGGCCCTCGATGTCCCAACCGGTGGGCCAGCGTTATGTGAAGGCTGTCGTCGCGCTGGCCGCGATCGTGCAGGTGGGCAGCGGCGCATGGGCGTTCTTCGCGCCGAGGTCCTTCTACGACGCGATTGCGACGTTCCCTCCGTACAACGTGCACTTCCTACACGACATCGGTGCGTTTCTTCTCGGAATCGGCGTCGCGTTGGCTGGTGCGCTGCTCTTGCGGGACGCGCTGTTCGTTGTGTTGCTGGGTGGCGCCGTGGCGGCAAGCTTCCACTGGGTGTCTCATGTACTCGACCGTGACCATGGCGGATCGGCCAGCGACCCGTGGACGCTAGGCGGATTGGCACTGTTGCTCGTGGCAGGGGTCGTACTGCGCTGGCCGGTGCGAAACGGCACCCCGACCGGCGTGGAGAACATACAGCGGACTGGTCAGCGATGAGGGTGCTGGTCACCGGCGGCACCGGGGTGCTCGGACGGGAGCTGGTGCGGTCCTTGGCCGGCAAGGCCGAGGTCACCGTGTTGAGCCGCCGCCCGAATCTCGGATCCGGATTTGTCAGGGGAGACCTGGATACCGGGGTCGGCCTTGCGGCCGCGGTCGACGGCGTGGACGTCATAGCACATTGCGCCAGTGCCGCGGACTATCGACGGCCGTGGCGTGACGTCGAGGGGACCCGACGACTGCTCGAGGCAGTCGACGGCGGACGACCCCATGTCGTGTTCATCTCGATTGTCGGTGTCGACCGAATCCCACTCGGCTGCTACCGGGCCAAGTTGGCGACCGAGCAGCTCATCCAGGACTCCGGCCTGCCGTGGACGGTTCTGCGGACCACCCAGTTCCACGACCTCGTGCTCACGTTCCTCATGCTGCTGACCAAGGGTCCATTCACCGTGACACCGCGTGGATTCCGCAGCCAGCCGGTCGACGTTGGCGAGGTCGCTGCGCGGATGACGTCAATGGTCATCAGCGATCCGGCCGGACTCGTGCCCGACTTCGGCGGACCGCGGGTGGAGTCCTCCGAGGAGACGCTGCGCGTCTTCCTGGCCCTTACCCGACGTCGCCGGCTAGTGCTGCCGGTGTGGTTACCCGGGCGCGTTGCCACAGCGTTCCGGGCCGGCGGCAATCTCGTGTCCGATGGCGAGCGGGGAACCCGCACCTTCGAGGAGTACCTGCGATCCCGCATCCATTCCGACGGCAGCATCGAACCGCCATACCACCTGAAACTACGTCGCTCACCGCGCACTCAGCCGGACGCAAAGTCACGCCGCTCGCGGTCGGGTTGACGCATTTCCCCGCCCGGCTGTGCTTTGAGCTCTTAGGCGTGTAGTTCATCCAGTCGAAGGACGCCTGGTCCTCGCCATCGGGTCCCGGCCGCCCGGCCCTGGACGAAACCCTCGGCGAGCTTGCGGCCCAACACGATGCAGTCGATCGTTTCGGTGAGCGCATCGACCTAATCGGAGGTAGGCGTGGGTATCGGACCGCCCCCAGGTGCTGTCTCCGGGGACGGAGCGGCTGCTCGTCGCCCTACCGCGGTCGATCTACAACGCGGCCGTCCAGGACCGCCTAGTGGCCTCGAGCCCGGTCACCAGGCTGATCCCGCCCCGGTCAGAACGCGAGCGGATCGTGCCTTGACGGTTCCCCATACGCCCTGGCCGACGCGATGCCGAGGCGATGCCGGGCCATGGTGATCACGCAAGCTCGGGGAAATGTTGCCGAAGCAGTTACATCACTGATGTACCCGCCAGCCGAGGACGGCTCGTTGTTCACCACGCCGACGGGTATGCCGTACCGGCACGAGCACTACGGGTCGCGGATCTTCGCGCAGGGCGTGCGGAGAGCCGGGGTGCCGGCGGGTACACCAGCCACCATTTGCGCCACCACTTCGCCTCGGTGCTGCTCGCTGCGGGCGAGTCGGTCGTGGCGGTGGCCGAGCGGTTGGGACACGAGAACGGCACCTTGGTGCTCAAGACGTACGGCGATCTGATGCCGGACTCGGAGGGCAGAACACGCGGTGCGGTCGACGCCGTGGGCCCCTAACGGCCTAAGACGGCCTCCGCTCATGGCTAGCCAACGTATTTGTATTTGCAGGTCAGCTGACTTGTCTGGCTTGTGGCAGGTGTTGGGTTCGAACCAACGTAGGCGTATGCCGACGGTTTTACAGACCGCTCCCTTTGGCCACTCGGGCAACCTGCCGGTGTCGGAGCAACACCCCGACCGGCTGAGAGGATACCTCAGGTATTTCCATGCTGGCCTTCGATGGAGGGAGCTCGACGTGGCCGGAGAATCCTCGTTCGACGTCGTCAGCAAGGTCGACCGTCAGGAGGTCGACAACGCGCTCCACCAGGCCGCACGCGAGATCGGTCAGCGCTTTGACTTCCGCAACACCGACGCGGCGATCCGGTGGTTAGGGGATTTCGGTGTGGAGATGGAGGCGTCCGGTGAGGACCGCGTCGCAGCTGTCCTCGACGTGTTCAAGGAGAAGCTGGTCAAGCGAGGAGTGTCCCTGAAGGCACTGGACGCAGGCGAGCCGCGCGCATCAGGGAAGCTGTACAAGATCGGTGCCACGCTGCAGAACGGGCTGACCCAGGAGCAAGCGAAGAAGATCACCAAGGTCATCCGAGAGGAGGCGCCCCGGACGGTGCGCAGTCAGGTGCAGGGCGACGAGGTGCGGGTGTCCGCGAAGAAGAAGGACGACCTGCAAGCCGTCATCGCGCTACTCAAGCAACAGGACTTCGACTTCGCCATCCAGTTCGTCAACTACCGCTGAGGTTCCGGACCTATGGTGCCGACCACCGATCGTGCGATGAGGCCGCTGCTGCTGGCGGTGGACGTCGATCCGGCCAAGCTTGATCGGATCGAGTCGGAGCTTCAGCGCAGTTTCGGCAGCGACTTCCGCATTCGCGGGGAGCTCGTCGCAGACGACGCCGTGCGGCTTCTGGACACCGCCCATGCCATCGGTCAACAGGTCGCGCTCGTGTTGGTCGACCACCTACTGCCGGAACGGGAGCGAGCACGGGTGCTGAGCCGGGCAAGAACATTGCACCCCGACGCCGGCCGCGCTCTCCTCATCGAGTGGGGTGGCTGGGTCCATAGCGGCGCTGCCAGCGCAATTCTCACGTCGATGGCGGTCGGTGACATCGAGTACTACGTCCTCAAGCCGTGGATCGAACGCGACGAGCTCTTCCATCGCATCGTCGCAGAGTTCGTCCAAGAGTGGTCCCGTAGGGATGTCGCCAACCTCCGTGAGGTCGTCGTGATCGCGGACCGGCAGTCGGCCCGTGGGCACGCGGTCCGTCATCTGCTCAGCCGCAACGGGATTCCCCACGCCTTCCGGGAACGCGGTTCTGATCTGGCGAACGCGGCATTGCGCGAGATAGGCGACGACGCGGCGCACACGGAGGTACTCGTATGGATGCCCGCTGTCGGGGGCGAGGTCCTGCATGATCCCTCCGACAGGGACATCGCCGAGGCGTGGGGGATTCACACGACGCTGGCGGCCGGCGACCGGGACTTCGACGTCCTGGTGATCGGCGCCGGCCCCGGTGGCCTCGCCGCGGCCGTCTTCGCATCGTCGGAGGGGATGCGCACACTCGTCGTCGAACGCGAGTCCATTGGCGGACAGGCGGGCAGCAGTTCGCTGATCCGCAACTACCTCGGCTTCTCCCGTGGGATCCGGGGATCCGATCTGGGCCAGCGCGGCTACCAGCAGGCATGGGTCTTCGGCGCTCGGTTCCTGCTGATGCGGGTGGTCTCCCGCATCGAGCCACGGGACTCGGGCCTGGTCGCGGAGATCGATGGCGTGGGGGAGGTCAGGGCACGCACCGTCGTGCTGGCCACTGGGGCAACGTATCGCCGACTCGGCGTCCCTTCGCTCGAGGCGCTCTCTGGTGCTGGCGTCTACTACGGGTCCAACGTCTCCGAGGCTCACGCCCTGTCCGGGTTGGACGCCGTGGTCCTGGGCGGAGGGAACTCTGCAGGTCAGGCGGTACTTGACCTAGCGCGTTATTGCCGCCGTGTGACGATGGTCGTCCGCGGTCATGCCCTGGCCACTGAAATGTCGGCTTATTTGATCGACGCAATCGCATCGACCGCCAACGTGGTGGTCAACACCTCCGCCGAGGTAATCGACGGCAGCGGAGACGTGCGCCTCGAAGAGGTCACCGTGCGCCACAACGCCACAGGCGTCGAGGAGTCTCTGCCGACGAGTGGCCTGTTCGTGATGATCGGTGCCCACCCGCGCACCGACTGGCTGCCGAAATCGGTCGGTCTGGACGAGTCCGGCTTCGTGCTCGCCGGGTCAGACGCCGCTGCCAGCGAGTTGTGGTCGCTTGAGCGGCCACCACAGCCCTACGAGACCACGCTTCCGGGCCTGTTTGTCGTGGGAGATGCCCGTGCCGGGTCAGTGAAGCGGATCGCTTCCGCGGTCGGCGAGGGCTCCGTCGTCGTCTCACAGCTGTACCAGCACCTGAAGGTACCCGGTGCCTGAGCAGCGATTCGTCTATTCGTCCCGGATGCTGATCGCCGCGGGGATCGTCCTGTTGCTTCCGTCGGCCGGCTTGGCTCTGCTCATCCGCCGGCCCCAGTTGGATGTGCACTGGGAGAACCATCCCGCACACTTCTGGCTGGTGCTGGTCACTGCGGCAATGAGTGCGGTACTCGCGTATGCGACCAGCGTCGCAGCAGCACGCCGCGGCGACGGACGCGTGCTATTGGTGTCGCTCGCCTTTTTGGCGACTGCGGGGTTCCTGGGGTTGCACGCCCTGGCGACTCCTGGGGTGCTGCTGCAGACGCCCAATGCCGGCTTCGTGCTCGCGACGCCAGTCGGCCTTGCACTTGGCTCGGTCCTCGCCGCCATTTCCACCGTCGATGTGTCCGGTGAGCAGGCGGTCAGTGCGCTGCGGCTGGGTCGATGGCTGCGTGTGGTCCTGCTGGCATTGATGGCGGTGTGGGCTGTCGCATCGTTGGCGCAGCTTCCACCGCTTCATCAGGAGGGGGTACCTGAGCGCGCCGACGGCATTCTCACCGTTATAGCGGTGCCTGCGGTCATGCTCTATTGCCTCAGCGCCGTCCGCTATCTCCAGTTCTGGCGGCGGCGGCCATCACTGATGTTGCTGTCGATGATGTCGGCGTTTGTGCTGCTCGCCGAGGCCATGGTCGCGGTCGTCTTCGCACCCAACTGGGCTCTCTCATGGTGGGAGTGGCACCTACTCCTGCTTGCGGCGTTCGGACTTGTGGCGGTCGGGGCGCGTATCCAATGGCACGAAGAACGCTTTGCCGACCTCTACCTCGACGACACCATCGCGGGGAACCGCGAGATCAGCGTGCTGTTCGCCGACCTCGAGGGCTTCACCAGCTTCTCCGAGCGCCACCAGCCAGCCGAGGTCACGGCAATGCTGAATGCGTACTTCGAGGTCGCCGTTCCGCCGGTCGTGAATCAGTTCCGGGGAGATGTCGAACGGATCATCGGCGACGCGCTCATGGTCACGTTCAACAAGAGAGGTGATCAGCCCGACCACGCCCGACTCGCAGCTTCCGCCGGGCTGGCGCTGCAGGATTCCACGGCGCACCTTGCCGACGAACACCCCGGCTGGCCGCGGTTCCGGGTGGGAATCAACAGCGGTCCGGTGGCCGTCGGTCTTCTCGGAACGAAAGGGGCACGAACGCACACCGTCATCGGTGACATCGTGAACGTCGCGTCCCGGATCGAAAGCATCGCTCCTCGTGGCGAGGTAGCGATAGGCCCCGGCACGAAGGCCTTGTTACCCGATGCGGATACCGAGTCACTCGGGTTGCTACAGCTGAAGGGGAAAGCAGAGCCGCTCGAAGCATTCCGACTCATCGCCTTACAGCGGACCCCGCCCTGAGGCGCACCAGCTCAGAATCGGCCATCCGCTGCTGAATGGCCGCCGTCAGCGACGGTAGCCGTACATGGCCTCGAGCCGGGCGATGCGGTCGGCCATCGGCGGATGCGAGGAGAACAGCCTGGCCAGCCCGTCGCCACGGAACGGGTTGGCGATCATCAGGTGACTGGCAGCAACCAGTTCGCGTTCCGCGGGCAGAGGGAGCTGGCGGGTGCCCATCTCCAGCTTGCGGAGAGCGCTGGCGAGCGCCAACGGGTCGCCGGACAGGCGGGCGCCGTCGGCGTCAGCCTCGAACTCGCGGGACCGGCTGATCGCCAGGTGAATGACCGACGCTGCGATCGGCCCGAGCACCATGAACAGCAGTGCGCCGAGCGGACCGGGCCCGCCGTCATCATCGCTACGAGGCAGAAAGAACGCGAAGCTCGTCATGAACATGATCACGCTGGCGAGTGCCGCCGCGACCGACGACGTGAGGATGTCGCGGTTGTAGACGTGGGCCAACTCGTGGCCGAGCACCGCCCGCAGCTCCCGCTCGGTGAGGACGGCGAGGATCCCCTCGGTGCAACAGACTGCAGCGTTGGTGGGGTTGCGGCCGGTCGCGAACGCGTTGGGCGCTCGGGTGGGGCTGACGAACAGCCGAGGCATCGGCTGCCGTGCCGACGTCGACAGCTCCCGGACGATCCGGTACATGACCGGCTGCTGTGCCTCGCCAACGGGGTATGCCCGCATCGAGCGCAGCGCAATCGTGTCGCTGTTGACATACGCGTAGCCGTTGGTTGCAAGCGCAACGGCGAGTGCAATCCACAACCCGGTCGTCCCGAACAGCGACCCCACGAACAGGATCAGCGCCGACAGCAGGCCGAGCAGAGCCGCCGTCTTGAGCCCGTTGCGGTACACCTCAACCTCTCGTGATCGTCCGGCCTCGTACGCAAAACGCATCGACGGCGAGCGGCGTTCCCACTGGGTGCCGTACGTCACCCCAGCAAGCCGGCACTGATGTCGGCCAAACCGAGGACCAGTTGCGGCAGAACGGAGAACGCCACACCGGCAGCCAGGGCGATTCCGACCGCGATACCCGAAGTCGCCGGCACGTCGTACGACACGGCCTCCTGTCCAGCGGCCCGGCCGGCGAACAGCAGGGCAGTCCAGCGTAGGTAGTAGGCCAGCGCGATGACGGTGTTGACGGCCACCGCGACCGCAAGCCAGGTCGCGCCGCCCGACACTGCGGAGTCGATCACCACGACCTTGGCCCACAAGCCAGCCACACCCGGCGGCAATCCAGCCAGCGCCAGCAGACCGAACGCCAGAGCGGCGGCACTGGCGGGCTCTGTGTAGGCGAGGCCGCGGTAGTCCTCGATCAGACCCGATGGCCGGTTCCGTGTGACGACGGCGACGACGCCGAACGCCGCCAGGTTGACGACGGCATAGACGCAGACGTACGCGACCACCGCGGCCAGCGCCGCCCCGAACTGCCCGCCGGTCACGCCGCTCGACGCCACGCCGAGCGGCGCAAGCATGTATCCGGACTGGGCGATCGACGACCAGGCGAGTAGCCGGACGGCCCGACGTTGGCGCAGTGCTGCCACGTTTCCAAGCGTCATCGTTGCCACGGACACCACCGCGATAGCCGGCCCCCACACGTCTGCGTAAGCCGGGAAGCCCACCCCCACGACCACCACGAGCCCGACGATGCCTGCCGCCTTCGACACCACTGACAAGAAGGCCGCCACGACGACCGGCGCGCCGGCATAGGTGTCGGGAACCCAGAAGTGAAACGGCACCGCGCCGACCTTGAAGGCCAGCCCGACCAGTGTGAGCACGACTCCGGCCGTCGCCACCGACGTTCGGCCGGACGGGTCGGCGAGCACACTCGCGATCCGGTCGAGATGCAACGAACCAGTCGCGCCGTAGACCAGGCTGATGCCGAAGAGCATGACGGCAACGGACACGACCGATATCAGGAAGAACGTCAGGGCGGCCTCCGCCCCGCGTGAGTCGCGTCGACGCAGCCCGACCAGTGCGAACGCCGGTAGCGAGACAACCTCCAGGGCGACGACGATCGTGGCGAGGTCCCGTCCCGCGGCGAGCACAAGGGCTCCGGTGGCCGAGGCAAGGACCAGGAAGCCGGTCTCGCCGGGCGGTAGCGGGTAGATACCGGCAGTCAGGTCCCGATGGGCGAGGAGCAGAACGACGACGGTCCCGATCAGCATCACCGCTTGGAACACCAGCGTGATCGGGTTGACCACATAGGAGCATGACTCGAGTGCTCCAGGCGGCCCGGCGATGCAGAACGTCCCCCGCGCCTCCCCCCACAGCACGCCGATGAGAGCCAGCGCCCCCAGCACGCCGGCGACGGAAATCGCCGTGATGACAGGCGCTGCACGTCGCGGTAGCCACAGGTCGGCCACGAGTACGGCAAGCCCGGTGAGAGCCGTCAGCACGGCTGGACCGACCGTCAGCCAGTCGACCCCCTGCGCGATCGCCGTCACGGCGCTGCTCCCGTGAGCAGCGCCTGCACGGCCGGGTCGACCAGCGTCAGGACCAGGCCGGGCCACAGCCCGAGCAGCAGGATGAGGGCCACGAGCGGCCCCCAGCACGCGACCTCGTGCAGCGTCACGTCACCCAGCACGGCCAGCCGTGGGCCGATCGTGTCGTCGCCCTGGCAGACCCGTCGCACAACGACGAGCAGGTACCAGGCGGTCAGGACCAACCCGACCAGGGCGATCGCGAGCAGGACCAGGAAGTACGGACGACGCAGCAGCTCAGCCGGATCGAAGGCGCCGATCAGCGCCAGCAGCTCGCCCCAGAAGCCGGCCAGCCCGGGCAGGCCGAGCGACGCGATCGCGGTGAACGTCAAGAGTGCGCCAAGCCGCGGCAGCCGGACGTACAACCCGCCGCCGAGCTCGGTGAACTCGCTCGTCCCGTGCCGGTCCTTGATCGCGCCGGCCAGGAAGAACAGCAGTCCGGTGATCACTCCGTGGGCGAGCCCGGCGAACACCGAGCCGTTCAGGCCAGCCGGCGTGATAGTCGCGATCCCGAGGACGACGAAACCCATGTGCCCAACGCTGGAGAAGGCGACGAGTCGCTTGAGGTCGCGCTGGCCGAGGCACGCGAGCGCACCGTAGACGATGCCCACCACCGCCAGCGCGCCGAGCACGGGTGCGAGGCGAGCGACCCCGTCAGGCACGATCGGTACGGCCACCCGGACCATCCCGTAAGAACCCATCTTCAGCAGCACGCCCGCCAACAGCACCGACCCGACGGTCGGCGCCTTGGCGTGAGCGTCGGGCAGCCAGCTGTGCAGCGGCCAGACGGGCACCTTCACGGCCAGGCCGCCCACGATCGCCAGAGCCGCGACGAACTGGGCGCCGCGGCTGATTCCGGCGCCACCTCGAGCGGCGAGCTCGACCATGTCGAACGTTCCGGTCTGCGCATGGACGACCAGGAACCCGACGAGCATCAGGCCCGAGCCAAGCAATGTGAAGAGGATGAACGTCGTCGCAGCGCTGGTACGGCCGGGCTGATCGTGCGGATCTCCCCACCAGGCGATGAGGAACCACATCGGTACCAGGACGACCTCGAAGAACAGGAAGAAGAGCAGCAGGTCGAGGGCGAGGAAGGTGCCGACCATCCCCACTTCGAGCAGCAGGACGATGGCGACGAAGGCGCGCAGTCGCCCGGCCTCGGGGCGAACGCGCAGCGTGTAGAGGCTGCAGCAGAACACCAGCAGGGCCGTCAGCACGGCGAACGGCAGCGAGATCCCGTCGACGCCGAGATGCCACCGCAGGTCAAGCGCCGGCGCCCACGACGTGTCGGTGACCAGATGGAACTGCCCGCCCTCGTCGCGACCGACCAGAACGGCCGCTGTCAGCAGCGCAACAAGGGCCGTGCCCGACGCGAACAGCCCGACGCCTGGGGCCAACCGGTCGCCGGCCCGCCGCGGCAACAACGCAAGGCCCAGACACGCCACGAGTGGCACCCCGAGCGCCACGTGAAGGAGTAGCTGACCGGTCACCACAACGCCGCCCCAGCTCCCGCGAGCGCGAGGACGACGACGAACGCCAGCCCGGCGGCAACATAGAACTGCACCCTCCCCGCCTGGGCTGCTTGCGGGACCCGACCGAGGGCCCGAACCGCTCCACCCGTTCCCCGCACGTATGCGTGCACGACGTCCCGGTCTCCCGCGACGACCAGCCGAGACAGCGCGGTGGCGGGTCGAACAATCGCGGCGTCGTAGAACCGGTCGACGCCGAAGCCGTCGAGCAGGAGCGGGCGTGCAGCGCCCAGGGCCAAAGCTGGATCCCGGCCGCGCAACCGTTGCCACTGCGCGAACGCCGCCAGGGCTCCGATCCCCACCAGCATGAGCGACAGCACGGCGGTCTCCGGGTTTACCGAGGTGCCTTCCGGCTCGGCCACCACTCCGACGCCCGGGTTGAGCATCGTTGCGACGACGGACGGCATGAAGGCGAGCACGGCGAGCAAGACCGTTGGCACCGCCAGCATGACCAGCGAAATACGCATGGGTTCCGGCGGATCGTGTGCGGTGGCCGAAGCGGATCGAGCAGGGCCGCGGAATGCAAGCAGCCAGGTTCTGGTCACGTATGCAGCGGTGACCAGGACCGTGAACAGCCCGCTCAGCAGCACCAGCCACGCCGCCCACGCCGGCACCAGCCCACCACCGAGCGCGGCATCCTCGGCGGCGCCCAGTACCGACTCCTTGGAGAAGAAACCGCCCAGCGGCGGCAGGCCCATCAGCGCAGCCAACCCGAGCGTGCTCACCAGGTAGGTGAACGGCATCGACCGCCGCAGGCCACCCATTCCGGACAACATGGTGGTGCCGACCGCGTGCGCGATCGCACCGGCGCCGAGGAACAGCAGGGCCTTGAATGCGGCATGGCTGAGCAGGTGGAACAATCCGGCGGAGTATCCGCCCACCGCCAGCGCCCCGAGCATGTACGCAAGTTGGCTCGACGTGGACCACGCGAGAACCCGCTTGTAATCGTCCTGCGCGAGCGCCGCCAGCGCGGCGAGCGCCATGGTCACCGCCGCGACCACTGCCAGGACGGCGAGCGCAACTGGGGACAGCAGGAACACCGACTCGAGCCGGGCCACCAGGAACACCCCGGCAGCCACCATGGTGGCCGCGTGGATCAGCGCCGACACCGGCGTCGGACCAGCCATGGCGTCGGGCAGCCAGACATGCAGCGGAACCTGGGCCGACTTGCCGACAACGCCGCAGAGCAGCAGCACCAGCCCGATGGTCAGGGTCGGAGACGCCTGCGCCGACCGCTGCAGCGTAGAGATCTGGAACGAGCCTGCCAGATCCGCCAGGACCAGGATCCCGGCGAGCATCCCGACGTCGCCGAGTCGGGTGACCACGAACGCCTTGACCGCCGCATTCCTGGCCTCCGGCAGCTCCCAGTGCTGCCCGATCAGCAGCGCCGAGCAGATGCCCATGACCTCCCAGCCGACGAGCAGCACGACCAGGTCGTTAGCGAAGACGACCAGCAGCATCGCGGCGGTGAACAGCGAGACCAGTGCGGCGTACGAGCCGTATCGCGGCTGCGGTCGCATGTAGGCCGTCGAGTACAGCTGGACGGCGAACGCGACGGCGGTCACCATGATGCCCACAGTGACGCCCAGCCCGTCGGCGCGGGTGCCGACGATGATCGGGATCCAGCCCGTCGGGACCGTTCCCCACACGTCGGCCGACGGTCCTCCGACCCAAACAGCGACGGCAGCGTACACGGACAGGACGAGCGCAAGGCCGGTGCCGATCACCGCCACCCGCCGCGCTGCGGTTCGGTTCCCTCCGAGCGCCAGGCCGACGATGGCCGCGACGAACGGGACCAACACGATCACCGGCACGACGATCACCGAGCCGCCTCCACCCCGGTGTCCTCGTCTACCGACTCGGTCCGCTCGTCGAGCAGCCCCAGATCATCCAGGTCGGATGTACCGCGGTTGCGGAAGATGAGCAGCACGATGGCCAGCCCGACACCGACCTCTGCCGCAGCGATGGTGATGACGAACAGCGTCAGCACTTGGCCCGCGTGCAGGGCATCCGCCCACCACGCGTCGAATGCAACGAGGTTGACGTTGACGCCGTTGAGCATCAACTCGACCGACATGAGCACCAGTACGGCGTTACGCCGGGCCAGGACACCGAAAACACCGAGCGAGAACAGCAGCGCAGACACCGCAAGTGGGAACGCCAGCCTCATCGCCCGTCCTCGCGGCCTCGACCTCGGGACAGAACGATGGCGCCGACCAGAGCGGCAAGCAGCAGTACCGACAGAACCTCGAACGGCAGCACCCATGCTGTGAACAGCGCGGTTCCGACAGCCCGACCGTCACCCACGCTTACGTGTTCGAACTCGATCACGGCTCCGCCCATCCCCGCGAGCAACGCGCCTGTCAGCACCACCGCGGTGGCCGCTGCCACCGTGGCGGCGAGGGCGACCCGGGCTGGTGGGGCCGCCGGAGCCGGCCCGATCGGAGCGCGGGTCAGCATGAGCGCGAACAGCACCAGCACGACGACGGCTCCGACGTAGATCAGGACCTGAACCCAGGCCATCAGCTCGGCCGTCATCAAGAGGAACAGCCCGGCCACCGCGCCGAGACTCACCGCTAGCCAGAGTGCGGCATGCACGATCCTGGTGGTCGTGACAACGAGAGCGCCCGACCCGACGGCGACCGCGCCCAGCAGCACGAACGCCAGCTCGACACCGTTCACCCGGCGGCCCCGGGACCCATGGCCACGGACTGGCGGGCGGTCTCGACCTCCTTGGGTTCAGCTGCCTTTCCGTCCAGCGCTGGCGGCGGCGGGACGGTCCACATCCATTCCCGCAGCCGGTCTCGCTCGTGCACGAGATCGCGGATGTCAAGTTCTGCGTATTCGAACTCTGGGGACCAGTGCAGCGCGTCGAATGGGCACACCTCGATACAGATGCTGCAGTACATGCAGAGAGAGAAGTCGATCGCGAATCGGTCGAGGACGTTCCGGGTCCGGGTCCGGCCGCCTTCGGTGGCCGGGGGTAGCTCCTCCTTGTGCGAGTCGATGTAGATGCACCAGTCCGGGCATTCCCGGGCGCAGAGCATGCAGACGGTGCAGTTCTCTTCGGTGAGCGCTATGACGCCCCGGCTGCGGGGCGGCAGCTGCGGCGCGGCGTCGGGGTATTGCGCGGTTACCGCGCGCCTGGTCAGACGCCGGAACGTCGTGGCCAGCCCAGTCGCCAACCCGAGACGAGCCATGCCACCCATCTTGGTCGCTTCTGCCCGTCAATTCGAGCCTCCACGCCTGCGATCTATCGCTGCACCCGATCGGCGTGAGGCGTGGCCTAGCGGATGACGTTCAGCAACAACACAAACATTGCCAGGGCGAGCAACACCGCGGCTGCCAGTCCAGCGACGACGCCAACCGGCATCGCCGCCGTCGGCAAGCGGCCCCGACGCCCATCACGGTGAGACGGCCGCCGTTTCGGTGGCATCGGAGCGTCGAGCTCGGTCCACACGGCTGCGAGCCCGAACACGCTGGTGTCGTCTGGAGACGGCTCGCGGACGGCGTACCGGGGTCTGCCTTCTGTTCGCATCGTCTTCTGCCAATCGATCCGTGGCCGCTGCAGGCGACCGTCGACCGAGGTTAGCCTGATCAGCTGCCGGCGCAAAGTTGGCGGCCTGGCTGGGGGTTCGCTGACGATGGAGTGCTGATTCGACCGTCGACCCCTCAGCTCAGCGCGACGACTCCGGTCAATGCCAGTTGCATGAGTGCTAGAGGTACCAGCCACTGCCAGGCGAGGCGCTGCAGCTGGTCCTCGCGCAGGCGGGGGTACGCAACCCGCAGCCAGATGACTACGACGGCGAGGGCGAAGGTCTTGATGAGGGTCCACAGCCAGCCGAGCGCGTCGTCGAACGGTCCGTGCCAGCCGCCCAGAAACAGCACCGCGGTCAACCCGCTGAGAAGAACAATCCCGGCGTACTCGGCCAGCAGGAAGAATGCGAACCGCAAGCCCGTGTACTCGGTGAATGCGCCGAAGATGATCTCGGAGTCCGCGACCGGCATGTCGAAGGGCGGCCGTTGCAACTCCGCCAGGCCGGCCACGAAGAACACAACGGCACCGATCCCTTGCCACACCAGCCACCACGGCTGCCACGCCTCCACGATGCCGGGCAGGGACAGTGTTCCGGCGGCCATGGCCACCGAGGCGGCGGTCAGCACGAACGGCAGCTCGTACGCCATGAGCTGTGCGGCCGTGCGTAGGCCGCCAAGCAACGAGTACTTGTTGCCGCTGGCCCAGCCCCCCATCAACGAGCCCAATACGCCGACGCCCATGACAGCGAGGACCACGAGCAGGCCCACATCGACGTCGACGCCCACCCAGCCCGGCGCCAGCGGTATGAACGCCAACGCGACCAGGTACGGAACCATCGCGACGGCGGGGGCGAGCCGGAATATTGCCGGGTCGGCGCGGGTCGGAAGCACGTCTTCCTTCTGGGCGAACTTGACCCCGTCGGCGATCAACTGGGCCCAGCCGTGAAACCCGCCGGCGTACATCGGCCCAACCCGGCCCTGCATGTGCGCCATCACCTTGTGCTCGGTCTGCCCCACGAGCAGAGGCAGCAACAAGAAGGCTGCGACGACGGCGACAACTCGAAAGAGTGCCTCGAGAACGTCGATCACGCTTGCGCACCTTCGTCGCCGGGCGGATGAGGCCCCCAGGACGCATCTGGCACCCCCGGCGGCAGCATCCGCCGACGGGACGGGGCGGCCGCAGCCGCACCGCCTTCGCCTGGCTCCTTGGCGCCGGGCCACGGCTTGGCGGCGCGCGCGGCCAGCACGAACTCCTTCCGCAGCGGATGGCCATCGAACCCGTCGGGCAACAGCAGCGGGTCGAGGCCAGGATGACCGTCGAACTCGACGCCGAACATCTCGTGCGTCTCACGCTCGTGCCACGCCGCGCCGCGGTACACGCCTGTCGCCGACGGAAGTACGGGTGTGTCCCGCGGTATACGCGTCCGCACCAGCAGGTGCAGGACCGGATGCCGGGTCAGATCCGCGACGTGGACGACCACCGAGAAGCCCTCGTCCAACTCATCGACGGCGGACAGCCAGTCGAAGAAGGTCAGCCCCGAGTCGCGAGCGGCCTCCAGCGTCGCCAGCCATCGTTCCGCGGCGACGTCGAATACGGGCACCCCGAAGGCGTCACCAACCTCGGCACCTTCACCGGCGGCGTGCGCGAGCTGGACCGCCCAGTCTTCGCTCTGCTCGGTCACGGTCGTTCTCGCTCCGGTGCAGCAGGCGACACCAACGGGCGGGTCAGCGTTCCCGGGGCCGCCTCGCGGCGAACGGCAGCCGGATCCGGATATCGCTCGGCAAGGTTCTCCGCGGCGATTTTCTCCTGCAGCTTGAGAATCCCCTGCAGCAGGGCCTCCGGACGCGGCGGGCAGCCGGGGACGTACACGTCGACGGGCACCACCTGGTCGACGCCCTTGGTCACCGAGTACGAGTCCCAGTACGGGCCACCGGAGTTCGAACACGCGCCGAAAGAGATGACGTATTTCGGTTCGGGTATCTGCTCGTAGAGCCGTCGGACCGCCGGCGCCATCTTGTCGGTGACCGTCCCGGACACGACCATCAGATCGGCCTGCCGGGGACCGGGAGCGAACGGGATCACACCCAACCGGATGAAATCGTGCCGGGCCATAGACGCCGCGATGAACTCGATGGCGCAGCACGCGAGACCAAAGTTGAATACCCACAGCGAATAGCGGCGGCCCCAGTTGAGCACGATCCGGACCGGTTCGGGTACCAGCCGTTGCGCCAGCCCGACATGACCGGCGCCCAGGTCGTCGGGGGCCCCATGGCCAGGCATCCCTAGCTCGGTTACTGCCACGTCAGGACTCCGCGCCGGACGGCGTACAGGATCCCGGTTGCCAACAGGCCGAGAAAGACGAACATCTCGATCAGCGTCGTGGCCCCGAAATTCGGTTCGGCGAACACCGTCGCCCACGGGAACAGGTAGACGGCGTCGACAGCGAAGACCACATAGAGGAAGGCGTAGACGTAGTAGCGGATATGCGTGTGCGCCCAGCCCTCGCCCACTGGGTCGACCCCGGACTCGTAGGTGAGCAACTTCTCGCGAGTCGGCTTGCGGGGAGCGAGTAAGCGGTTGGCGCCGTATGCGAGAGCGACGAACCCGGCACCGGCGAGCGCGACGACCGCAAGGACGACGTACGGACTGAGGTACGCTTCCACGGCCGCCTCCTCCCGGCGCCACACTGTGCGAGTCGGCTCCCACCACGCTACCCGTGGTCGGGGACCGCCGGGCCAACCCACCGGGGCGGCGAGTGCGAAACCATCTACGAGGGGTGACGTTCGGGTAACGCACGTGCACATTCCCGAGTCGCCGCACGGGAACAAGGTCAGACGGACGTAGCATTGATTCAGGAGGCGCACGACGCATCGCATGGCTAACGACGGCCACGCGCCAAGACGTGCCACCTAGGGGAGGCGTCAACATCCGGTGACCGGAAAGCAGGTCCGGGAGCTCGACCGTGTGATCATCCGATTCGCAGGCGACTCCGGTGACGGGATGCAGCTGACCGGAGACAGGTTCACCGCCGAGACGGCCTCTTTCGGCAACGACCTGTCCACGCTGCCGAACTTCCCGGCTGAGATCCGCGCTCCAGCGGGGACTCTGCCCGGGGTGTCGAGCTTCCAGCTGCACTTCGCCGACCACGACATCCTGACCCCAGGCGACGCACCGAACGTGCTCGTTGCGATGAACCCAGCCGCGCTCAAGGCCAACATCGACGATCTCCCCCGCGGCGCAATGGTGATCGTCGACAACTCCGACTTCACCGACCGCGCACTGAGGAAGGTCGGCTACCAAGCCAACCCACTCGAGGACGGCAGTCTCGACGCATACAAGGTCCACGCGCTCGACCTCACCGGCATGACCATGACCGCGCTGAAGGACTTCGGTCTCACCCGCAAGGAGGCCGGGCGTTCCAAGAACATGTTCGCGCTGGGCCTGCTGTCGTGGATGTACGGCCGGCCCACCGAGGGCACCGAGCGGTTTCTGGAGCGGAAGTTCGCCAAGCACCCCGCGATCCGCGACGCCAACATCACCGCGTTCAGGGCAGGCTGGAACTATGGCGAGACCACCGAGGACTTCGCGGTCTCGTACGAGGTCAAACCGGCGCCGCTGCCGCCTGGCAGGTACCGGAACATCACCGGCAACCTGGCCCTGTCCTACGGTCTGATCGCCGCGTCCCAGCGCAGTGGGCTCCCGCTGTTCCTGGGCTCGTACCCGATCACGCCGGCGTCGGACATCCTGCACGAGCTGTCCAAGCACAAGCGGTTCGGGGTGCGGACGTTCCAGGCCGAGGACGAGATCGCCGGGATCGGTGCAGCGCTCGGCGCGGCATTCGGCGGCGCACTTGGCGTCACGTCGACGTCGGGCCCCGGTGTCGCGCTCAAGTCGGAAACCATCGGCCTGGCAGTCTCGCTCGAGCTGCCGTTGATCGTCTGCGACATCCAGCGCGGCGGCCCGTCCACCGGCCTGCCCACGAAGACCGAGCAGGCCGACCTGTTGCAGGCGATGTTCGGCCGTAACAGCGAAGCGCCGGTGCCGATCGTCGCACCCTGCTCGCCCGGCGACTGCTTCGACGCCGCCTTGGAGGCCGCCCGAATCGCGGTGACTTACCGGACGCCTGTGCTGCTGCTCTCCGACGGCAACCTGGCCAACGGCGCCGAGCCGTGGCGGATCCCGGCCGTGTCCGATCTGCCGGTCATCGACCCCGGCTTCGCAACCGCCCTGAACCACGGGAACGGCACCGGACCCACGGAGTTCTGGCCCTACCTGCGCGATCCATCGACGCTCGCCCGCCCGTGGGCAATTCCGGGTACCGCAGGTCTCGAGCACCGTATCGGCGGCATCGAGAAGGCCGATGGGTCAGGCGACATCTCCTACGACCCGGACAACCACGACCGGATGGTGCGGCTGCGGCAAGCCAAGATCGACGGTATCGCCGCAAGCATCAGACCTCTCGCCGTCGACGACCCCACCGGCGACGCGCGGCTATTGGTGCTGGGCTGGGGCTCCACCTACGGCCCCATCGGCGCGGCGGTGAGACGGATCCGCAAGGCCGGCCAGCCAGTTGCCCAGGCCCATCTGCGCCACCTCAACCCGTTCCCAGCCAACACCGGTGAGGTTCTGCGGTCGTATGACCAGGTATTGGTGCCAGAGATGAACCTCGGTCAGCTCGCGCTGTTGCTTCGCGGCCGGTTCCTGGTCGACGTCATGAGTTACAACCGCGTCCGCGGGCTACCGTTCAAGGCTGAGGAGCTCGCCGACGTCATCGAGAAGGCGATTGCGGATGTCTGACACCACGGTCGAGCTGGGATTGCCAGCCGGCCTGCAGGGCGTGCCTATCACCGACGTCCCCGAAACCAAGAAGACCTTCACCAGCGACCAGGAGGTCCGCTGGTGCCCGGGCTGCGGCGACTACGCGATCCTCGCCACGGTTCAGGGGTTCCTGCCAGAGCTCGGGCTGCGGCGCGAGAACATCGTGTTCATCTCGGGCATCGGGTGCTCGTCGCGGTTCCCGTACTACTTGGACACGTACGGGATGCACTCCATCCACGGACGTGCGCCGGCGATAGCCACCGGGCTCGCTGCGTCGCGACCGGACCTGTCGGTGTGGGTGGTCACCGGTGACGGCGACGCGCTGTCGATCGGCGGCAACCATCTCATCCACGCGCTGCGGCGCAATGTCAACCTGACGATCCTGCTGTTCAACAACCGCATCTACGGGCTCACCAAGGGTCAATATTCGCCGACGTCGGAGCTCGGCAAGATCACCAAGTCGACCCCGATGGGCTCGCTGGACGCTCCGTTCAACCCGGTATCCCTGGCATTGGGTGCAGAAGCCACCTTCGTCGCCCGGAGCATCGATTCCGACCGGGCGCACCTGACGTCGGTGCTGCGTGCGGCCGCCGCACACCGCGGCACATCGCTGGTGGAGATCTACCAGAACTGCAACATCTTTAACGACGGCGCATTTGACCTGCTCAAGAGCGCAGACACTCGTGACGACGTGCTGATCCGGCTCGAACACGGCCAGCCGGTGCGTTTCGGCGCCGATCTCGACCAGGGTGTGCGCCGAGACCCCGCGACAGGTGGCCTGGAGGTCTGTGGCGGCGACGACCCCGCGGTGATCGTCCATGACGCGCACGCCGCCGACCCGTCACAGGCGTTCGCGTTGTCCCGGTTGGCCGACCCCGGCTCCCTCGCCCGGTCGGCGATCGGCATCTTCCGGCAGGTCGACCGAGCGACATACGGCGACCTCATGACGGCCCAGCTGGATCGCGCAGTCGACACCCAAGGTCCCGGCGACCTGGCCGGCCTCCTCGCCGGCAGCGATCCCTGGACCGTCAACTGACGGCGACTACGCTGTCAGGCGGTGCGGGTGACGACTGAGGTGCACAGGGCTTCGAGGGCGCGGCGGGCGGGGATATCGGGCAGCGGCGTGAGGACCTCGCGGGCATCTTCGGCATAGCGGCGGACGACGGCTCGGCTGCGGGCCATCGCGGGGTGTGCACGCAGCAGCTGCACGGCCTCCGCGCGGACGGCTTCGTCGTTCAGCGGGCCGCCGATCAGGGCCCGGAGCCTGGCATCCGCCGGGTCGGTCGACTGTCTGGCGTACAGGACGGGAAGCGTCGCGATCCCTTCGCGCAGGTCGGTGCCCGAAGCCTTACCCAACACCGTGGACTCGCTGGCGATGTCGAGGACGTCATCGGCGAGCTGGAAGGCCATGCCGATGCGTTCGCCGAATCGGGCGAGCACATCGACGGTTCCATTCGGCGCTCCCGCATGCAATGCCCCGAGCCGCGCCGAGGTCGCGATGAGGGACGCCGTCTTGTCCGACAGCACACCCAGGTAGTGGGCGACCGGATCCTCGTCTTCCTTCGGACCCAACGTCTCCCTCAGCTGACCGTGCACCAGCCGCTCGAACGTCCTCGACTGAATCCGGACCGACTCGGTACCCAGGTCTGCTGCGATGTCCGACGCCCGCGCGAACAAAAAGTCCCCCGTGAGGATCGCGACGGTGTTGCCCCACAGGGCGTTCGCGCTGGGCGCCCCTCGCCGCAGGGCGGCCTCGTCCATCACGTCGTCGTGGTAGAGCGTAGCGACGTGGGTGAGCTCGACAACGACGGCCGCGCGCACAACGCCAGGTGCATCCGGGTCGCCGAAGTGACCGGCCGTCAAAGCGAGCAACGGCCGGAACCGTTTGCCTCCGGCCGCGACCAGATGCCGCGACGCGGCGGCGAGCATCGCGTCGTCGGACTTGACGGCCTCGGCCAGCCGTTCCTCCACCTCCTCGAGTCCAGCCGCGACCGACGCCTCGAATGCCGGGCCAACCGAGGGAATCGCGGGGACCGGAGAGGTCGCCACGGGCCTCCTCCTCGGTCGTCAGCGAAACGGACTCAGCGAACAAACACCGCTGCCTGCTGAGCAAGCTCGAGCAGCGGCCCGGGCAGGATGCCAAGGATGACCGTCGCTGCGACGCCCACGCCGATACCGACGGTAGTCCACGTGCTCGGCACGGCAACCGTTGGGCCGTCGGCGGCCGGTTCGGTGAAGAACATCAGGACGATGACCCGGATGTAGAAGAACGCGGCAATCGCACTCGCGACCAGACCGACGATGACCAGCGCCACCGCTCCGGCGTCGATCGCCGCCGAGAAGACGGCGAGCTTGCCGACGAAGCCGCTGGTGAGTGGGATGCCGGCGAAGGCGAGCAGGAACAGCGCGAACGTCGCAGCGACCACCGGCGAACGCTTGCCGAGACCGGCCCACTTCGCCAGGTGCGTGGCCTCCCCCGCGGAGTCGCGCACGAGGGTCACGACGGCGAATGCTCCGACCGTGGTGAAGCCGTAGACCACCAGATAGAACAGCACGCTGGCCGTGCCGATCGCGTCGGCAGCCACCATCCCCGTGAAAATGAACCCGGCGTGGGCGATCGAGGAGTACGCCAACATACGCTTGACGTCGGTTTGGGTCAGTGCAACAACGACGCCGACCATCATGGTGAGGATCGCCACTGCCCAGAACATCGGCTGCCAGTCGCTGCTCACCGCGCCGAACGACACGTAGAAGATCCGCAGCATCGCTCCGAACGCGGCAATCTTCGTGCAGGCGGCCATGAAGCCGGTGACCGGTGTCGGCGCGCCTTGGTACACATCAGGGGTCCACGAGTGGAACGGAGCTGCGCTCACCTTGAACAGCAGACCGACCGCTATCAGGCCGACTCCGGCGAGCAGCAGGCCTTCCTGGCCCACCCTGGCGCCCAGCGCCTCGTCGATGTCGGACAGCCGGACGGAGCCCGCAAACCCGTAGATCAGCGCGGCGCCAAAGAGGAAGAACGCTGACGAGAAGGCACCGAGTAGGAAGTACTTCAGCGCAGCCTCCTGCGACAGTAGCCGTCGGCGGCGGGCCATTCCTGCCAGCAGGTACAGCGGGAGCGAGAGCACCTCCAGCGCGACGAACAATGTCAGCAGATCGTTGGCGGCCGGGAACAACAGCATCCCGCCGATGGCGAACATCATCAGCGGGTAGACCTCGGTCTGCAGGACACCTTCGGCAACCAGGGTCCGTTCCGCCGCGCCGCCAGGCAGCGCCGATGCCGACGGTGCAAACGCGTCGCCCCCGCCTTCCAGCCTGCGTTCGGCGAAGAACAGCACGCTGATCACAGAAAACACCAGTATCGCGCCTTGCAGGAACAACGCCGGCCCGTCGATCGCCACCGAGCCCGCCGCACCGATGATCGACGTTCCGGCCAGCCGGATCACCGCGACGAACGCCGCGACCAGCGCAGCGAGCGCAAGTCCCACCTGCAGCAGATGCCGTGGTCGGCGAGGCGCGAACGCCTCGATCAAGACGCCGACGACCGCCGCGCCGAAGACAATGAGCATCGGCAGGAGTTCGGCGTACTCGATAGTGGGCGCGTTCACCTCACTCGCTCCCTTCCGCCGCGGGAGTGATCGGCTCGGGATCGCTGACGCCGACCTCGGCGAGTGTCGGTTGGACGCCGTCGTCGATGACGTCGAGTACCGGCTTGGGGAAGAACCCGACCGCGAGGAGCAGCGCCACGAGCGGCGCGACGACCAGCAACTCGCGCCGCCTCAGGTCGACGAAGTTCCGAGTCGCCTCGCGGGCCGGGCCGGTCATCGTGCGCTGGTAGAACAGCAGGATGTAGAGCGCGGCGAGGATGATCCCCACCGTGGCGACGACTGCTGCGATCCGGTACCGGCTGTACGTGCCCACCAGCACCAGGAACTCACTGACGAAGGTGGCGAGGCCCGGAAGCGCGAGGGCGGACAGGCCTGCGAACAACAGCGAGCCGGCCAGAATTGGCGCTGGTTGCGCCGCGCCGCCGTAGTCGGCCACCAGCCTCGAGCCACGTCGGACGATCATGAAGCCGACGATGACGAACAGGGCCACCGTCGACAGCCCGTGATTGACCATGTAGAGCGTCGAACCGGCGGCGCCCTGGCTGGTCAGCGCGAAGATCCCCATCACGATGAAACCGAAATGCGAGATCGAGGTGTAGGCGATCAGACGTTTCATGTCCGTCTGCGCGACGGCCAGCAGAGCACCGTAGAGGATGCTGATCACTGCAAGTACCACGATGGCCGGCGCGAACTCGCGCGAGGCATCGGGGAACAGCGGAAGGACCAGCGCGATCATGCCGAACGTCCCGACCTTGTCCATGACGCCGGACAGGTATGCGGCGTTTGCCGGCGTCGCCTCGGCAGCGGCGTCCGGCAGCCAGGTATGGAACGGCCACAGCGGCGCCTTGATCGCGAATGCGAACATGAACCCGAGGAAGAGCCACCGCTGGACTTCGACGGGAACGTCCAGCGCGACCAGGTCGGAGAGCAGGAACGAGGGCTGTCCCGCGTCGACCGACTGCACGTAGAGCCCGATCACCGCCGCCAGCATGATGAGCCCGCCGAGCAGGTTGTAAAGCAGGAACTTCACTGCCGCGTACCGACGTTGCGGGCCGCCGTACAGGCCGATGAGGAAGTACATAGGCACCAACATGGCTTCGAACAGGACGTAGAAGAGCAGCACGTCCTCGGCAGCGAAGGTACCGATGATCATCGCCTCGAGCAACAGCATGAGGGCGAAGAACGGCTTGGGATTGCGGTGTTCGGCCTCGGCCTCGCGCCACATCGCCAGCAGCACGATTGGTGTGACGACGGCTGTCAACCCGATGAGCGAGAGCGAGATGCCATCGGCACCGACGGCGTAGAAGACACCGAGCGAGCCGACCCATTCATACCGTTCGACGAATTGCTCGGTCGCTCCGTCGGCGACGAACGCCACCGCTGCGATCAGGGTGAGGATTGCTGTAACCACACCGACGAACAGGGCGAGCCTCTTCGCCGCCAGCTCGAGCCCGCGTGGCACCAGCGCCGTGAGCGCGGCGCCGAGCAGCGGAACGGCAATCAGGGTGGTGAGCCAGGGGAACGTCACGGCAGCCTCACCACCAGCATGACCACGACGACGATGGCCGCTCCCGCCAGCATCGACAGGGCGTACGAGCGGACGAACCCGGTTTGCCATCGCCGCAGTCGGGTCGAGAACTGGCCAACCCCGGATGCGGTACCGACCACCGCGCCATCGATTCCGCGGTTGTCCACGTAGACCAGCGACCGGGTCAGGTACTGCCCGGGTCGCATGAACACGGCTTCATTGACCGCGTCGCCGTAAAGGTCCCGGCGGGCGGCGACCGTGACGGTCGAACCGGCCGGCTGGGTGACCGGCACCGCCTGCCGGCCGAAGATCTGCCAGGCGACCGCGACGCCGACGCCGACCACCGCAAGAATGATCAAGGTCATGGCCCAGACCGGAATGCCCAGCTCGACATGCTCTTCACCGGTCACCGGCTCCAGCCACTCGACGATGCCGCCCCCGGCGTAGAGCAGCACCACACCGCCGATTGTCGACAGCGCACCAAGGATTATGAGCGGCACGGTCATGACCCGGGGCGACTCGTGCGGGTGAGCGTCCGCGGCCCATCGTTTCGCCCCGACGAACGTCATCAGCATCACCCTGGTCATGTAGAACGCGGTGATGCCGGCGCCGGCCAGGGCGCAGAACCCGGCGACGAAGTTGTTCGCGAAGGCGGTCTCGATGATCGGGTCCTTGGAGAAGTACCCGGCAAACGGCGGGATTCCGATGATCGCCAGATAGCCGGCAGCGAACGTCAGGAAGGTCACGGGCATCGCGGCGCGCAACGCACCATAGCGGCGCATGTCGACCTCGTCGTTCATGCCATGCATGACCGAGCCGGCGCCCAAGAACAGGTCGGCCTTGAAGAAGCCATGGGTCAGCAGATGGAAGATCGCTAACGCGTAGCCAGCAGGCCCGAGACCGGCGGCAAGCATCATGTAGCCGATCTGGCTCATCGTCGACCCGGCCAGCGCCTTCTTGATGTCGTCCTTGGCGCACCCGATGATCGCACCCATCAGCAGCGTGATCGTGCCGACGATCACGACAGCGGTCTGGGCAATCTCGTTGCCGTTATAGATCGCCGCGGACCGGACGACCAGGTAGACGCCCGCAGTGACCATGGTCGCCGCGTGGATGAGGGCCGAAACGGGGGTCGGGCCCTCCATCGCGTCCAACAACCACGACTGGAGCGGGAACTGCGCGGACTTCCCACAAGCTCCGAGGAGAAGCAGGAGCCCGATCGCGATCAGCCAGTCTTTCGGCGCGTCGGCCGCCGCCGGGAAGACGGCCGCGAACGCAGTCGTGCCGAAGACCACGACCATCGACATGACCGCGAGCGACATCCCCAGGTCGCCGACTCGGTTGACCACGAAGGCCTTCTTGGCGGCGACGGCCGCTGAGTCCTTGTGCTGCCAGAACCCGATCAGCAGGTAGGACGCCAGGCCGACGCCTTCCCATCCCACATAGAGGATCAGGTAGTCGTCGGCGAGGACCAACAGCAGCATCGCGGCGACGAACAGGTTCATGTAGCCGAAGAACCGCTGCCGGTTCTCGTCGTGCCCCATGTAGCCGATCGAGTAGATGTGGATGATCGAGCCGACGCCGGTGATCAGAAGGGTGAACGCCATCGACAGCTGGTCGAGGAGCAGCCCGACCGCCACGTTGTAATCGCCGACCGTGAAGAAGTCGTACAGCGGCACGGAGATGGCCCGCTCCTCAGGCGCGCGGCCCACCATCGCAATGAACAGCACGGCCGCCACGACGAATGCGGCGACCGGCGCGACACAGCCAAGCACCGGCGCGATCCGGTTGAGCCGGCGCCCCCCGAGCAGCAGGACCGCAGCGCCCAGCAGTGGGAGCACGATGAGCAGCCATGTCGAGGAAAACACGCCTTCGGCAAGGGTGGCGGTCTCCTCAGTCGTCTGGCCGACGAGCGCGGACGCGACGATCATCTGGTCGCTCCAGTCATCTGGTAGTCCTCACCACGTCAGAGCTTGAGCAGGCTCGCGTCGTCGACCGACGCGGACCTGCGGGTTCGGAAGATGGTGACGATGATCGCGAGGCCTACGACCACTTCGGCGGCGGCGACAACCATCACGAAGAAGGCCACGATCTGGCCGTCGATGTCGCCATGCATGCGGGCGAACGTGACGAAGGCCAGGTTGCAGGCGTTGAGCATGAGCTCGACGCTCATGAACGCGATCAGCGCGTTGCGGCGGAGGAGCACGCCGACGCCGCCGATCGTGAACAGGATTGCGGAGAGCACCAGGTAGGGCGTGGGACTCATGGCCGCTCACCTTCTGCGTCCTCGAGTGGTTCGCCGGTCAGCTCCTCCACCTGGGCTTCGAGCCGGGAAACGTCGCCCGCGGGTTCGTCAGTGACCCGGACCGTCCCGCGGGCCACGAGGACTTTCGAGACGGACAGGTCGCTGGGGGTTCCGTCCGGAAGCAGTGCCGGCGTGTCTACCGCGTTGTGTCGGGCGTAGACGCCTGGGCTCGGCAGTTGCGACGCCGCTGCGCCACCGGTCCGGAACCGTCGTTCGGACAGTTCACGCTGGCTTGGTCGCCGGAACAGCCGTTCGCGATAGGTCAGCACCATCGCGCCCACTGCAGCAGTGATGAGCAGCGCGCTGGTGACTTCGAAGGCAAACACATAGCGAAAGAAGATGCGGTCGGCAATCGCGACGACATTGCCTTCCGGTGCCGCGGAGTCCATTCCGGCCGGCGCCGGCAGGAACGCGCTCGCCGCGACGGCGACCAATAGGACGCCAAAGCCGAGACCGGCGAGGACCGCGGCCACGCGCTGGCCACGGATCGTCTCGACCCGGGAGTCGCTGGTGTCGACGCCGACCAGCATGATCACGAAAAGGAACAGCATCATGATCGCGCCGGTATAGACGACGACCTGCACCACTCCGAGGAACGACGCCTCCAGCGCGATGTAGAGCACCGCCAGGCAGATCATGGTTACGGCGACGAACATCGCGCCGTGGACCGCCTTGCGGGCGATGACCAGCCCGAGCGCGGACACCACAGCGATTGGCGCGATGACCCAGAACAGCACGGTCTCACCGGTGTGACTCGCGGTCTCGACTGCCTGGGCGAGCACGTCGGCGCTCATCGCCCCGCCTCCTCCGCCGCTCGCTGGTCACGGCCGTCGTCGCGCAACATCGCACCGGAGCGCAGGTAGTAGTCGCGCTCGTCGTCGCCCAGGCGCATCGGGTGTGGCGGTTCCTCCATCCCCGGCAGCAAGGGGGCGAGCAGATCCTGCTTCTCGTAGATCAGCTTCTCGCGGGTGTCGTCTGCGAGTTCGTACTCGTTGGTCATTGTCAACGCCCGGGTGGGACAGGCCTCGATGCACAGGCCACAAAAGATGCAGCGCAGATAGTTGATCTGGTAGACGCGGCCATACCGCTCGCCGGGCGAGAACCGCAGCTCGTCAGTGTTGGAGTCGCCCTCCACGTAGATGGCGTCGGCCGGGCACGCCCACGCGCACAATTCGCAGCCGATGCACTTCTCCAGCCCGTCCGGATGCCGGTTGAGCTGGTGCCGGCCGTGGAACCGCGGGGCGACCGGGTGGGGGTGCTCGGGATATTGCTCGGTGACGACCCTGCGGAACATCGTCCGGAACGTCACCCCGAAGCCCGCAATCGGGTCGAAGAACCTAGGCATACCTGCGAGGGGCTACGCCCCCCGCACACCCCCCCTCGTGGTGTGATCCGTGGTTTCCGGCATGGGCGGCACCGGGTGGCCGCCGGCGTGCGCGTCGACCGGCTCGCGGTCTACCGCCTCGTCCGGCGCTCGCTTCCGTTCTGGGATGAGCATGCTCACGATCAGCATCAGCACGACGAAGCCGCCGCCCCAGACCAGTACGTCCCGCCGTTCGAGCCCTTCGTTGAAGGCCAGCCGCATCGCGGCGACCAGCAGGATCCACGCCAGCGAGGCAGGGATGAGGATCTTCCAGCCGAGCCGCATGAACTGGTCGTAACGCAGCCTGGGCAGCGTCCCACGCAACCAGATGAACACGAAGATCAGCAGGACCACCTTGGTGACGAACCACAGCAGCGGCCACCAGCCGGTGTTGAAGTAGTCGTCGTTGATGGCCGAGATAGGCCACGGCGCGCGCCAACCGCCGAGGAAGAGAGTCGTCGCGAGCGCGGAGACGTTGACCATGTTGATGTACTCCGCCAAGAAGAACATCATGTACTTCACCGACGAGTACTCGGTCATGAAGCCCGCTACGAGCTCCCCCTCGGCTTCCGGCAGGTCGAACGGCGCCCGGTTGGTCTCGCCCACCATCGAGATCACGTAGACGGCGAACGACGGCAGCAGGATCACCGCGTACCACATCGGCTCCTGCGCCTGCACGATCTGCGAGGTGGACATCGAGCCGGCGAACAGGAACACGGCGACAAAGGACAACCCCATCGCGATCTCGTAGGAGATCACCTGCGCCGACGATCGGATGCCACCGAGCAACGGATAGGTCGAGCCGCTGGACCAGCCGCCCAGAACGATTCCGTAAACGCCTACCGAGGCGATTGCCAGCACCAGGAGGACCGCCACGGGCATGTCGGTCAACTGCAGCGGTGTCTCCACGCCGAATATCGAGACCACCGGCCCCATCGGAATGACGGCGAAGACCAAGAAGGCCGGGATGGCGGCGATGATCGGAGCGAGGACGTAGACGACCCGGTCGATCCCTTTGGGCCTGATGGTCTCCTTGAGGATCAACTTGACGCCGTCGGCCAGGCTCTGCAGCGTGCCCCACGGGCCGGTCCGGTTCGGGCCGATTCGGTGCTGCATGTGGGCGACGACCTTGCGCTCGTACACGATGTTGAACAGCGTGAAGAGCAGCAAGAGCACGAAGATTCCGACCGCCTTCAGCAGGACCAACCACCAGGGGTCGTTCCCGAAGCCAGGAATCTGTTCCGGCGCCTCCTGCACCTGGGCGGTGATCGTGGACAGCGGGCTCACACGGCACCTCCGGTGCCCTGGTCGACGACGCTCAACTCGGCGGGCGCCGCGGCGATGGCGACGATGGCGCCCGACTGGGCGCCGAGGTCGATATGGACCCGGGAGCCCGGCGAGTTCTGTGGCACCCAGACCACCCGGTCGGGCATCTCGGTCACCTCGACGGGCAAGGTCAGCGAGCCGCGCTCCGCGCCGATCGTCAGTGCCGATCCGTCGGCGACACCGATCTCGGCTGCCGTCGCCGCCGACAGGCGGGCCACGGGCCGGCGAGCAGTGCCCGCGAGATGCGGCTCGCCATCCTGTAGGAGGCCAGCATCGAGCAACATCCGCCAGGTCGCCAGCACCGCCTCCCCGGACCCTGGGTTCGGTGTGTCGGCCGCGCGCACAGCCGGTGCCTCGACCCGAGCTCCGTCCCACCGACCGAGCTCGGCCAGCTCGGCCCGAGCGGCCTCGACCGTCGGCAGGCCGAGGCGTACGCCCCATGCGTCGGCGAGCGTGTCGAGGACGCGTCCGTCCGACATCGCACCGGTGTCGGCAAACACCGCCGGGAACGGTCGGTCGCGGCCCTCCCAGTTCACGAACGTGCCCGACTTCTCGGCCACCGGCGCTACCGGTAGCACCACGTCGGCGAGGTCGGTGATCTCGCTGCGACGGACCTCCAGGCTCACCACGAACCCGGCGCCGGCGAGCGCAGCCTGCGCGGCGGCGGGGTCCGGCAGGTCGGCCAACTCGACACCGGCGACCAGGGCTGCGCCCAGCTTGTTCTCGGCCAAGGCGGCAAAGATGCCCTCAGTGTCACGACCCGTCCTGACCGGCACATGCGGCACGTCCCAGGCCGCCGCCACGTCGACCCTGGCCTCGGTGTCGGTAACGGGTCGGCCGCCGGGGAGCAGATGTGGCAAAGTCCCGGCATCGAGCGCGCCGCGTTCACCGGCTCGGCGCGGGATCCAGGCCAGGCGGGCTCCGCTCGCCTGGGCGAGCTGGGCCGCCGCTGACAGTGCGCCGGGAACGGCGGCGAGCCGTTCGCCGATGAGGACCAGTGCGCCGGCAGTCGACAATGCGTCGCTGACATCACGCACCCGCTGGTCACCTGCGCTGAGCGCGCTCAGCACCTCTGCCTCGGTGCCTGGACCAGCCAGCACCAGCTCGGCGTCAAGCTTTACCAGGCCACGGCTGGCGAACGGCGCAACCGCGAAGATCGTAGTTCCCCTCTTCCGCCTGGCCTTGCGCAGCCGGAGAAAGACAGTTGCCGCCTCCTCCTCGGGGTCGAGGCCGACCAGGAGCACGGCTGGCGCCTTATCCAGGTCCGCGTACGTCACGCCCAGCCCTGTTCCGGCGAAACCCGCGAGGAAGTCGGCCTCCTCCGCGGAGTGCGCGCGGGCCCGGAAGTCGATGTCGTTCGTGCCCAGAACCACGCGCGCGAACTTCGCGTAGGCGTAGGCGTCTTCGACGGTGAGCCGGCCGCCGGTGAGCACGCCGACGCCTCCGCTGTCACGGGCCGTGGCGAGTCCACGTGCTGCTATTGCCAGCGCCTCCGGCCACGACGCTGTGACGAGCTCGCCGGTCTCCTCGTCGCGGACCAACGGATAACGCAACCGGTCCTCGAGCGTCGCGTACCGGAATGCGAAGCGGTCCTTGTCAGAGATCCATTCCTCGTTGACCTCCGGATCGTCGCCGGCGAGCCGGCGCATCATTGTGCCTCGGCGGTGGTCGACCCGGATCGCCGCGCCGCACGCGTCGTGCTCGGCGACCGACGGCACCGAGACGAGGTCGAACGGCCGGGCCCGGAACCGGTAGGCGGCCGACGTGAGCGCACCGACCGGGCAGATCTGGATGGTGTTGCCAGAGAAGTAGCTTTCGAACGGCTCAGCCTCGTAGATGCCGACCTGCTGTAGTGCCCCGCGCTCGAGCAGCTCGATGAAGGGGTCACCGGCGATCTCCTTGGAGAACCGGGTGCATCGCGCGCACAGCACGCACCGCTCTCGGTCGAGCAGCACCTGGCTGGAGATCGCGATCGGCTTGGGGAAGGTGCGCCGCACTCCCTCGTACCGCGTCTCGGGCCGACCACTGCTCATGGCCTGGTTCTGCAGCGGGCACTCTCCGCCCTTGTCGCAGACCGGGCAGTCCAGCGGGTGGTTGATCAGCAGGAACTCCATGATCCCCTGCTGGGCCTTGTCCGCGACCGGTGAGGTGAGCTGGGTGCGGACCACCATCCCGGGGGCGACGGCCATGGTGCACGACGCCTGCGGCTTGGGCATGCCGCGGCCGTTGCCGGCGTCGACGACCTCCACCAAGCACTGCCGGCACGCCCCCACCGGATCGAGCAGCGGGTGGTCGCAAAACCGCGGGATCTGAATACCAAGCAGCTCAGCGGCCCGGATGAGCAACGTGTGCTCGGGCACGCTCACCTCGAAACCGTCGACGGTCAGCGTGACGAGCTTGGGAGCGGGCTCGACCGAGTCGGTGGCGGGCCGTTGGTTCGACGTCACCGTCATCTGGTCGCTCCCGCGCTCTGGGCGAACAGCGTCGAGGCGGCCGGGTCGAACGGGCAGCCGCCCTGGTCGAAGTGGGCGATGTACTCGTCGCGGAAATATTGGAGCGACGACGTGATCGGGGCGATCCCGCCGTCGGCAAGAGCGCAGAACGACCGACCGGCGATGTTGTCGGCCAGGTCCAGCAGCTTGTCCAGGTCGGCCTCGGTGCCATGCCCTTCCTCGAGCCGGTCCAGGATCTGGACCAGCCACCAGAAGCCCTCCCGGCACGGTGTGCATTTTCCGCACGACTCGTGCTTGTAGAACTCGACCCAGCGGGCCACCGCGCGCACAACGCAGGTCGAGTCGTCGAAGATCTGCAGCGCCTTGGTGCCCAACATGCTGCCCGCCTCGGCTACTCCCTCGTAGTCGAGCGGAACGTCGAGGTGCTCGGCTGTCAGCAGCGGGGTCGACGACCCGCCGGGCGTCCAGAACTTCAGCTCGTGGCCGTCCCGGATACCACCGGCCATCTCCAGCAACTCGCGCAGGGTGAGCCCCAACGGACCCTCGTACTGTCCAGGGTGGGCGACGTGGCCCGACAGCGAGTACAGCGTGAAGCCGGGCGACTTCTCCGAGCCCATCGATCGGAACCAGTCGACCCCCTGGGACACGATCGAGGGGACCGAGGCGATGGTCTCGACGTTGTTGATCACGGTGGGCGACGCATACAGGCCTGCTATGGCAGGGAACGGCGGCCGCAGCCGGGGTTGTCCGCGCCGGCCTTCGAGCGAGTCGAGAAGCGCGGTCTCCTCGCCGCAGATGTACGCGCCGGCGCCGGCGTGCACTGTGAGCTCCAGACCGAAACCCGAGCCCAGAATGTCCTCGCCCAGGTATCCGGCGTCGTACGCCTCCCGCACAGCCTGCTGCAACCGCCTGATCACATGCAGTACTTCGCCGCGGATGTAGATGAACGCGTGCTTCGCCTTGATGGCGTACGAGGCGATGATCACGCCCTCGACCAGCAGATGCGGCGTGGCCAGCATCAGCGGAATGTCCTTGCACGTGCCGGGTTCGGACTCGTCGGCATTGACGACCAGATACGTCGGCTTCGGGCTGTCCTGCGGGATGAAGCTCCATTTCATCCCCGTCGGGAACCCCGCGCCGCCACGACCGCGCAGCCCGGATTCCTTGACCATCGTCACGATGTCGGCCGGCTGGCGCTGCAGGGCGATGCGCAAGGCCTTGTACCCGTCGTGGCGCTCGTAACCGGCTCGGGTGAACGCGTCGCTCTCGTGCCAGTACTGCGACAGCAGCGGGGTGAGGGTGCTCATCGGGCACCCTCCGGCGCTGCGGCTGAGCCGGTCGCTTCGATCGCCGGGGTTCCGCCCTCTGGAGCAGTCCAATCCTGTTCGCGGGCGAGGGTGAGCCCGGCCAGGCTGGCAGCGCCGGCCGGTACGCCCTCGTGGGCCCGATCGTCCGGGAACCCGGCAATGATCCGGGCGGCCTCCTTCCAGGTGCAGATCCGTGGACCACGCGTGGAATGCACTTCCGCACCGGCCCGCAGCTGCTCGACCAGCTCCAGCGCGGACTGCGGGGTCTGGTTGTCCATGAACTCCCAGTTGACCATCACGACGGGCGCGTAATCGCAGGCGGCATTGCACTCGACCCGCTCGAGCGAGACCGTGCCGTCGGCCATGGTCTCGTCGTGGCCGATCCCCAACGCTTCGGAGAGCTCGGCCCACACCGCATCGCCGCCCATGATCGCGCACAGTGTGTTCGTGCAGACACCGATGTGGTAGTTGCCCATCGGGTGCCGTTTGTACATGGTGTAGAACGTCGCCACGGCCGACACCTCCGCCTCGGTGAGACCGAGTTCCTCGGCACACATCTCGATGCCGGCAGGTGTCACGTATCCGTCGTAGGCCTGGACCAGATGCAGCATCGGCAGCAGGGCCGAGCGCGGCTGCGGGTAGCGGGCGATGATCTGCCGCATCTCGTCCCTGGCCACGTCGTTCAGTCGCGTTTCCGTCGTCACCGGTCGCACCCCCCCATGACTGGGTCCAGGCTCGCCACGGCCACGATCACGTCGGACACCATCCCGCCTTCGCACATCGCCGCCACAGCCTGCAGGTTGTTGAACGACGGGTCACGAAAGTGTGCCCGCCACGGCCGGGTGCCGCCGTCGGAGACGAGGTGGACACCCAACTCCCCCCGCGGCGACTCGACCGCCTGGTAGACCTGGCCGGCTGGCACCCGGAACCCCTCGGTAACCAGCTTGAAGTGGTGGATCAGCGCCTCCATCGACTCGCCCATGATGTGCCGGATGTGATCGAGGCTGTTGCCGAGGCCGTCGCCGCCGAGGGCGAGCTGCGCCGGCCAGGCGATCTTCTTGTCGGCGATCATTACCGGACCGGGCTCCAGCCGGTCGAGGCACTGCTCGATGATGCGCAGCGACTGGCGCATCTCGTCGATGCGAATACGGAACCGCCCATAGGAATCAGCAGTGTCCCGGACGGGCACGTCGAAGTCGTAGGTCTCGTAGCCGCAGTACGGCTGTGCCTTGCGCAAGTCGTAGGGCAGGCCGGTGGACCGCAGGATGGGCCCAGTGAGGCCGAGGGCCATGCACCCGGTGAGATCGAGATAGCCGATGCTGCCCAGGCGACCCTTGAAGATCGGGTTCTCGTTGCAGAGGTCCTCGTACTCGGGCAGGTGATCATCGACCCAACGCACGTACTCGCGAATGCTCTCCACGGCACCGGGCGGCAGGTCCTGGGCGACGCCACCGGGACGAATGTAGGCGCTGTTCATCCGCAACCCGGTGACCAGCTCGAAGATGTCCAGGGTCCGCTCGCGCTCCCGGAACCCGATCGTCATGACGGTGAGCGCACCGATCTCCATGCCGCCGGTGGCGATGGCCACCAGGTGTGAGGAGATCCGGTTGAGCTCCATCATCATCACGCGGATGACCGTGGCCCGTTCGGGGATCTGGTCGGTGATTCCCAGCAGCCGCTCTATTCCGAGGACGTATGCCGCCTCGTTGTAGAACGGCGACAGGTAGTCCATCCGGGTGCAGAACGTCACGCCCTGCGTCCACGTCCGGTACTCCATGTTCTTTTCGATGCCGGTGTGCAGATAGCCGACGCCGGCGCGGGCCTCGGTGACGGTCTCGCCGTCGAGTTCGAGGATCAGACGGAGGACGCCATGGGTGGACGGGTGCTGCGGCCCCATGTTGACCACGACCCGTTCCTGACCGGCGACGGCGGCACCGACAACGTCGTCCCAGTCCTGGCCCGTCACCGTGTAGACCGCGCCCTCGGTCGTCTCGCGGACGCCGGCGTAGGCGTCCTCCGGGGTTGCCTCGTCGGCCGGAGCGGCGAGGGTGACGTCGTCCATGCCGCTCATCTGGTCGCACTCGCCTTTTCGCTCATGTGTAGGCCCTCCGCTCGTCGGGCGGGGGAATCGTCGCACCCTTGTACTCGACCGGGATGCCGCCCAGCGGGTAATCCTTGCGTTGCGGATGCCCCGGCCAATCGTCGGGCATCTCGATCCTGGTCAACGCCGGGTGTCCGTCGAAGATGATGCCGAAGAAGTCGTAGGTCTCCCGCTCGTGCCAGTTGTTCGACGGGTACAGCTCCACGATGGACGGCACATGCGGGTCGTCGTCGGGGCAGGTGACCTCTACCCGCACGCGTCGGTTGTGCGTGATGGAAAGGAACGGGTAGACCGCGTGTAGCTCGCGCCCTGGCTCGCCGGGGTAGTGCACGCCGTTGACACCCATGCACATCTCGTACCGAAGCGCCGGATCGTCCCGGAGCGTTGTGGCGACCTCGACCAGGTGCTCCCGCCGGACAAAAAGCGTGATCTCGCCACGGTCGACGACCACCTTCTCGACAGCGTCGTCGAACGGGATACCAGCGTGCTCCAGGGCGCTGCTCAACGAATCACCGACCTGGTCGAAGTCGGACCCCCACGGCCGGGGCGTGGAGGCGAGGCGGACCGGGTTGGTGTCGCGTGCAACGAGCCGGCCGAAGCCGGAGGTGTCGCCGGTTCCTGCCGCGCCGAACATGCCGCGCCGGGTTGGGTGCGCGGGAGGCGGCCCTGGGGGTCCCTCCTCCGCGACCTCATCCGGCACAGCTGCGGTCGTTGCCTCGGCACTCGGCCGTTCGACGGCCGCCGGAGCGTCCGCGGGAGCCGTGGTCTCCTCTTGACCGGCCGCCGCGGCGGTGGCCTGGTCGTGAGCGGGCGGGCGATCTTCGCTCATCGCAGCAGGCCTCTCATCTCGTGCGTGGCGGGGGCCTCGAGCGCCACCTGCTCGGCCTCGGCCTCGGCCCGCTGCCGATGCGGGCCGAGCGGCATGTGCAAGATCTTGTCGTGCAGCTTGAGAATCGCGTCCATCAACATCTCTGGACGCGGAGGACACCCCGGCAGGTAGATGTCAACCGGCACGATGTGGTCGACGCCCTGGACGATCGCGTAGTTGTTGAACATGCCGCCGGAGCTGGCGCAGACGCCCATGGCGATCACCCACTTGGGTTCGGGCATCTGGTCGTAGATCTGCCGCAGCACCGGCGCCATCTTCTGGCTCACCCGGCCTGCGACGATCATCAGGTCGGCCTGCCGCGGCGAGGCCCGGAACACCTCCATCCCGAACCGGGCGGAGTCGTGCCGGGGACTGCCGAACGACATCATCTCGATTGCGCAGCAAGCCAGCCCGAACGTCGCGGGCCACACCGAGCTCTTGCGCATAAAGCCGACGAGCCGTTCGACGCCGGTGAGCAGGACTCCAGCGGGGAGCTTCTCCTCGACACCCATACCCGTATCCGCCCCTAGTCCCAGTCCAGGCCGCCCCGCCGCCACACGTAGGCGTAGGCGACGAGGACGGTGAGGATGAACAAGACCATCTCGACCAGGCCGAACAGACCCAGCGCGTCGAACCTGACCGCCCAGGGATACAGGAAGATGATCTCGATGTCGAACACGATGAAGAGCATCGCGGTCAGGTAGTACTTGATCGGGAAACGGCCCCCGCCAGCCGGCTGCGGCGTGGGTTCGATGCCGCACTCGTAGGAGTCGACCTTGACCCGGTTCCAGCGTTTCGGACCGGTCAGAGCACCCATTGCGATCGACACCACGACGAAGCCCGCGCCCACGGCGCCCAGCACGATGATCGGCACGTACGCGTTCACGCACTCCCCTCCCCGGCACTCGAGCAGTGGGTCCACGTGGCGCACCGCACCGGCGTGCGCGCACGGGTGCCCATGCTAGTGAAGTCGATCACGGTTTCATCCTCATCACGCGGATGGTGCTACTCGGGTCATGGCATTGACGAGGCGGTCCATCACATCGCCATCCCGGCGGTCGGTCAGGTTCGCCATCAACTTCAGCGCGAACCGCATCAGCGCCGGATGGTGCAGGCCGTGGTGAGTACACAGTTTCATGATCCGTGGGTCTCCGATCAGGTTCACGAAGACGCGTCCCAGCGTGAAGTAGCCGCCATGCTCCTGCTTCAGGACGGCGGGATAGCGGCGGAGCACTCGCTCCCGGTCTGCATCGGTTCGGCGCGCGGACGCGTCGGCCACGACGGTGGCGGCGAGGCTGGCCGCTTCCATCGCGTAGTCGATGCCCTCGCCGTTGAAGGGGTTGACCATGCCGCCGGAGTCGCCGACGAGCAGCAGCCCGCGGTCGTAGTGCGGCTGCCGGTTGAAGGCCATGGGTAACGCCGCGCTGCGGATGTCGCCGACCCGGTTCTCCTCGGTGAACTCCCACTCTGGCGGTGTCTGAGCGACCCAGCGCCGCAGTAGTTGCCGGTAATCGACCCGGCCGAAGGCCGTCGATGTGTTGAGGACACCGACGCCCACGTTGCTCGTGCCGTTCCCGGTGCCGAAGATCCAGCCATAGCCGGGCAACAGCCTGGGCTCGTCGTGCTTGTCCTTCTCCCACAGTTCCAGCCAGGACTCCATCCAGTCGTCGTCGTGCCGAGGAGTTCGGTAATAGGTGCGGACGGCGACGCCCATCGGCCGGTCATCCCGCTTGTGAATGCCCAATGCCGTCGACAGCCGGGACGACACCCCGTCCGCGGCGACCACGACGGGCGCGCGGTAGGTCACGGCGCGACCGCCAGCCCGCCCGTCGTCACCCAGTGGACGGGCGCTGACGCCAACGATTCGGCCTGTTCTCTCGTCGAGGACTGGGCCGATCACGACCGTGCTCTCGTGTAGGCGCGCCCCTGACTTCTGGGCATGCTGGGCGAGAATCTCGTCGAAGTCGGTCCGGGTCCGCACCAGTCCGTAGTTGGGGTAGCTGGCCAGATCGGGCCAGGGCATGTGCAACCGCATGCCGCCGCCCACGACCCGCAGGCCGTTGTTGCGGATCCAGCCCTGACCGGCGATGTCCACGCCCATCCGGACGAGTTGGCGGACCGCACGTGGAGTCAGGCCGTCGCCACAGACCTTGTCCCGTGGGAACGCGGCCTTTTCTAGCAGGAGAACGTCGAGGCCGGCGCTCGCCAGGTAGTACGCCGTGGTGGAGCCAGCGGGTCCGGCTCCGACGACGATGACGTCGGCATCGCTCGCCGGTCGGCCCATCCCGCTCGCACCTCGTCGTCGCCCTGGACGCTCGTGAATGCATTCACGAGCGTTCGTCGGGGCAAGTCTAGAGCCGGGAATGACCACGTTCACCACCCCTACTGGTACATCACCAGGCGTACACGCCTGGTGATGTACGAGTTCGACTGGTGATGGCCGGAGACGTGCGGCTAATCGCGTGGACGGGTCGCATGGTGCAGAGCGACGATGCCCCCGGACAGGTCCCGCCACCGGACGTCGGACCAGCCGATGTCGGCGATCCGTCCAGCCAGGGCCCGCTGATCGGGCCAGGCCCGGATCGACTCCGCCAGATAGACGTAGGCGTCGGGGCTACTCGACACGCGTCGGGCCAACGGCGGCAGAGCCCGCATGAGGTACTCGATGTACACCGTCCTGAACGGCGCCCACGTCGGATGGCTGAACTCGCAGACGACGAGCCGGCCGCCGGGCTGAGTGACCCTCAGCATCTCCCGCAGGCCCGCCTCGATGTCGTTGAGGTTGCGGAGCCCGAACGAGATCGTCACGGCGTCGAACGATGCGTCGGCGAACGGGAGCCGGAGCGCGTCGCCGGCGACGAACGGGAGCGCCGGCCGGCGGCGCTTACCCGCCCGCAGCATGCCAAGGGAGAAGTCACAAGGCACGACGAAGGCGCCCGCGCCGTCGAATGGCTCACTCGACGTTCCGGTGCCAGCAGCCAGATCGAGGACCCGCTCCCCCGCGCGCGTCCCGACAGCGTGCTCTACCGCGCGTCGCCAGCGCCGGTCCTGCCCCAGCGACAGCACGTCGTTGGTGATGTCGTAGCGCGCGGCGACCCCGTCGAACATGGCGGCGATCTCGTGCGGCTGCTTGTCCAACGAGGCGCGCGGCACGGCGTCATCTTCGCAGCCGACACACGGTTCGCGTCCAACGTGGCACGCCGGACCGCTCCACAAAGCCGCCTATAACGGGCGGCGCAGCGGCGGCTCGGCGTGCCACGCACAACGGTTCGGCGAGCCAGGCAAGATGGCCCAGTCGCTCACGTAGGCGATGGATACCTCGACCTGCTGGCCCGCATAGGCAGACAAGTCGACCGACCACTCCGACCAGCCCTGCGACGAGCCGATGGCCGCATTCCAGTTGCCTGTCGTGCCCGTCGACTCGCAGGCCGGCCGCTGGTAGTGAGCGATGAACGGCTGCAGCTCGTCCCAGCGCCCGCGCGCAACTTTCGCCCGTGCCCGTCGGGAGATCTTCAACAACTGCGAGGAGGACGGGTGGGAGTTCACCGCGGTGCCCAGGGCCCACGGCATCGTGGGCGAACCTCTAGCAGCGCTAGGAGTGAAATGGGTGAGGGGCCGGCCTCCCGGCCGGCCCCTCGGCTCGCTCCCCGCTACTGGAGCAGGTAGTCCACGGCCCGATCCATGATCGCTGCCCTGGTGTCCGCACCCGCGATGCCCTCGAACCCGAACCCGAGGTAAAGGGTCTGGAAATCGACGGACGGCGGCTTCTCCGCCATGACCGGTCCCTCCGGGAACCCGGCGGCTGTGGTCACGATGTAGTCGTTGAAGTTCGGGGCGCTACCCGGCGGCGGGCCGGCCACGGTCCATCCGCCGAGATCCGACTCGAACGACGTGGTCCCGGTCGGGTCCGTGACGTCGTCGAGGAAGACCCCGAGGCCCTGGACCGCCCAGTCGCTCACGTAGGTCAGGAACACCTCGACGGTCTGGCCGGCGTAGGCGGACAGGTCGACGTGCCATTGCTGCCAGCCCGCCGAGTTCCCGGTCGAGGCGTTCCACGAGCCGGTGGTCCCGGTCGGGGAGCACGTTCCATCCGCGTTCAGCGTCTGGTAGTGCGCGAGGAACGGGTGGATCTCGTCGGGCGACGAGTGCCACCCCTCCGGGCAGCTCTCACCGGTGTCCTGACTGGTGTGCCCGTTCTGATCCGGCAGTGTGGTCCAATTTTCCTGCCCCACAGTGTGGGCCTCCACGAAGAAGAAGTCCCACTCCGGCTCGGTGTCGTGTGACACCCAGAAGTCCAGGCTGCCGCTCGCCGGCACCGTGAAGGTCTTGCCCAGTCGCTTGTAGGACACGTCCGCGATCTGCGAGTAGACGTAGTTCGTCCCGGTGTGCGGGTCGAACGGGCCACCCGCTCGCACGTACTTGGCCGCGTCCCAGCTGGTGAACTGCGGGTAATCGCTCTCCGGCAGGATGCCGCTGGTGGCCACGAACGTGTTGGCGTTGTCCTGGTTGTTGGCCGAGCCTCCGCCGTTCAGCGACCAGCTCAGTCCGTCGAACGGATCGTCGACGCCGACGATGTCGAACGGGTGGCCGTGGCTGTCGAGTCCGCCGCCATCCACGTAGACGTAGGCGCCGAGGTAGTACTGGAGGAAGTCGTCGTACAGCGGCCGGCAGTCGTCGGTCCCGTCGGGGAAGTTCTCGGCCCCGTCGGGGTTGCATGCCCGGTTGAACGACGGGTCGAACTCGTAGCCGGTGAACGGCAGGCCGGCGTTCTTGCCGGTGAGCATCAGCCCGCCGCCTTCGTTCAGGAACGACCGGACGTTCAGCATGGTCTCGTAGGCCAGGCGGGTAGTGGTGCCCGGGACCATGCCTTGGTCCCTGGTGATGACGTCGTCGCCCGTGTACCAGATCACCGCGTCGTAGTGGCTCAGCACGCCGAGATCATCCGGGGCCTGACGGCTGTTCGCGTCGATGTCGTAGACATCGGCCTGGATGCCGTTGGCCGCCAGCGCATCGAGGTAGTACGACAGGTAGTTCGGCGCGCTGGCCTTCTTGTATACCGGCGAGATGCCGGAGTAGTCCTCTGCGGCCACCACGAGCACGTCCCGGTTGGTGTCGGATCGGATGCTGTACGTGAAGTGGTCGCTGTCCTCGCCGCCGCCGGTGAACCACACCTCCACCGAGTTACCGGGGCTGGTACCGGTCACCTCGCCCTGCATGGCGTGGTAGTACCTGCTCGGATCGCCGAACACGTCGCCGCCCTGCCATTCGCTGGTTGGCGCGCTCTGCACCGGTCCTCCGTTGATGCGGTACTGGAGCGTGACCGCGCCGAGGGCCTTCTTCGCCAGGACCCGGACCGTCTGCGGGTCGCCGTAGGAGACGTCGAACTTGAAGTCGACCAGGGGGACGTTGGAGAACTGCGGGTCGGCCTGGTCCATCTCCAGGTAGAAGGGCTGCGTGGTGAAGCCCAGGTGGGAGACGGGGTCGTCGGGGTCGGGGGCGGACCGGGCCGCGTCGAGGGCGAACTGTAGGCCGTTCTCGAACTCGGCCTGGATCAGGCTCTCGTCATCGGGATACACGAACCCGCTGCCCGGGGTCCCCTCGCCCAACTCGGGGGTCACCGACAGCGTCCCCTTGGCCGTGGACGCGTAGTCGGTCGTCTCACCGTTGGTGATGTACAGCTCGTCCGCGCCTGACCCGGGGTCGAACCCGCCCACGGCCGGGTTGGCGTCGGTGCCCATCCACGCGGCGTAGATCGGCAAGTCCAGGTCCGGCGTGCCCTCCTGCCAGCCCTCAGGGGCCAGGATCTCGTAGGCGAACGAGTGGTAGTTGATATGGAACTCGAACCCGACCCGGTCGATCAATCCCTTGAGGGCTTGCGTCTCCGGCTCCGAGTTCGGGCCCGTGCCCCGGTAGGTGTCGCTGGCAGTGCTCGACGAGGACCCCTCGTTGTCGTAGTTGAAGTGCTCCGGCCAGTTTCGGTTGGGGTCGACGCCGTCGCCGAGCGAAATCTGGTCGTCGTCGTTGTTGTCCCGGAGGTTCTTTCGCCACAGCCGCTCGTAGTCGAACGTGTACTGGTAGCCGTCCGGGTTGGCCACCGGGACGAACCAGAGTTCCCGAGTGTTGACCAGATTGGTGATCTCCGGGTCCTTGTTGTAGTTGTCGAGGAAGTAGTCCAGCAGCCGGAGCGTGACCTCGCCGCTGATCCACTCCCGGGCGTGCTGCAGCGAGCTGTAGAGCACGGCCGGACGCGTGCCGTCGGCGACCCTGTTGGCGTCCCTGGTCACCTTGAGAGCCACGATCTCCCGAGGCTGGTCGGGCCCGTCGCCCTCGGGATCGGTTCCCAGGGTTGTCCCGATGACCTCGAGCTTGACCAGGTGCTGGTTCCGCTGGGCGATGTCGTAGAGGAGGTCGTGGATCCCGTCGGGCCCGTCGAAGTCCTTCCAGACGGTGTAGCCCGCGGCGGCCTGTTCCGCAGCCAGCTCGGTGGCCGTCTTGCCGTCGGCGTTACGCCACAGGCCGATCTTCACTCCCCGTCCCTCGAGGGCATTCCGCTGCGAGGGCGAGAGCACCAAACCGACGCGGAGGCCGCCCTCGACCGGCTCGGCGGAGACGAAGTCGAACCCAGCCTGCCTCAGCTGCCTGGCCATGGTCTGATCGACGGTGGCCTCATACATCTGCAGCTTGGCGCCTCCGTCTCCCGGAGCGCCCACGGCCAACCCGGCCGTGGCCACCAAGACGACGAAGGTGCTAAGAACCGCGATGGTCTTGAACGGACGCTTCATCGAGTCCTCCCGGCTTGGGCGGTATCCATGGGAGCCTGCTGTGACGCGTCTCACCTGTCAAGATGCCGGGGCAACCCGGGCCACCGAGCCCTCGAACCGTCGACATACGCTCACCTGCCGTGACCACAGCGGCCCCGACGCGCGATCCGATCTCCCTGGTCGTGCGAACAACCGCAATCCCGGACCCCGGATCGTTGCTGGCGTTACTGCCGGAAAAGGCACCGCTTGTCTGGGTTCGCCGCGGCGAAGGCCTGGTCGGCTGGGGCTGCGCCACATCCGTCGAGATACATGGTCCGGACCGGTTCGCCGACGCCGACCGCTGGTGGCGCAACCTGCTGAGAACTGCTGTCGTCCGCGACGAGGTGGGGCTGCCCGGGTGCGGTCCGGTGGCTTTCGGGTCGTTCACTTTCACTGCCGGCCGTGGGTCATCGGTCATGGTGCTGCCAGACGTGGTCGTGGGACACCGCTCTGGCCGGTGGTGGGTCACGACCGTCGGTTTGCAGGGAACGCTCCCCCCAGCCGTCGCGCTGAACGGCAACGTGACGATTCGCCGGCCCGCGCCAGTGGCGTTTGCCGACGGTGCCCGCAGTGGCGCCGAATGGGAGCTCGTCGTCGCCGAAGCCGTCCGCCGAATCGGTTCGGGCCAGCTCGAAAAGGTGGTGCTGGCTCGCGACCTGGTCGCTGAAGCGCCCGTTCCGGTCGATGCGCGTTGGCCGCTCTCGCGGCTGGCCGATAACTACCCGCGGTGCTGGACCTTCTGCGTCGACGGGCTGATGGGCGCCACTCCCGAGTTGCTGGTCCGGCTCGAACGCGGGTTGGTGACCTCTCGGGTGCTGGCAGGGACGATCAGGCGGACCGGCGACGACGGGCACGACCTTGCGCTCGCCGCATCGCTGGCCCGATCCAGCAAGGACCTGGAGGAGCACGAATATGCGGTCCGGTCCGTGGCCGGTGGCCTGCGTGCGTTCTGCTCGAGCATGAACGTCCCGGAGACACCGTTCGTCCTGCACTTGCCGAACGTGATGCACCTTGCCACCGACGTCACCGGCGTCGCTGCCGGCACGTCGAGTTCTCTGGCGCTCGCCGCTGCCTTGCATCCCACCGCTGCCGTTTGCGGCACTCCCACCGCGGCCGCTGCCGAATTGATCGACGAGATAGAGGGCATGGATCGCGGCCGCTACGCCGGCCCGGTCGGCTGGATCGACGGATCGGGCGACGGCGAGTGGGGCATCGCGTTGCGCTGCGCCCAGATCGACCCCGGAAACCCGGCCCGGCTCCGGTTGTTCGCCGGCTGTGGCATTGTCGCCGGCTCGGATCCCGAGGCCGAACTAGCCGAGAGCGCTGCCAAGTTGCTCCCGATGCGAGACGCCCTGTCCGGCTGACATTCCCGCCGCTAGCCACCAATCCCTCTCCCCCACAGGGAAGCAAGCCCCGCGGAAGGTTGGCGCGGCTGAGTTACGTCAGCGCGGCCGCGACCTCCGATCGAAGCCGGGCGTGTAGCTCGCGGTGGCGGTGTCGATCGACACGAACCTCGACCACGCGCAGGCCGGGCTGGGGCGCCAGCGCAGCCTCCAGCTTCTCGACCTCCACACGCTGGAAGGGCGTCCGGGTGGCGGCGCACAGAGCCTCGATGTCCACGGCATGCGATGTGCCGAAGACACGTTCGAAAACACCTGAATACTCCGGTGCGCCCTGCTCCAGCAGGGCGAAGATGCCGCCACCGTCGTCGTTCAGCACCACAATGCACAGGTCCGGACGCGGCTCCCGTGGACCGATCACCAGCCCGTTCGCATCGTGCAGCAAGGCCAGATCCCCCATCATCGCGTAGGCCGGCCGCACCGTCGCGGCATCCGCCAGCGCGACGCCGACAGCCGACGAGACGGTGCCGTCGATACCTCCGACCCCCCGGTTGGTCAACACGAGACCTGGAAGCTGTTCTCCCAGCAGGTCGACATCACGGATCACGGAGGACGATCCAAGGAAGAGCACGGCATCCTGCGGCAGGCACCGAAGCACCTCGCGGGTCGCCGCGATGCCGCTCGGCGGAGGTGTGCCGGTCAGATTCTCGTCGAGGATCCGATCGACGACGATGCGCGCTTGTTCACCAGCCGCGGTCCAGGCCGACCGCAGCCGCTTACCAGCAGCCAGACCGCCGTCCTCGCTGAATATCTCCGCGTTTAGCGGCGTTATCGGGTCGCTTGACGCGGATTTGTTCAGCGAGGATGGATGTAGAGCGGGGGCGGTGTAGACCCGCCGGGCCGCATGGGCGGCGTCGGGCCACCGTGGCCCCGATGTAACGATGTCGACCGGCGCAATGCCGCCCCCGATCAGTCGGGCAATCTGCCTGGACAGAGTGGGCCGACCGACGACGAGGATGCGGCGCGGAGCGTTCCGGCGGACCCACCCCTCGCTTCCTGCCACCAGAGGGGAACAGGCGATCGCCGCACCGCCGCCGCGGCACTGCGGTTCGGCGATCACCGGCCAGCTCAGCCGGTCGGCAAGCCGCGACGCTGCAGCGGCCAGTCGCCGGGTGGTGTCACCGAGTACAAGAAGGGTCTCCGCCTCATCACCGAAATCAGACCAGTCGAGCGAAGCGGCAGCCTGGGCTCCGGCTGCCGTCCACGGACGCCCATCCGGGCGTCCGTCGAGCGACTCGACCCAGACGTCGTCGTCCGTCGGGACCAGCGGGTCACGGAATGCGACATCGACGTGGACCGGACCGGGATCGCCGGAGAGCGCACCCGCGGTGGCCAGCCAGGCCCGGGAGATGGTCGAGCGCCAGTACGGCACCTGGCCGGTACGGACGTCTGGCGCACTGAGCTCACGGAACAACCGGACCGACCCGCCAAAGATGCCCACCTGCTCGGTCGTCTGATTGGCGCCCACCCCGCGCAGCTCCTCCGGCCGGTCAGCGGTGAGCAGCAGCAGCGGAACGTTTCCGTGATGCGCCTCCAAGACCGCGGGATGCAGGTTGGCTACTGCGGTCCCGGACGTTGTCACGACCGCTGCCGGTACCCCGCCGGACTTGGCCAGGCCCAGCGCAGTAAACGCCGCCGACCGTTCGTCGACGCGAACATGCAGCCTGAGCCGGCCGCCGGCATCGGCATCGGCCAGAGCCATCGCCAGCGGCGCGGAGCGCGAACCGGGGGCCACCACGACGTGGGTCAGGCCGTTGCGTACGAGTTCGTCGACGACGACCCGTGCCAGCGCCGTCGACGGGTTCACTCTGGTCAGGCTAGCCGCGCTACCCGGGCCACCCGTTCGCGCCACCATCCCGCTGTGACGTCGTCGGCACGTGCAGCAGCCATCGCCCCTGGATCCGGCTCCGGCCTCGACACCCCGACGGTTCCGTCGACAGGGACCAACGGCCGGTCGACGACGTCACACCCGAGCAGAGCCGCCGTCGCCAGTCCGCAGGCGTAGGGCAACTCGGGCAGCGCGGCCGCCAGTGCCACGCCTGCGGCGATGCCAACCGACGTCTCGAGCGCGCTGGAGACCACGATCGGTAGGCCGATGTCCTCGGCAATGCGAAGACACGCCCGCACCCCGCCCAGCGGCTGTACCTTCAACACCGCGACATCCGCAGCGCCGAGCTTGGCCACGCGCAGCGGATCGTCGCTGCGCCGGATCGACTCGTCGGCGGCAATCGGCACATCGGCCCGTCTTCGTAGGGCCGCCAGATCCTGGATCGATGCGCAGGGCTGTTCGGCGTACTCGAGGCCGCCAGCCGCACGGTCGTAAAGCGGCAATAGCCGCCGGGCGGTCTCCAGGTCCCACGCGCCGTTGACGTCGATGCGGATGCGGCCGGTCGGACCGACGATGTCGCGGACAGCGCCCAACCGGGCTTGGTCATCGGAGGGCGACTGCCCCGTCTGCGCCACCTTGACCTTGACCGTTTGGCAGCCGGGAAAGGCGGCCAGGACATTCGCGACATCATGCGGTGGGACCGCGGGAACGGTCGCGTTGACAGGAACCCGGTGCCGCACGAACGGCGGCCATTCCGACTCGGCAGCCTCTGTCGCTGCCGCCCACCAGCTGGCGGCCTCGTCATCCTCATACTCGGGAAATGGCGAGAACTCGCCCCAGCCTGCGGTCCCTCGAACCAACACCCCTTGCCGGACGTCGACACCACGAAACCGGGTGCGCAGCGGGATCGAGAAGACGTACACGTCGGTCATGGGCCGACGTCGAGAGAATCGGTGAGCTGCTCGAAGGTCTCGTCCACGACCGAACGGCGAGACGCGGGCCCGGCCACCAGCGGTTGCAGCACGTGTTCGTCCGCGCTGACCAGCTGGAAGAGCACGACGTTGTCCTCGCCATAAGAGACCTCGACATTGACGGCGTCGTGTCCATCAATGTCGGTGGGCCGGGCCGACACGACGTGACCGTGCAGACTGGTGGCCACCTCGCGGACGCCGGTGTCGAGGTCGTAAATGCCTCCGCGGGTGTCCAGGACGTTGAAGCCGACCTCGACCGCACCCCCGGCTGCGGTCGCCGCATACTGACGGAACGTCACCTGCGAGCCGTTGGCGTCGGCCGCGGTGTCGGAAGCCGGTTCCGACACCGCAGGAAGGGCAATGCGAGCGCCGCTCGGCCCGTCAGTGACCGTCACCCAGCCGCGCGCAGGCTTAGCCACCGGGTCATCATGACTGCACCCAGAGGACATGGAGAGCAGGATCGCGCATAGGGCAACCTTCGACAGGTGACGACGGGTCATGGCGTAGCTCCCCCGAGCGCATGTCGGCCGTCGACGTCACGATCAAGCTTGGTTGGCAAGGTCATCTTGTGGGCCATTTCGGCTCGACAATGGACCCGAAATTCTGGGATTAGGCGAAGGAGTACCACGATGACAGCGATGCCGTTCGAACCCTCGCTATGGCGCGCCGTCGACGGCTTCGAGTGCACCGACATCACCTACCACCGGCACGTTCGAGACGATCGGGACCAGCCCACGGTGCGGATTGCCTTCGACCGGCCGGAGGTCCGTAACGCGTTCCGGCCACACACGGTGGACGAGCTCTACCGCGCGCTCGACCACGCGCGGATGAGCCCCGACGTGGGCTGCGTACTACTCACCGGGAACGGGCCGTCGCCTCGCGACGGGGGTTGGGCCTTCTGCGCGGGCGGCGACCAGCGAATTCGCGGCCGTGACGGCTACGGCTACGGCACCGGCGCAGACCAGGCGGTTGACCCAACCCGCCCTGGACGGCTGCACATTCTCGAAGTCCAGCGGCTGATCCGCTTCATGCCCAAGATCGTCATCTGCGTGGTACCCGGCTGGGCGGCAGGCGGCGGACACAGCCTCCACGTCGTGTGCGACCTCACCATCGCCAGCGCGGAGCATGCCCGCTTCAAGCAGACCGACGCCGACGTCGGATCGTTCGACGGCGGATACGGGTCTGCGTACCTTGCCCGCCAAGTGGGCCAGAAGTTCGCCCGCCAGGTCTTCTTTCTCGGGGAGGAGCACTCGGCCGCCGACGCCTACCGAATGGGCATGGTCAACGCCGTCGTCCCCCACGACGCGATCGAGACCGTCGCACTCGAATGGGCGGCCAAAGTCAACGGCAAGAGCCCCACGGCCCAGCGGATGCTGAAATACGCCTTCAACGCCATCGACGACGGGCTGGTCGGGCAGCAACTCTTCGCCGGTGAGGCGACCCGGCTCGCCTACATGACCGACGAGGCCGTCGAGGGCCGCGACGCCTTCCTGGAGAAGCGGTCCCCTGATTGGTCCCGGTTCCCCTGGTACTTCTAGCCCGCAGCCTGACTGGCTTCTTCATCGCGCTGGTCGTGGCCCGCGTGCCACGGTCTGAGACCGACCGGCCCGATGAGACCGCCGCCTCCGGACACGCCACGGCCGGATAGAACGACCGTAACCGCGCGTGTCAGCCTCGTGGCGCCACGTGCCCCGCGGGTTCGCCGCCGTAGCGTTGCTCTACCCGCCGGCACCGTCCGTCGGGTCACGGGTGCGGTGAGAGGCGAGAGGAGCGTCGTGCAGTACGAGATCGTCGCCGAGGCGTTCCGCGACTTGGAGCAGGCAAGCGGCCGGCTGGTGCTGATCGACCGGCTCGCCGCCCTGCTCGACCAGACCCCCGCCGAGCTGCTGGGCACGGTGTGTTACTTGTGTCAAGGTCTGATCGCGCCGGAGTTCGCCGGCGTGGATCTCGGCCTGGCCGAGAAGCTCGCGGTCCGCGCGGTCGCCACCGCGACCGGCGTCGGGCCCGAGCAGGTCACCGCCAGCCTGCGGGAGACCGGCGACCTTGGCCAGACCGCCGAGCAGCTGCTGGCCGCCACGGCCAGCGGCCGGCCGGCCAGTCTGCCGGTCGCGGTCGTGGTCGACACCCTCCACCAGATCGCCCAGGCCGAAGGGCCGGGCTCGCAGGGCCGCAAGCTGGACCTGCTGGCCGGCCTGCTCACCCAGGCCACCCCGCTGGAGGTCCGATACCTGCTACGCCAGGTCACGGGCGGGCTGCGGCTGGGAGTCGGAACCCCCAGCATCCTGGACGCGCTCGCGCTGGTACACGCCGATGGCCGGGCCGCACGGCCGGCGCTGGAACGCGCCTACAACATCTGCTGCGACCTCGGCCTGGTCGCCTCAACGCTTGCCAGCGGCGGCTTGGCAGCGGTCGAGCAGATCCAGGTTCGCCCCGGCCACCCGGTACGCGCCATGCTCGCCCAGCGGATGTCCGACGCCGCGGAGATCCTGGCCAAACTCGGCGGGCAGTGCGCAGCCGAGTACAAATACGACGGCGTCCGGGTCCAGGCCCACCGCACCGCGGACGGCCGAATCGAGCTGTTCACCCGCCGGCTGGAGCGCATCAGCAACCAGTTCCCGGACGTGGTCGAGCTCCTCCAGGCGGGGCTCGGCCCGCAGGAGGCGATCCTCGAGGGGGAGGTGGTCGCCTTCGATTCGGCAGCCGGGGAGCTGCGCCCGTTCCAGGAGGTCATGTTCCGGCGACGCAAGCACGGCATCGCCGAGGCCGTCCGGGACGTGCCGGTGGGCCTGTTCTGCTTCGAGCTGCTGTACGCGGACGGCCAGGACCTCACCCGATTGTCTTATCCGCAGCGGCGGGGCAGGCTGGCCGAGGCGATCACCCCATCGGCCCAGCTTCGGCTCACCACCGCCACCACCGTCAGCACCGCCACCGCTTTGGACGCTACGTTTGAGCAGGCTGTTACCGACGGCTGCGAGGGGCTGCTGTGTAAGTCCGTGAGCCCAGCCGCCGGTTACCAGGCCGGCGCCCGCGGGTGGTTGTGGATCAAGCTCAAGCGGGACTACCGCACCGAACTGGCCGACACCGTCGACCTGGTCGTGGTCGGCGCGCTGGCCGGGCGTGGCCGCCGCCGCGGCGTCTACGGCGCGGTACTGCTGGCTGCCTACGACCCGGCCGCGGACATGTTCCGCACCGTGGGCAAGTGCGGCAGCGGGTTCTCCGACGCCGAACTGGCCGCGCTGCCCGACCGGCTGGCGCCGCTAGCCCGCTCGCAGCGGCCCGCTCGGGTCGACGCGCGCCAACCGGCTGACGTGTGGTTCGAGCCCGGGCTCGTGCTGGAAGTCCTCAGCGCCGAACTGACCCTGTCGCCGAACCACACCGCCGGGTGGGGACAAATCAAGGAGCACAGTGGGCTGGCGATGCGATTCCCGCGCTTCACCGGGCGCTGGCGCGACGACAAAGCTGCCGAGGACGCCACCACCACCCAGGAACTGGTCGACCTGTACAGCGCGGCACGGCGGGCGCCAACCGGCGGTTGAGTCCGTGCGCCTTGGTGCATCGGCGTGCTTGGCACATCTCGATCGTTCGAACGCGGCTCCCCGTTGCGACCTGCGCCCCGTTGCGTTCCTCTCGTGGTTCCGCTGACATAGCCTGAGCCGCGGCATGGACACATCGACGTCCGCGGCGGCGCAATCGCTCGACGTCGTCGACGTGCCGCTCGGGCCGTTGGTGCTCGGCCAGGTCCTCCCGGTAGTTGAGGCCGCCCTCCGTAGTGGACGCGCGATCCTGCCGGTTCCCGAACGGCCTGCGACCGTTCGCGACGCGCTGCTCGCGGCATTGCGACCGGGCATGCCTGTCGAAGCCGTCGACGACGACCGGGTGGCGTTCGTGGTACCAACGTCGGGCACGACTGGGGAACCCAAAGGCGTGCTGCTCGGGGCGGCAGCAGTCGCGGCGTCAGCGGACGCTACACATTCCCGCCTCGGCGGCCCCGGCCGCTGGCTGCTCACACTTCCTGCCACACATGTCGGTGGGCTCATGGTGCTTGCTCGCAGTGTCGTCGCCGAAACCGAACCCGATGCAGTAGACCTCGCCGGCGGATTCGGGCCGGCGCCCTTTGCGGTCGCCGCCCGCCGCGTCATCCGCAGTGCGGCACGCCGGTGCTACACCGCACTGGTGCCGTACCAACTGGCGGTCCTTCTCGACGCGGGTGGAGCCGCACTCGAAACGCTGACGGCGTTCGATGCCGTCCTGCTCGGCGGATCCAGCTCGACGCCTGAACTCCTCGACCGGGCTCGGGGCGCCGGAGTGCGAGTCGTCACGACGTACGGCATGACCGAGACCTGCGGCGGCTGCGTCTACGACGGCATGCCGCTGGATGGAGTGCACGTTGTGACGTCCGGCGACGGCCGGATCAGCATCGCGGGTCCGATGTTGGCCCACGGCTACCGGCTACAGCCCCACCTGACCGCGCAGGTCTTCGCCGACGGGTGGTTCACCAGTTCCGACCTCGGGCGGATCGACCCGGACGGGCGGCTCACCGTATCTGGCCGCGTTGACGACGTCGCCATCTCGGGCGGGGTGAACGTTCCGCTGGTGGCGGTGGATTCGCTGATAGCCACACATCCCGGTGTGACGGCTGTCGCCGCCGTCGCGTTGCCGGATCCGTTCTGGGGTCAGCGCGTGGTCGCGGTTCTCGTCCCGCGAGACCCGAGGGATCCGCCGACCCTCGAAAGCGTTCGAGCCCATATGGCTCGGCACGCACCGCAGGCACACTTGCCGAAGGCACTGGTGCTGGTCCCGTCGCTGCCCACGCTTTCTACCGGCAAGGTCGACCGCCGCACACTGGTGGCCAGGCTGCTCGAAACGACCACCGTCTGATGCCGGCTCTTCGCGATTGGGTGGCGGGAGCGCGTCCTCGCACGTTGCCGGCTGCGGTCTCGCCAGTCGTCGTCGGCACCGGTGCCGCAGCCGCCGTCGGTTCCGTTGTGCTCACGCGTGCAGTACTGGCGCTCGTCGTGGCCGTGGCTCTGCAGGTGGGCGTCAACTACGCGAACGACTACTCAGACGGGATCCGTGGTACTGACAACGCGCGAATCGGTCCTTTCCGCCTAGTGGGATCGGGCACGGCGTCGCCGACGAACGTTCGGACCGCGGCGTTCATCTGCTTCGCCATCGCCTGCGCGGCCGGTCTCGCGCTGGTGGTCCTCACCGGCGCCTGGTGGCTGCTGGTTCTGGGCGGCCTGGCGGTCGCAGCCGCCTGGTTCTATACCGGCGGAAGCCGGCCCTACGGGTACCGCGGGCTGGGCGAGGTGTCGGTGTTCGTGTTCTTCGGGCTGGTGGCCGTGATCGGTAGCACCTATGTGCAAGTCGGTCGCGTGACTCCGGCCTCAGTGGTCTGTGGAGTCGCGATCGGCTGCCTGGCGTGCGCGATCCTGGTCGTCAACAACCTGCGGGATGTGGCCGGGGATGCCCGCAGCGGCAAACGCACGCTTGCCGTCGTCCTTGGCTCGGGACGCACCCGGCTTCTCTACGCCGGACTGCTCACAACCGCGTATGCGCTGGCTATCGCCCTGGCCATCGCCGGGCGGCCGTGGGTCGCACTGGCGATGTTGTCCGCTCCGCTCGCCGCCCGTGCTGCCGACGCGGTCATCACGGGTTCCGGTGGGGCAGAGCTCGGACCGGTCCTTCGGGACACTGCAACCACAGAACTCTGCTACGCGGCTCTGCTCGCCCTCGGTCTCTCCGTCAGTAACGGCTGAGGCCACAACCAACAAACGCCGGCCACTGGGCCGGCGAGAAGACAAATCCAGGTGGACGCACCGCGGTGCGGGCAGGGGACCAGTGCGACACCGTTGCAGCGCGGTACGCCCACCCGGTCACCCGACGGCGCGGAGAAGTACTCGTCGTGCCGTCGAGGAGTCTCACTATTTTGTTGCCCCCGCATTATCCACTTGCACGTGCATATGCGATATCGTGCTCTTGTTGCCGTGCGAACGCAAGTGCTAGTGCACGTGCACCTGACGTGCGCACGGTGAGCAGGGCTCGATCGTCGGTCCAGCATTCCGTCCCCTACCAGACGAAAGAGAAAGAGATGAGCCACCCGTACAACGGCATGCCCGCAAGCCAGCTGACGGCAGTCACCTGGCAGAAGAGCCTGCTGAGCAACCCCAGCGGTAACTGCGTCGAGATGGCGGCGCTGCCCCATGGCGGCTTCGCCGTCCGGAACTCTCGGGACCCTCACGGCCCCGCGCTCGTCTACACCCGAGACGAGATGGTCGCGTTCATCCTGGGCGCCCAGCAGGGCGATTTCGACAACCTGATCGCTTAGCCCGCAGATCGCCACGGCCGGCGCCGCACCCCCGACCCGGGTTGATTCGGGGGGATTCGGTTCCGTTCTGGCTGCCCACAGCCGTACGATGTTCTGAAGTGTCGGAGGCGAGGGCGGCGCCGGTCGGGTAGGCGAACACCTGGGGGCGATGGGTGACGACGGCTCAGCCGGAGGGCGCGTCGACCGGAGGGCCGACCGTTCTGCGCATTTTGCTGGGCGCTCACCTACGAAAGCTGCGTGAGGACAAAGGCGTCACCCGCGAAGCTGCCGGCTATGAGATTCGCTCGTCCGAGTCCAAGATCAGCCGGATGGAGCTCGGCCGGGTCAGCTTCAAGGAACGCGACGTTGCGGACCTGCTCACCCTCTACGGCCTCACCGACGAGGAAGAACGCACCGCCTTGCTGACCCTGGCCCGCGACGCCAACACGCCGGGGTGGTGGCACCGGGAGAGTGACATCCTGCCCAGCTGGTTCCAGTCGTACGTCGGCCTGGAGTCGGCTGCGACGATCATCCGCACCTATGAGCTGCAGTTCGTCCCCGGCTTGCTGCAGACCGCCGACTACGCGCGCGCAGTGATCTTGCTCGGGCATGGCGAAGCACAGCCGTCGGAACTCGAGCGCCGGGTTAGCCTGCGCTTGGCCCGGCAAAAACAACTCACCCGCCCCGACCCGCCCCAGCTGTGGGCCGTGATCGACGAAGGCGCGTTGCGCCGGCTGGTCGGTGGTGCCGAGGTCATGCGCGCACAGATCGCGGCGCTGATCGACGCCACGAAGATGCCCAATGTGCAACTTCAGGTCATGCCGTTCGACTTCGGCGGTCACGCCGCGGCCGGCGGGTCGTTCAGCATCTTGCGCTTTCCGGACCAGGAACTGCCCGACATCGTCTACGTCGAGCAGCTCGCCAGCGCTCTCTATCTCGACAAACGGGAGGACGTCGAGCACTACGTCGTTGCCATGGAGCAACTCGCGGTCGAAGCCAACCCCCCGGGTGAGACGGCCGAGACGCTCGGCCTGATACTTCGCGAACTCGACGCCCGGACTGTGTGACCAATGGGCCGCCCTCGCACGAACGTTCCCACCCCGTCCCGTCCTTGGCGGAATCCGCAGCAACGCCGCGCCGGGGGCGCGACTAAGGTGGAGATCCCGCCCCTGCATCGAAGGAAGCTCTGATGGCCTCCGATTCCCAGCTGACGCAAATCGATACGTCTGTCCCGCACTCCGCCCGGGTCTATGACTACTGGCTCGGCGGCAAAGACAACTTTGCGGCGGACCGGGCCCTCGGAGACGCGATGGTCGCGGCGATTCCGACGCTAAAGACCATGGCGCGGGCAAACCGGGCATTTCTCGGCCGTGCCGTTCGCTATCTCGCTGCCGAGGCGGGAGTCCGGCAGTTCCTCGACATCGGCCCGGGCATCCCTGCTGCTGGGAGCACCCATGAGGTTGCGCAGGAGGTGGCGCCCGACTCCCGTGTGCTCTACGTCGACCACGACCCGCTGGTGCTCGCCCACGCACGGGCCTTGATGACCAGCTCACCCAGTGGCCAGACCGAGTTCATCATGGCTGACCTGCGGGAACCCGAAAAGATCCTCGCCGACCCAGCGCTGCCCCGCACGCTCGACCTCAGCCAGCCGGTCGGCTTGATACTCGTCGCGATCCTGATGTTCTTCCACGACTCCGACGACCCGCAGGGCATGGTCAAGACGTTGCTCGACGCCCTGCCGTCCGGCAGCTACGTGGTCATCAGTCATCCAACCGGCGATTTCAACCCGGAGGCCATCCAGGGTGCCGTCGATGCCGCCACAGCCGCAGGCATCACCTTGGTCCCGCGCAGCCGCCAGGAGGTGGAGGCGTTCTTCACCGGCCTCGACCTCGTGGAGCCCGGTGTCGTCCCGCTCCTGGCCTGGCATCCGGACGAATCCATGGCGGGCGAGGATCCAGAGAGCGCCTGGTACTACGTCGGGATCGGCCGCAAGCCCTGACCCTAGTAACGGATCACGCCTCGTCGGTTTCGGCGGGTTCCCCTTCTGCCCGGGCGCCGCCCGCGCGTTGCTGATCGTCCCAGGCATCCTCAGCGGCTGTGCGTTCGTCCACACGCCGTTTGATCTTGGATACCCTATTTGCCAACGAAACCGAGGCCGCATCCCGGCTTCGGGACAGCGCAAAGATGCTGATGATGCCGGAACCAAGAATCGCGAACAGGACCAGCCAGAGACCGCGCAATCCGACGATCCACAGCAGCGCTGCCACCGCGAGAAAGAGGAGCACGCGCAACAGCGTGTAACGAGCGAACGCCATGACCCGGCCAGCCTACGCCGCGGTGCTGCGCTGAGTTATCAGGCGCATTAGGGGCGCTGTGGAACCGATTGGCTCACCTGACCTCGTCCGGCGTCAACGCACGCGCCAAGAGTGCAGGGTCGACGTTACCGCCGGACACCACGGCGACCGTTCGCCCAGTCGCGGCCTCAGGGCGCTCGAGGTACGCGGCTGTCGTCAACGCACCACTCGGTTCGGCGACCAGCCGGCTCGACGTTGCGAGCATGGCCATCGCGTCGACGATGCTCTGCTCCGGCACGGTGACGACATCGTCGACCAGCCGGCTGATGTGCTGCCAGGGCAGCTCGCCGACCACCGGCAGCCGAACGCCATCGGCAATGGTGCGCGCGGTCAACGCCGGATCCCAGACGACCCGCTCACCGCGTCGAAACCCGTCCGCGAGGTCGCCAGCAAGCTCGGGCTCCACCCCGACTACCCGGGTATGCGGACTGATCGCTTTCACTGCCACGGATACACCAGAGATGAGCCCGCCGCCGCCCACCGGCACGAGCACCGTGCCGACGTCCGGCAGGTCCTCGACGATCTCGAGACCGACCGTGCCCTGCCCGGCGATCACGTCGGCGTGATCGAAGGGCGGTATCACCGCAAGTCCGCGTTCAGCGGCGATTGCGGCAGCCCGCGCCTCGCGTTCGGGTGCCGGAACCACGACGATCTCGGCACCGAGCGCTCGGATGCCGGCGACCTTGACCGGTGGCGACGTGTCCGGCATCACGACGATCACCGGTACGCCGTACGTTTGCGCGGCCCAGGCGAGAGCCCGGCCGTGGTTCCCACTCGAGTGGGTGATCACGCCACGGCTGCGCGTCGCCAGCGGAAGGGCGCCCAGGGCGTTGAACGCACCGCGCACCTTGAACGCGCCTGTGGGCTGCAGGTTCTCCGGCTTGAGCCAGAGCGGACGAGCATCGTCGGCCCATGGACAGGGCAGTAGAAACGTCCGAACCACCCGGCCATGGACCCGCGTCGCCGCATTCCGGACGTCGTCGAGGGTGACCAGGGTCATGCCACGCACTATGCCTGTTCCGGCCGCGCACGCGGGTGGATCCGTTCGTGTCGTGGTTGGACGCTGACACGCGCACACGTCAGCCGTTGCGTCGCATACCCTTCTTGCATGTTCGCGCCAACGATCCGAGGCGGGTCGCGTTGACGAGAGCCCTGCCCATCCTGGTCGCCGTCGCCCTCGCCGTCTATGCGTTGATCGACTGCCTGCAGACCGACCCGGCGGAGCTACCGGGACCCCGCCGGCCGATCTGGCTGGCACTGATCATCCTGCTGCCAGTCATCGGTCCCGTCGTCTGGATCGTCGCTAGCCGGCTGAACCGACGCCCGCAGCGCCCACGGCAGGTTCCCCGGGTGGTCGCACCCGACGACAACCCCGACTTCTTGCGCGAGATTCGCGACGTCGATGAGCGCCACCAGAAGATGCTCGAACAGTGGGAAGAGGACCTTCGCCGGCGCGAGGAGGACATGCGACAGAACGGCGAAGGGGACGATGACTCGCGATGATTCCGAGCCCGCCGGATGATCGGTCAGAGGCCGCCGTAGCTGTGCAGCCCGGTGAACACGATGTTCACACCGAAGTAACTGAACAGAACGGTTCCGTACGCGACCAACGACAGGGCTGATGCCTTCGCCCCCTTCCAGCCGGCGGTGGCTCGCGCGTGCAGGAATGCGGCGTATGCCAGCCAGGTGACCAGCGCCCACACCTCTTTGGGATCCCATCCCCAATAGCGGCCCCACGATGCCTCGGCCCAGATCGCGCCCAGGATCAGCGGTCCGACTGTCCAGATCGGAAACGCGATGGCGATCAACCGGTAGGCCAGCCGGTCGAGTGTTACCGACGACGGCAGAGACGCCGCGAACGCACCGGCAGAAGGCCGCTTCTCACCGCGTTCGGCGACGATCTGCAGACCACTGACGACCGCCGACACAGTGAACAGGCCAAAGGCAAGCACTGCCGCACCGACGTGAATCGCAAGCCAGTACGAACGCAGCGCCGGTACGAGCGGTCCAGGCGGGAGGTATAGGACCGTGATGGCCAGGCCCAACGTCACGAAAACCACGAGCAGGACCCATATCGCGACCGAGCGACCCACCCGGGTCTTCGCCATCGTCAGAAAGGCGATCGACGCGACCAGCGACGCCGTGATGGAGAACTCGTACATGTTGCCCCACGGAGGCCGGGAGACGCTGAGCGCGCGCAGGACCACACCCGCACCCAACAACAGCGTCGCGAGCACGCTGACCGAGTGTCCGATCGCAGCCATCTGGGTGCCGGAGCGGTCAGGGTCAGTTCGGTCCGGACCCTCGAGCACAGTGTCGATGCCGGTGTCGGCCGGCCCGATAGCGACATGTTCTCGGATCCGCTGCGTGGCCGCGCGCCGTGCGCGAACCCGTTGCGCAGCGTCGGCGCAGTAGGCCAGCCAGGCGACGATCAACGCCGCGATGGCGCCGCCGACGAGAAACCGGCTCCACTCGGCGAGCACTGCCGCGTCCATGTCACCCCTCCGGTCTGGCCGAGCGAACCCGCAGCTCGAGCTCGTCGGTGACGGCACCGACCTCGGCGTCGAGATCGCCGCTGTCGGACCGCTGCAGCCCCGCGACCTCGACCACGGTACCGCCGCCGTCCACTTCGGTTACCCGCACCCACACCCGCCGCCGTCGCACATACAGCGACAACAGCAAGCCGGCGAGTGCCAGCATGGCGCCTGCCAGGACGAACTCCTTGCCGGCATTGCGAGACACCTGGAAGTTGACCCAGCTGACGTATCCGTCGAAGGTGACGCTGCCGTATCCGTCCGGCAGGGTGGCGGTCTCTCCGACAGTGAGGGCGGCACGGAACACGTCGCCATCCTCGGCCCGGAACTGCTCCATGCCATCCGGGTCGAGCCGATAGACCGATTGGGGCCGGCCGTCATCGAGACCCAGGTCACCATGAAACGCGGTGAAGAACAGCGCCGGGTTGCGTGGCTCGGGAAAGATCGAGCGCGGGCCCTTGTCGTCCAACAAGGCCGTCGGGAGGAAGAGGCCCTGGATACCGATGTCCTCGCCGAGCGCAACGCCTGGTCCCACCGGCACCTTCCGTACGCCGGTAGAAGTAAAGGAGTCGTCCTGTGGCAGGAACGGCACCGGCCCTTCGGCGAGAACTGTGCCCTTCGCGTCCCGAACGGTGATCAGGGGGGCATAGCCAGGGTTGAGAATGTGGATCAGCGTGCCGCCTACCTCGAGCGGCTCGTTGACGCGGATGGTTCGGGTTTCCTCCTCAGCACCGGGCTCGGGCGTGAATCGCACCGTCGCCTCGAAATCGTCGGGTGCGCCGAGCTGCGATCCGGCCTCGACGAACTGCATGTCGAACCCGTCCAGTTCCAGCGAAAACGGCGGCAGGTCGCTGGCGTCGAACAGCGCACCGCTGGACAGGCCGTCGTATTGGATGACGGAGTTCGCGAAGCTCGATCCCTCCGGCACGATCACGGTTGCCCGGTAGCCGAAGAGGCTGCCGACGGCGACCGCCATCAGCACGACGACCACCGCGAGGTGGAAGACGAGGTTGCCGGCCTCGCGCAGCTGGCCGGCTTCTGCGGCGACGGAGTCGGTCGTCGCCGCTTCGACGGATGGGGGTCGGGGGACGCTCGAGGGCTCTGCGGGCTCCGCGATTCGTGGCCGAAGAGCATGCCACGAATCGCTCTTTAGACGCCCGCTGCCGCCTCCGACCGCCCCCCGACCGCTCTGCGACCGCGGAGCATCCGGCCGGACCCCGACCCCCAGCCGAAACCGGCGGGATTTGAGTACGTCTCGGGCGGCGGCAAGCACGTCGGCCGGGGGGGCGCCGGTCTCGAAGCGGCGGTAGGCGGGCATCCGGGACAGCCGACGGGGCGCGGGTGGCGGGTCGGCGCGGGTGTCCCGCCAGTGCTGGAAAGACCGGGGCACGATGCAGCCGACCAGCGACACGATCAGCGCCAGATAGATGGCTGCGAACCACGGCGCTGAGAACACGTCGAACAGGCCCAGCCGGTCGTACCACTGCGCCAGCGCCGGGTTGCGATCGCGGAAATCCGCGACGGCAAGCGGGTTGATCTCACGCTGCGGTACCACAGAACCCGGGATGGCTGCGACGGCGAGCAGGAACAACAGGATCAGCGCCACGCGCATGGAGGTGAGCTGCCGCCAGGCCCACGCGGCGAGCTCGCTGGGTGAGAGCGCTGGCGGCCGGCCCGGCTCCGTCGCCTCGGTAGTCGATGCCTCGCGAACCGTCACACGGCCACCTCGAACCCGCCGATCCACCCTTGCAGCGAAGACACGATCTGGGTCCAAACACCGCTGGCCAGTAGCAGGCCGAGCCCGATCAGCATGGCGCCGCCGAGGCGGAGCACCCACACCTGATGCTTTCGGACCCAGCCGAACGCGCCGAGCGCCTTGCGGTAAGCCAGGGCGGCGGCGACGAAGGGCAGCCCAAGGCCAAGGCAGTACGACAGCGATAGCAATGCGCCCCGAGCAGCGCTGCCGTCGTCGAACGCCAATGCCTGGACCGCTGCCAGCGTGGGGCCTGTGCAGGCCGTCCAACCGATGCCGAACAGCGCGCCGACGATTGGAGCGCCGGCCACGCCCACGGCCGGCGAGACATGCCAGCGCCACTCTCGAGCGGCGCCCGGCAACCACCCCGCGAACACGAGTCCGAGGACGATCAGGACGACTCCCATCACCTGCGTGATCGGATCTGCGTACTCTCGCAGCACCGAGCCGAGCCCACCGAACAGGGCACCATAAGAGACGAACACGACGGAGAAGCCGAGGACGAACAACAGGGCGCCGAGTACAACTCGGCTGCGCCGGCCCTCGGTCAGCTCGATTCCGGACAGGCCGGTCACGTACGACAGATAGCCGGGCACCAACGGCAGAATGCACGGGGACAAGAAGGAGACCAGTCCGGCAAGTGCGGCCACCGGAACCGCGACAAGCAACGATCCGGAAAGGACCGTATCGGCGAACGTCTCACCCATCGGTCTGGGCTACATCCTCGGCGGCGATGTCGGCAACGAGATCGCGTAGCGAGGTCTCGGTGACTTCGTCGAGCACCCGGGCGGCCAGCCGGCCCTTCCGATCGATGACCAGGGTGCTCGGGATCGCGCTCGGCGGCAGCGTGTCCCGGAACGCCAACAACAGCGCGCTGTTCGTGTCCACGACACTCGGATAGGTCAGACCGAACTCCTGCTCGAAGGCCCGCGCATCAGTGGCATTGTCGCGGACGTTGACGCCGACGAACTGCACGCCCTGCGCTGCAAGCTCGGTGGACACCGCCTGCAGGGCCGGGGCTTCCTTCCGACACGGTGGACACCATGACGCCCAAACGTTGAGGACGACGACGTCGCCGTGCGCCTGAGCGAGGGCGAACTCACCGGTGCCGTCGAGGAGCGGTCCGGAGAACTCCGGCGCGGGCTGACGATCGTCGGGCGGCACGATCGTGACGACCCCGCTGCCCTCGACATAACGGGTCTGACCGGCCGAGTCGCTGCGCTCGACCTGACCGTCCGAGCAACCCGCTGCCACACAGATGCCGGCAGCGATAACGGCGAGCACGCGCACGACCCGCATCAACTCAGGCTCCGGCGTCCATGTGCCTGCCCGACGTGGGCAGTAGGTCCGCGGCCGGCTCGCTGTACGCCACCGAGACGATCGGATCGTCCTCGTACGCGAATGTCGTCAGGCTGGCCAGCGAACACACCCGTTTGCGTGGGTCGTGCCACAGCCGACGGCCTTCGACAGCGGAGCGGAAGATCCAGATCGGGAGCTGGTGCGAGACCAGCAGAGCCTCATGGCCTTCTGCAGCCGTCCTGGCATCGGCCATGGCTCGACGCATGCGAGCCACCAGCTCGACGTAAGGCTCGCCCCACGACGGTCGGAACGGGTTGAGAAGATGTCTTAGGTACCTGGGACGCAGCAATGACCACCCACCGGCGCCCAACCGCAAACCCTGGAACACGTTCGCCGCCTCGGTCAGCCGGTCGTCGATCATGACATCGAGCCCGAGCTTCGCCGCTATCGGCGCCGCCGTCTCCTGTGCGCGTTCCAACGGCGAGGAGACCAGCCACACGATGTCGCGATCCGCGACGGTCTCAGCGATCCTGTTCGCCATGGCTAGGCCCCGCTCCGACAGGTGGTAGCCGGGTTGCCGCCCATAGAGGACGCCGTCTGGATTGTGCACCTCGGCGTGCCGGAGCAGATGTACCCGCGTGGTCGTCGTCAAGCCGGCACCGTCCGGGCCCGTGCCGCCGCCCGGGCAGCCCACGGCGCCGCCTCCGCCACGCGGTCGAGCGCGGCGTCGTCATGCGCCGCCGACACGAACCAGGCCTCGAACGCCGACGGCGGGAGGTAGACGCCGCGCTCGAGCATCGCATGGAAGAACGCCGCGAAGCGTCCGGTGTCGGTGCGCCGCGCCCCGTCGAAGTCCTCGACCGGCTGGTCTGGTTCGACGAAAAACACGCTGAACAGGTTGCCGGCGAATTGGACACGGTGCTCGACGCCCTCCGCAGTCAGCGCCTTGGTGACCAGCTCGCCGACGGTCCGAGCCGCCAGGTCTACTCGGGCGTAGACGGCGTCGTCGGCCTGCCGGAGAGTGGCGAGCCCGGCCGTCGTCGCGACCGGGTTTCCGGACAGCGTGCCCGCTTGATAAACCGGGCCGGCCGGAGCGAGCAGCTCCATGAGCTCCGAGCGGCCGCCGAATGCCGCTGCTGGGAAGCCGCCACCCATCACCTTGCCGAATGTGATCAGGTCGGCCGCAATGCGATCCAACCCGTACCAGCCGGAGCGGCTGACCCGGAACCCGGTCATCACCTCGTCGAGAATGAGCAAGCCGCCGGCCGCATGAACAGTGTCGCGAAGAAACGCGTTGAAGCCGTCGACGGGCGGGACAACACCCATGTTCCCGGCCGCCGGCTCGGCGATGACGCATGCGATTTCGTGACCATGCTCGGCGAAGGCTGCTTTCAGCACCGTGGCGTCGTTGTACCGAAGCACGATGGTGTCGGACGCACTCGCCGCGGTCACGCCGGGAGATGCCGGATGCGCGAATGTCGCGACGCCGCTGCCGGCGCTGGCCAACAATGCGTCGACATGGCCATGGTAATGACCCGCGAACTTCACGATCTTCGTCCGACTCGTGGCAGCGCGGGCCAACCGGATAGCGCTCATCGTCGCCTCGGTGCCACTGGAGACGAACCGGACTTTGTCGACCGGCATCCGCTCGACGATCTCCTCGGCCAGCTCGACCTCCGGTTCGGTCGGCGTCCCGTACGACGTTCCCAGCGCGATCTGACGGGCGACTGCCTCGATCACCGCCGGATGCGCGTGCCCGAGGAGCAGCGGCCCCCATGAGCAGACCAGGTCGACGTACTCACGCCCATCCGCGTCGTGGACGAACGGGCCGTTCCCTCGAACGACGAAGCGTGGTGTCCCACCCACCGCCTGGAACGCCCGGACCGGCGAGTTCACCCCGCCCGGTGTCACCGCCTGCGCCCGTCCGAAGAGCGCCGCGCTCTGGGGCGCATCGGCCGGGTACGTCACGCGCGCCATTGTCCCAGTGCCGCTGACGGACTGCGGCAGCGGCCACGCCACGCTCCCGCGCTGCCGACGCTACGGCTTCATCCGTAGTGGCGGTAGAGGACCTGCGCAACACAGGCCGGCTTGTCGGAGCCATCGACCTCGACGGTGCAGTCGACCTGCATCTGAACGCCGTTGCCGGCGACCTCTTCCACGGAGTTGACCGTGGCGCTGAGGCGGATCCGGCTGCCCACTGGAACGGGGGTGGGGAAGCGAACCTTTTCCAATCCGTAGTTGACGCCCATCTTCACGTCCTGAACGTCGAGCAATTCGTCGAGCAGTGGAACGATCAGCGACATCGTGAGGTAGCCATGGGCGATCGTCCCGCCGAACGGACCGGACTTGGCCTTCTCGACGTCAACGTGGATCCACTGGTCGTCACCGGTGGCGTCGGCGAACGTGTTCACCCGGTCCTGGGTGACCTCTAGCCAGCCGCTGCTGCCCAGATCTGTCCTGGCCAGTGCCTTCAACCCGTCGAGTCCACGCGCAGTGATGGCCATTACTGCCCCTTCGCGATTCCGAGCGACCGTGCCGAGTTATCCATGATCACGGGGACTATGGGCCGAACAGAATGTGTCCCTGATGAGTGGTGTCAGCGTACTGAACCACCTGTTTCCGCAAATACATCCGTGATCAGTCGTACAGTGACACTGCCGTTTTCGGCCGGATTTCGTGGTGGGATGGGCACAGGAGGAAGCGTGCGGCTGTTGCTCATCGGCGCTCCTGGTGCCGGGAAGGGCACCCAGGCGGTTCGGCTGGCAGAGCACTTCGGGATCACGCACATCTCCAGCGGCGACCTCCTCCGCAAGCACATTTCCGAGGAGTCGGCGATCGGGCGTGCTGCCCAGTCGTACGTGGCCCGGGGCGACCTGGTGCCCGACGATCTCGTGATCGACATGCTGCGTGAACCCGTTGTTGCGGCTTCCGAGCAGGGCGGCTACTTGCTCGATGGGTTCCCGCGCACCGTAGACCAGGCGGAGGCGGCGTACCGGGTGGCCCGGGAGCTCGGCGTGGCGGTGCAGGTGGCCGCTCATCTCGACGTACCCCGCGACGACCTGGTGCGGCGGTTGCTGGCACGAGGTCGGGGTGCGGAAGACACTCCTGACGTGATTGCGCACCGGCTCGACGTGTACGACGAGAAGACCTTGCCGATGCTGGACTATTACGCACAGCGGGAGCGACTCGTCGTGGTCGACGGGTCCCGGCACATCGACCAGGTGACGTGGTCGCTGCTGGAGCAGCTACAAAGGATACAACGGCTGTTAGATGCCTGATCCGATTCGGCCTCCCGGGAAGGAGCAATCGCGATGACGAATCTGGCGAACGGGCTGGTCGAAGCAGCGCGATCACACGACGGGAGACCGGCGTTGCGACTGGGCGACACGAAGATGTCGTTCGCAGAGCTCAACGACGCGAGTGCCCGGGTGGCTGCGATGTTACGACTCAGGGGACTGCGGCCGGGCGATCGGGTCGGGATCATGCTGCCGAATGTGCCGTCGTTTCCGCTGATCTATTACGGGGTGTTGCGAGCCGGCGGAGTGGTTGTGCCGATGAACCCGCTGCTGAAGTCGCGAGAGGTCGCCTTCTACCTGGGAGACTCCGGCGCGCCGTGGATCTTCGCCTTCGCAGGGTTTGCCGACGAGGCCGCGAAGGGCGCCGCCGACGCCAGCGCGGAATGCGTCGTGGTCACCCCGGGTGAGTTCGAGCAGTCCCTCACTGCCGTGATGCCGGACACAGTGGTGAGCGAGCGCGAGCCGCAGGACACGGCCGTGATCCTCTACACGTCCGGCACCACCGGGAAGCCGAAGGGAGCCGAGCTGACGCATGCCAACATGTCGAAGAACGCCGAGGTCTGTACCCGCCTTTTCGCAATCACCTCGGACGACGTGATCTTCGGCGGATTGCCGATGTTCCACTCGTTCGGGCAGACCTGTGCTCTGAACACATCTGTGCAGATGGGGGCATGCGTCACCCTGCTGCCGAGGTTCGACCCCGCCTCCGCTCTGGAGACGCTGCAACGCGATCGGGTGACGATTTTCGAGGGTGTGCCCACCATGTACGCCGCATTGCTGCAACACCCCCAGCACGCTGACTACGACACCTCCGCGCTGCGGCTGTGCGTGTCGGGAGGTGCGGCCATGCCGGTGGAGATCCTGCGCGGCTTCGAGGCGGCGTTCGGCTGCATCATCCTCGAGGGCTACGGCCTGTCGGAGACCTCGCCGGTCGCCTCGTTCAACCACCCCGACCGCGAACGCAAGCCCGGCTCGATCGGCACGCCGATCGAGGGCGTTACGTTCCGGCTGGTCGACGACGACTTCGCCGACGTGCCCGAGGGTCAGGTGGGGGAGATCGCGATCAAGGGTCACAACGTGATGAAGGGCTACTGGAACCGCCCGGAAGCCTCTGCTGACGCGATGCGCGACGGCTGGTTCCGCACCGGCGACATGGCGCGCCGGGATGAGGACGGCTACTACTTCATCGTCGACCGGAAGAAGGACCTGATCATCCGGGGCGGGTTCAACGTCTACCCCCGCGAGGTCGAAGAGGTGCTCTACGAGCACCCTGCGGTTGCCGCCGCCGCCGTCATCGGCGTCCCGCATCCCACCCACGGGGAGGAGGTCGCAGCCGCGGTCCAGCTCCTTCCGGACGCCAGCGTGACGCCTGACGAGCTGCGCGAGTACACCAAACAGCGGGTGGCTGCCTACAAGTATCCCCGGCATATCTGGCTCGTCGACGCGATGCCGTTGGGGCCAACCGGCAAGATCCTCAAACGGGAGATCGTGCCGCCACCCGAGCTGGGTGGAAATTGACGATGGCCGCGACCGGACCGGCGGAACCCGTGAGGCGCAACGCTCTTCGGCGGCAACTCAGCGACAGTAGCAACGTCAACGACCGGTCCGGCGCCCGCGCCGAGCCGCTCGACGTGCTCTTGGCGGACGCGGCGCTCGGCAGCTACCGGCGGTTCGTCCCGGGCATGGCCGGTGTCAAGCTCGGCCTTGGGTTGGTACGCAAGCCACGCGTACTGCCGCGCCGTGGCTGGGGGCTGGCGGCGGAATTGGGCCGCATCGCGGTGGGGACGTCACAGGTCCAGCCGTCGCCCCGGGATCGACGGTTCGCCGATCCCGCCTGGACCGAAAACCCGCTGTTGCGCCGCCTTGCCCAGGGATATGTCGCGGCGAGCACGGCGGCCGAGGCGATCATCGACGATGCGGATCTCGACTGGGCGTCGGCCCAGCGGATCGAATTCATCACGGAGAACCTCATCGATGCCCTGTCGCCGTCCAACTCCCCACTGACCAATCCGCAGGCACTCAAGGCCGGGGTGGACACAGCGGGCCTGAACTTCCTGCGCGGTGCTGCGAACTTCATCAGCGACATGTCGGCGCCACCGCGGATACCCAGCATGGTCGACCGCACCCCGTACCGCCTGGGTGAGAACATCGCGGCCACGCCGGGCGCCGTGGTGCTGCGCACCGAGATGTTTGAGCTCATCCAGTACCGACCGCAGACCCCGACCGTGCTGAGCAGGCCATTGCTTGTGATCCCACCGATGATCAACAAGTTCTACGTCATGGACCTGGCCGCCGGGCGCAGCATGGCCGAGTACCTCGTGCAGCAGGGCATCCAGGTCTTCGTGGTCTCCTGGCGCAACCCGGACGCTCGACACCGCGACTGGGGGTTCGACAGCTACGCCCGGGCGATCTTGGACGCACTGGACGGCGTCCAGCAGGTGACCGGCGCGGAAGGCGTTGTGCTCTATGGTGCGTGCTCCGGGGGCGTCGTGTCGTCCATGACCGCCGCCCACCTGGCCGCCATCGGAGACTCCACCCGGCTGGCCGGGTTGACACTCGTCGTCACGGTGCTCGACCAGTCGCGTGCCGGGCTGGCGGGTGCGATCGTGGATCGGCGTACTGCGGAGGCGGCGGCCGCCGTTTCGGCCCGGAAGGGCTACCTGGACGGCCGCACCCTGGCCGAGGTATTCGCCTGGCTGCGTCCGGGTGACTTGGTCTGGAACTACTGGGTGAACAACTACCTGCTCGGCAAGTCGCCTCCGGCGTTCGACATCCTGTTCTGGAATGCGGACGTGACCAGGATGCCCGCGCGTCTGCACCGGGACTTCCTGGAGCTAGCAGTGGAGAACTCGCTGACCAAGCCCGGGCAGGCGCAACTGCTCGGCAGTCCGGTTGATCTCAGCTCGGTCAAGACCGATGCTTACGTGCTCGCTGGCATCGCCGATCACTTGTGCGACTGGGAGTCCTGCTATCGCACTGTTCACCTGCTGGGTGGCGACACCCGGTTCGTGCTGTCGACGAGCGGCCACATCGCCGCGATCGTCAATCCGCCGGGCAATCCCAAGGCGAAGTACCAGGTGTCCGAGCAGAACCCGAAGGACCCGGCCGAGTTCGTCAAGACGGCGCCGCGTGCCGACGGCACCTGGTGGACCGACTACGTCGAATGGTTGCGGGACCGCTGCGGCCCGGAGAGGCCCGCACCTACCGAGCTCGGCGGCGCCGGGTTGGAACCGCTGGCTGACGCTCCCGGCACCTATGTCCTCGAGAAATAGGGAGTGGCGATGGCCACCGACAACATCGGTCGGGCACGAGGCACCGACTACTTCCTGATTGCCGAGCAGCTCACCGAGTCCGAGCTGGACTACCTGATGCGGGCGCGGCAGTTCGTCGACAATGACGTCCTTCCCGTCATCAACGATTATTGGGAGCGCGCGGAGTTCCCGTTCCCGCTCGTGGAAAAGCTGGCCAAGCTGGACCTGGTGGGCGACGGGATCGAGGGCTATGGTTGCCCGCCCATGAGCCCGATCGCGGCGGGGTTGGTCAACATGGAACTCAGCCGCGGCGATGGGAGCGTGGGTACCTTCCATGGCGTGCATTGCGGTCTCGCCATGAAGTCGATCGCCATGCTCGGCTCGGCGGAGCAGAAGGACACCTGGTTGCCGCCGATGGCCCGCTTGGAGAAGATCGGCGCGTTTGCGCTCACCGAGCCGGCGCACGGATCGGATTCGATCGCTTTGGAGACGTCGGCCCGGCGGGACGGCGACGAGTGGATGCTCGACGGCCGCAAGCGCTGGATCGGCAACGGTTCCTTCGCCGACGTGGTGGTCGTCTGGGCCCGCGATGTAGCTGATGGGCAGGTCAAGGGATTCCTGGTCGAGAAGGGGACGCCGGGATTCCACGCCTCCGTGATCGAGGGCAAGGTGGCCTTGCGCTCGGTGTGGAACGCGGACATCAGACTGACCGGCTGCCCGGTGCCCGAGGCCAATCGCCTCCCGGAGGCCCGGTCGTTCAAGGACGCCGGCCGGGTGCTCACCGGCACCCGCAACACGGTGGCCTGGGCCTCCCTTGGACACGCGGTCGCGGCGTACGAGATCGCGGTGGCGTATGCGAAGGAGCGGCAGCAGTTCGGCAAGCCGCTCGTCAGCTTCCAGATGATCCAGGACAAGCTGGTCGCAATGCTCTGCGAGGTCACCGCGATGCAGCTGTACTGCCTGCGACTGGGTCGACTGATCGAGGAGGGCAGGTTCACCGACACCATCGCGGCCTTGGCCAAACTCAACAACACCGTCAAGGCCCGCGACGTGTGCCGGATGGCCCGCGAGATCCTGGGCGGGAACGGCATCCTGCTCGACTACCACGTCGTGCGCCACATGGCGGACATGGAGGCGCTGTACAGCTATGAGGGGACAGCGGAGATCCAGACACTGATCGTCGGACGCGACATCACCGGTGTCGGCGCCTTCGCCTGACGCAGGCATGGACTCGGACATCCGCAGAATCGACGTCGACGGGGTGCAGCTCCGTACCTCCGTCCGGGGGGCCGGGTCACCGCTGTTGGTGCTCACCGGCATCGGTGCGAGCCTGGAGCTGTCCGCTCCATTCGAGCGCGCCCTCAACCCGTACGGTGTGCAGACCCTAGCGCTGGACGCGCCTGGTACCGGCGAGTCCACGCGGTACCGGCGGCCGCGCCGCATGCCCGGGCTCGCCCGCACAGTTGAGCGGGCGCTGGAGGCGCTCGGCTACGACCGGGTGGACGTGCTCGGGGTGTCATTCGGCGGTATCCTCGCCCAGCAGCTCGCCCACCAGGCCCCCAAGCGCGTGCGCCGGCTCGTTCTGGCCGCCACCGCGGCCGGCGTACCGCTCCTCGGCGGCGTGCCCGGGTCGCCGCGTGCCCTGCTCGCCCTCGCCACCCCGCGCCGCTACCAGTCGCCGGACTACTACCGCCGAATCGCCGGAACGCTGTACGGCGGGGAGGCCCGCCGCGACCCCGACGCGCTGCTACACGGCTCGATCGCGCGGTTCTCCGAGGCTCCATCCCTGGGCGGTTACCTCGGGCAGCTCTACGCGATCAGCTTCTGGACCGGACTGCCATGGCTGTGGCGTCTGCGGCAACACACCCTGGTACTCGTCGGTGACGACGACCCCATCGTTCCTGTGGTCAACGGCAAGATCCTCACCAGGGTCATCCCGCACGCCCGGCTCGAGATCATCCGCGGTGGAGGCCACCTCTTCCTTTTGGAGCGGCCCACCGAGATCGCGGCCCTTGTCGCCGATTTTCTCAAACGCGAGCAGAGCGACGAGCCGATGATCGCGGGGTCATGACGACCGTTGTACAGCAGTACCGGTCAGGCGCGCGGGGTCACGGTTCGCATCCCAGCCCCGTAGGATCTCGCCTTGGCGACGGTAATCCCCGGGCAGCAAGATCGAGTCAGCCTCACCCGCAGGATCTCTCGGTGTTCAGTGAGATGGGAAGGCGTCCTCCACCGAGGCGCAACAGCAGTGGGCACTGGCCAACGTGCGCAAACCGGTCATCGACACCGGGCGGTTCGAGCGGTTGTGGGAGCAGGTCAAGGCGCTGTCCGGCCTACCTGATGAACCCGTGACCATGTCTCGAAGAATGGAGCAGTCACCATGGCGCTGACGTTGGACTTCACCGGAAAGCACGCGTTCGTCCTCGGTGGCACGACCGACATCGGCTTCGGGGTCGCCGAGAACTTCTCGAAGCACGGCGCGAACGTTTCCGTCGCCAGTCGTAAGCAGGAGAACGTCGAACGCCGCCGTGGCCGCGCTGGGGGCAATTGGCGGCAACATTGTCGGCGTCGCCGCGGACGTCCGCGACTTCGACGCGGTCGTGCGTGCGTTCGACAGCGCGGCAGGCCAGTTTGGCACCATCGACGTTCTTAGTCGGCGGGCGCGGCGGTCATCAACATCTCCGCGCCGCAGTCCTTTATCCCGATGCGATACCAGGCCAGTGCTTGCGCAGCGAAGGCCGGCGTCGACCAGCTGACCAGGGTCCTGGCGCTGGAATGGGGAGACGACGGTATACGTGTGAATTCGATTTCGCCCGGCCCCGATCGCCGGCACCGAGGGCATGCACAGGCTGGCATCGCCCGGCGAGGAGGAAAAGAATACCGCGGCCGTGCCGCTGCGACGCCTCGGTACCCTCGACGACATTGCATACCTGGCGATGTTCCTGGCCTCCCCCTACGCCAGCTACATTTCCGGCGCGCTGATTCCGTGCGACGGCGGGGCGCGGTCGAGAGCGTCAAGCCGATGATCGAAGCCGCAGGGAGATTGGCGGCGGAGAAAGCACAGACCGAATGATCAGAAGCCGAGGCGGCAGTCCGGCGCGAGACGAGCATGCTGGAGACAAGCGCATCGGATCCATGGCATCGAGCGCGGCCCCGACCTCGGCTGCGTAGTCGCCGGCCGGGCCGGCGATGACTGCTAGCCGGCGACGACGACCACTGCTGTTTCTACTCGACGATTCCGAGCAGATCGCGAACATCGTCGCCGATTTTCTGGCGGCAGGAGAATGGCTCAGACATGCGGGACGGGAATCGGACGGCTCGGCGAATTGGCCCTAGCCGTCGAGGACTCTGCCGGCCGAGGTTTGACCCCGCCTCTCACAATCAGGGACCACGAGAGCGTCGCCCCTCATTATCCTGGCCACGTGACGGATGACCTGCCGGCTCGCGACGACCTCTCGGCGGCGATCGGCGCCCGGCGCGAGCTCGGAGCGGACTACGAGGATGCTGTCGTCGACAGTTTCGTGGCGCGCTTGGACCAGCGGATAGCCGAGCGGGTCGATGAGCAGGTTGCAGAGCGTTTCGGCTCGAAGCCGAAGGCGCCCGCCCGTGAACCAGCCGGAGAGACCAGGGACAACAGCAGTTTGATCGTGAGTCTGGTATCTCTTGGCGCCGGAATACCCATCACCGCGATCTCGTCGGAAAACGCCGGCATCGCTGGACTGATCGTTTCATGGGGCGGAATTGCCGCCGTGAACGTGGCGCATGCACTGAGTCGACGCCGATCCAGTTGATCGTCCGGTCAGCTGCCCCGACACATTCGCATATCGCTGCCGCCGCCTCCGCTCGGTGAGATCGTGTGCCGGGAGGCGAAATGGCCGAGCAGGACGAGAGCCTGGACCGGGGCCTCGATGGGAAGACCGAGCTGCGTGTGCACGGCGTCAGCGGCACGACGCCGCAGACGATTCTCGGCTTTCCCAATCTGAGGCGGGTTGCGGGCGACGATCGGGCCGGGTTCTACCGGCGGTGGTATCCGGGCGGGCGCTCCGCCGATCTCGGCGAGAACGGACGGCTCGAGGCCTATAGCTGGGGTGGTTTGACGTCCGGGCCGGCAGCTCGCGCCGCTTGGTTGCTGCTGCTCCCGCTGATGCTGGTCAATCTCGCCCATTGGATGCTGCCCGCGATACCGATGAGCCCATCCCGACGGCAGCTGCTCGCCGGCCACACGTCGGCGGTGCTGCTCCGGTTGCTGGGACTGGTCCTCACCCTGACGATGCTCTTGACCGCTGTGCTGGTGGCGGTCGACCTGGCCGGCTGGCAATGCGGCCGGATCCAGCGCTGCGCATCGTCGGCGCCGGTGATCGGCGGAATCCTCGACGAGCTCCTCGGCAGCCCAGGCCGTCGAGTCGCAATCACCGCGGTGATCCCACTGCTGATCGTGTTGCTGATCGGCCTTGTGGGCCGACGCACGCTGCGGACCACCGATCCTGAGCCGGACGCAACGGTGCAAAGGGCAGAGGACCTGCCTCTCGGCCGTTCTCAGTTCTGGCGAGGTAATCCCGGGATGCCGATGCTGCGGACGACCCACGTCGCGGCCGCGACGGCGTTGCTGGCGGCGCTCGTGGTGTGGCCGGCGACCACACTGGTCGCCACCGGGGCTGCGCAGGTCGTGGGCGCTGTGGTCTGCACCGCATCGCTGGCGATCTTGGTCTACGCCGCGGTGCTGATCAGTGCGGAAGCCGTGAGTGGGCGCAGTGCCGGCGAGTCCGAGCCGGCTCGGCGGATGCCCAGGATGATCTCGCCGAAGGGAGCGACGCTGGCGCGAAGGACGTCCCTCGTCCTGCTCGCCATCGCTACGGCGTACTCTGCCTGGGACTGGACCGGGCCATGGCAGCAAGCGGGACGCCTACCCGGCCTGCGCGGGGCGATCCTCACCTCATTCACCGCCGGCATCGTGATTCTGCTGCTGCTCGCCGTCTCGGTCGCCGTTCAACGTCCATGGGCGCAGGCGGGGGGTGTGCCCACCACACCAGAAGCCCGAGTCGCCATGCGTGGGCTCGGCGGTCCGGCCGTTGCCACTATCGCCTTCCTAGTCGCCGGCGGCTTCTCGGCTGGCATCACCTACCGGGTCGCCGAGTTGCTCGGATACCCCGTGCTCAGCCAACAGACGGCTGCCCGGACCCTGGTCGTCCAACAGCTTGTCGCGAGCGATCCGGCCAGGTCCTTCCAGGAGCGGCTGGCCGCCGCTACGGCAGAGGTGCCGATTGTTGTCCCGCCGTCGTTCGCATGGGCCGGCGCCGCTGCGGCAATCATCACCATTGCGCTGGTGGTGATCACTGCCGTCGTTGCCCTCGGCATCCGAAGGCGGTTGGGATCACTCGCAGACGAGATCCTGGCCGCACGCCCAGACGAGGCGGCCCGCCTGTCGCCAAGCGATCGCCAGGTGAGGCGGGTTGCGGTGGCGGTCGCCATCGCGTCGGCCATCGAGAACGTCGGCCGAGTGGTCGGCCGCATCGTCCTCGTTGCCGGTCTCCTACTTCTCGTGGCACTCGGCGTCTACATCGCGGGCGAGCAGAACTGGCGCTTCGTCGAGGAACCGCCGTTGTCGACGGTCACCGCATTCGGTACTTGGATCATGGGATTGTTCGCGCTGGGCATCGTCGTCCTGGCCTGGAACTCCTACCGCAACCCCACATTGCGCCGGACCATCGGGATCTTGTGGGACGTCGGCAGCTTCTTCCCGCGGGCGGCTCACCCCCTGGCCCCCCCGTCCTACGGCGAACGAGCCATTCCAGACCTGGCCCGGCGGGTGGAAAGGCTCACCGCAGCACCGGGGTCACGGGTGGTGCTGTCCGGCCATTCGCAAGGCTCCGTCATGGTGGTGGCGACAGTGCTGCAGCTCGCACCTGAGACCGCTGAGCGGGTCGACCTGCTCACCCACGGTTCACCAGTTCGCCGGCTCTACCTGCGCTTCTTCCCGGCCTACTTCGGACCGGACGCGTTGCGCGCCATCCGCAACCGAGTCGGCGGCCGCTGGCGCAACCTCTACCGCGACACCGATCCGATCGGCGCCTGGGCTCTCGATCCGCCAACCGTGGCGACTCCGCCGGTCGACCGGCGGCTGGTCGACCCACGGACCCTGGCTGAGGAGATCCAGGGCCATTCCGACTACTGGACCGACGCCGGGTATGCGCGCGCGCTGACGGAGCTGGCCGAGTCTGGCCGAGCGGCGAAGCCGATCAGCACGTGAAGCCGGAAGCCCGCCGCCCATCGCTGCGTCGGCATTGCTGGTGTGACATCTCGGCCTCGGTGTGGTTGCCTGTTCCACTGCGAACGTTGTCCCCTGCAGCGTTAATGGTGATGAGCAGGTGCCGACAGCTCGGCACAAACGCGCCAACCGCTCGACCTACATACGGCGGTTTGTCCCGCTTGCACTGGCTGCGGGAATCCTGATCGCCGTGCCCGTCGGCGTGGCCGCGTGGCCCGAGCCCACTGATGACCTTCCAGCCGTGCAGCCGATCAGCGTCCTGGCCCAATCACGCTGGATCGTGACCATCAGCCGCGCTCTGGACGAGCGGCCGCCGTTGCGCAGCCACGCGACATCGGCGGAGGCCGCATCTGCAACGCCGATATCCACCCCCACAGCCAAGCGTGAACCCACCCGGACTCCTGCACCGACGCCGGAGCCGACGGTCACCGGTCATCTCTACGTGACGACGGCACTCAACATGCGCGCTGGGCCGACGGAGAACGCCGAGGTGGTAACGGTCCTCGCGGCTGGTACGGAGGTCGCGGTCACCAACATCTCGGATGGACCCTGGGTACAGATCGTCCACGACGACGAGTTCGCCTGGGTCAACGGGGATTACCTGTCGGAGACCAGGCCAGCGGAAGAGCATTCCGATGGTGGCGGCGGTGGCATCTCGTTTGCGGAGTGCGACTCGGGCTCTTCGGTAGAAATCGGCCTGACACCTGACGCCATTCGCGTGCATCGGGCCGTCTGCGCCCGGTTCCCCGAGGTCACCTCCTATGGCGGCGTACGATCCGGCGGGGGCGCGCACAGCACGGGCCACGCCTTGGACATCATGGTGTCGAGCAGCTCGCTGGGTGACGCCGTCGCGGCGTTTGTGAAAGACAACTACCAAGCGCTGGGCGTCAGCGAGGTGATCTGGTCGCAGCAGATCTGGACCGTGGAGCGTGCCAGCGACGGCTGGCGGTGGATGGAAGACCGCGGGTCAGTGACCGCCAACCACTACGACCACGTCCACGTCACCGTCTACGGATACTCCGGCGGCTGAGGCTCAGGGCACCGTTGCGGCACGATGCTCGACTCCACCCGAACCGTCGTTGCCTGGTCGACCGCGACGCCGGTCCACCCATTGGGGCCGGGTTCGAGACATCCGCTCGACGCCGACAACCACCTCGACCACCGCACCTTGAGGTCGTATTCGCCCGCAGCCGGCAGGTCGAGCGTCAGCGACACCGCGTCCCGACTGAGTAGCCGTCCAGGAGGAGTAACGACGGGCGTGGGGTCGTCGACCCGGTACAGAGTCCAGATCTGGTCCGCCCAAACCGGCCGCAGGTAGGGCAGACCGGACCGGACGAGGATCGCCTCCCGGCCAGCCGCCCAGTCGTGTTCGCCATGGGCCAGCGCCACCCACGAGATTGCGTTGTCGTCCAGCCACGGTCGGTACGTGTCGACATCCAGGCCACCGTCGTAGAACAGGCCGTTGCGGCCGACATCGACCTGACGCAGCCACCCCCGCGCAAGCGGTACGACCGGTGCAACCGCTGCCGCCTCGCCGTGCCGCCGCATCGGCACCACCTCGACAGGCCCGGTGATGCCCCTTTCCTCGAGCTGATCGATCAGCGGCGCATAGAACGCTGGGTCGAGGGCAGGCTCCCCTCGAGCCCACACCTCGTCGACATAGAGCAGCGGCTGCGGCACCAGGAGGAGCGCGGTCAGCAGGGCTACTACGCGCCCGGTCAACGGGCTGACGGCAACCAGCGCCGGGGGTGCGAGCAGCTCCGCCACGCGTGCACTGTTCGATCCGACCGGGTTCGGAATCAGAAACGCGATGGCCACGAGCACCGCCGACAACATGGCCCCCCAGAACACCAGTGGAACGTCCCGGCAGGCCGCCATCACGAGCAGGCTCGCAAGCACGGCCAACGCGGCCTGCCATGGCCCGAACGGCATAGAGCCGCCGTTTCCGAACAACAGACCCACAAGGATCGTCGGCACGAGTGCTGCCAGCGCCAGCCACGTCCCGGCCCGGCGCCGCCCGGACAGCACCAGTGCGACGCCGGCCAGAGTCAGGAACACGGCGGCCACCGGGCTGGTCATCGGCGTCAGCACCGCTAGCAACACCGACAGCCGTGGCCGGTCACACGCCAGAGCCAGCACCGCCGCCACGGCCACCGCGAGCCCGAGGGCAAAGGTGGTCCGGGAGCTGGCCAGATTGCCGGTCAGGCACAGTGCTGCCACGACCCCGCCGGCCACCGGACGGCGCACGTGGGTGCGCTTGAGCAGCGCGGCCACGAAGACGACCCCAGCCAGGTATCCCACGGCGGTCGCCAGCCGAACACCGAGCAGAGCCATCAGCGGCGGGGTCACGAGGCTGTACCCCAGCGGGTTGATCCCGCTGTACCAGCGCAGGTCTAGGAGTACCGGCCAGTGCTGCTCGGCCAGGCCTGCCCACGCCAGCTGGGCAGCGAGATCGGCTCCCATCGGCGGCGCCAGCAGGTAAGCAACCGCGAATCCGGCGCCCACCACGACCGGAAGGCTGGCGGCGGCTCGAACCCGCGCAATGGCCGGCCCACTCGGCGTGGACGGCGAACGCACGGTCGTCATCGCGACCAGTGCATCACGTCCGGCACTGCCGGACGACTCGGGCTCAGGCCAGGGTGCGGTCCGCCGCACCCTGCCCGTCGGGCATAGTGGTCGGGCCGCGCGACAGGATGGTTTGGAGAGGCCGATGGTGTCGGTAAGGCCGCGACTTCTCCTCGGCAGCGCGCTGATGCTCTTCTTGGAGCTGGCGCTGATCCGGTGGACCGGCGCGAACGTCGTGCACCTGAGCTACCTGGCCAACTTCGTGCTGCTGGGATCATTCCTGGGCGTCGGCCTCGGCTTCCTGCGGGCTCGCCGGCCACGGGACCTCACCGGCTGGTCACCGGTTCTGCTCGCCGGGTTGGTCGCGTTCGTGGCGCTGTTCCCCGTCACGGTGGACCAACGCAGTGCGGACGTCCTGTACTTCACGTCGGTCCAGCCCGACGGCCCGCCGCCGTGGCTTGCCTTGCCGCTGATCTTCCTCGCGGTGGCTGCCATCATGGCCGGGCCGGGAGAGATCGTCGGACGATGCTTCCGGGAATTGCCCGGCTTGCAGGCCTACCGGCTTGATCTGATCGGCAGTCTGGCCGGTGTCGGGGGCTTTACCCTGCTCTCCTTCCTGGGGGCCCCGCCGGTGGTGTGGGGCAGCGTCGTGGCCGTCGGGTACGCCGTACTGCTCGGACGCCGCATGCCGCTGCTCTCCCGGGCCGCTCTGGTCGTCATCGTCAGCATGCTCGCGATCGAAAGCACCGCCGCGGGGGTCAGCTGGTCGCCGTACTACGAAGTACGCACGGTTGACCGCACCGACACTGAGGGATCGACGGTCTCGATCTCGGCGAATGGCATCCCGCACCAGGACATCAAGCCAATCGAGCGGCTGCTGACCGAGGACGCCCGGTATCGCCTGCCATACGAGCGGCTACCCGACCTAAGCCTCGACCGGATCCTGATCGTGGGGGCGGGCAACGGCAACGACGTTGCAGTCGCCCTCTCCAAGGGGGCTACGGCCGTCGACGCCGTCGAAATCGATCCACGTCTGTTGGAGATCGGCCGCGAGCGGCATCCTGATGACCCCTACGCAGATCCACGAGTCCAGACCGTCGTCGACGACGGCCGCGCCTTCCTCGAACGCACAGATGAGAAGTACGACCTGATCATCTTCGCGCTGCCCGACTCGCTAACCCTGGTCACCGGCGCAGCCTCGATCCGGCTGGAGAGCTACCTCTTCACCGAGGAGGCCATCCGAGCGGTCCTGGGTCACCTGGCACCGGACGGCGGGTTCGCTATGTACAACAACTACCGCGAACCATGGCTCGTCGACCGGTTCGAACGGACAATGGCGGAGACCTTCGGCCATCAGCCGTGCGTCGACACCTTCGGCCAATCGGGTCAGCTCGCCGTCCTTGCAGTCGCAGCCGACCCTGCGGGGCAGCGATGCGCCACTGACCCGGAGGTCACGGCCGGACCGTCGCCCGCGACCGACGACCATCCATTCCCTTATCTGCGGACCCGCGGGATCCCAGCCCTCTACCTGTTCGTCATCGCCGGGGTGCTGCTCATCTCCGTCACGTTCGTGCGGACATTCGCCGGCCCGTTCCGGACCATGCGCCCCTACTCCGACCTCTTCCTGCTTGGCATGGCGTTCCTGCTTCTCGAGACCAAGTACGTCACCGGGTTTGCGCTGCTTTTCGGGACCACATGGGTGGTCAACGCGATTGTCTTCGCCGGAGTACTCGTCGCAGTGCTGATCGCCGTCGAGGTCACCCGGAGATGGCCGACGCCGCCGATTCCCGTCCTGTTCGCGGCCCTGGCCGGGGCACTACTCATTGCGTGGCTCGTACCGGCAGCGGCGCTGCTGGAGCTGCCGGTCGTCCCGCGGCTCGTCGTCGCCGTCGCGCTGGCCTTCGCCCCGATCTTCCTTGCCAACGTGATCTTCGCCAAGCGGTTGAGTGCCGTGGACGACACGTCGACCGCGATGGGCGCGAACTTGCTCGGAGCGATGGTCGGCGGCTGCCTCGAGTACGTCGCCCTCGTCGTCGGCTACAACGCGCTGCTCCTCATGGCGGGGGTCCTCTACGCGGCGGCCTTCGTGGCCACCACACGGGCCGCTCGAGCCACGCCGGTCGGCATCCGTTGAGGGCAACGCCTCATGATCATGTCGACTTTGCGCTCGCCGACCGGTGGTACGTCGACGCGATCATCCAAGGAGGATGCCGTGGCGTTGTTTGACCCAGATACGGCTCGGGCCGAGCTGGCGCGCCTGATGCCAATGCTCGACGAGTTCGTCGCCATTCGGGCCGATGCCGCTGAATTGACGGCGTCGCTCGACGAAAGCGGACCGTCGACGGATCTCGGCGGGCTGCCGGAGCTGAAGGCGGCGCAGGCGCGACTGGACGAGCTGATGACCTTTATCCAGGAGTCCGGAGTACAGCTGAAGGGCTTTGCCCCGTTGCTTCTCGACTTCCCCTCGGAGCTCGACGGCGTGCCCGTGCTGTTGTGCTGGCTGGAAGGCGAGGCAGAGCTCGGCTGGTACCACCGGGTCGACCTGGGATTCGCGGGACGTCGTCGCGTGCCGTGAGCCGGTCGAACTTTCGCGGTCCTGCGGCCGTCTGATATGACCGCCGCATGTACCAAGTCGACATCGCAGCAGCGGCGCGGGCAAGCGATGCTTTCCGGCGCGTGCTGCACACCACGGGGCATGTGCAGCTGGTGGTCATGACGCTGCGACCCGATGAGGACATCGGTGGCGAGGTGCACGAGCACATCGACCAGGTCCTCGCCTTCGTCGACGGCACCATTCGGGCGGAGGTGGCGGGCGTGACCAGCAACGTCGGCCCCGGCGACGTTGTCGTCGTTCCGGCCGGAACGCAGCACAACTTCACCAACGTCGGCGCCGAGCCGGCTCTACACGATCTATGGCCCGCCTGACCACGCGCCCGACACCGTTCACCTGACCAAGCAGGACGCCGAACGCGACGAAGATGACGTCCCGCCTGCTGAGCACGACTAATACGGCGCGGCGGCTCAGCCGCCACGGCCAGACGCTCTTTCACGCTGGTTCTTCCGGGCTACCCCAGGCCCGGTCTGGGATGCGAGTTTGTCAGAGTCCTCTCCTAGACCGGACACATGTTCGAGGATGCGATCCAGGTCCGGGATCGGTTGGCCGTTCTGGTCGATCGGTTGGATCCGGATGCGGTGTCCGGGTCGGCCGCCCGCGAGTTGTGGCGGGTGTTGGACGCCTCCGAGCGGTTGTGCGCGGCCGGTAAGACGCTGTTGGCCCGCCGGATCGCCGGCACCCACCAGCGCAGCGGCGGCACCCGGTCGGCGGCGGAGGAGTTGGCCCGCCGGGGCGGCACCCCGACCGGGCAGGCGAAGGAGGCGTTGGACACCTCGAATCGGCTGCCCGACCAGCCGGCAGTGGACAAGGCGTTGCGCCGCGGTGAGCTGTCCCCGGCCCAGGCCGCGCTCATCTCCGCCGCCGACCCCAGCCAAGCCGGCCGGCTGACCGACCTCGCCGGCCGGGTGTCGCTGCCCGAACTGCGCGACGAATGCGCCCGAGTCCGCGCCGCCGCCGACCCCGACCCCGACGCCACCAACCGGCGCATCCACGCCCACCGACGGCTGCGGCACTACACCGACCCCGAAGGCGGCTGGAACCTGTCCGCCCGCGGCACCGCCCATGCCGGAGCCGCCTTCCTGACCGTGCTCGACGCCATCACCGACCAGGTGTTCCAACTAGCCCGCCGCGACAGCCGCCACGAACCGTTGGAGGCCTACGCCTTCGACGCCCTCATAGCCCTGGCCGACCGTGCGAAGGGCACCGACACGTCGGCCGACCTCGCCCCGGCGGAGGAAGGTGACCGGCAACCGGCGGGCGGCGGTGCCAACCTCATCACAGCGACCGGCGGCGATGAGACGGCTCCCCGGTCCGGCGCACTCGCCGACACCGAAAACAGCGTCGACGACGCCCGCAGACCCGGCGGCGATCCCGGGATCCTCGCCGGAGCGGGGAGTCCGGCCGGCGGCGAGTCCGGAGCGTTCGGCCGCAGCCCGCTGGTGGCTCCAGTGCCGCCCAGCCGGTGGTCCAACCCGCGTTATTTGGCGTTGCTGCGCGTCGACGCCGCGGCGTTGCGCCGCGGCGGGGTCGAAGGTAAGGAGCTATGCGAGATCGCTGGGATCGGCCCGGTGCCGGTCTCGGTCGCCCGCGACCTGCTCGGTCAGGCGATCGTCAAACTGGTCATCACCGACGGGGTAGACGTGGCCAACGTCACCCACCTGGGTCGCGGCCCGACCATTGCGCAGAAGATCGCGCTGATGTGGACCAACCCCATCTGCATAGTCGAAGGCTGCAACCGGCGGCGGATCGAATACGACCACCAGAAACCCTGGGCCCAAACCCGGCATACCCGGCTGGACGAACTGGACCCGCTGTGCGGGTTCCACCACGACTTGAAAACCCGACTCGGCTGGGCCCTAGTACCGGGCAAGGGGAAGCGCGCCTTCTTGCCACCCGAAGACCCGAGACACCCCAGACGTCGAGCTGGCCCTGATGCCGGTGCCGCACCATCAGCGGGCCAGCTACGACCAGCCAGCGCCGTGGCCGACAGTGCCGCAACCCCACCGAGCAGAGCACGACGCGGCACCCGACGCCGGGCAGCCGCCAACGCCCAAACCACTCTGCCCGACCCACCCGGCGACCCACCACAAGCGGCCTAGCCTCGCCATGCGCTGAACAACGCTGGTCCGTGCAGGGTTTCCCATTGGTCAAAAAATGGCACCACATGGCAGCCTTGGCAAAGGCCGAATGCGGTCCGACAAAATGTCAGCGCAGGGTGCGGGCGGCCTTGCCGTGGCAAGGCCGAACGTAATCCGGTGAAGGGCGTCAGCGCAGGGTGCGAGCGACCTCGGCGGCCCAGTAGGTGAGCACGATGTCGGCGCCGGCACGGCGGATCGACGTCAGCGTCTCGATGATCACCCGACCGCGGTCGATCCAGCCGTTGGCAGCTGCCGCCTCGACCATCGCGTACTCGCCCGAGACCTGATACGCAGCGACGGGAACGTCAACGATCGCTCGCACCTGGGCAACGACGTCGAGGTAGGACATGGCCGGCTTGACCATCACGATGTCGGCCCCCTCGGCGACGTCGAGGCGGACCTCGCGCAGCGCCTCCCGGCCGTTGGACGGATCCTGTTGGTACGTGCGCCGATCCCCAGTAAGAGTCGACTCGACGGCGTCCCGGAACGGCCCGTAGAACGCCGAAGCGTACTTGGCTGAATACGCGAGGATGGCGACGTCGGGGAACCCTCCACTGTCGAGCGCCGACCTGATTGCGCCGACCTGGCCGTCCATCATTCCGCTCGGCCCGACGACGTGGACGCCGGCCGTCGCCTGGGCGAGCGCCATGCGTTGATAGGCCAGCAGGGTCGCGTCGTTGTCGACGGATCCATCGTCGGCTAGCAGTCCGCAATGCCCATGGTCGGTGAACTCGTCCAGGCACAGGTCCGCCATCACGACAGTTGCGTCGCCGACCTCGGCGACGACATCGCGGATCGCCGCGTTCAGTACGCCGGAGGGATCCTCGGCAGCAGAGCCCACCGCGTCCCGAAACGCCGGCACACCGAACACCATTAGTCCGCCGACACCGGCCTCGACGGCGTCCAGCGCCGCCTTGCGCAACGTGTCCCGGTTGTGTTGGACGACCCCCGGCATGGAGGCGATGGGTCGGGGCTCGCCGTCCTCCCGAACGAACAGCGGCAGCACCAGACGCTGCGGTTGGACCGGGGTCTCCGCCACCAGCCGTCGCATGGCCGGCGTACGACGCAGGCGGCGCGGCCGCTCAGCGGGGAATGCCACGTCGGCTCATGTTGCCTTACGCCGGGCGGATGTGCGACGCCGCTGGGAGGGCTTGGTCACACGCTCTCCGGCTGCGACCATCGTCAGCCGCCGGCTGGCACCGAACTCGGCCAGGGCATCGGCGAGCATCTCGACCGAAGGCTCGGGTGCGAGAACGTCGACCCGCAGCCCGTGCTCTTCCGCTGTCTTCGCGGTCGCCGGGCCGATGCAGGCGACCACCGTGGACGCGTGTGGCTTGCCGGCGATGCCCACCAGGTTGCGGACCGTCGAGGACGACGTGAAGACAACGGCGTCGAATTTGCCGGACTTGATCGCGTCACGTGTCTCCACCGCAGGTGGCGCAGCGCGAACTGTCCGGTACGCGGTGACGTCGTCGACCTCCCAGCCCAGTTCGACCAACCCGGCGGCCAGCGTCTCCGTTGCAATGTCGGCTCGGGGCAGGAACACCCGGTTGATCGGGTCGAGTACCTCGTCGTAGGGCGGCCAGTCGAGCAGCAGACCGTGGGCGGACTGCTCGGTAGAGGGCACCAAGTCCGGTTCGATGCCCCAGGACCGCAGTGCTTCGGCGGTCTTGTCGCCCACCGCAGCTACCTTCAGGCCCGAAAGCGCACGGGCATCGAGGCCGTACTGGACCAGTTTCTCCTTCACAGCACGTAAAGCGTTGACGGACGTGAACGCGATCCATTCGTAACGGCCCTCGACCATGCCGCGGACCGCCTTGTCGACCTGCTGCGGGTTACGCGGCGGCTCGACCGAGATCGTCGGCACCTCCTCCGGAATGGCTCCGGACCGTCGTAGCGCGGCCGAAAGCGAGCTGGCCTGCTGGCGGGTCCGAGGTACGAGAACTCGCCAGCCGAACAGCGGCTTGGTCTCGAACCAGGACAACGCGTCACGATGGTCGACGACCTCCCCGACGACGGCCAGCAGCGGTGTAGGAAGCTTGGCCGCCCGGACGTCGACCGCGACCCGCTCGAGTGTGGAGACGACGGTCTGCTGACTGACAGTGCTGCCGCCAGCGATGACGGCGACTGCCGTTGTCGGCGCGGCACCATTGGCGATCAGCGCAGCGGCCACATGTTCGAACTCGTCGACGCGGGTGAGCACCAGTGTGTCTGCCGCGCCGGTACGCCAATCGACCTTGCCGGTGACGTCGACCACTTGGACACTGCGCCGACGACCGGCCGTGAGCGGTACACCAGCATGGGCCGGGATTGCCGTAGCGCCACACACCCCGGGGACGATTTCGAAGGGCACGCGGGCCTTGGCGCAGGCCAACGCCTCGTCCGCGCCGGTGGGGTGGACGAACGGGTCACCCTCCAGCAACCGCACGACTCGTCGACCGCTCTTGGCGGCGGTCAGGGTGAGCCTGCTGCGCATGCTCGCCGCGAGGGGCATACCGTCGTCGTCGGCGCCTCCGTCGAGGACCTCGACGTCGGCCGGAGCGTGCATGAGCAATTCGCGGTGCCGCGGGTCCTCTATCACGACGGTGTCGGCGTTGGACAGCACTTCGGCGGCTCTCAAGGTCAGCAGTCCGGGATCACCCGGCCCGGCACCGACGAAGGCGACGCTGCCCACAGTGGGACGCTTGGTGGTCACGTAACGATCTCCTCTTCCAGCGCCCTGGCTTGGACGCCGACGAGCCTGCCGGCCCCGTCGTCGAGCAGCTCGGTCGCGAGGTCGCGACCCAACTCCTCGGCCGCCGACAAGGGGCCGGTAGCTGACTTGCGGATACTCACCGCACCGTCGGGTGACACCACGACGGCGCGCAGATAGAGCTCGAGGCCGTCATCACCCTCCGCCGCCTCGGCGCACGCGCCTACGGGCGCAGTACAACCGGCCTCGAGCGCGGCGAGGAGGGAACGTTCCGCGGTCACTGCGGAACGGGTCGTGGGGTCGTCGAGAACTGCTGCGAAACCAGCGACGTCGCTACTCGAGCGGCACTCGACAGCCAGCGCGCCTTGACCGGGCGCGGGAAGCATCTGCATCGGATCAAGCACTTCGGTCGCCTCGTCGAGCCGGCCGAGGCGAGCCAGCCCGGCCCGGGCCAGCACCACACCGTCGAGTGAACCTTCGGCGACCTTGGCCAGCCGGGTGTCGACGTTGCCGCGCACCGGAACCACGTCTAGCCCGAGCCCCAGCGCGAGCAGCTGGGCTACCCGTCGCGGAGCCCCGGTGCCGATCTTGGCCCCGACCGGCAACTCCCCCAAGGTGAGCCCGTCACGGGCGCACAGCACATCTCGCGGATCCTCGCGCTGAGGAACCGCGGCAACCACGAGCCCCGGCACAGCTGCTGTCGGCAGGTCCTTGAGCGAATGGACGGCGAGGTCGATCCGGTCGGCGTGCAGCGCGTCGCGCAGTGCGTTGACGAATACGCCCGTCCCGCCGATCTGGGCGAGTGGCGCGCTGGACACGTCACCGTGCGTGGTGATCTCGACAAGTGTGACGTCGATACCGGCGGCAGCGGTCAGCGCGGCGGCGACCGACCGCGCCTGGGCCAGGGCGAGCGCGCTGCGGCGGGTGCCCAGCCGCACCGAATCCCGGCTCACCGCAGCTCACTCCCGTCCGGTTCGAGGGTGGGCCGAACGACGGCCTCCACCGTGCGGGGGTCGAGTGCGAACAGCTCCCGCAGCGCAGACTCGTACGATCCCCCACCGGGTTGCGTAGCGAGCTCCTTGATCCGGACGGTCGGTGCGTGCAGCAGCTTGTCGACGACCCTGCGGACGGTTTTGGTGATCTCCTCCAGCGTTCGGGCGTCGAGGTCGGGCAGGCGGCCGCCCATCCGGGCCAGCTCACTCGCAACGACGTCGTCGGCCATCGCCCGAAGTGCCACGACCGTCGGTGCGACCTGCGCCTGCCGACGTCCACCGACGAACGCCGCGAGCTCGTCTGCCACGATCGCGCGCACGGCTGCTATCTCCTCGGCAGCCGGGGCAGCGAGATCGTGCCGGTCTGCGAGAGTCGCGAGGTCGGCGGCTACGACACCGGGCAGAGTGTGTACCGCCAGATCGACGTCGCGGGGCAATGCAATGTCGAGCACCCGCCACGGGCGACCCGCACGCTCGCGCAACGCCGACTCGGCCATGTCGGCGGTCAAGACGACGCCGGCGGCGCCGGTGCACGAGACCACGACGTCGGCGACGCGGAGAGCGTGGTTCAGTTCGCTCAGCTCGATCGCGTGCCCGCCGACGGATCCAGCCAGGCGGGTCGCACGATCCGCCGACCGGCTGGCCACGACCACGTCGGCTCCGTCCCGGGCCAAGGTCGACGCAGCCAATGCCGCCATCGAGCCCGCGCCGACGACCAGCGCCTGCATTCCTGCCACACCGTCCGGTGCGACAGCCGCCAGCCCGACCGTGACGACCGACCGGCCTGCGGAATCGATGCCGGTCTCTGCGTGGGAGCGCTTGCCCACACGTAGGGCAGCCGGAAAGAGGTCACCAAGGACCCGCCCTGTGGTCTCCGACGTCTGCGCCAGCCGGTAGGCCTCGCGGACCTGGCCCAGGATCTGGCTCTCACCGACGACCATGGAGTCGAGCCCACTCGAGACGTGGAACAGGTGGGAGACGGCGGCGTCCTCGTAGTGGACATAGAGGTACGGCGTGAGTTCGGCGATATCTGCCTGGACATGCCGGGCGAGCAGGGCGCTGACCTCCTCGACGCCGCCGTGGAACGTCGCGACGTCGGCATACAGTTCCACCCGGTTGCACGTGACGACGGCGACTGCCTCACCGATGTGCTCAGCCGAGTGCACCTCGTCGAGCAGCTTCCCGACCGCCTCGGGATCGATAGCGGCTCGCTCCAGCACCTCGACCGGCGCGCTGTAATGGGACAGGCCGACGACGAGCACGCTCATCCGCGCACCGCCTGGGCCAACTCGACCGCCTGCTCTGCGGTCAGCGCCAGCGCCGCGCCGTTCTTGCGCTGCTCGTGGTAGGCCAGGATCTGTAGTTCGATCGACAGGTCGACCTTGCGCAGGTCGACGCCGTCTGGCACTTGCAGCAACGCGGGAGCGAAGTTGAGGATGCTCGTCACGCCCGCCGCGACCAGGCGGTCGCACACCCGTTGGGCCGCCGTAGCTGGCGTCGCGATTACGCCGATAGCAATGCTCTGGTCGGCCACGAGCCGTTCGAGTTCGTCGACGTGGCGGACGGTCAGGCCGGCAACTTCGGTACCCGCTCGGGCCGGGTCGGCGTCGACGAGGGCGGCTACCCGGAACCCCCGAGAGGCGAAGCCCGCGTAGTTGGCAAGCGCATGGCCGAGATTGCCGATGCCGACGATCACCACGGGCCAGTCCTGAGTCAGCCCGATCTCCTGCGAGATCTGATGACGCAAGAAGTCGACCTCGTAGCCGACACCGCGCGTTCCGTAGGAGCCGAGGTAGGACAGGTCCTTACGCAACTTGGCAGAGTTGACCCCGGCGGTCCGCGCGAGTTCGTCGGATGAGACCGTGACGATGCCGCGCTCGGCCAGTGCCGCGAGCGCTCGCAAGTACAGCGGAAGTCGTGCGACGGTCGCCTCGGGCACGCCTCGGTCAGCGGCGACGTGGGCGTGCTCGGCATGCGCTGCCTGCGGCAAGCGGGTGCGGCGGGTCACTGTGCTCCCGGGTAGGCCAGCCGGCCCGAGTGCAGTCTCAGACGGCCGGTGAAACTCGTCGAAGCAAGCCTAGGTCTATGTGAACGCAGGAACAAAGTCGCGCAGCGACGCTCGCTCGGCTCGATGACGTCGAGCACTCAACGTCGCTACACATACTCCCTTGAACCGCGTGGCACGCTGGACCGCTCCACAGACCGGGACAAATGGTCCTCTGGAGCAACCGTTCAACGTGCCACGCGCAACGTTCTGGCGTGCCACGCTGGAGCGACGACGATCACGGGGACGACTCCGATGCCTGCGCCAGGGACGCCCGCATATCAGCCCGGCTGGAGAGCGAGAGCCGCACGCAGCCGAGCCTCGTCGACCCGCCAGACGGCGTGCTGCTCGCCGTCGACCAATGTGACGGGAATCTGCTCCGCATAACGTCGAGTCAGGTCGGCATCGTCGAGGATGCTGCGCTCGGCCCAGCCGATGCCGAGCTCGTTGCATACCCGTTCGACGACGACGCGCGCCTCGTCGCACAGATGACAGCCCGGCTTGCCGAGCAGGAGCACCCGTGGCGTCCACTGGCCGCCCATTCATGCCTCCCGCGCCGTCGAGCACCTCACCTTACCCATCGGGCGGAGGGACCACCGGGGATCCGCCGCTACGCTTCGCGGCATGCCCTTCCGGCGGCGGCAGAGACCGGGCCGGTCGATCACATCCGGCGAGGCAGCGGCCGCCGCCGGTGAGGCCGCCGCCGGTGTCGACGTTCTGGCTCCGTCGCGCGCGGCGGCGTTCTTCGACCTCGACAACACCGTGCTGCGGGGTGCCGCAATCTTCTACTTCGCCCGGGGGATGTACGCGCGCAAGCATTTCCGGGCGCGTGACATCGCGCGGTTCGGATACCAGCAGCTGCGTTTCCGGCTCGGCGCGGAAGAAACCGACCAAGTCGACAGCGCCCGGTCCACGGCGTTGTCGTTCATCGTTCATAGATCTGTCGGCGAACTGAAGGAGCTGGCTGAGGAGATCTTCGACGAGGTCGTCCAGAAGAAGGTGTGGCCGGGCACCCGGGCGATCGCGCAGAGTCACGTCGACGATGGCCAGCGGGTATGGCTCGTGACCGCTGCACCGGTGGAGCTGGCGACGATCATCGCGAAACGGCTGGGCCTCACCGGTGCGCTGGGCACGGTCGCCGAACACGTGGACGGCGCCTACACCGGGCGCCTGGTAGGTGACCTGTTGCACGGGCCGGCCAAGGCCGAGGCAGTGCGCGCGCTGGCAGTACGCGAAGGTCTCGAGCTCGAGCGGTGTGCCGCGTACAGCGACTCCGCCAACGACATCCCGATGCTGTCGCTTGTCGGGTTTCCGTGTGCCATCAATCCCGACGCCCGCCTGCGCGCGTACGCGAAGGAGCGTGGCTGGCAGATCCGCGACTACCGGGCGCGCCGACGCAATACCACGATCGGGGTTGCGGCCGGCGCCGGTGCAGTCGCCGGTGCCATCGGCGGCTTCGCCCTGGCCCGCCGCCACCGCCGCTGAAATCCCTCGCCCGAGTCAGAAGAAGGTGCTGCGGCGGCGGACGAGTAGCGCGTACAGGGTCTGCTGGATGGTTTCCCGAACCCGGTCGGTCAGCTCGAACACCAGCATCGGGTCCTCGACGGCACCGTCGCCGTAAGCGTCGGTCGGGATCGGCTCTCCGAACTCTATGATCCACTTCGACGGGAGCGGAACCAGGCCGAGCGGCCCGAGCCACGGAAGGGTCGGCGTGATCGGCACATATGGCACGCCGATCATCCGGGCCAGCGTGCCGAGGTTGGCGATCATCGGGTATGTCTCCTCGGCCCCAACGATCGCGCAGGGCACGATCGGCGCCTGTGCGCGGATCGCAGCCGACACGAACCCACCGCGCCCGAAGCGCTGGAGCTTGTACCGCTCGGAGAACGGCTTGCCGATGCCCTTGAAGCCTTCCGGCCACACACCGACCAGCTCGCCGGCGGCCAGCAGCCGCTCGGTGTCCTCGGTGCATGCCAACGTCGTGCCGTTCTTCCGCGCGACGTCGGAAAAGAACGGCAGCTGGAAGAGCAGATCGGCCCCGAGCATGCGTAGGTGCCGATGCGCCGGATGCTCGTCGTGCACGGCGACCTCGGTCATCAGCGAGTCGAGCGGGATCGTGCCGGAGTGGTTGGCGACGATCAGCGCAGCACCCTCTGCTGGGACGTTCTCGATTCCGTGCACATCAACGCGGAACCATCGCCGGTACAGCGGGCGCAGCGCGGGGAGGAGAACGGTGTCGGTGAGCTGCTGGTCGAACCCGAACGCATCGACCTCGTAGTCACCGGTCAACCGACGACGCAGGAACTCGATCGCCTGCGCGGCCTTCTGGTCACCATCAGCGCCGATTACATGCTTTGCGAGTTCACCGACGAGCTTGAGCAGCTCGTCGACCGGCTTGTTCGCATCTCGGGTGCTCGCTGCTCCGGGCGCGGGGGCGAGGTCGAGATCCGTTGACGGCGTCCTGGTCACCTTCGGTGATACGTGCTTGGCGCCATCCGCCGAGTTGACCCGTCGCCGGCTGGCGGCAGCCGGCTTGACCGACTTCTCGCCGGCCGCGGGCTTGATCCGGGGAGTAGTCGCTGCCCGTTTGACCGGCTTGGCTTTGGTACCGTCCACGGGCTTGACCCGTCGCGCACGCGGCGCAGACGTTGCTGGTTTGGCACCAGTTGCGGACGTGGTCGGCTCGGCGGCACCGCGGTTGGTCCGCTGGCCGTCGGCGGGCTTGACTCGACGGGTGCGGGAGGGATCGTCAGCCATCGGCGGAACCCATGCGGCGCACCGCCCCGACGAGCGCCCGCTCCACGGAAGCAACCCGGTCACGGTCGAGCAGACCGTCACGGCAGCGGGCATCGGCGAACGAGTCGAACGCGTGCGCCGTCGTGTGCTTCGGTTCGAAGCCGAACCGGTTGCGCATCCGGCTCGTGTCCACCCCGCGACCGTAAGTCAGGAACTGGACCTGCTCTGGGGAGAAATCGGCTATCTTGGCCCGCCGCAACAGCCCGCCCACTGCCGTAGACACCAATCCCGGCAGGGGCAATACCGGCCGACCTGCTCGGCGCGCAGCCTGGCTGAGCATGAGGATTCCGTCGCCGGCGACGTTGTACGTGCCCGCCCGGTCCTCCAGACACGCGAGGCGCAGCGCCGCAAGGCCGTCATCCTCGTGCACGAACTGCATTCGGGCGTCATGTCCCAAGACCACCGGCAGGATTGGAAGCGTGAAGTACTCGGTCAGCGGGGTGCGTACCGTCGGACCGATGAAGTTCGCGAAACGTAGCGTCGTCACCGCCACATCGGGACGGCGTCGGGAGAACCCACGCACGTAGGCCTCGACCTCGACGGAGTCCTTGGCGTATCCGGACCGTGGCAGCACCTTCGGGGCCATGTCCTCGGTGAACATGGCTGGGTCGCGGGGGCTCGCGCCGTAGACCGTGGTCGACGACTTCACCACCAGGCGCTGAACGGTGGGGGCCTTCTGGCAGGCCGCCAGGAGCTGCATCGTCCCGATGACGTTGATCTCCTTTTGCGGCGCCCGTCCTCCCGCGTCGAGTGGCGTCGCGAGGACGTTCATGTGTACGACCGTGTCGACCTTTGCCTGCATGATCACCTTGGCGACGACCGGGTTGCGGATGTCGGCTCGGACGAACTCGCAGTGGCCCAAGTCGTGTGTCGGCGGGATGACATCGATCCCGACGACCCGACCCACCGCAGGGTCGTCTCCGAGCATGCGGGCGAAGCGCGCTCCGAGATAGCGCGCGACCCCCGTTACCATGACGACCTGGGACACCTGTCCCTCCTCGCATCCGGCGAGATCATCGTAGATGCGTATCGCTGCAACGCCGAAACGTTCGGCGTCGGCTGGCGACCGGCCGGACTACTTGCCTTGACGACGCCGTTGGACTCGGGTCTTGCGCAGCAGCTTGCGGTGCTTCTTCTTGGCCATCCGCTTGCGGCGCTTCTTGATCACTGAGCCCACGGGCAATCCTCGCTGGTCGGTCTGTCATCGGGCCGGTAGAGCGTAGCGGGCCGGCGCAGCGGTTTCGGGTCTGCGCCCGCTCAGCCGGCCTGAACGTAGGAGTCGCGCAGGTAGTCAGACACCGCCTGCTCGGGGATCCGAAACGACCGGCCCACCTGGACAGCCGGCAACGTCCCGGCGTGCACCAACCGGTAGACGGTCATCTTGGAGACGCGCATTGCGGACGCGACTTCGGCGACGGTGAGGAAGCGCACCTCGCCGAGCGGGCCGCCTTGACCCATCGTGCTCATCGCTCCGACCTCCACGCCGGGTCCGTCGCGTCTAGCGCGCGATCAGTCGACAGTCGTGCCCGCATCGTAGAGGCGCATGTGACTGATGGGGAAGGGAGATCACCATTCCGGATTGATCCCGTGCAAAGGGAAGACAGCCTTGCGGGTTGCCATGATGGCCCGGTCGAGCCCGTTCCCGGGGTCGAAACCGGCCGACCAGTCGTCGAAGACAGCGTCCGAACCGTCGGTCATCCGGGGTTGTCCAGGGCGTCCAAACGTCACCGCGACATACTCGCGCCACGTCGGTGGCACTTCAGTCTCGGGCCGGACCGGTGTTCCAGCCGCTTCCGCAAGCAGGTGGGTCCATGCCCTCGGCACGACGTCGACGATCGCATAACCGCCGCCGCCTGTCGCCACCCATCGGCCTGCACATAGCTCGTGCGCAAGTCCGTGCAGAGCCGCGTACGAGGCGCGCTGGCCATCGATGGTGAGGGCCAGGTGAGCCAGCGGATCTTCGACGTGAGTGTCGCAACCGTCCTGCGTTACCAGGATCTGCGGTTGCCAGCTACGCAGCAGTGGTGGGACGACGGCGTGGAAGGCCCGAAGCCAGCCGCTGTCCGTTGTCCCTGGAGGCAGGGCGACGTTGACGGCGGTGCCCTCGGCTCCTGGACCGCCAATTTCATCCGGATAGCCGGTGCCGGGAAAAAGCAGCTGTGGCGTCTCGTGCAGGCTGATCGTGAGTACCCGGGGGTCGTGGTAAAAGATCGCCTGAACGCCATCGCCGTGATGGACATCCACGTCCACGTAGGCGACCCGTTCGGCGCCGGCGTCGAGTAACGCTCGAATCGCGAGGGCCGGGTCGTTGTAGACGCAGAAGCCGGACGCGCTGTTCGGCATGGCATGGTGCAGGCCGCCGGCGATATTGACGGCGTGCGTCACACGGCCCTGCCAGACGGCCAGCGCCGCGTCAACCGATCCGGTAGCGACCCTCGCGCTGGCCTCGTGCATGGCATCGAAGCACGGGTTGTCCCCGGTCCCGAGGCCATGCCTTGGGTCTAGGGTCGCGCGCCGGACCGCCGCGATGAACTCGGGCGTGTGGACCGTCGTCAGCAGCGCGTCATCAGCAACCTTCGGGGAGACGAGCTCGACGTGCCCGCCATCGAGCACACCGAGTTCGCGAGCGAGTCGGATCGTCAGGTCGAGCCGGACCGGGCTCAGCGGGTGTGCCGGCCCGAAGTCGTAGTGCGTCAGCGAGTCGTCCCAAACCACCAGAACCGGCTCCGCCACATGTCGACCCTAGATGGTCCGCAGATGCAGTTGTCGGTGATCGTGGGTAAGCAGATCTCATGCGATTCGGTGTGAGCATGCCCAATGCCGGCGACCCGGCGCAGTTGGTAGAGCTTGCGGTGGTAGCTGAGGATGCCGGTTGGGACGGCTTCTTCCTCTGGGACCACCTGCAGCTCGACGCCGTCGGCCGGCCGCCGATGCACGATCCGTGGGTGCTGCTCGGGGCCATTGCGGCCAGGACCAGCCGGGTACGACTCGGCACCATGGTCACGCCGGTTGCTCGCCGCCGTCCGTGGAAGCTCGCAAAGGAGATCGCGACGCTGGACCACCTGAGCGCAGGCAGGGTCATCGTGGGTGTCGGGCTCGGTGTTCCGGCCGACACCGAGTACGGCGCATTCGGCGAGCCGATGCAGGCGCGGCTGCATGCCGCCATGCTGGACGAGGCATTGCCCCTAATCGATGCGTTCCTGCGTGGCGAGCCGGTCGACCATGACGGCGAGCATTACCAGGTGACCGCTCACCTCAATCCCCCGGCACATCAGCGGCCACGGCCACCGATCTGGGTCGCGGCGACACTGCCGCACGCCAAGCCAGTCGCTCGCGCTCGGCGCTGGGATGGCATCTTTCCGCTGGACTCGCGGTCCGGCCCACCATCCGCCGATGCGCTCGCCCAGCTCGTCAGCACGCTCGACCCGCCGGCGGGGTACGACGTGGTTGGCACACTCACGCCCGAGCTTCCGGTGGCCGACCTCGCCCGGGCCGGCGCCACCTGGGCGATGGACGGTCCGGCCGGCCCGGCCGAGCCGTTCACGGACGTCCGAGCGCGCATCCAGGCCGGCCCACCGAGGCTTCGATGAGCTGCATCGGACACAGTGAGACTCGGGGCCGTCGGGTCGGGACAAGGAGGAGCGACGATGGTGACCGACATGACGTTGCCGGTCAGCGCGAAGGAGCGCCTCCGTACGGAGGCCGACGCCTGGCTCACGACCGTGCGGTCGGACGGGCAGCCGCAGTCGTCGGTCATCTGGTTCTGGTGGGACAACGGAGTCATGTGGATCCGCAGCCAGCCAACCGCTGGCAAGATCGCCAACATCCGGCGCCAGCCACGCGTGTCGGTCAACCTCAACAGCAACGGCCATGGCGACGGCGTCGTGACGTTCGAGGGCACTGCGGAGTTGGTCGATGACCTCCCCACAGCTGTCCGCGTCGCATACATCGCGAAGTACGAGCACACCATCCGACGAGTTCTGCGGATGACGCCAGAGCGGATGCTCGCCGACTACTCGACGTCCATCCGGATCCCGGTGGATCGCGTTCGCGCCTGGTGATCCTCGGAGAGGCCGAGCCGCATGCCGATCTCGTCGACGCACGGGTTGGACGGGAGAGGTTTGACATCGCCGTTGCGTTCGAACCCGTGCCGTTCATAGAGCCGCTCGGCTACCACGTTGCCCCGCGTCACCCAGAGCCTCACCTCGCGCACGTCCAGTTCGCGGGCCCAGCGCAGGACCTCATCGACCAGCGCGTCGCCCACTCCCCGACCTCGTGCTGAGGGCACGACCCACATCGAGACCACTTCGACGTGTCCCGCTTCTTCGACGTGGCCTCCTGCGATCCCAGCCGGCTGATCACCGAGCAACGCGACCAGCGAGAGGCGGCTGGGGCGAGTCAGCCGGTCCCGCCAGTCGGCTTCGGTGAGCGGACGCTCGCCCTCGTAGGTCGAGCCGAACGCCGCCGGCGAGTCGCTCAGCGCGCGGAGCCGCAGGTCCCGGAGCAGCATCCAGTCCTCCGGACCGATACGCCGGACGGAGATGTCATTCAAAGGGTGCCTCCGGACGCTTCGCTCCCCGTCGAGGCTGTCCCTTCATCGCGTGGTCGCCGACTCACCACCAGGCAAGTGCGTACTCCACCAGGCCTGCAAGCCTGGTGGAGTAGAGACAGGCATGGTGAACGTGGTCATTTCGACATTCACTCGTCGGCGGACGCGGCGAGTTCGCGGGAACGGTCTCGGGCGGCCTCGATCGCCGCCAGGAAGTCGGCGCGAACCTTGCCCTCTTCCAGCAGCCGTACGGCCGCCGCAGTGGTGCCGGCCGGGGATGTCACCCGCTCACGCAGCACGGTCGGGTGCTCCCCGGTCTCGCGCAGAAGTTTGGCCGAGCCCACGACGGTCTGCACCACCAGCTCGGTCGCTGTTGCGCGCGGCAGCCCGAGGTGGACCCCCGCCTCGATCATCGCTTCGACCACGTAAAACACATAGGCCGGACCCGTGCCCGAGATCGCGGTAACGGCATCTTGCTGTTTCTCCGGAACCCGAACGACCTTGCCCGTGGCCTGCAGCAGCTGCTCAGCCTCGTGCAGATGACCCTCGTCGCACTTCGAGCCCGGCGAGACGGCCGCCATGCCTTCGTCGACCAGCGCTGGGGTGTTGGGCATCACTCGAACGACGGCGACGCCAGCGGGCAGCCGGGACTCGATGAAGGCAGTCGTGATGCCCGCCGCCAGCGACACGACCAGTTGCCCCGCGTGGACGTCGTCGGCGATCTCCGCCAGTAACGCGCCCATATCCTGCGGCTTCACGACGAGCGCCAGCGTCTCCGCCCGCCGTGCAGCAGCCGGGTTGTCGACCACCTCGACGCCATAGCGCTCCTCGAGCTCCTTGACCCGGTCCGGGCGACGCTCCGTCACCAGCAGGTCTTCGGCCCGGCGACCGGCCCGCAACAGCCCCGAGAGCAGGGTCTCGCCCATGACTCCGGCTCCGAGGATGGCGACGGTCATTTCCGGCTCGCCAGGGCGCGCAGGAAGAAAACCACGTTGGCCGGCCGTTCCGCCAACCGCCGCATCATGTAGCCGTACCACTCGTGCCCGTAGGGCACGTAAACGCGCACCGTTTCGCCCGCACGGGTCAGCCTGCGCTGTTCATCGGGCCGCACCCCATAGAGCATCTGGTACTCGTAGCTTCCCTGCTCGCGCCGGTAGCGGGCGGCCAACGAGCCGCCGATCTCGATCAACCGCGGATCATGGGTCGCGATCATCGGGTATCCCTCGCCGCCGAGCAGGACCTTCATGCATCGCACGTACGAGCGGTCGACGTCAGCCTTGTCCTGGTAGGCGACAGTGGCCGGCTCGTTGTAGGCGCCTTTGCACAACCGCACTCGCGACCCAGCGAAGGACAGCTGCCGACAGTCGTTCTCGGTCCGATGCAAGTAGGCCTGGAGCACGATGCCGGTGGCGGGGAAGTCCTTGCGCAGCTCGGCCGCGATCGCCAACGTGGAGTCCGTCGTCGTGTGGTCCTCCATGTCGAGGGTGACCGTCGTACCGGCATCGACGGCTGCCTGGCAGATCTCCCGGGCGTTGTCTTTCGCGATCTGTTCGCCGTCACCGGGCAGCGCCTGCCCGACGGCGGACAGCTTGACCGAAACCTCGGCGGATCCACTCAGGCCGGCTGCATGGAGCGAATTGAGCAGCTGCACGTACTCCGCGGCGATGTGCTCGGCCTGGGCACGATCGAGGGTGTCCTCGCCCAGATGGTCGATCGTCGCAGTCAGGCCCTCGTTGACGAGGTCGCTCGTCACCCGCACCGCGTCGGTGGTGTCGTCGCCCGCGATGAACCGGGTGACAACACCGCGCGAGATCGGCGCCTTTTCGATTAGGTTGCGCAGCCGCTGGCTTTCTGACACCCCCAACAGCACCCGCCCGACCACCTCGGCCCTACCCTCCACTCGCCAGCCCCGACCGCGTCAGGCTACGGCACCGGGCCTCCTTCTCGGGCTCCTCCCTTGCCTCGTTGGTTTCGCGGTCACGCCGTCCGGCGACGGAGCGTGGCGGCGCCCAGCGTCAACAGGCCGACGGCGAACGCCGCGATGATCAATGCGTATCCCCCGACAACAGGCTCCACATTGGTCTGGACCTCGCGCATTGCATCCACGGCATAGGACAGCGGCAGCACGTCGGAGATCGCGCTCAACACCGTCGGCAACTCGTCCCGGGCGACGAACAGCCCACAGAGCAGGATCTGCGGCAGCACCAGCGCTGGCATGAACTGGACAACCTGGAACTCGGTGGCTGCGAACGCACTGACGAACAAGCCCAATGCGACGCCGAGCAATGCATCGAGAACGGCGACGGTGATCAGCAACGATGTCGGGCCGGCGACCTCGAGTCCGAGCAGCCCGACCGCCACTCCGGAAGCGATCAGCGCCTGCAACATCGCCATCAACCCGAAGGCCAAGGCGTATCCCAGCAGGAAGTCCAATTTGCCCATCGGCATCGCGAGCAGTCGCTCGAGCGTGCCCGACGTGCGCTCACGAAGCGTCGCGATAGAGGTGACCAGGAACATCCCGACGAACGGGAACAGGGCCAGTAGAGCCGGACCGATCAGATCGAAGGTCGGCCCGCCCTCGTAGATCCACCACAACAACGTGAGCAGCACGGTTGGCACGAACAGCAGCAAGGCCAGGGTGCGAGGGTCGTGGCGGAGCTGGGCGAGAACCCGGCCTGCAGTCGCGAAGGTAATCCGGGGCGTCATCTGCCTGCCTCCTGGTCGATGAGTTGCAGGAACGCCTGCTCCGTGCCCGCAGTGCTGGTGTGCTCGAGCAACCCGGTCGGGGTGTCGTCGGCGAGCAGGGAACCCTCCCGAAGCAGCAACAGCCGGCCGCACCGTTCGGCCTCGTCCATCACGTGACTCGAGACCAGTAAGGTGACGCCGGTGCGGGCAAGATCGTTGAAAAGGTTCCACAGATCACGCCGCAGTACCGGGTCGAGACCAACCGTCGGCTCGTCGAGTACCAGCACCTCGGGTTCGCCGAGCAGGGCTGCCGCAAGCGAGACCCGCGAGACCTCGCCACCGGACAACTTCGCGACGAGGTCGTCGGCGTGCGACCCAAGGTCGACCTGGTCAATGGCACGCTCTACGGCGTCCCTGCCGGTTCCGAGTACCGCTGCGAAGTAGCGCAGGTTCTGTCGGACCGTCAGGTCGTTGTACACGCTCGGTGACTGGGTTAGGTAGCCGATCTGGTGTCGCACGGGTTCAGACCCGGCCGGCATCCCGAGGACTTCTACCTGCCCAGCAGCAATCTGCTGGACTCCGACGATGGCGCGCATCAAGGTGGTCTTGCCCGAACCCGATGGGCCGAGCAGGCCAGTGAGCGTCCCGTGCTCCACCGAGAGGTTGAAGTCATGGAGCACCACGCGGTGCCCCCGCACAACCCTCAAGCCCTCGACCCGGATCGCCGGGCTTGTATAGGCCGGCACCGAGCCCGGGCGGCTGTCATCCAAAGATTTCACCATGTGTTGAATATCCTCGATCCCAGCCGCCTCGTCAAGCGTCGGCGACCTCGAAATAGCGCTGGATCACCGGGCCGACCAGAGCAACCAGCTCCTCGTCCGACACCGTGGCGAGCGGCTCGATCTTGACGACGTATCGCATGATCGCTACGCCAAGCAGATGTGAGAACACGGCTTCGGCTCGGAGCTCTCGGTCGGGGAGCTCCAAGCCTTCGACAACCCTGGCCAGCATCACCCGTGACGCGAACTGTCGAAGCAGGGCCGCCGCAGCCTCGTGTGTCATGGCCGAGCGAAGCATCGCGAGGAACGGCGCCCGCCTTACCGGGTCACCCCAGGTCGCGAGGAAAACGCGGGCGGCACGTTCGCCGATGGTTTCGATCGGGCCCGTAACGATCTGCGCGGCGATTTCCGACGGGACGAAGGGGATCTCCATGGCCGCGAGAAACAGCTGCTCCTTGGTCCCGAAGTAGTGGTGAATCAGCGCCGGGTCGACCCCGGATCGCGCAGCGATGGCCCGCATCGAGGCGCCGTCATACCCCCGTTCACCGAACTCGGTGCGGGCAGCGGCCAGGATCTCCCCACGTGTGTCCGGGCCGCCTGGTCGCCGGCCGGTGCGACCCCGACGAGGAGAGCGCCGGGTGACGCTCACCACGTCGATCCCCGCAGGACCTGCTCGGCGGTTCCGTCGGACGAGACGGCGAACGCGGTATCGGCCGCCGCGGTGGCGAGGTTGAGACGGGCGAACGCAAGGCCCTCGGCGAGGTCCGCCTCGCGCTCCTCCGAGGTACGGGCCCGCCGGGTTCCGATCTCGAGCACGATGGCTCCCGACCATCCTTTTCTGACCAGCCGTTCAAGGAGGGTTGTGCACGGTTGGGTTCCGCGTCCAGGCACCAGGTGCTCGTCCCTCGCCGAGCCGGTACCGTCGGCCAGATGGACGTGGGCCAGCCGGTCGCCGAGAGCGTCGGCCATGGCCAGCGCGTCCGATCCCGAGACGGCGGTGTGCGAGAGGTCCAGGGTGTTGTTGGCGTATGGCTCGTCGGTCGGATCCCAGTCAGGGGCGTAGGCCGCGATCTCCCGCCCCGCAGCACGCCACGGGTACATGTTCTCGACGGCGATGACGACGCCGCTCTCCTTCTCCAGCTCAGCAACCCCGTCGACGAAACCGCGGGCATAGTCGCGTTGCCAGCGGAACGGGGGATGGACGACGACGACGCCGGCGCCGAGCCGATGCGCGGCCTCGACCGTTCGGTTCAACCGTTCCCACGGGTCGGGTGACCAGACCCGCTGGGTGATCAGCAGACACGGCGCGTGGACGGACAGCACCGGCATCCGATGGCGTCGGGCGAGCCTTGCCAACTCGTCGACATCCTGGCTGACCGGATCGGTCCACACCATGACCTCGACACCGTCGTAGCCGAGTGAGCGCGCCATCTCGAACGCGGTTGCAGCGCCTTGCGGGTAAACCGACGCCGTGGAGAGCCCGACCGGTGATTCCGAGACACGCAGCAGGGCCGGCTGGTCCCGGCTCAGCGGAGTCACGGGTCCCAGCGTAGGGGTGCCGAGTGTGCGCCGACGGAGCCCCGCGGCGTAACCGTGTCGGACGACCGGCGCGGGCATAGGCTCTGGGCCGTGGAAGCACCACTGGACTCGGCCAGGGCCTGGGTCGAGTTTTCCGATCCCTCCAACGCCGACCAGATCCTGCGCTGTGACCTGACCTGGCTCACCTCGCGGTGGATGTGCATCTTCGGCCGAGGCTGCCCCGGCGTCTACGCCAGCCGACCCGACGACGGCTGCTGCACTCACGGCGCACACTTCTCCGACGGTGACGACGAGAAGCGGGTACGCCACTTCGCGACCAAACTGAAGCGCCAGGACTGGCAGCTCCGCGACGAGGGTCGGCGGGCCGGAGTGGTGGAGACCGACGACGACGGCGAGCGTAAGACCCGTGTGGTCGACGGTGCCTGCATCTTCCTCAACCGGCCCGGTTTCGCCGGAGGGGCGGGTTGTGCGCTGCACGCGTACGCTCTGCGGACCGGCCGTCATCCATTGGAAACCAAGCCGGACGTCTGCTGGCAGCTGCCCATCCGACGGTCCTACCGCGAAGCCAAGCGGCCGGACGGGTCGAGTTATCTCGAGATCACGATCGGCGAGTACGACCGCCGCTCGTGGGGTCCAGGCGGGCACGACATGGACTGGTTCTGCTCAGGATCGCCAATTGCCCACATCGCGGCCGAGCCGGTGTACGTCTCGTGCGAGGCGGAATTGCGCGCCCTGGTGGGCGACAAGGCGTACGACGAACTGGCCGAGCACTGCGCCGCCCACCTCACCGCCCGGTTACCGCTGCTGGTTCACCCCGCCACGGCCTCGGCCCGCCTGTCCAGCGAGTGAGACCGCACCAACCTGCCGGGCCTGTCGGTGCCGGCCCTTAACGTCGCGGGCATGGCGAAGGTAGCGCAGGTCTACCGTTGCGGTGAGTGTGGCTGGTCTACGGCGAAGTGGGTAGGCCGCTGCGCCGAGTGTCAGGCGTGGGGAAGCCTGGACCGGGCCGCGCACCAGGGCATCGCGCCGGGACCGGTTGCCCATCCGGCCCGGCCGATCGCTTCGGTCGGGCTCGAGGCCGCCCGGTCCCGGCCCACCGGTGTCGGTGAGCTCGACCGCGCCCTGGGTGGTGGCTTGGTACAGGGCGCGGTGGTGCTGCTTGCGGGCGAGCCCGGCGTGGGCAAGTCGACGCTGCTGCTCGAGGTGGCCGCCCGATGGGCTTCGACGGCCGGCACGGCGCTGTACGTGACCGGTGAGGAGTCCGCTGCGCAGGTGCGGCTGCGGGCGGAACGAACGGGCGCCCTCTGCGAGGGCCTGCTCCTTGCGGCCGAGACCGATCTGGCGGCCGTCCTGGCCCAGGTCGATCAGGTCCGCCCGTCGCTGCTGGTGCTCGACTCGGTTCAGACCATCTCCCGAGCCGGCATCGACGGCGTAGCCGGTGGGGTAACCCAGGTCCGCGAAGTCGCCGGCGCGCTCATTCGCGCAGCGAAGGATCGCGGCATGGTCACAGTGCTGGTGGGGCACGTCACGAAGGACGGCTCGATCGCCGGTCCACGGGTACTCGAGCATCTGGTCGACGTCGTGCTCCAGTTCGAAGGCGAGCGGCATTCGCGGCTTCGAATGGTACGCGCGGTCAAGAACCGGTACGGCCCGGCAGACGAGGTCGGCTGCTTCGATCTGTCCGACACCGGCATCGTATCGGTGCCCGACCCGACCGGACTGTTCCTTTCCCGGCATGCCGACGCGGTTCCGGGCACGTGCGTCACAGTGACACTGGAAGGTCGGCGGCCATTGCTGGCCGAGGTTCAGGCACTGGTGGCCTCCTCTCCGCTGGCGACGCCAAGGCGTGCGACGAGCGGACTGGACGCATCACGGGTCGCTATGGTGCTCGCCGTACTCGAGCGCCGGGGCGACCTCTCGCTGCGTAACAACGACGTCTACGCCGCGACCGTCGGCGGCGGCCGGTTGACCGAACCAGCCGGCGACCTAGCTCTGCTGGTCGCGGTGGCCAGCGGAGCGCGCGATCTGCCCGTGCCGCCAGGCCTGGTCGCGATCGGTGAGGTCGGCTTGGCCGGCGAGATTCGGCGCGTGACCGGCACCCGCCGACGGCTGGCCGAAGCGGAGCGGATGGGCTTCGACCGGGCGCTCGTGCCGCCTGATCCGGGCCCGGTGCCCGCGGGGATTCGTGCCGTTGAGGTGGGTGATGTCCGGTCTGCGCTGAATGCAGCCCGCCGCCCCACGGCGGTGCTGCCATTACGTTGAAGGTGCACCGTACACTGTCGCCGGACGTCATCGACTGCGCCGGCGGGGGTCGTGTGCTAATAATCGAAAAGGGCGGTGCGGAGGCCAAACTCCGCCAGGCACTCGCCGCCGTCGCACCAGGAACCGCGCTGCGCGAAGGGCTCGAACGTATCCTTCGTGGGCGCACCGGAGCACTTGTCGTTCTCGGCCACGACAAAACGATCGAGTCGATCTGCACCGGCGGCTTCGTGCTCGATGTCGCGTTCTCCGCGACCGGCTTGCGCGAGCTGGCCAAAATGGACGGTGCGATTGTCGTCGACCGCGAATGCACGACGATTCTACGGGCGGCGACCCAGTTGGTTCCCGACCCGGCCATCCCGACAACCGAGTCCGGCACCCGCCACCGCACGGCAGAGCGGGTCGCCAAGCAGACCGGCGTCCCGGTCATCTCGGTCAGCCAGTCGATGCGGATCGTCGCCATCTATGTCGATGACGTCCGCTACGTTCTCGAGGACGCCGCGCAGATCCTGTCCCGCGCCAACCAGGCGCTTGCCACGCTCGAGCGCTACAAGCTTCGGCTCGACGAGGTGTCCGGCACGCTGTCGGCGTTGGAGATCGAGGATCTCGTCACCGTCCGCGACGTGGCCGCAGTCGCACAGCGGCTGGAGATGGTCCGCCGAATTGCCGGCGAGATCGAAGGCTACGTCGTCGAGCTCGGTACCGATGGACGCCTGCTGAGCCTGCAACTCGACGAACTGGTGGCCGGCGTCGACACCGATCGTGAGCTGGTCGCACGCGACTATCTGCCTGCCCAGTCCGGACGGAGGCCCCGAACGGTCGCCGGCGTCGTCGCCGATCTCGACGCGCTGTCGGCGATCGACCTGCTCGATCCGGGCGCCGTCGCCCGGTCACTGGGCTACACCACTGGGGCGGAGCAGCTCGACGTCGCCGTCAGCCCGCGTGGTTATCGGCTGCTGGCCAGAGTGCCGCGGCTGCCCGGCGCGGTGATCGAGCGGCTGGTCGAGCACTTCGGTGGGCTACAAAAGCTACTGGCGGCCAGCGTCGACGACCTGCTCGCGGTCGACGGTGTCGGCGAGTCGCGGGCGCGCAGCGTTCGAGAGGGCCTGTCCCGGCTGGCTGAGTCGAGCATCCTCGAGCGCTACGTGTAGCCGTGCCGGTCGGGTGATCGAGTGCCGTACGCTCCGCGGGCTCCGCGACCTGATCACGGCTGAGGGGGCCGGAAGTGCACCACGCCGTCATCGAGTGGTACGAGCGGCACGCGCGCGACCTGCCCTGGCGCACACCCGATCGAACGCCCTGGGGCGTGCTGGTCAGCGAGGTCATGCTGCAGCAGACCCAGGTCTCTCGGGTCGAACCGGTGTGGCGGGAGTGGCTGGACCGGTGGCCGACTCCCGCCGCGTTGGCGGCCGAGCAGCCGGGCACGGCGATCAGGGCATGGGGGCGATTGGGGTACCCCGGTCGGGCGGTGCGGCTGCACGCCGCTGCGAAAGCGATCGTCGACCTGCACGGTGGCCTGGTCCCGTCGGACTACACGGTGTTGCGGGCGCTTCCCGGTGTCGGCGAGTACACCGCGGCCGCTGTCTTGTCGTTTGCGTTCGGCCAGCGGCATGCAGTGCTCGACACCAACGTGCGCCGCATACTCACCCGATCTGTGGCAGGCACCGCAAAGCCGGCACCGGCGACGACCGCGACCGAACGCCGCCTTGCCGAGTCGATGCTGCCGACCGACGGGAAGGTGGCGGCTCGCTGGTCAGTCGCCGCGATGGAGCTGGGTGCGTTGATCTGTACCGCCCGCTCGCCACGGTGCGCAGATTGCCCCATTGCCCTCTCGTGTGCGTGGCGGTTAGCCGGATTCCCACAGCACGACGGTTCCAAGCGGCGGGGTCAGCCGTGGGCCGGCACCGACCGGCAGGCCCGCGGTGCCTTGATGGCAGTCCTGCGAGGCAGTCCGGTCGAAGTCGACAAGCAGCGGCTAGACGCTGCCTGGCCACACGACCCGGTTCAGCGCGAGCGGGCCCTGGACGGACTGGTGGCCGACAGACTCGTCGAACCAATCGACGGTGGCGAGTACCGCCTTCCGGTGTCCTGATCAGAACCTCAAGGCCAGCCCTTCCGGATCCGGCTCGACACCGACAGCCGTTGCGATGAATCGATATTCGCCTGAGATTGGACCGGCCACCGTGAAACACACCGGGATGTCCCGCTGTGGCTAGTCCGTGCCCAGCAGGTATATGTAGCCATCGAGAGACGACGACCCAGCCTTGGTTCCGTCGGGCAGTACCAGGTATGCCTCGCCGAAGCCGACACCGGCGGGCGACGGCGCGGTCGTGAGGGCGGTGCCCCACACCACGACGCTGTATTCGTCAGAAGGCGCGGGACCTCCGCCGGCGGGCCTGCCGTCCAGCGGGACCCTCGCCTGATGCTGGCGGGGCTGGCTTTGGGTGGAATTCCTCGCCGTTCGTCGCTCGGCAGCGGCTCCTCCCACCGGATGGGCCGAATGAACCCATCCCGCTCGAGGCCCATGGCGTGCTCGATCTCGTGTAGGACCGGCTCCGACGTCATTGCGTTGGAGGACCAAAACAACTGAACACATCCGCCGCGTCGATGAGCTCCGTTAGCCGCGGCTCCCACCGCTCGCCACTCCGCAAGGTAAAGGCATCGATGTAATATTCGTCTCCGATCAGTTGCCCGAACGCCGCCACCGCACGCACGATGTCAGCATCGCGGTGCGAATACGAGGCAAAGATCTTTCGGTACCGCTTGATGGGTACCTGCTCGGGCGACTTGTCATCGTCCATAGTCGAGTCGACCTCGATCTGGAACGTCACCTCGCCGATCAACATGACGCCGACGAAGACCCGCAAACCGCCGGACAACCGACTCCCGTCCAGCTGGGCCGGGACGGCGAAGCGGAACCGGGCATGGTGTACAGGCTCCTCCCAGCGAACCCACGCCAGCAGCGGGTTGAACTCCACGCCGTCTAACCACGGTTCGAAGAGCAACTCGGTCCCCTTCGACAGCGAGATCGAGCTGTCGCCGACAACCCTGGCGAACGAAGCACCCTCCTCTCGGAGAAGGGTCCTTGCCTGCTGATCGACCACCTCCACGGGATCGACGACGCCGGCGCCGGGGACGATTTCCACAGGAGTCGTCTTGTTCATAAACGCAATCACCGAGTACCAGCGTTCGGGTCGGACTCGACGCGGTCGGTAGACCGTGAACTGGACGTCGTCGTCGAGCGGAGTCCCTGGTAATGACTTCGGTGCACCTCCGACCTCTGCTGTGATCAGCTCGACGGTCGGTCGCCCTCGATCGGGTCCCGGTCCGCCGCCGAAGACCGGCGCGCTGGCCTGAGTCGCGTAGTCCGCAGCATCGGCGATCAGAGCGGCGGCAGCCAATCGTTCGTCATCGTCGCCCGCGGCCAGATGCTCGGCGAGTGCCGGCACCAACCCCTGGAGTCCTCCTCGGGACACGGTCCAGCCGATCTGCCAGCACAGCCAACGTTCCCCGATCTCCAAATCGGAAGAGAAGAACACCGGAAACAGCTCGTCGCCAGGCTGGTAATTGGGCTCATCGGAGATTCGGGTGGGTGAGTCGTCCGGCGGCGAGGATCATCCGGAGTCGGTAGTTGGCCGGGTTGCAGAAGCCGCGGGCGATGCGGCGGTGCAGCTCGATGATCCCGTTGACGGCTTCGGTTCCGCGTTGTTG
>JBKPAG010000016.1:0-74106 GCA_046726315.1 Actinomycetota bacterium | reverse complement strand
AGGCTCCGTCTCGTCGATGCGGGGTGGCCAGCCTGCTGAACGCTGCCGACCTCCCGCACCCCAAACCGCGACACTATGCCGCCGACCGACATCCGTCACGGTGCACACCGCGCCCCACTCGGTCAGCGGCAAATGCGTGCGTTTCGAAGGTTGATTGGGTTTGTGGTCGCGGCATGGCCTCAGTCGTTGTAGGGACGGCGCGAAGGACGGCCCGGGTAGTGCAGCACCATCCGGTGCACCGGCAAAGTCTGGTCGAAGCCGACGACCCCAGGTCGACCTCGAGGCATCCGTCGAGCTTGGGGCTGACCTTTCCCTCGAACTGCCAGCGATCCGACCCGTCCGTGCTCAGCCGAATTGACCGTGCCCCGATTTCGGAGCGCGCCACGACGAGAGGGATGCCCATGCCCGTAGCTCGGTGCGGACGGCCTCGAACTCTTCGCTGACCGCACGATGGCCTGCACGTGGCCACGGGAAGGCATCCGCTGCATCCAGTGTTGCGGGACAAGAGCAGACCTAGGAGTGGCCGACGGCTCCTGTCGGTGGCCGTGATTAGGCTGCGACACGCGCCGCGTTGTGCGGTGCTGACCCCGCAACGGACGACCCGAGGAGCGGCTCATGGCGGCGCCGGCTAGGCAGACCGAGTACCCCGATCATATCGACGCCGCGGTGCTCAAGATCGCCGGTGTCGTGGTGCTGGGTGCGGTCATGTCGATTCTCGACATCACCGTGGTCAACGTGGCGCTGCCGACGTTCCAGGTCGAGTTCGGCTCCCCGGGCAACGAGATCCCTTATTCGCATGTCGCGTGGACCGTGACGGCCTACACGCTGGCCTTGGCCACCGTCATTCCAATGACAGGGTGGGCAGCGGACCGGTTCGGCACCAAGCGGCTCTACATGATCGCGATCGCGTTGTTCACCCTCGGCTCAGTGCTGTGCGCGACCGCGTGGAGCATCAATGCACTCATCGCCTTCCGCGTGCTCCAAGGTCTCGGTGGCGGCATGCTGATGCCGCTTGGGATGACGATCATGACCAAGGCGGCCGGCCCGCATCGGATGGGCAGGCTGATGGCGATCCTCGGCGTGCCGATGCTGCTCGGCCCGATCCTCGGGCCGATCCTCGGTGGCTGGCTGATTCAGGAGGCCAGTTGGCACTGGATCTTTCTGATTAACCTTCCGCTTGGTGTGATTGCTCTGGTCTACGCCTGGCGGGCGCTCGTGAAGGACACGCCCAGGCCGTCGGAGTCGTTCGACTTTGTCGGTGTGGCGCTCATGTCGCCGGGGCTTGCGTTGTTCCTGTTCGGCGTGTCGTCACTGCCCGCCACCGGCGGAGACTTCTCTGCGCCCCGGGTGTGGGTGTCGATGCTCGTCGGGGCCACGCTCATGGGGGCGTTCGTCTGGCACTCATTCCGCCCCGAGCATCCACTGCTCGACCTTCGGTTGTTCAGAAACCGCAACCTCCGGGTCTCGATCATCACGATGGCCTTGTTCGCGATCGCGTTCTTTGGTGCCCTGCTGCTGGTGCCGACGTACTTCCAGCAAATACGCGGAGAGTCCACCCTCGACGCGGGCCTGCTGGTCGCCTCGCAAGGGCTGGGCGCGATGGTCACCATGCCGATAGCCGGGCGGCTGGTCGACAAGCATCCAGTTGGAAGGATCGTGCCGTTCGGCCTGTTGCTGATCATCGTCGGCATGTTCGGCCTCACCCAGGTCACCGAGGACACGCCCTACTCGGTGCTTATCCCGATGCTCTTTGTGATGGGCCTCGGCATGGGCGCGACGATGATGCCGTTGTTCACGTCGGCTCTCAAGACTCTCGCCGCTCATGCGGTCGCGCGCGGCTCCACCCTGCTGAACATCACGCAGCAGGTCGCCGCCTCGATCGGCGTGGCCACGATGTCAGTGCTGCTGACCAACAACCTCAACAGCTCTCCAGTCATCCCCGGCACCGAGCAGATCCCCGGGTTGGACGGCGGCATGACCGAGGCCGAAGCCGCAATCTTGTCGAACGTCCAACCCGAGGTCTTCGCGCCGCTTGGGATTCCGCCCGAGTTCGTCGCGCGTGGCCTGGCCGACGCCGCAGCGGCGTTTGCCGACACCTTCTGGGTGGCCTGGATCCTGGTGGTGCTGACCCTGATCCCGGCGTTGATGCTGCCCCGCAAGCGTGAGGAGTCGCACCTGCTCGACGACGAAGGCATTCCTCCCGCGGTCGTGCACTGAGCGCCCGGGCATCCGCGAGTGGCGTTTCCGCAGAAGCGTGTGTGCCTTCCGAACGACACTGGAGGAGTCTCACCTGTGGTGGAAGCGGGCCTGCAGGACGAGGATGCCGTCGCCGACGACGAGGTAAGCGGGGCGGTGCTCGTTGCTGATCCGCCGTGACCAGGCGCCGGCCAGCATGTGGCGTAGCGGTTCGGGCTTGCCGATTCAGGTGGACAGGTCGCGCAACGCGTTATCGATCAGGCGGTTCATCCGGTTGAGGGTGGCCCGGTCGGCGCGAGCCAGTACGTGTGGTCCTCCCATCAGTGCGGCATGAAGACCAGCCTCACCGCGCGCGCGGTCGTGTTCGTCGCGCAGTCCGGACCTGGTTGCTGCGGCCATCGGGCACCTCCTCTACTTGTACGGGTCTTGGCACCAATTCCCGATTGGAGAACCACACTCCATTCGGCGTGATGAGACGGTGAGGTAGGCCGCTGGTTGCCCGGTTGGGCCAGCGGCCGCCGGATCGGACGGCGTGCGCGCGCCCATCCGATCAGGCGAGGCGGGTCCTGTGGAGCCCCGGGGAGGAGCACGAGTCGGGCTCGGATGAGGGAATGTTGGTCGTCATCACCCAGTCGCCGGTGCGGCTTCCTCGTGATGGTTGAAGGGCTGACATCGCGCGGTCGGCGGCAGATGCGGACGTCCCACAGCGACCAGGCCTTAGCCCAAACTTCTTCCGCGAAGGGGTCAATGGAGGGTGGGTCGGTAGATGAGCTCTTGGATGTGACGGTCGAGTGTCCGGTGCTCGACCAGCTCCAGGTCGAAGTCGGCCGCACCCTGGAAGATCGGGTCCAGCCCGGTCTGACCGGTGATGACGGGGAAGAGCGTGACCTGTACGCGGTCGACTAGGCCTGCGGCCATCAGCGCCCGGTTCAACGACAGGCTGCCGTGCGAGCGCAACGGCACCTCGGACTCCTCCTTGAGCCGGGCGACGACGTCGACGGCGTCACCGCTGACGACGGTCGCGTTCGGCCAGTTCAGGGGTTCGTCCAGCGTCGTCGACACCACCGTTGCCGGCAGGCTCCTCATCCGAGTGACCCATGGGTCACGCACTTCGGACTCCTCGGTGCTCGAGGCCAGCATCCGCGCGAATGCCCGATAGGTGTTGGCCCCGAACACCATCCGCTGCTCCGCGCCGTACAAGGCAAGGCGGTGCTCGAGCAACTCGGGGCCTTGCTTCCCCCAGTAGCCGGGCCAGTTGCCGCTGGCGGCGCCGTAGCCGTCCAGGCTGGAGAAGATGTCGAAGGTGTAGGTAGCGGTCATGTCGTTCTCCTCGAATGCGGTTGATCGGTGTGAGTACAGACCGGGGACCACTGCGAAACTCATCGCCGTTGGACTGGCCACAGCATTGTGCAGGCGCTTCCACTTCGTCACACCACCAGGCATCGTGTCCCGGGCATTCCGGATACCTCGCTCTGCGGCTGTGCGTGCGGTTCTGCCACGAGATCGACAGAACAAATGAGGTTTTCAACATTGCCACTTAACCGTGACGCGCGAAGAACCCGGGAGGTAGAGGGCTCCGGGGGTCTCGTGTCTCTGGGGGCTACGGCCCTGGCGGGCCTCCTGGCGGCGAGGTCGAGGGGCCTGGGATCGGGGTCGGCGACGCTGGGACGGTCGGGGTCGGGCTCGGCTTGCTTGGGCTCGGGTGCGGGCCTCGGGCTCGTCTACCTCCTCGGTTTCGTCGCCGCCGGTACTGCAGGCCGATCATGCCGTTATCGAAGGCGGTGCTGGACACGAGGTTCACCTACGTCACGTGCTTCAGCCGGTTGCATACTGCGGGCGCCCGGCCGGCCGGTAGACCTGGATCGTTACCCCCTTCGTGGTGGCTCGCGAGTCGACCAGGTCAAGCGCTATGTCCGGGCCGTTGTCGGGGAACAGCCGCGTGCCCTGGCCGACGACGACCGGGACGATGAGCAGATTCATCTCGTCGACGAGGTCGTTCTCGAGCAGCCACCGGGTCAGGGCGCCGCTGCCGTGCACCTGCAGCTCACCGCCCGGCTTGGCTCGCAGCTCGCCGATGGCCGCCGCGAGGTCACCGGAGAGGACGGTCGTGTCCGCCCACCGCGGGTCGGTGAGCGTGGTCGATGCGACGTACTTGGGCTGCGTGTTCAACGCCGTCCAGATCGGGCTGTCGCCCGGGTCGGCCCACGTTCCCCAGGAGCCGGCGAAGAGCTCGTAGGTCCGCCGGCCGAACAGGAACGCGTCGGCGCGCTGGTAGATCTCGTCAATGACCGTCGCGGCTTCGTTGTCGAAGTGTGCCCATCCGCCGCGCTCGAATACGCCGCGCTCGTCCTCGTCCGGCCCGCCGGGCCCCTGCATCACTCCATCGACGGAGACCTGCGTGGTGGTCGTCAGTTTCATGATCGCGGTTCCCTTCTCGTTGGGGCCCCCTCGTGGGCGGCCTCTCACCCCCGCTACGAACACCTCAGCCCCGATCCGACACCGCTTCCCGGACTTCTTTCGAGGACTTTCTGGTACGCCGGTTGTGAGCTATCCGACAGCCAGACGGTTCCGGAGCGACTGCACCGGATTCCTTAGACGGTCACCACGTTGAGCGAGATGCACGGATGAGCCTGGCCACTGCCCTCAAGGGCGCGTGGCCGACGCCTGTCATGGTGCACACGAACCGTGGTCAGCCGCGGGGCCTAACGATTAACCCGGTGAACAGCCGCGAGTTCGCCAAGGACGTCCGAAGCGATCTCCGAGGGCTCATAGCCAACGTCCGGATCTCGGGGTGCGAGCGAGTGTGGGGCACGTGATCCCGGTGGTCTTCCTCGTGTTGTCGGTGACGATCATGTTCGCCCTCTACACGGGGCTGGTCCAGATCAGCTCCATTGTCCCGTAACCCGACGGGTTCCCGACTGGCGAGGAGAGCCGCACGTGATTCACAGATGCGTCTACCACTGTCGCAGACGATTGCCGATACGAAGCGAGCGAGGCGACGTCCCGGGCTGGGTGCTGATCACGATCATGACAGCCGGAATCGTCGCGGTGCTCTGGCAATTCGCGCAGCCATACCTGCGGGACATCCTTGAGCAGGCACTCGAGGCGGTCGCTCCCTGACGGTGCCAGCCGACGAGCGCGGTGCCGCAGTCGTCGAGTTCACGGTTCCATGAATGCTGCCTGTCCTAGGCTGCGTCCTCCGCAGATGCGGAGTTAGACTGTCGAACGTGCCGCATCATCGGATCGCTGATGCTGCGCGGCTGCTCGGCGTCAGTGACGACTCACTGCGCCGCTGGGCCGACGCCGGTCGCGTCGCACTGACCCACGACGACGTCGGCCGGCTGGTGATCGACGGCCCCGAGCTGGCTCGGGTCGCTCGTGAGATCGTCCCCGCCGAGTCCCCGCTCCCATTGCCCCGGGAGTCTGCGCGGAACCATTTCCCAGGCGTCGTCACCGACGTTCGGCGCGATGGTGTCATGGCCCAGGTCGAGATCCAGGCCGGCCCGCATCGCGTGGTGTCGTTGATGAGCCGGGAAGCGGCCGACGAACTCGGTCTCGAGGTCGGCGTAGTGGCGATAGCGTCGGTCAAGGCCACCGTGGTGGTTGTCGACGTTCCCGCAGGCGGATCGTGAACACGTTTGCTGCGTTGGCCGCCGGGGGCCTCGGTGCCGCCCTGCTCGCGTCCTGCGGCAGTGACAGCAACCCGGACGAAGAAGCGCTGACAACCCCGTCGGCCGCAGGGACGGTGACGGTTCTGGCGGCGGCGTCGCTGACTGAGTCGTTCCAGATCCTGGGTGAGCAGCTCGCGGCCGAGAATCCGGGCCTGGAAGTCGTGTTCTCGTTCGGTCCGAGCTCGGGATTGGTAGAGCAGGTGCTCGCCGGAGCGCCGGCCGACGTGCTGGCGACGGCCGACACCCGGACAATGGACAAGGCGGTCGCCGGCGGCGCCGTCGAAGGTGCCCCAGAGGCGTTCGCCCGCAACACCCTCACGCTGGCCGTTCCGGCCGGCAACCCAGGCGGGGTCAGGGGCTTGGCTGATCTGGCCCGACCCGAGCTGCGAATCGCCATCTGCGAGCCAATAGTGCCCTGCGGCGCGGCGTCGGAGAAGCTGCTCGCGGCGGCTGGAGCCAGAGCCGAACCCGACACGCTCGCGAGTGACGTCAAGGAGGCAGCATCACTGGTCTCGCTGGGGGAGGTCGACGCCGCTCTGGTGTACCGCACCGATGCTGCGGCAGCAGGCGACGCGGTCAAGACCATCGAGGTTCCTGAAGCGGCCGAGGTACTCAACGAGTACCCGGTCGCTGTCCTTGTGGACGCTTCCAACCCCGACGGGGCCCGCGTTGTCGTCGATGCGATCACCGGCGAACCCGGGCAAGCCATCCTCGCCGATGCTGGATTCCTGGAGCCGTGACCTCACGTGACTCGGTACCAGGCCGGGCGAGCCGATGTCCGAGTGCCGGTCGGGCTGGCCATCCCTTCGGTTGCCGGGCTCGCGTTGTTACTCCTGCCGCTGGTTGGGCTCGCCGCCCGGGTGCCGTGGAGCCAGCTTTGGCAGATCCTCGGCTCGCCCGACGTCCTGAGCGCGCTGCGCCTGTCGCTGACGACGGCAGCGATCACCACGGTCGTGTGTCTCGTCTGCGGTGTGCCGATCGCCTGGCTGCTCGCCCGGTCCGAGCTGGCGGGCCGGTCATTGCTGCGCGGACTGGTCACCGTCCCACTGGTGCTACCGCCGGTGATCGGCGGGGTGGCCCTGCTCGTGACCTTCGGCCGACGAGGCCTGCTGGGTGAATGGCTCTACGAAACGTTCGGCATTTCGCTGCCGTTCACCACGGCGGCCGTGGTGATGGCACAGTCCTTTGTGGCAATGCCGTTTCTCGTCGTGGCAGTCGAGGGTGCGCTGCGAACGTCCGACCGCCGGTTCGAGGACGTCGCCGCCACCCTGGGTGCGTCGGGATGGACCACGTTCCGCCGGGTCACCCTCCCTGCCGTGGCTCCTGGCGTGTTCGCCGGCGCCGTCCTGTGCTGGGCGCGTGCGCTCGGCGAGTTCGGCGCCACGGTGACGTTCGCGGGCAGCTATCCCGGCACGACCCGCACCATGCCGGTGGCGGCTTACGCGGCCATCAACTCGGGCGACGTGGAGACCGCCATCGTCCTCAGTCTGCTGATGATCATCGTCTCGGTGGCCGTGTTGGTATCCCTGCGCGACCGGTGGGTGCGGACCGGATGAGCCTCTCCGCAAACATCTCGATGACCAGAGATGGCTTTCGCCTGGACGTAGCGCTATCCGTCGACAACGGCGAGGTTGTCGTGCTGCTCGGTCCCAACGGCGCCGGGAAGTCGACCGTGCTGGGGGTGATCGCGGGTCTTCTCCGGCCTGCTGACGGTCGGGTCGTCTCCGACGGCGTCGCCTTGCTCGACACGAGCGCCGGAGTCCATCTAGTCCCCCAACAACGCCAGGTCGGAATGGTCCTCCAGGACTACCTGCTGTTCCCTCATCTCTCGGTGTTGGAGAACGTCGCCTTCGGGCTGCGTGCCCGTGGCATGCGTCGCGACGACTCTCGCACGGAGGCGGCGTCGTGGCTGGCGCGGTTGGGTGTCGCGGAACTGTCTCGACGGCGTCCGGACGCCCTGTCCGGTGGCCAGGCACAGCGGGTGGCGCTCGCCCGCGCGTTGGCGGTGCAGCCGCGAATCCTGCTACTCGACGAGCCACTGGCTGCGCTGGACGCAGGCACCCGTCCGGTGGTCCGGGCCGACCTGCGGCGCCACCTCGCCGATTTTGGTGGAACGACTCTGCTGGTCACCCATGACCCGGTGGAGGCATTGGTCCTCGCCGACCGGATCGTCGTCCTGGAGAACGGGCTGGCGGTTCAGCACGGGCCGCCGACGGAGCTGGCGCGCCGACCGCGCACCGAGTACATCGCCCGGGTCGTCGGCCTGAACCTGCTGCGCGGCGATGCCAGCGGGCGGACAGCAAGAGTGTCCGGCGAGGCGTCTGTCGCTCTGGCGCATGATGCTGCTGGTCCGGTGTACATGGCATTTCCACCGTCAGCGGTGACGCTGAGCCTGACTCGTCCGGAGGGCTCGGCCCGTAACGCATGGCGAGGAGTGATCTCGGATGTCGAGCAGCATGGCGACCTCGTCCGAGTCACGGTCGACGGCCCAGTGTCGTTGCTGGCTGATGTCACGCCCCTGGCTGTGGCCGAACTCTCGCTCGAGTCAGGACATGCTGTGTGGTCGTCGGTGAAGGCAACCGAGATCACTGTCTACCCAGCCTGAGAACCAGTGTCGGTCCCTGTCGTCGCGGCGTCCAACCGGGCCCGCGCTGCGTCGAGGTATCGCTCGCACAGACTCGCCAGGTCCTCTCCTCGCTGCCACAGCGCGAGGGACTGCTCGAGCGTCGTGCCACCGGCTTCGAGCTGGGCCACGATCTGCACCAGCTCGTCCCGCGCCTGCTCATATGTCGGTTCCGAGTCCTCGACCGGCGCGCTTGCTGGTGTTGTGACCACGGCGGCCACCCTAGTATGACCACCCCGACTATTTTCCCTGGGCTGGGCGGAGTGAGTAGCGGTATTCCACTTGGGGTAGGCAGCACATATCTGGACTGTCGCTACGTTCGGATAGGGGACCCGTTGTCGTGAAGGAGCGCCGATGAGCACGGCCGCCAAGGTTGCGTACAAGCCGGTAGGACTCCTCGCGGGCGTCATCGCTGGGGCCATCGCACACATGGTGTTCGGCCAGTTGTGGAAGCGCGTCTCCCACGAGGACGAGGCGCCTGACCCGTTGCAACAGGAGTATCCCTGGCGGGAGGTCATTTTGGCTGCCGCGGTGCAGGGTGCGATCTTCGCCGTTGTCCGAGCTGTCATCAACCGGGGTGGCGCCGAAGCGTTCCGCAAGCTCACCGGGACCTGGCCGGGCGACTAACCACCACCATCAAGTGCGCCCCCGCTCACCGTGACCGTAATCTCGCCCCGGGCCAACCGGATCCGCAGAGCATCGCCCAAGGCCACGTCGGCCGGCTCACGTACGATCGATCCGTCGCGGCGCTGCACCACCGCATACCCGCGGTCCAAGGTTGCGGCCGGCGAGAGCGTCCGGACCCGGGCCCGGGTGTGTTCGACGTCTGCTGCCGCTCGATCCAGGCTGTGCCGCAGAGACCGCCGGGCCCGGGCACGCAGGTCGGCGAGCTGTCCTTCGCGGATGTGTAGACCAGCAATCGGGTCCGCCAGAACCGGTCGTGAGCGCAGTGCAGCCAGCGCGGTCGCGTCCCGGTCGAGCCGTTGCTTCAGCGCAGCGCGGAGACGATCTCGAGCCCGGTGGGCCCGTTCTGTCTCCTCGTCCAGATCGGGCACGATGCGCTTGGCTGCATCGGTCGGAGTCGACGCCCGGACGTCGGCGACGTAGTCGACCAGTGGAGCATCGCCTTCGTGGCCGATGGCGCTGACGACCGGAGTCCGGGCCCCGGCCACGGCCCGCACCAGTGTCTCGTCCGAGAACGGAAGCAGGTCCTCGACCGATCCGCCGCCCCGGGCGAGGACGATCACATCGACCTCGGCGTCCCGGTCGAGCGCACGCAACGCGTCGACAACCTGGATCACCGCCGACGGGCCCTGGACGGCCACGTCCATGACCCGAAACCTGACTGCAGGCCACCGTCGGCGGGCATTCTGCAAGACGTCGTGCTCTGCCGCCGAATCACGGCCGCAGATCAGGCCCACGACCCGGGGCAGGAACGGCAACGGGCGCTTCCGCTGCGGTGCGAACAGGCCTTCGGCTGCGAGGACACCCCGGAGTCGCTCGATGCGAGCCAGCAACTCGCCGAGGCCCACCTGGCGGATCTCGTCGGCGGCCAACGACAGGGTTCCGCGCGTGTAATACCACGACGGCTGAGCATGGACGACGACGCGAGCGCCTTCAATGATCGGTGGCTCCACCGGGTCGAGCACCTGACGCGGGCACGTGACCTGCAATGACAAGTCGGCTGCGAGGTCACGCAGGGTGAGAAACGCGGTTTGAGTGCCCGGCCGCCGGGTCAGCTGGGCGACCTGGCCTTCCACCCACACGGCCCCCAGCCGGCCGATCCAGCCGCCGATGGCCTGCGAGATCACGCGGACGGGAGCCGGCTTCTCGGGCGAGGTCTGCAGCGCCACCCGGCGCACGCTACCGGCCGACACCTAGCATGGTGGCCATGAGTGTCGCGCCCGGGCGAGTCCTGCTGGCGTCGCCACGTGGCTACTGCGCGGGCGTCGACCGTGCCGTCGTGACCGTCGAGAAGGCCCTCGACCTGCATGGAGCACCCGTCTACGTTCGCAAGCAGATCGTGCACAACAAATACGTCGTAGAGCATCTTGAACAGCGCGGCGCGGTCTTCGTGGAGCAGCTGTCCGAGGTGCCCGAAGGCGCGCTCGTGGTGTTCTCCGCGCATGGGGTGTCGCCGGAGGTGCACGTCGAGGCAACGCGTCGTGGGCTGCGCACGATCGATGCCACCTGCCCGCTGGTAACGAAGGTGCACAACGAGGCCAAGCGGTTCGCGAAAGACGATCTCGACATCGTGCTGATCGGACACCAGGGTCATGAGGAGATCGAGGGCACCCTCGGTGAAGCACCAGAACACATCCAGATCGTGCAGAGCCCTTCCGACGTCGCGGACGTGCAGGTGCGTGACCCCGACAGGGTGGTCTGGCTCTCCCAGACAACGCTGTCGGTCGACGAGACGTACGAGACCGTGACGAGACTTCGGGAGCGTTTCCCGGAGTTGATCAGTCCGCCCAGCGACGACATTTGCTATGCGACCCAGAACCGTCAGGTCGCGGTCAAGGAAATCGCCGCCGAGTCTGAATTGGTGCTCGTCGTCGGATCGCGAAACTCGTCGAACTCGGTCCGGTTGGTCGAAGTCGCGTTGGATGCCGGCGCCGGTGCGGCGTACCGCATCGACAACGCCGCCGAGATCGACCCAGCCTGGCTCGATGGCGTTTCAACCGTCGGACTGACCAGCGGGGCATCGGTGCCCGAAGACCTCGTGCAGGGCGTGATCGCCTGGCTGGCGGAACGCGGATTCCCCATCGTGCAAGAGCACCGAACCACCGAAGAGTCGCTGATCTTCTCGCTGCCCAGAGAGCTTCGTCGGGATCTCAAGGCGGCACCGGCGGGCTGACACTGCGCCAAAGGCTCAGCTGCCGGTTTCGCGGTGCCGCGGATGCACCGGTGGGCCGTCGATGCCATAACGGGCGTCGGTCTCGATCTCGTCGATCGCGACGAGCGCGTCGGTGGCCGCCGCCACCAGCTCAGGTGCCTGGACCTGCCGGGCGACGATCTCGACCTGGGCCGGCGTCGCCAGCACGTCGTCGACGACCTTCAGCTCGGCGAACCGGCGCGCCGTCACCAGCACTCGTCCCTCGAGGGAACCCACCGTCGCGTTGAACTGGCGGATCGCGGAGTTGAGCGTGTTGCCCAACTTGCCCACGTGGCCACCCAGCGTGGCGAGCCGTCCGTGCAGGTCTTGGCCGAGCCGGAGAACCTCCTGAGCGTTACGGGCGAGGGCGTCCTGGCGCCAGGTGTACGCGACCGTGCGAAGCAGCGCCACCAGCGTCTGCGGGGTGGCGATCACCACATTGCGCTCGAAGGCGTATTCAAGCAGCGCCGGCTCCTCCTCCAGTGCGCTGTTGAGAAAGACCTCGGCCGGGACGAACATCACCACGAACTCCGGTGTGGGGTCGAGGTGCTCCCAATACCTCTTGGCCGCGAGCCCGTCGATGTGGTCCTTGACGTGGCGGACGTGCGCCTTGAGCCGAGTGCCCCGCTGCCGCTCGTCGCGTGCTTCCATGGCCTCGAGCCAGCCAGCGAAGGGCACCTTCGCGTCGACCACGACGTTCTTCCCCCCGGCCATCCGGACGACGAGGTCGGGTCGCAGCAGGCCGTCGTCGGTCCGCACGCTGGCCTGCTCATCGAAGTCGCAGTGTTCGACCATGCCGGCTGCCTCGACCACTCGGCGCAGTTGCATCTCGCCCCATCGGCCGCGCACATGCGGTGCCCGTAATGCCGAGACCAGCTGGCTGGTCTCGACCCGAAGCTGCTCGGACGTCTGGCTCATGCTGCGGACTTGTTCACGAAGCTCCGCATACGCCTCGGTACGAGTGTGCTCGACGGCGACGAGCTGGGCTTCAACCCGGCCGAGTTGCTCGGCGAGCGGCTTGACCAGCTGGTCGACCGCCTGCCGCTGCTGGCTGAGCTCCGCGATCGCCTGTTGGTCGCGGCCCTTCAGCCGCTCACCCGCCAGCTGCAGGAACTGCTCGTTGTTAGCCCGCAGGGCTTGCGCCGAAAGGCGTTCGAACTCGCGGACCAGCGTGACCTGCTCGTCATGCAACAGCGCAAGCTTGTCCTCCGCCGCAGCGTGAACATGGGTCAGCTCGGCGGTGAGCCGAACCCGATCAGTCTCGGCCTCGCGCAGCCGTTCCTCGGCTACCGCCCGCCCGGCGGCGGCGGTGTCGACGCTGGCTTGCAGGGCGTCACGCTCGGCCCGCGCGGCATCACGCTCGACGGTGATCCGGACGGACCTCCCACGGGCGAGCAACGCCCCAAAGGCAACGCCGAGCAGCGCGGCCAGCGCCACCAGGAACAGGTCCGTCCCGTTCATGGTCACCACTGTGACGGCTGGGACCGACACAGCCGGGTAAAGGGTTACGGCGAGTCGTACGCTGATCTCCCGTGCCACTCACGATCGGCATCGTGGGCCTGCCCAACGTCGGCAAGTCCACCGTCTTCAACGCGCTGACCAGAAACGACGTGCTGGCAGCCAACTACCCGTTTGCCACCATCGATTCCAATGTCGGCGTCGTCGGAGTGCCGGATGCGCGGTTGCCGGTGCTGGCCGAGATCTTCGACTCGGCCCGGCAGATACCCGCAGCCGTAAGCTTCGTCGACATCGCGGGCATCGTGAAGGGCGCGTCCGAGGGACAGGGCCTCGGCAACAAATTCCTGGCTCACATTCGCGAGGCCGACGCCATCTGCCAGGTGATCCGGGTTTTCACCGACCCGGACGTGGTGCATGTCGACGGGCGCATCGACCCCAAGGACGACATCGATACCGTCAACACCGAGCTGATCCTGGCCGATCTGCAGACGATCGACCGGGTGCTGCCCCGGCTGAGCAAGGAAGCCAAAGCGCGCAAGGACCGACAGCCGATTCTTGATGCGGTCGAGCGCGCCCGGGCCGTGCTCGACGAGGGCCGGACGGTTTTCGCTGCGGGGTTGGACCGCGGGCCGCTGGGCGAGCTGCACCTGCTCACGGCCAAGCCCGTCCTCTACCTCTTCAACATCGACGACGAGGAGCTCGGCGACGATGCGCTCAAGGACAAGTATCGGGGGCTGATCGCACCCTCCGAAGCGATCTTCCTCGACGCCAAGACCGAGGCAGAGCTCGCCGAGCTGGATCGGGCCGAGGCGCTGGAGCTACTCCAGTCGATCGGCCAGCAGGAGTCGGGCCTGGACATGCTGGCTCGGGTCGGATTCGACACCCTCGGCCTGCAGACGTTCCTCACCGCCAACTCGAAGGAGGCGCGGGCGTGGACGATCCGCAAGGGCGCGACAGCGCCCGAGGCCGCCGGGGTGATCCACACCGACTTCCAGCGCGGGTTCATCAAGGCGGAGGTGGTGTCCTTCGAGCACCTGGTCGCCGCCGGCTCCGTGGCCGTGGCCAAGGCCCGCGGTCTGGTAAGGGTCGAGGGCAGGGACTATGTGATGGCCGACGGTGACGTCGTCGAGTTCCGCTTCGGACCGACATCCACATCCAGCACACCACCAGCGAGGACGCGAGGAGTGTCACCGTGACAGCCACCGATTGGACAACCGACGCGATGGGCGCGCCGGCCAGTATGCCGAGGTGAACGGCGTCAACCTGTACTTCGAGACGTACGGGGCCGGTCGGCCGCTGATCCTGCTGCACGGCGGGCTTGAGTCGGGTGAAATGTTCGGGCCGGTCATTCCGGCACTGGCGGAGCGCCACCAGGTCATCGCCGTCGACCTGCAGGGGCACGGCCGCACCGCAGACATCGATCGACCGATTGACGTGCGGCTGATGGCCGATGACATCGCGGCACTCACCGCCCACCTCGGGCTCGACCAGCCGGACCTGGTGGGTTACTCGCTCGGCGGTGGGGTGGCGCTGCACGCAGCGGCGAAATACCCAGCCAAGGTCCACCGACTGGTCGTGGTGTCGGCGCACATCCGGCCGGACGGGGTTTATCCGGAGATGCGCGCGCAGCAGGCCCAGGTGAGCGCGGCCGCCGCCGAGTTCATGACGGATACGCCGATGTACCAGCTCTACCAGCGGGTCGCGCCGCGGCCCGAAGATTTCCCCCGGCTGCTGGACAAGATCGGCAAGGCGATGTCGGAGGACTTCGACTTCACCGAGGAGGTTCGCAGTCTCCAGGTGCCGACCCTGATCGTTGCTGCCGATGCCGACATGGCGCCGCCGAGCCACTACGTCGAGGTATTCACGCTGCTCGACGGCGGCCTCCGCGACGGCGGCTGGATGGGCGAGGGCCGGCCGAAGGGGGTCACGCGCTGGCGATCCTGCCCGGTCTCCTTCATTACAACATCTTCAGCTCGCCGCTGTTCCGAGCAATGCCGGCCAGAAACGCAGCCTCGATTTCGGCGAGCACGGCCGCGGGCTCTTCACGGATCCGCCGCGGCGACACCGGCAAGACCGTCCAGCCGAGCGCGGCATAGCGGGCCCGCCGCCGTTCTGTCACCTCGACACTGTCGCCTAGCCTGTGCCACTCGTTGGAGTCGACCTCTAAGACCAGGCGGGCCCGTTTCCAACACGCGTCAGGGCGCAAGTCGGAACCATTCGGATCCGGCAATGGCTGGTTCCACGACGGTTCCTCGAGGACGGTGCTCATCGACACCAGATCACGCACGTCGCACTCCGGCGCCGAGCGACAACCGGCTACCACATCGGCCAACGCCCGCCGGGACAGGGCGCTGCCGGCCGACGGACCCTGCGCCAGCGCTGCGACCAGGTCATCAGGAACCGTCAGCCCACGCTGAACCACCTCACAGAGCAGCGCCCGCACTGGGCGAAGGGCGCGTTCATCCCGGCAGGCGTCAAGGGCAGCGCGCTCCGGTGGAGCACACGGAAACGAGCGGATCACACGCGGCGACTGCAGGTACCGCGTGCGGCGGATCTTCGCAATCGCAATCGGCGCTCGATGCACATGCTCAGGCACCAGAATTTCGGGACGACTGGCCACCGGCACGTAACGAAGGCCATATGCCCGGCACGCGACCTGACCAGTCACCATCGAGTCCTCACCGGCGTAGAGCAACGCGGCACGGACGAGGTGTCGCTCTCGCAACGGTCCGGTGAAGGTTGCGTAGACAGCGGAGAGGACACGCTGCCATCGATTCCCACGGCCGAGAGCGTGGCGAAGCGCGTCCACGGTCATCCCAGCCGCAAGTACTTGGCGGCGAGTGACCAGACGATCCTGCGCCCGGGCCAAGACCAACAGATCGATCGGCATCTGCATGCCCGCAGCCTGGATGCGCATCATCGGCGCGGGGAACCCGCTAGTTGCCCACCTGTGTATAACGCAAACGGCTGCTGCTGGCTGTGGACGGAGGAACGCCACGCACCATCCAGCCTGACTTGGGTCCGCAACCATGATCCATGTGAGGTTTGCGGCGCAGATGAAATGATCGACGTGCGATATGCGGCGCTATGGCGCAGCATATTCCACAACGATCACTGGGCGGACGCCGCAAAGGCACAACGATCAGTGCAAGGGTGCCCCAAAAGCACAACGATCATTGTGCGACGCCGCAAACTCCACAACGATCACCGCGCCGATCAGTTGCCATCGTTGAGCGGCACAGGGACGACGTTCTCGTACTCCGTCACCCCGGCCAGGTGGCGTGCAGCGACATACCCGAAGGTCATCGCCGGGCCGATGTTGATGCCGCCCGAGGGGTAGTGCCCGCCCATGACGTTGGCCTGGTCGCTGCCCGCGGCGTAGAGGCCTGGAATCGGCCGGCCGTCGGTGTTCAGCACCCGGGACAGCGGGTCGGTCTTCAGCCCGGCGAAAGTGCCGAAACTCCCAGGCAGGACCTTGATCGCATAAAACGGCGGCTTCTCGATCGGAGCGAGCGAGGGGTTGGGCTCGTGATCGGGGTCGCCAGAGCCGCGGTTGAAAGGCGTGCTGCCGCGACCGAAGGCAGGATCCAGCCCCCTGCGGGCGTGCTCGTTGAACACGTCGATTGTGTGCTTCAGCTCGGCAGGGTCGATCCCGCACATGCCGGCCAGCTCGTCCAGCGTCTCGCCCCGTTTCAGGTAGCCGGACCTGAGGTACGGCAATACCGGGACAGGAAACGGCTTTGTCATTCCGAACGGGTAACGACGCTGGAAAGCGTGGTCGCAGATCAGCCAGGACGCCACTTCCTGGTTCTCCGGCACCGCTTTGATCATCGCGTCGACAAATTGGTAATAGCCGTCCGCCTCGTTGACGAAGCGCTTGCCGTCCGCGAGCACGGCGATCAGCCCTGGCTTGCCGCGGTCGACGATGTGCGGGTAGGTCCCGATCCGTCCGTTCCGGTAGGGCACCAGCGACACCGGACACCAGGCGACCGGCGAGGCGAGTTCGGTGTCGACGTGTCCGCCGACGGATTCACCCAGCCGTAGTCCGTCGCCGGTGGTCTCCGGTGGGGCCACCGTCCAGTGCTCTTCGCCGGTGCCGTGCGGGAAGAGCTCACACCGGCGGTCGACGTCGTGCGGGAAACCACCGGCCGCGAGCAAGACACCGCGGCGGGCGTGGACCGTTACGACCCCGTCCGGCGTGGAGACGACGGCGCCGGTCACCGCGCCGCTATCGGTGAGCAGCCCGGTCGCGGGTGAGCGAACCCACAGCATCACCCCAAGATCGTCCGCAGACTTCACCAGCCGCGCGACAAGGGCCGGACCGTTGACCAACTGCATGCCACGCCGGTTGGTCACCAGATCAATGACATGAAGACCGACGCGCCTGCTCGCGTGGACGAACCCGCGGACCGACGAGGTGGCGTGCAGGAAAGCCTGCAGATCCGGCCCGGCCATGATGCCCATGCCGAGGAACGACGTCTCGTAGAGCTGCGGGCGCAACATGTCGCGGAGTTCCCTGCGAATCCGGCGGGCATTGATCGGCTTGGGACCGACGGACCGCCCGCCGGTGCCGGCGCCGGGTAGATGACCCTGGATGTCGGCGATCCAGGTGCCGGACACGAACTGCAGCGAGGTGTGCTTCTCGAAGAACGCCACCATGTGCCGGCCGTTCTCCAGCAGAGCGTCGACGCGAGGCGCGTCGTATTTCTCACCTAGAGCATGCCTGAGGTAGGTGCGCGGCTGGTCGACGTCCTCGACGATCCCATCGGCCTGCGAGAGCGGGTTCAGCGGCACCCACATCCAGCCACCGGACAATGCGGTCGCGCCCCCGAGCACTGCCGCCTTCTCTGCGACGATCACCGTGAGCCCGTGGTATGCCGCGGTGACAGCACCGGACAGGCCGGCGGCGCCGCTCCCGACCACCAGTAGGTCACAGTCGACGGCTCGGGCAGGCGACGTGACCGGCATGGTCATGCCCTCGCCTGGGCAAGCAATTCGCGCGCTGCCGAGTAGCTGGCGGCGGCTGCGACATCCAGCCCGCGGCCGACCAGGTCGTTCGATATGACCTCGAGGGTGATCACTCTGGGTGCAACGTCCCTGGCCGCCAGCGCCTTGACCATGCCGAGCACGTCCCCGAATCCCTTGCCGGGTGGCAGCCGATGACCCAGGGACTCTGCACGCAGGGCATCCATCGGCTCCGCGCGGACGTCGCAGAGCTGGATCGAAACGACTCTGTCAGCCGGGACGGGATCGAGATCGGCGGGCGTCATCCCGGCCCGGCTCCAGTGCCAACCATCCATGATCAGCGCGCCGTTGGATTGGCCTGCCGCGCTGACCACGGCCCAGGCGGTACCGATGTCCGGCACACCGCTGTACGGCATGAACTCCAAGCCGACGACCAACTCGCCGGCTCGGCGGCACAGGTCGGCGAACGCGTCGGTCAGGACCTCGACGGGGAGCTTCTCGAGCATGCCCGCGTTGACGTGTCCGACGCCGAAGGTCCGGGCCATGTGATAGACGGTCCGTTCCTTCTCCTGTTGAGCACTGTCGCGGTCCTGCTCGGTGCCCCACCCGGTGAGGTACTCGACTTCCATCACGGAGATGCCATGTCGGTCGAGGACGGCCTTCATTGCGGCATCGTCCAACCCTGCGGCCAGGGCGTCCCAGTAGTTCTCCGCACGTAGTCCGATGCCGGCGAATCCCGCCTCGGCCGCGACCCGCGCGCGCTCCTCGAAGGACACCTCCGTGCCGAGCGTGTAGGAGCTGATCACCAGTGGTTGGGTTTCAGTTAGCCAGGACATGTCGCTCAGCCGTCAGGTCAACGGAATCAGGTGTCCCCACGGCGTCCGGTACAAACCGGACAGCACGCCGTACGCGTACCAGCTCGCTGCCACGCAGATCAGCGCAATTCCCCAGACCAGGAGGAAATGCAGCTTGCGGACGGTGAGCTGGACGGCGACCGCACAGCAGACCGCGACGAGGTACGAGAACGCCGCCGTCAACACGATCCCGGTGTAAGAGCCGGTGCTGGACCGGAGCAGGTCGGCGCTGGTGCATACCCCCGTCGAGTTTTCTGAACAGCTCCAATAACTCACCAGCAATGCCGCACCGACGAACCAGCTGAGCACTGCCGGCACCAGAATGACGTACGCGACCACGGCCTCGTACCAGGGAACCTTCGGCTGTGGAATCGCGTGACCCTTGGGAAACCTCCGGACCAGTTCCACGACAGGACCGTATCGATGGCTGCCGAACTGATATCGGACAGCCCCCAGCGTCGGCTCTGCCGGCGGTTAGAGCACCCAGATGAGGATGACAATGACGACCAGGATGAGCGCCAGAATCGCGATCGTGCGAGTGTTCACGGAGCCTCCTGAGGAACCCGAGTAACCACTCCCCGTTCGAGGACAAACCATACAGCCGGTCGACGGCCGCGGCGGTCCCTACGCGCGTAACTAGGCCGCGCCGTGGCGTTCTGCCACTTCATCGATGCCGCGCGCGAGCTCGATGTCTGCAGCGGTGACTCCGCCGGCCGAATGGGTGGAGAGCGCAAAGGTCACGGTCCGCCATCTGATGTCGATGTCTGGGTGGTGGTCCATTGTCTCCGCCACCAAGGCCACGTCGTCGACCAGCCTGATACCGGTGAGGAAGTCTGGCGCGGTGACCGTTCGCGAAATTGCCTGACCGTCACCACTCCAGCCGGGCAAGTCAGCAAGGGCGGTGCGAACCCCGTCGTCGCCGAGCAAAGTCATGGTGCGTGCCGGTCCGGTGCACCGAACCCCTCGTCCTCGGCGTCGGCCCACATACTCGGGTCGTACGGCGCGTCGGGGATCTCTTCCAGCTCGGCCTGCCGGGACGCATGATGGCCGGGGGCGGGGTCGCCCAACTCCTCCAGATCGTCTGCGAGCCGGCGCACGTCGGACGTCAGCCTGCGGGCCCCGAGGGTCATCCCATATTCGTCGCGCAGCGCCGCAACGGCCCGGTCCAGCTTTACCAGCGCCGCCTCGACCTCCGCCCGGATGTCGTTCCCGACCATTCCGCCTCCTCCAGCGCACATGCTTTGTCAGGGCGCAGCGTGACATGCCCGCGTCTCGCAATCCAGATCTCAATCTATGGTGTGTGCGCCCGTCACCATGTGCGAGGACACTCGCCAGCGCGTTGTGGAGATGTGACGCGAAGCCGCCGGATCGGCGGTAAAGCGTTACGAGCGATCGGCAGGTTGGTCACAGTCTGGTTGCGGACTGCCTGGATACCCGCCGCGGACTTGCTTGGCCATCCGACCGGCACCTAAGAATGGCGAACGGACCACCCGTCCGCGCTGAACCGCGGCCGGACGGCGGCAATACGCCGTACGCCAACCGGCGTCGTGCGCGGACCCACTGTCCAGGACAGACTCGGACCCAAGGAGGACATCCATGCGAGTACTCGCTCGCAAAGGGGCCGTCATCGGTGCCGCCGGCCTCGCGCTGGTACTGAGCGCCTGTGGCGGCGGTGACGAGGACGGCGGCGCGGCCGAAAGCCCCGGCGCGGAAGGCGCCCCTACCGGCGCAGTCGTCATCGGCGGCTGTCAGCCCCAGAACCCGCTGATTCCAGCAAACACGAACGAGACCTGTGGTGGCGACCCGCTGGACGCAATCTTCTCGAAGCTCGTGCGCTACAACGCCGACACCGCGGCCGCGGACCTCGACATCGCCGAGTCGATCGAGTCCGACGACAACATCACCTGGACGGTGACGTTGAAGGACGGGTGGACCTTCCACGACGGGACGCCCATCACGGCGCAGAGCTTTGTGGATGCGTGGAACTTCAGCGCCCGCGGGGAGAACGCCTACCTGAGCTCGTATTTCTTCGAGCCGATCGAAGGCTTCGCGGACGTGCAGGGCCAGGTAGACGCCGAAGGTGCCTATGTGCCGGACTCGGCGACGGCCGACGAGATGTCCGGGCTGACCGTGGTCGACGACAAGACCTTCACAATCAAGCTGACCTCGCCGCAAGCATCGTTCCCGCAGCGGCTCGGCTACACGGCGTTCGCGCCGCTGCCCGAGGTCTTCTACGACGACCCAGACGCGTTCGGAGCGAAGCCGATCGGGTCCGGCCCGTTTTCCGTCGTGGAATACAACGAGAACGCTGACATCCAGCTGACGGCCTACGAGGACTACGCCGGCGACCCCAAGCCGAAGGTCAAGGACGTTACTTTCAAGATCTACACTGACGAGAACGCCAAGTACAACGACCTTCTAGCCAACAACGTCGACGTGGAGACCCAGCTCCCGGCCTCCGCCGTGGCTGGCGCACAGTACAAGACCGACCTGGGTGATCGGTACGTCGAGCAGGACGAGGGCACCAACCAGACGATCACCTTCGCACCAGCGAGGGTAGATGAGTCGGTGCAGAACATCGACTTGCGTCGTGGTCTCTCGAAGGCGATCGACCGTGACCTGATCATCGAGAATATCTTCCAAGGCACCCGCACCCCGGCCACCGGCTGGGTCTCGCCGGTCGTGGACGGGTACAAGGAAGGCGCGTGTGGAGAGTGGTGCACCTTCGACCCAGAGGCCGCCAAGGCACTGATAGAGAAGGCCGGTGGGTACGACGGGACGCTCACGTTGTCCTACAACGCCGACGGCGACCACCAGGCCTGGACCGAGGCGGTCTGCAACAGCATCCGCAATGCCACCGGCATCGACTGTGTGGCCACGCCTGTGGTCGACTTCGCCACCTTCCGGGACCAGATCACCAACCGGGAGATGAAGGGGATGTTCCGGACCGGCTGGCAGATGGATTACCCGTCCATTGAGAACTTCCTGGTTCCGATATTTGCCACCGGCGCCAGTTCGAACGACGGCGACTACAGCAACCCCGATTTCGATGCCAAGCTGGCCGAGGCCGCGTCGGCACCCTCGACCGACGAAGCCAACACGCTGTACCAGGAGGCGGAGGCGATGCTCGCCGACGACCTTCCGTCCATCCCGCTATGGAACGGCAAGACCGTCGCCGGGTACTCCACCAATGTCGACAACGTCCGGATGACGCCGTTCGGCACGACGGACCTGCTGAGCATCACACTGGCTGGGTAGGGCTACGACGCACTCGGCCTGCCAATCCTCGCTGGATCGGCAGGCCGAGTGTCCTGTAGCAGCGGAAACATAGCCCGGACCGGGCTGCGCGGTCTACGCTAACGCCGCGGGCGAACTCCATAATTCGGCGCGGATGGCACGGAGGAAGCTCATGGGCCGCTACACGATCCGGCGCCTGCTGCAGATGATTCCGGTCATCATCGGGACCACGCTGCTGATCTTCTTGATGGTCTGGGCGTTGCCGGGCAACCCGTTCGCCGGCCGCTGCGGCGACCGGCCCTGCCCAGAGGCCTACATCCAGGCCATGACCCAGAAGTTCAATCTGGACGAGCCCTGGTATGTCCAGTACGGGATTTACATGCAGAACCTGGTGACCGGCGACTTCGGGGAGACGTTCAACGGCCGGCAGGTCATTGACGAGCTCGCCCGGACCTACCCCACGACGGCCAAGCTCGCAGCCTTGGCCATCTTGTTCGAAGTCGTTATCGGGATCGCAGCCGGCATTTTGGCCGGCCTGCGCCGGGGCGGCTTTATAGACAACCTGGTGCTATTGAGCACCTTGTTGGTCATCTCCATCCCGATCTTCGTGATCGGGTACCTGGGCCAGTTGATCTTCGGCGTGCAGCTCGGCTGGTTTCCCGTGACCGTCTCGCGGGAGGCCACCCCGTACGAGTTGTTGCTCCCGGCGATGGTGCTGGCGGCCGGAACCCTTGCCTATGTCGCTAGGGTGATGCGCACCAACCTGGTCGAGAACATGCGTTCGGACTATGTGCGGACGGCCGTAGCAAAGGGCATGCCGCGGCGGCGGGTCGTCGGTGTACATACGGTACGGAACTCGCTGATCCCGGTGATCACGCTGATCGGCGCCGACTTCGGTGCGTTGCTCGGCGGCGCGGTCGTCACCGAGGGAATCTTCAACATCCAGGGCGTGGGCGGGCTGATCTTCCAGAGCATCCGCCTGCGCGAAGGCGCCCTGGTGACCGGAGCCGTCACCGTGCTGGTGCTGATCTTCCTGCTCGTCAACTTGCTCGTCGATCTGCTCTATGCGGCGCTCGACCCGAGGATTCGCTATGACTGATCCGCATTCGCTGTACACGCCGATCGAGGGCGAGGCGGACCAGAAATTCCATCCAGCCGCCGAGTCGGCGCTCGAGGCTGGGACGAAGCCGCCGTCGATAGTGGGAGAGGAGGCACTGCGGCAAGAGAAGCCCCGGTCGCTGACCAGCGACGCGCTGCACGATCTGCGCCGCAACCCTGTCTTCATCATCTCCGCCGTGATCATCGTGATCCTTGTGGTGATGGCCATCTTCCCCGGTTTGTTCACGAACAAGGACCCCAGCTTCTGCGACCTAAATCTGTCCCGGCAGGGTCCCAGCGCGGACGCCTGGTTCGGTTACGACGTGCAAGGCTGCGACGTCTATGCACGAACCATCTACGGAGCACGCGCCTCGATCCTGGTCGGTCTCGTGACCACAACCGCGGTGGTCATCATCGGCGGATTGTTGGGAATGGTCGCCGGCTTCTACGGGGGGAAGACCGACGGCGTCCTGTCCCGGATCATCGACATCTTCTTCGGCATCCCGCTGCTTCTCGGCGGGATCCTGGTGCTCACGTCGTTCCCGTCGACGCAGCAGACTCCCGAGTTGTGGACCATTACGAAGGTCTCACTCGCGCTGGCCATCCTGGCCTGGACCAGCCTGGCCCGGATCATGCGCTCGACGGTCATCCAGGTGAAACAAGCCGACTACGTCAACGCCGCCAAGGCCCTCGGCGGCGGCGCGCCGCGGATTCTTCGCAAGCACGTCGTGCCGAACGCGCTGGCCCCCACCATCGTCTACGGCACGATCGTGTTCGGGATCTTCATCGCCACTGAGGCGACGTTGTCGTACCTCGGAATCGGTCTGGTCCCGCCGGTCATCTCCTGGGGAGTCGCCATCAACTCCGCGTCCAACTTCGTCCGGCAGTCGCCGCACATGCTGCTGTTTCCCGGCATGTTCCTGTGCATCACGGTGCTGGCGTTCATCATGATGGGTGACGCGGTGCGCGACGCCTTCGACCCGAGACTGCGCTGAGAGGGGTCCAGGTGGCGACCACGGACACAACACCGGTCCCGGATGCTGCCCCTGCCGGACCCGCCCCGTTGCTGGAGGTGGAAGACCTTCAGGTGGAGTTCCGCACCCGCGACGGCGTAGCGAAAGCGGTCAACGGAGTGTCGTACACGGTTGAAGAAGGCGAGACACTCGCCGTGCTCGGGGAGTCCGGGTCGGGCAAAAGCGTCACCGCACAGGCCGTCATGGGGATCCTGGACAGCCCACCCGGGTTCGTCACGGGTGGGGCGGTCCGCTTCCGCGGCGAGGACCTGCTCGCACTGCCCGAGGACGAGCGCCGGTCCTATCGCGGTCGCAACATCTCGATGATCTTCCAGGACGCTCTCTCCTCACTGAACCCGGTTTTCACCGTCGGTTGGCAGATTGGGGAAATGTTCCGCGTCCACGAAGGATTGTCCAAGAAGCAGGCCAAGGAGCGCGCCATCGAGCTGATGGAGCGGGTCCGTATCCCGGCCGCGCGGCAACGGGTCGGTGACTATCCGCACCAATTCTCTGGCGGCATGCGGCAGCGCATCATGATCGCGATGGCGATCTCGCTGGACCCGGACGTGTTGATCGCCGACGAACCGACGACCGCCCTCGACGTGACCGTTCAGGCGCAGATCATGGAACTGCTCGCCGACCTGCAGCGCGAGCGGAAGATGGGCCTCATCCTGATCACCCACGACCTCGGGGTGGTCGCCGACGTGGCCGACAAGATCTCGGTCATGTACGCAGGGCGGATCGTGGAGCGGGCGCAGGTCGGTGAGATCTACGCTCGGCCTTCGCACCCGTATACCAAAGGCCTGCTGGAGTCGATCCCTCGGCTGGACCTGAAGGGCAAGGACCTGTCCGCGATCAGAGGCCTGCCGCCCAGCCTGACCCGGATCCCGCCCGGCTGCGAGTTCAACCCGCGGTGCCCGTACGCCCAGCAAATCTGTCGGGACGAGCGGCCGCCGTTGCTCGAGGTGGTTCCCGGCCGCTACAGCGCGTGTCATTTCGCGCAGGAGGTCCTCGATGGAACCATCTGACCCGGCCTCTAATCCGACCTCTAGCCGGAACGGCGAGGTCGTGCTCGAGGTCAACGAGCTGGTCAAGTACTTCCCACTGACCACCGGAATCATGATCAAGAGACACGTCGGTGACGTCAAGGCGGTTGACGGTGTGTCGTTCCAGCTGCACAAGGGCGAAACGATGGGCATCGTCGGCGAGTCGGGCTGCGGCAAATCGACCCTGGCAAGGCTGCTGGTCCTCCTCGAGACGCCGACCAGCGGTAAAGCATTGTTCAAGGGAACGGATATGTACGGCTCCCGAGGCAAGGCGCTCAAGGCCCTCCGCCGCAACATCCAGATCATCTTCCAAGATCCGTATTCGTCGCTGAACCCGCGCATGACCGTCGGCGACATCATCGGCGAACCGTACGAAATCCACCCAGAGGTCGCGCCCAAGGGCGATCGCCAGCGGCGTGTGCAGGAACTGCTCGAGGTGGTGGGCCTGAACCCCGAGCACATCAACCGGTACCCGCACCAATTCTCCGGCGGGCAGCGCCAGCGGATCGGGATCGCTCGCGGCCTGGCATTGCGACCCGAGATCATCATTTGCGACGAGCCGGTTTCTGCCCTCGACGTCTCGGTGCAGGCCCAGGTCGTCAACCTGTTGGAACAGCTGCAGGGTGAGTTCGGACTCTCCTACATCTTCATCGCCCATGATCTGTCTGTTGTGCGGCATATCTCCGACCGGGTGGCCGTCATGTACCTGGGCAAGCTGGTCGAGGTCGGCACCGACGAGCAGATCTACGAGCGCCCGGCACACCCGTACACCCAGGCGCTGCTGTCAGCGGTACCGGTGCCCGATCCTGCCGTCCGCGGCCAACGGCAGCAGATCATCCTGGCCGGCGACCCGCCCAGCCCGGCGAACCCCCCCAGCGGTTGTCGGTTCCGCACCCGGTGCTGGAAGGCGACCGAAAAATGCGCCGAGGAGGTCCCCGAGCTCGTCGTGCGTCCCGGCGTCGACCACGAGTCGGCCTGCCACTACGCCGCGATCCGCGAGGACGTCGTCGTCCACCACTGACCCCGACCCCACACCTCAGGTATGACCACGATGGCCGCGCCGCGGGCGTCCCCGCGCTCCGCGAGCCCCACACGTAAGGTCGGCACATGGCGCAACCCCTGCCCGGCCGGCGCCTGCTCCTCGTGCACGCGCATCCGGACGACGAGGCCATCGGTAACGGCGTCACAATGGCTCGGTACGCGGCCGAGGGCGCGCACGTCACGCTCGTCACCTGCACGCTCGGCGAGGAGGGCGAGGTCCTCGTCCCCGAGCTTGAACACCTCGCCGCCGATCGTGAGGACGGGCTGGGCCGGCACCGAATCGGCGAATTGGCTGCCGGGATGGCCGAACTCGGTGTCACTGACCACCGCTTCCTCGGCGGGCAAGGCAGGTATCGGGACAGCGGAATGGCCGACGCGGGCAACGGGCGGGCGGTACCGCCGGCAGAGTTACGGCCGGACGCGTTCTGGCTCGCCGATCTGCGTGAGGCGGCCGACTTCCTGGTCGAGGTGATTCGCGAGGTCCGTCCGCAAGTGCTCGTGACGTATGACGAGTACGGCGGTTACGGGCATCCGGATCACATCCAGGCGCACCGCGTGGCCACCTACGGAGCTTTCCTCGCCGCCGTGCCTTCGTACCGGATAGACCTTGGCGCGGCATGGGATATCGCGAAGATCTACTGGAACGCTCTACCGCGCAGCATCGTCCAGAACGCCATCACCCGAATGGTCGCCGAAGGCTCTGACTTCTTCGGAATGGAGAGCGCCGATGACATGGCGTTCGTCGTGCCGGATGAGGCCATCACGGCCGCGATCGACGGCACGGCGTTCATCGAGCGCAAATTGGCGGCGATGCGGGCGCATGCGACCCAGATCACCGCCGACGGCCCGTTCTTCGCCATGCCTGCGCGGCTGGGCCAGCAGATGTGGGGCTGGGAGCACTACCGCTTGGTCAAGGGAGCACCGGGGCCGGTCGATCCCGCTAACGGGTGGGAGAGCGACCTCTTTGCCGGCATCTCGCCGGAGTGAGACCGTCATCGGATCGGACCGGCAATCCGCTACGATGCCGCGAGCCCGCCGTCGCGGCCTGCCTTCCCTGCGCCGCCTCCAACCTGAGTGAAAGTGTGTCCGTGACCGAGCAGCCCACCCGCTTAGGCGACGCACCAACCGACGAGCCCGCGCCGCCCACGATCGAGGCATCTTCCGATACCGACACGCCGGTCGATCCGGCTAGCGCGGACACGGATGAGGCCCAGCCGGTCGATCCGGCTGGCGTAGACACGGATGAGGCCCAGCCAGTCGATCCGGCTACTTCCAGCACGGATGAGGCCCAGCCGGTCGATCCGGCTGGCGCAGACACGGATGAGGCCCAGTCGGAGGATCCGGCTCGTGCAGACACGGATGAGGCCCAGCCGGCCGATCCGGCTGCCGTAGACACAGATGAGGCTCAGCCGGCCGGGGGCGCGACCCACACCGAGTTCTGGCGCCGTCGCTCGACGGTCGTCGCGGCCGCCGTGCTCGGCGGCGTGCTGCTGCTCTATCTGGGCGCGTACCTGGTCGTCGGCACAAGCCTGGCCAGCGGTGCGACCGTGCTCGGTATCGAGGTCGGCGGTCTGTCGAAGGCCGAGGCCGAGGCCAAGCTGGCCGCGGAGTTGCCTGCGCTGGTGGACGCCCCGATCTCCGTTCGGGTCGCCGACGACCAAGCCACGTTCAGCGTCGCGCCGCCCGAGGCTGGGCTCGCCATCGACGTGGAGGCGACCGTCGACGCCGTGCCGCGCGCAAGCGCGAACCCGCTGTCGCTACTCCGAGCGTTGCTCGGCGTCGGCGAGATCGACCCGGTGCCTGCGATCGATCGGGGCGCTCTGGAGTCGGCGATCACAGCGATCGCCGAGCAGACGGATACGGACCCGGTCAACGGATCGGTGGGCTTCAAGGCCGGGGCCGTCGTGACCAGTGCCGCGGTTCCAGGCCGCGCCCTCGACGTGCCCGCAGCGGCAGACGCCGTCGAGGCGGCCTTCTTCGGCACCGAGGGCCCGTACGAGCTGCCGCTGCCCCGGGTCGGCCTGCCGGCGAGTGAGGTCGAGGCCGCCGTATCCGACGCCGATGTCGAAAGGGCGGTCACCGAGTTCGCCGAACCGGCGATGTCCGCGCCGGTGACCGTCGTCGGCGGCGACCAGACCGCGATGCTGGAGCCGGCGATGGTCGGCGCCGCCCTGTCGATGGTGGCCGGCCCGGACGGCACGCTCACGCCGAAGCTCGACGGTGCCGAGCTCGCGGTGGCCGCGGAGGACTTGCTCGCCGAGATCGGTCAGGCCGGCAAAGACGCCACCATCGTGGTCCAGAACGGCAGGCCCGTCGTCATTCCGGCACAGGCCGGGCTGCACATCACGCCCGACGAGCTTGCGGCTGCCATCCTGCCGGCGTTAACGGCGGCTGGCGACGCCCGCACCGCGAACGTCACGCTCACCAAGACCCAGCCCGAGCTGACCACGCGGGCGGCGCACGCGCTCGGGGTTAACGAGGTCGTCAGCGAGTTCACCACGCACTTCCCGCATGCGGCCTACCGCAACGTCAACATTGCGCGGGCTGCGGAGAAGATCGACGACACTCTTCTGCTCCCTGGTGAGACGTTCAGCCTGAACGCCGTCGTCGGCGAGCGTACGGTGGCGAACGGCTTCACGGTCGGCTACATCATCGATGGCGGGCGGCTGCGGGAGGACCTTGGCGGCGGTGTCTCCCAGGTTGCGACGACGACGTACAACGCCGGTTTCTTCGCCGGGCTGAAGGACGTGGAGCACAAGCCTCACGGCTTCTACATCTCGCGGTACCCGATGGGCCGTGAGGCCACCGTTGCGTGGCCCAGCCTGGACATGGCATTCCAGAACGACACCCCGTACGGCGTGCTGATCCAGACCATCTTCAGCCGCAGCTCTCCTGTCCAATCGGGATCGCTGACGGTGCGGATCTGGAGCACCGAGTACTACGAGGTGTCGACGTCGACGTCAGGCCGGTCGAACATCCGCGAGTTCGAGACGATCTACGACACTGCTGACGGCTGTGTCGCCCAGGACGGCGTGCCGGGCTTCGACGTCACCGTGTATCGCACCGTCACCTTGCACGGCGAGGTCGTGAAAGACGAGGCCGAGCCCGTGCATTACCAGCCTGCGGCCCAGATTCACTGCAACGAGAAGCCGAAGGGCTGATCTCGGGGCCCGCCCGGTGCTCTCGCAGTCGACCGTCGGGGGACTCGTGATCAGCGCAGGCGGCGGCGATAGTGGTAGCGGTGGTGTTCGGTGAAGCCGAGCCGCAAATACATTCCGACGGCGGCAGTGTTGTGCTCGACCACCTGGACGTATACATCGGTCGCGTCGTGTTGCCCAGCCCACTGCGCAACGCCCGCCATTACCTGGCGGCCCAGCCCGCGGCGTCGGGCGTCCGGTGCCACCTCGACGGCCGTCAGGCCCAGCCAGCGCCGGCCGTCCGGACCCTCGCTGACCGCGCCTCGCGCGATCGCCGCCCGGCGGCCAGCCTGGTCCACTGATCCGAAGCTGACCGGCTCCGCGTTCACGAGAACCCGCAGCGCGTCCGGGGGCAGGCTGCTGCCTCCATAGTGATACGCCGCAAGCCATGCGGCGTCGGGCTGCGATGCGACGACCACCGGCGGCAAGTCGGCACGCAACAACGCGGCGACCACGTCCACGGCCGCAACCAACACCAGCACATCCTTGGTCGAACCAGGCCAGCCCACACCGTCCAGGTAGTCGTCAAGGCCCAGGCTGAGTGGCGCAGGAATCTGAAAGGCAGGAACCAGCCCGCGGGCGTCGTACCACCGTTCGATGTGGGCGACCGCCTCGGCCAAGGGCACCCGCGGCGACGCGAGCGGAAGGCACGAGTTTGCCCTCCCGGTGAAGCCACCGGCGGCGCGCAACAGCCATCCGCCAATCCAGGATGTTTCCACGGCCTGCCAGCCGCGCGATGCGGCGGTCTCCAACGCGCGTACCTCGCGCCGCACGACTGGACGTGGTGGCACGGGTTTCGCCGCTATCACATCGACGGCCGGCACCCCGACCGTCGAGCCGTCGGAACGACGAACGGAGAGGATGCCGTCGTCCCATCGGTCGAGCCGGCCGAGGACATCGGTGGCCCGACCCTCACCTGGCAGGCGGTATCGGACGACAACGCGTCGGCCGACGTCCGACGGTGTGATCCGATCGAGCCGGTCAGAAGACACGGCGTTGGTTACTCCGTTCAGCTGGCAGATCCCGGCTGCGTGGCGGCGTTCGCGGCCACGCCCGCTACGCTGGTTGTACATGCCGGAGCGGGCATCGCAATACTAGGAAACAGGTGCCAGATCCGCGCCGGCACCGACAGGAGGACCTTCCAGTGACCTACACCATCGCGCAGCCGTGCGTCGATCTGAAGGATCTCGCCTGTGTCGAGGAATGTCCGGTCGACTGCATCTACGAAGGCGAGCGGATGCTCTACATCCACCCCGACGAGTGCGTCGACTGTGGTGCCTGCGAACCGGTATGCCCCGTCGAGGCGATCTTCTACGAGGACGACGTCCCAGAGCAGTGGAAGGAATACACCCAGGCCAACGCCGAGTTCTTCGACGACCTCGGCTCCCCGGGCGGCGCCTCCAAGTTGGGACTCATCGACAAGGACCACCAGCTGATCGCCGCATTGCCTCCGCAGGAGACCGGCGAGCACTGAACTGCGCAGCAGGTGCTGGCGCTCCCGGACTACCCGTGGGACCTGTTGGCTCCGTATGCGGAACGGGCCGCCGGTCATCCGGATGGGCTGGTCGACCTCTCCGTCGGAACCCCTGTCGACCCGACGCCCACCGTCATTCGCGACGCATTGTGCCGCGCGTCCGACGCCCCGGGCTACCCGCAGACGTACGGCACACCGGCGCTGCGCGCGGCCGTTACCGAGTGGTTCCGGCGGCGGTGGGGGATCGACACCGTCGATCCGGACGGCGTGCTGCCCACCATAGGCTCCAAGGAGTTGGTTGCCTGGTTGCCGACCATGCTGGGACTCGAGCGAGGTGTCGCCGTCGTCTACCCGACGCTGGCCTACCCCACCTATGACGTCGGTGCCCGATTGGCCGGAGCGGAGCCGGTCGCTGCCGACTCGCTGACGGTGCTGGGACCCCGCCGGGTCGGGCTGGTGTGGCTGAACACGCCGGCAAATCCGCACGGACGGGTACTGCCTGCCACCCATGTCGCCAAGGTCGTGGCCTGGGCCCGCGAACGTGGGGCGATCGTCGCCTCGGACGAGTGCTATCTAGAGTTCGGCTGGGACAGCCAACCGGTATCGGTGCTTGACCCGGCGGTCAACGGCGGATCATTCGACGGGGTGCTGGCGGTCCACTCGCTGTCCAAGCGCTCGAACATGGCGGGCTACCGTGCGGGGTTCGTCGCCGGTGATGTCTCACTGGTGCGGCGGCTGCTCGCGACACGTAAGCACGCGGGCATGATGGTTCCCGCTCCCGTACAGGCGGCGATGGCAGCCGCCCTCGACGACGACGCACACGTCGACGACCAGCGCGAGAGGTACCTGACCCGCCGTGCCGTTATGTGGCCGGCGCTCCAGTCTGTCGGCTTCCGAATCGACCACTCCGAGGGTGGCCTGTATCTGTGGGTAACCCGCGACGAGCACTGTTGGGACACCGTGGCGTGGTTTGCCGCGAGGGGAATTCTGGTCGCGCCGGGTGATTTCTACGGTCCTCGCGGTTCCCGCCATGTCCGGATTGCGCTGACGGCGACCGATGAGCGGGTCTCCGCCGCTGCGGAGCGGCTGAGGCCCAGCGCGATCGGTACGAAGGTTCCGGTGCGCTGGCCGGGACGACAGCACAGCCGTTGAGCGTGGGCGCAGCTAGGCGCTGGCACTGCGGCCAAGGCCTCGATTTCGACAACAGCTCCGAGCACCGCCCGGCCGCTGACGATCGCGACGGTGAGCCCTCGCGTATCAGCACCGTCCACTTGACGATGTGCTCGAGACCCGCCCTGCGGCAGCCAGGCATTCCTGGAGGTTCGCCAGCGCCTGGCGAGCCTGACCGGGCAGGTCCGTCGCTCCGACATTGCCGGCGGAGTCGATGCCGTTCTGGCCTCCGATGTAGAGCATGTCGGCGCCCGCTGCTACTCGGACTGCGTGGGTGGAGGCGGGGTTGACGTGCAGCTTCTCGGGGTTGAGGTCGTGATCGACATGGTGGGCAGCGTAACGAGGTACCAGCACCGAGGCCCGACCTCGCCCTGGTGGGGCTACTCCCGGCCGTCCAGCCGCTGCTGAACGAGCGATTTCACCACCCGCTCGATGAGGTCGTATGGAATCGGCTTGTCAAGTGGAAACTTCAACGTGCCCTTGCCCGATTGGTATGGCGCGAGCTTCCGCTCCAAGGCCTCATCATCAGTCGGTATCGGATAGAGGCTGACGTGGTTCTTCCAGCCCGCGAAGTACACCAGGTAGGTGCCGTCGAGGGTGATCGTCGGGATCTGGTAGCTGATCGTCTCCTCGCCCGTTGGCACGACTTTGCGGATCGTCCGTCGAACCTGCTCCAGGACGTCCTGAACGTGTTCGGGGAACGAGCCGATGTAGTCATCAATGGTCGCGAAGGTAGCCGCCACGAAACTGCCTTTCATGAGGCTGGTGGCGTTCACAGTCTATGCAGCGTCATTCCGGGTCGTTGTCAACCGGTCCGCCGATCAGGAACGGTGTGGTGACGCTGGCGTAGGCGAGGTGAGCGACGAGACCGTCGGCCGCGTGCGGCAGGTTGTGGCAGTGGTCCATCCAGATCCCTGGGTTGTCGGCGATGAAGCCGATCTCGTAGGAGTCGCCGGACGCGACATCGAGGGAGTCCACCCACCACGGGCTGCCGGACGCGGGCACGCCGTTGCGGCTGAGCACCACGGCGTGGTGGCCGTGCAGATGCATCGGGTGGATCTCGCCGCTGTGGTTGTCCACCGTCATCCGCACGACGTCGCCTTCCGCGACCATGAACATCGGGACGTCCGGGAACACGTGCCCGTTGATCGACCAGTGCAGCCCCGGCATGCCGTCGAGAAAGCCGGGCCGGCGACCGATCGAGTACTCGAAGCGCCGATCAGCGTGGGCTGGGTCGAACCCGAGCGGCGCGGGCGAGCCGTAGGACAGCAGGTCCAGCTTCGTGCCGATCTGAACCGGTTGGGGTGCACGGGCACCGTCGGGGCCGATGACCAGCGAGGTGCCGCCGTCCTCGCCGAGTTGCACCCGCACAGCGGACCCGCCGGTTGGCGTGTCGAAGCCAAGGTCGGCGCGCCCACCTGCGGGTACCTGCACGAATATGCCGTCAACCAGGCCCGGTTCGACGAGGTCGCGTCCGTCGACGGCAAGCACGCGGAAGGAGGTGCCTACCACACGCACATCGATGGGCGCGTTGTCGGTGTTGACCACGCGAACCCGCACGGCGGCACCCGGCGCAACCGTAACCCGGTTCTCCCCGGTCGCACCTCCGACGGTCCGTAGTTGGTCATAGGTGTGAATGGCTGCGACGACGTCGAGTTCGTCAGGGGCCGTCGGAGGTTCGACTACCAACACGCCGAACAGCCCGCCGCGGACCTGTTCATGGGACATCTGGTGGGAGTGGTACCAGTAGGTGCCGGGATCCGCGGCGACGAAGCGGTACACGTGCCGCCCGCCGGGCGGCACGGCGTCCTGGGTGACGCCAGCGACCCCGTCCTCGGCGCTGGGCAGGTCCACGCCGTGCCAGTGCAGGGTGACGCCATCGGGGACTGAGTCGTTGACCAGCGTCACCTGCACCAGGTCTCCTTGCCGGACCCGAATGATGGGACCCGGGGACATGTGGTTGAGGGTGAAGCCGTCGACGGTTTCTCCGTTGGCCAGGGTGACCGTCTCCTGCCGGGCGACGAAGCTGACGGCCACGTCGGCAGGGCCGGTGCGCGGGCCGGTCAGCTCGGTGACCTGCACATCACCCGGCTGGGCAGGCGGCCCGCCCAGGCTCAGCGCGTGGGCCGCGTGACCGGGGTCATCGGGACCGCCGTAGTCGGGGTGGCCCATGTTCATCACGGAGTAGGTGTCCGGCACCAGACTGTTCACCCATAACCAGCCGAGCGGAACCAGCACGGCCAGCGAGGCCACGATCCCGACGACGACCCGGTCAGACCGTCGCCGCAGCCAAGGCCTTCTCGTCCTCATCGGCTACTCGCGTGATACGCCGGCCGGCCCACAACGCGGCGAGGAACACCGCGAGCGCGTTCAAGCCGTGCAGCGCGCCGGCTGACGCCGTGGCGAACGCCGCGAACACCAGCGCGATTTGCAGGACCACCAGGCCGAACACGGCACCCGCCCAGCGCACCGGGCCGGGTGTCTTGGTGAAGAACGACACGATCAGGAGCGCGAGCGCGAACAACGGGATGAGACCGAGCCCGACAATCCCATGCAACGTGAGCCCGATGTTGCCCTCGTAGTCGTACCCGGCGCTGAACACACCCCCGTCGTCTACCTCGTGGATGATGGTGAAGAACCCCAAGGCGATACTCCCCGCCTGCAGAGCGACGCCGGCGGCTATCAGGTACGCCAGCGCGCGGTACGTGGATCTCATGGGTTCCTCCTGTCTGTGGGCCTTTCCATGTCACAAGGAGCGCGACGCCGAGTGACAGATACACCGGTAGCGGACTTCGGGGTTTTGCCGCTCATCTCGCTGACCGCGCCGGCTCGGCAACGTCGAATGGCCCAGCGATGTCTACGTGCAGCACCCGCGTTGGTGGCCGCAACTTGACCCGGCGCGCCCAAACGGCGATGCCGATGGCGAGCAAAGCTGTGGCGAAGACCAGCGCATGTGTGACCGCGGCGCCGGCTGAAGCGGCGTCGGGGAGCCCGGCGGACCGAGCGAGCAGTTCGCCCGCTCCCCATAGCGGCATCCAGCGCTGCGGATCGGCCGTCATCTGGATGCCGATGACGCCGATGATCAACAGCACACCTTCCATCTCCCGGGGGACGATCGCCGCCGCGAGAACGCCGATCGTCGCTGCGACAACGCCGGACAACCCGATAGCCGCGGCAAGCGTCGCGAGATCCAACTCGCGCTGCGACCAGATGACGACGGCGAACAGCGGGGTGACCACTGCGGTCAGACCGAACACGGTCAGCACCCGGCCGACCAGCAACTCGGCCGGACGGTAGCCCGCGAGCAGCAGCGACTGGTCGGCCCGGCGTGAACCGATCATGACGAACAGGGCGGCCACTGCAATCGCCCAGCCGACGCCTATCGCGCCGGTGGCCACAACCCACATGTCCGCGGCCGCGGCCTCCGTCGGGTTCTCGGCGAGCAATTGCTCCATCGCCGGGTCGACTGGCTGCAGCTCGTAGAAGAAGTAGAACACCATCGGCAGCAGGATCACGATAGCCAGCGCCAGCCGTCGCCGGCCGAGGTCCCGCGCATGCATGGCAGCAACGGTGAGGGTACGCCGGAGATTCATGCCGCCACCTCCTCGACACCGTCCAGCGCCCAGGCTCCGCCGGCGCGCAGCTCCAGTACCCGGTTGACCCGATGCAGCTCGGCGAGCATGTGGGTGACCACCACGACCGCGGCGCCGTGCTGTCGCCAGGTCTCGACGTGTTCCCAGAAGTTCTCGTACGTCCCACGGTCGAAGCCTTGGTACGGCTCGTCGAGCAGGATGAGCGGGCTCGCGGTCATGAGCGCCAGCGTCAGGTTGAGCTTCTGCCGGGTTCCGGTGGACAACTCGCGCACGGTTGCCGTCTCGGCCTCGGGAAAGCGGAGCCAGCGGAGCATGCTGTCACCGCGGGCGGTCGAGTTCTTCTGATCAAGGCCGAGCCCGGCGCCGACGTACCGCACATGCTCGGCCGCCGTGAGGTGCTCGATCAGGCCATATTCCTGCGGGCAATAGGCAACTCGCGGGATACGAGCGATCTCGCCGCGATCGGCGGGGAGCACTCCCGCGCAAATCCGCAGCAATGTGGTCTTGCCCGCCCCGTTCTCACCGACGATTGCCAGTGCCTCGCCGCGGCGAACGTCGAACGACACGTTCGCCAGCACTTGGCGTCGCTTGAACGACTTGTCGACGCCACGCACCGACAACGCCATCGACCCGTCCATCAGATCTCCTTGTCCACTGGGGGGCACTTCGCCCGCCTTGGCACCGACGGTCTTCGCCATCCGTCCCGGGGGTCAACGGCATGCCGTCCCGGCCGGGTCGGGAAGTGTTCCCGGAGCCACGCGCGGACGGTCATCGAGGCCCGTATCGACCGCAGTTGGTCGCGGATCGACGCGGTCGTGCGCCAGAGGTGGGCGAGCAACAGCGCCCCAGACCGGAAGTGCGCCCACCATCGTGGCTGCGACACGAATCCAGACGATCGGCGCCGACCGTCCCAGGGGTCAACCGCCCGGCGTCTCGTCTCGGTCGGGAAGACTTCCCGGCCGGCGGCCGAGGCCGGCCTCGCGTGCCCGCCGCGTCGCGGCCTCCCGATCAGGAACCTGCAGCTTGGTCAGCACGCTGGACACGACGTTGCGGACCGTTTTGAGGCTGATCCCAAGCCGCTGTGCGATGGCGGCGTTGCGCAATCCGCGGGCGAGCAGTTCCAGTACCTCGCGCTCGCGGGGGGTGAGCTGGTCGAACGGGTCCGGCGGCGTCGCGCGGGCGAACCAATCAGCCAGCCGGCGGGCCAGTCCGGCGCCGAAGACGGCCTCGCCGCGCGCCACGGCTTGCACGGCCTGGATCACTTCGTCGGGAGCGGCGCCTTTGAGCACGTATCCGAGGGCCCCAGCGCGCACGGCGTCGAAGACCAGACCGTCGTCGTCGTACATGGTCAACACCAGGACTCGTGCTGACGGCACCCGGTCGCCGATCTCGCGGATCGTCGCGATACCACCGCGGCCCGGCATATTGAGGTCGAGGACGACGACGTCCGGCCGCGTCGCAGTCACTGCGTCGACGGCCTGTGGGCTGGTCTCAGCCCGGGCGACGACGTCGATGTCGAACGCACCGGCCAGCAGGGCCTGCAATCCATCAAGGAACAGTGGGTGGTCGTCGGCGATGACCACTCTGGTCACTCGGCACCGCCTCCGATCGGCAGTGCGATCGGCAACGACGCGACGACGATGGTGCCGCCACCTGCCCTCGACTCGACACGCAAGCTGCCTCCGAGCTCCTCGGCACGCTCCCGCATCGCGGACAGGCCGACGCCTGCGTGGACGTCGGCGGGCATCCCTTGGCCGTCGTCGACGACCCGAACGTCGAGCCAACCGTCGGCAGCGTCGAGCCGGACCGAGCACGCGTCGGCGTGGGCGTGCCGAACGGTGTTGGTCACGGCTTCGACGACGATTCGGTAGGCCGCGGCCTCGACCGCCGCGGGTAGGTCACCGAGGTCATCGCCGGCCCTGACGGTGATCTTGGTGCCGTCGACACTGTCGGCATGCTGCCGGAGCGCGCCAGCGAGGCCGAGCTCGTCCAGCGCGGGCGGGCGCAGGTCATACGCGAGCCGCCGGATGTCGGCGACCAGGCCTTGGGTGCCGTCCCTGACTGCGGCCAGGGCGGCCGACGCGCTGGGCGGATCGTTCTCGACGAGTCGGCGGGCCGCCTCGGTTCGCAGGCCGAGCCCGGCAATGGCCGGCCCGACCTCGTCATGAAGCGCCCGACGGAGCCGACGTCGTTCCTCCTCGCGGGCCAGCACCAGCCGTTCCCGGGAACGTTGCAGATCGAGGCGCAGGGTGAGTTCACGTGCGGCAGCGCCCACCCGTCGGGCCAGGTCGTCGAGCAGCCGTAGGTCAGCGCGGCTGAACGGTTCGGTCGGAGTTCGCGGTGCCACCAGCAGCCGTCCAATGCGTTCGCCCCGGTCCCCAAGCGGACGCTCGACCAGCCGATCGCCCGTCAGCCACAACGGTCTACTTCCCACCTCGACCGGCCGGTCCGCCGGCGCCAGCTCGATCGCCACATAGGGCACCCGCAGCGCGTCGGCGATGTCCCCAGCCACTGCGGGAAGCAGCTGGTCGCCGTCGCCGGCGTCGTCGAGTCTCCGGCCGAGCCTGCTCAGAGCCGAATACGGGTCGCGGCGGTCGCCGTACATCATCCGGTCTACGCCGCGTTGGAGCAGCACCCGCAACGGGTTGATCGCTACCGCGATGACTGCGGTCGCCACGATGGCAGCCGGTGTGGTCGACGAGCCGCGCATCAAGCCCGCCGCGGCGGTGACGACGACCAGGTAGACAGTCACCACGATGACCGTGAGCAGACCGTAGACGAGCCCCCGGTTGAGCACGATGTCGAGGTCGAAGAGGCGGAAGCGCAACAGCGCGACACCCAGCCCGAAGACAAACGGCAGGCCAGCCAGTCCGATCCACCGCGTCGGTAAGCCCTCACCGAGCAGGATCTCCGGGATGAGCCAGCCGGCGAGCCCGACGGAGATCGCGAGAGCTGTGCTGCCCATCAGCCAGCGCATCTGCTGGCGCTCCAACGCGTCGGTGGTGTGCCGTAGCCGGCTCACTGCGATCCCGACTAATGCGAGTTGGGTGACGACGACCACGATCGCGCCGCCGGCGATGAGCCGGCCTGTCCCCTCAAGAACGTTGGAGCTGCCGGCCATGGCTACAGCGGCCCAAGCGGCCGTGATCCAGACCGGCGCCACGAACAGAGCCGCCCTGGCCGACCGGTTCCATCCACCCAGGCGTCGGAGTAGGCGCGGGAACAGCAGCGCGAAGGCTAGGCCGGCTGCCCACGCGGTGATGTAGACGGCCTGGGTCAACAGCAGGTACAGCCAATGCTCCAATGGCTCGAGCAGGCCGATGACCGGCAGCCCGAGCAACGTCGGCAATGTACTCGCGGCCAGCCCGGAAGCGAGGAGCAGCAGCGCGTTGGTCGCCGGCCCTGGCTTCCGCCACCAGACGTATCCGGACAGGGCGAGCAGCGACACGACGAAGAGCAGCGTCGACCAGGCGGGTGCGAGCCGGCCGATGAGGTCAGGGTGAGACAAGGTCACGGGGACGGTCACGTCACGGCCGTCACGGACGACGGTGTAGTCGAGCGTTTCGCCGACGGTCTGGTTCTCGGCTGGTGCGCCGGCGGTCAGCGCCTGGCCGTCGACTTGGGTCACGAGGTCGCCCGACCGCAATTGACAATCAGCGGTCACGCCAACCACAACGCCGGCAGGTTGCCAGTTCTCGGGGCGCACGCCGATCGCCGTGCAGTCCGCTGGCCCGCTTGCCCACAAGATGACGTAGGTCACGCCGGCGGCAAGCATGGCCACCGACGCGACCAGCGGAGCCCACCGCCTGATCACGGGACTCAGGCTAGATCTTGGCCCGTCGCCCGTCCGTGTGGTCACCGTGCCTGCGGACCCCGTGGTCATTTCAATGGCCGCGGGCGACGTCGACGTGAATGTGGTCGAGGTGCTGCAGCGTCGGGTCGGACGTGTTGCCGGACGGGTGCGTGTAGGGGCGCCAGCCCTCGTCGGACCGACCAGCGGTCCAGATCTGCGCGTCGTAGATGACGGTCGCCAGGCCCAGTCTGTCGGCGTTGGCAGCGAGCCAGTGCGCCACGACCCAACCCGATCGCTTGACCTCCGGGTCCTCGAGGGGGCGAAAGATGACATCGAGCGCTCGTCCGTCGTAGTGCGCAGAGCCGTCGATATGACCCGACGACACCCCGCCCGCCTGGTAACCAGCGATCTCGAGCCCGTCGAAGCTGCGGTCGAGCTCGTCGCGAACCGTTTGGGCACGAATGGTCAGGCCGTTCGGGCCGGGCGACTGTTCCTCGACGTCGGCCGGCCGCAGTGAGCAGCTCAGGGTGGCAGGTGAGTGACCCGTCAGTGCCGACGCCAGAACCCGCGCGTTTGCCTCGTGCTCGGCGTACGCGTCGGGGTAGGCGCTGCGCTGGACCCGCTGCGCGGCAATCGCGATCTTGAGATCGCGGTATTCCTCGATACGCAGCAACGCGTCGTAGAACCGGTCACTCGCGTACGCCGGGTCCATGATCTGTTCCGCCGTACCCCAACCCTGGGAAGGTCGCTGCTGGAACAGGCCGAGTGAGTCCCGGTCGCCGTAGTCGAGGTTGTACAGCTCCGACTCCTGGTAGGCCGCCGTGAGCGCGATCGTCACGGCCCGCGCAGGGAGACCTCGCTGTTCCGCGACGGCGGCGATCGTGGCTGCATTGACCGCCTGCTCGGGACTGATCCGAGCGGTCTGGTCGCCGACGGTGGCGGAGCACCTCTCACGCAGCACCACCGGGCCGACCGAGCCGTCGACCCACCACAGCAACAGCGCCGTACCACCGGCGCCGAGCAGCGCAAGCACGAGTACGGTCACCAGGGCACGGCGAAACCGGGTCATCCTCGTGATCGGAACGTCCTGCGCTGCGACGCGCGTTCCCGGAAGCGGGGCAGGCATCGTCAGGTCGCGTGCAGCGCGACGTTCAGGCCGCCCCAGTCACCGGCCCGGGCGAGGGCCTCCACCGCCCCCGTCACGCTGTTGCGCCGGAACAGCAGTCCGTTCCGGCCGGAGAGCTCGCGCGCTTTGACCACCCTGCCGTCGGGAAGGCTCACCTTGGTTCCCGCCGTGACATAGCAGCCGGCCTCGACGACGCAGCCGTCGCCGAGGGAGATTCCGATCCCTGCGTTGGCGCCCAGCAGGCAGTTCTCCCCGACGGAGATCACCTCGGTCCCTCCCCCGGACAGCGTGCCCATGATCGACGAGCCGCCGCCGATGTCCGAGCCGTCGCCGACGACGACACCGGCCGAGATGCGGCCTTCGACCATCGAGGCGCCGAGGGTGCCCGCATTGAAGTTCACGAAGCCTTCGTGCATCACGACTGTGCCGGGAGCAAGATGCGCGCCGAGCCGGACCCGGTCCGCGTCCGCGATCCGCACGCCGGGCGGTACGACGTAGTCGGTCATCCGTGGGAACTTGTCGACACCGAAGACCTCGACCCGGCCGCGCCGGCGCAGCCGGGCCCGGATCTGCTCGAACCCGTCGACCGGACAGGGCCCCCAGTTCGTCCACACGACCGTGGCCAGAACCCCGAACACGCCAGTGAGGTCGAGCCCGTGCGGGCGTACCAGCCGGTGCGAGAGCAGGTGTAGGCGCAGGTAAGCGTCGATTGCGTCGGTGGGCGGCGTGGCGAGTTCGATGGCCCTCCGAATCGCTCGCTGACGGATACCGCGGTCTTCGTCGTCGGCCTCGAGCCGTGACAGGTCGTCGCTGGGAACATCAGACTGCGGTTGGCCCAGCGCCGGCGACGGATACCAAACGTCGAGAACGGTGTCGTCGGCCGTCATGGTCGCCAGACCGACCCCCCACGCGGAGTCGGCGTGTGCGGCCATGCGCGACAGCCTAGGCGGGTGCCGACGTCGCTCGACCAGGACAGGCGGGTTGCCCGGTACCTACGTCCGCCGCTGACTCGTAAGCTCCCGATGCATGGCCCTCGCGACCTGGAAAGCCTTGTGCATGGACGCCAGCGACCAGACCCGGCTGGCCGGGTTCTGGGCATCGGTGCTCGGCCTCAGCCCAGAGGATGCCGGTGACGGATCCCTCCGGCTCGTAGGCGACACGGAGGACAGGCAGGTCTGGATCAATGCGGTGCCAGAACCGAAATCGGTCAAGCACCGGGTGCACCTCGACGTCGAGGTGGGCGACCTCGACGGAATCCGGGAGCTCGGCGCCACCGTCGTCCGGCCACCGGGTGACGACCGCACCTGGTGGGTCATGACAGATGTCAACGGCGGCGAGTTCTGCGCTTTCGTCCGGGGCGGCCGACCGTCGCTGCCCGGACGCTTATACGAAGTGAACGTCGACAGCGCCGACCCGCTCGCGCAGTCGGACTGGTGGGGCCACGTCTTCGGCCTGGACCGCGACGCCGAACCCCACGAGCGCGTGTCGGCTCTCGAGGGTGCCGGCAAGCTGCCCTTCGACTACCTGTGCTTCGTCTCCGTGCCGGAACCCAAGAAGGCAAAGAACCGGGTTCATTGGGACGTCGACACGCCGGACGTCTCCGCTCTCGTGATAGCCGGAGCGCAGGTCCTGCGGGCGCCGGACAATGAGATCTCCTGGCACGTGCTGGCCGATCCGGAGGGCAACGAGTTTTGCGCCTTCGTCGCGGAGTGAGCGCCGTGGCAACAGGGCTGAACCTCGACTTGCCCGGCCCCGAGCTGACGGCGCTGATCTGCGACATCCCCTCGGTCAGCGGCGACGAGACCGCTCTCGCCGACGCGGTGGAGCTGGCACTGAGGTCGTATCCACATCTGCACGTCGATCGCAACGGAGACGCTGTCATCGCCCGCACTCGTCTTGGGCGCAGCGAGCGGGTGATCGTCGCCGGTCACCTCGATACCGTGCCCATCGCACGGAATCTGCCAACCCGCTGGAATGGCGATGTCCTGTGGGGACGGGGAACCGTTGACATGAAGGGCGGCGTGGCTGTCGCGCTCCGGATTGCCGCCCACGTCGACCGGCCGGTCCGTGACGTCACATACGTCCTCTATGACCACGAGGAGGTCGAGGCGGCGCGCAGTGGGCTGGCGCGGATCGTCCGCGACAACCCGGACTGGTTGGCGGGCGATTTCGCAGTGCTGATGGAACCGACATCCGGGCAGGTCGAAGGTGGCTGTAACGGCACGCTCCGGGCCGAGGTGACGGTCCGGGGACGCGCCGCGCACAGCGCCCGGCCGTGGATGGGCAGCAATGCGGTGCACGCAGCCGGAGACATCCTCGACCGGCTGCGGTCATATGTGCCGGCCGAGATCGACGTCGACGGTCTGGTGTACCGGGAAGGGTTGAATGCCGTCGAGATCCGCGGTGGTATCGCCGGCAACGTCATTCCGGACACGTGCGTCGTCACCGTCAATTACCGGTTCGCGCCCAGCCGCGGGGAGGACGAGGCAACGAAGCACGTCCGCGAGATATTCGGCGGGTACGAGGTGTCGGTGGTCGACAGCGCGCCGGGCGCCCTGCCAGGCCTGGGGCATCCCGCAGCCGCGGCTTTCGTGGCTGCCGTCGGCGCGGAACCCCGCCCCAAATACGGATGGACCGACGTAGCGCGGTTCTCGGGTCTGGGGGTGCCCGCTGTCAACTACGGGCCCGGCGACCCGAATCTCGCCCATGCCGACGACGAGCGAGTCCGCGTCGCGGAGATAGAGCAGTGCGAGCTGCGGATGCGGGACTGGCTCGCGGCATCCGAGCCGGGTCCTGACTAGCCTGGCGACCGTGACTTCCCGTCGTGCTGAGCCGCTGGGCGAGCGGCACCGCGGTGCGGTGACGCTGCGTGGCTCCCAGGTCGAGGCAAGCACCCCTGATCAGCGTCTGCTGGAGAGCCGGGGGACGGCCGACTGGGTGCATACCGATCCGTGGCGGGTGATGCGGATCCAGTCAGAGTTCATCGAGGGCTTCGGATCGCTGGCTGAGTTGGGCGCCGCGATCAGCGTGTTCGGCTCTGCGCGGATCCCGCCGGGCGACCCGATGTACGAGACAGCAGTCCGGCTCGGCGCCGCCCTGGTGGGAGCGGGGTACGGGGTCATCACCGGTGGCGGACCCGGGATCATGGAGGCCGCCAACAAGGGCGCATTCGAGGCCGGAGGCGTCTCCGTAGGACTGGGTATCGAGCTGCCGTTCGAGCAGGGGCTCAACAGGTATGTCGACCTCGGGATCAACTTCCGGTATTTCTTCGTGCGCAAGACGATGTTCGTCAAGTACGCCCAGGGCTTCGTGGTGTTCCCGGGAGGGTTCGGCACGCTCGACGAGCTGTTCGAAGCACTCACGCTGGTCCAGACCAGGAAGGTCACGCGGTTCCCGATCCTGTTGATGGGGACCGAGTACTGGCGCGGCTTGCTCGACTGGCTGCGGGACACCGTGGCGGCCGAGAAGAAGATCGCCGCGGTCGACCTGGATCTCGTCTCGGTCACCGACGACGTAGACCTGGCGGTCGACCTGATCGTGCGAGTGAACCGCGCCGCCGACTGACGCTCATGCCAACCCGCGGCGCGGGGCATACGGCGGCCGGGTCCCGCGGATCGCAGCGATCATGTCGACGGTATGCCGGGTCGCTGCAACGTCGTGCGCTCTGAACACCATGGCCCCGAGCCAAGCAGCCACTGCCGTAGCCGCAAGGGTGCCGTACAACCGCTCCTCCACGGGCAAACCGAGGGTCTCGCCGACGAAATCCTTGCGCGACACGCTGATGAGTACTGGCCACCCGGTCGCGACCAGCGTGTCCAGGGATCGGGTGAGCCGCAGCGAATGCCAGGTGTTCTTGCCGAAGTCGTGGGTCGGGTCGACCATGATGCCGTCGCTGCGTACACCCATGGCGATCGCCCGCTCCGCGAGTGCGGTCGTCCTTGCGACGACGGCGGAAACCACGTCGGCGTACGCCACCCGGTATGGGTCCGTGCGCGGCGCTTGGCTGCCGACGTGGCTGCAAACCAGCCCTGCGCCTCGACGTGCCGCGACTGCCGCGATCTCCGGATCTGCGCCGGCCCAGGTGTCGTTGATCATGTCCGCTCCCGCTGCGCACACCGCATCGGCCACCTTGGCGCGGTGGGTGTCGACGCTGATCACCAGGTCGGGATGCTGGCGTCGGGTTGCCTCGACCAGCGGCACCGTCCGGTCGATCTCCTTCGTGACACTCACCTGCGGGCCATGCCCCGCCCTGACCCCGCCGATGTCGACGATGTCGGCTCCCTCGGCTACTACCTGGTCGATCCGGCCGAGTGCTGCGGGCCGGGAGAAGGTCGCGCCCCGGTCGTAGAACGAATCGGGGGTGCGGTTGACGATGGCCATGACCGCCAGCTCACCCGGCGCGAAGTCACGATTGCCCAGACGAAGCCGCATGCATCCCCTCCGAAGCCGGTGGCGAGCACAGCGTGGCACGATCGATGCGCCGCCATAGAAGGGAGTCGCCGTGCTGGTGGTGTTCGTGGTCGTTGCGGTGATTGTGGTGTTCGCTGTGGCGGCGGTCGCGGTCGGACGGGGCGGCGGTCTCGGTCCGCCAGAGACCGACCTCGTCCTGCCGTCTCTCCCGGAGGGCCCAGTGTCCGCAGACGACGTGGACCAGGTCCAATTCGCGGTCGGCTTCCGCGGCTACCGGATGGACCAGGTCGACGACGTCCTGAACCGGCTGGCGCACGAGATCGCCGACCGCGATTCGCGCATCACGGAGCTCGAAAGCCGGCTCGCCGCCACCGCCTCCGAAGGCGGCCCGGCGGAGTGAGCGCCGTTGTTCGGGTTGCCCGGGTCGTCGCCGTCCCAGCCGAGCGAGCGTGGCAGATGCTCACGGACTGGGAGCGGCAAGGCGAATGGATGCCCGCGACCCGGGTGCGCGCGAGCGATGGGCATCGGGTCGGTGGCCGGATAGAAGCCTGGACGGGCATCGGTCCGGTCGGGCTCCTCGACACGATGACGATCTCGGCTTGGGACCCGCCGCGCCGGTGCGAAGTACTACATACCGGGCGGCTGGTCCGTGGGTCCGGTGTGTTCACCGTCGAGCCGCTTGCAGCCAACCGCTGCCGAGTGGTGTGGGAAGAGCACCTCGACCTGCCGTTGGGAGCAGTCGGCCGGTTGGCCTGGCCATTTGTGCACCCACTGGCTCGGGCTGGACTCGCCTTCGCCCTGCGCCGCTTGGCCGGTGCGCTTGCCCCCCAGCCGAAATGACCACGGGTCCATGCCTGCCTATTCACGCCAGGCGTGCAAGCCTTGCGGTGTATGCACTGGGGTGGGCCCCGTGGTCATTTCGGACGAGTGACGGCTAGCGGGTGCGGCGGGCGAAGCAGTCGGCCAGGTGGTCGTCGACGAGTCCGGCGGCCTGCATGGTCGCGTAGGCAGTCGTCGGCCCGACGAAGACGAAGCCATGCCGTTTGAGCTCCTTGGCCAGCGCGACCGACTCCGGCGTGCTTGCCGGGATGTCGGCCAGGCTGGTCGGCGCGGCACGAGGGTCCGGCCGGTATGACCAGACCAGGCGGCTGAACGCCCCTACGCCATCCCGCTCCCGCATGGACACCACGGCCCGGGCGTTGGTCACCGCGGCGGCTACCTTGGCCCGGTTCCGCACGATGCCAGCATCGGACAGCAGCCGGTCGACGTCGGCGGCGTTGAACCGTGCGACAACGTCCGGATCGAAGCAGGCGAAGGCGAGCCGGAAGTTGTTGCGCTTGCGCAGGATGGTCAGCCAGGACAGCCCGGACTGGAACGCCTCGAGGGTGAGCCGCTCGTACAGACCGACGTCGTCCTGGACTGGATGGCCCCACTCGTTGTCGTGGTAGGCGAGGTATTCGGGCGACCCCAGAGCCCACGGACAGCGCAGGCGCCCATCCGGGCCCGGCCGGAGGCTCACTGACCCGCGAACGTCGGGGGCTGCTTGGTCAGGAACGAAGTGACTGCTCCGCGGTGGTCCTCGGTCGCCCCGGTTCGCCTCATCAGCGCGGCCTCGTTGGCGACCGACTCTGCCAAGGTGTGCGCGGCCGAGTACTCGAGCACCTCCCGGATCGCCGCGTACGCCTGAGTGGGTCCGGCCGCGAACTGCCTGGCCAACTCGGTTGCGCGGTCGACGACAACGTCGGCGGGAACCACCTCGGTCGCGAGGCCGAGCGCCTGTGCTTCGTCGGCTGTGACCGTACGGGGAATCAGCAGCAGCTCGCGAGCGCGGGCCCAGCCGACCAGCCGCGGAAGCGTCCAGGACGAGCCGGAGTCGCAAGACAACCCGATGGCCGCGAATGCCAGGTTGAAACCGGCGCTGTCGGCGACCACGCGCAGGTCGCACGCGAAGGCAAACGCGGCGCCGGCACCGGCGGCGATGCCGTTGACCGCGGCAACGACTGGCTTCGGCATCGTCGCGAGTGTCGTCACGATCGGGTTGTAGTGGTCCCGGACGGTCTGTCCCAGATCGTCCGACCCGGCGGCCAACGCATCGGCGTGTTCCCTGAGATCCTGGCCGACGCAGAACGCCCGCCCGGCCCCGGTGAGCACGACCGCTCGCACTGCCGGATCGCTGGCCGCACGGAGAACGTGGTCGCGTAAGGCGAGCTTGGTGTCGGTGTCCAGGCTGTTCATCGCGTCCGGCCGGTCGAGTGTGATGGTGGCAACGGCACTGTCGACGACGTACTTGACCGGTGCGGTCACCTGGTGACTCCGTTCGGACGCTGTGGAATGGACAGGCAATGGTCAACGAAGCGTGCACTCGCCGGTAGCAGGCGGGCGGCCTCGGTATCGAAGAACGCGGCAGCTGCGTCACCCGGCCAGTTCTCAGGGAGCAGGACTCGGGGCAGGCCGGGGTCGGTGAACAAGAACTTCCGCCACTCGTGTACGAGCTGACTGCGGACTGCGAACGATTCCTCGTCCGTCGGGCGCACGGGCAGCGCGCTGACCAGACCTCGGGCGTCAGCCAGCCACCGCTGGTACGCCCGGCCGACGGCATCGAGGTTCCACGCTCGCCGCACCAGGTCGGCATCGTCGGTTTCATGAGAGGCGGCAAACCTTTCCGCGTGAACTCCTTCGGCATCGAGCAGGGCATCCAGCTCGGGCGAGGGCCGGGCCGCCACCCAGGCGCCGTCGCCGAGGGGGGTGTACCCCAGGAACGCCAACCCGTTCTTGAGCCGGTCTCGGCGAGCCCGATCGCCTGGCCGGTTCGGGACGACGAGATGCCATCGAGCGTCCCAACCGTCCGAAGTACGCGTGCGGTAGATCCGGGCGGCGGCTTCCTCGAGCCGACGTTCCGCCCGTGCGGTGAGTGCGTACGCCGGTGCCCCTTCGATCCGGGTGGGTTGCAACCATCCCTGCTTGACCATGCGAGACACCGCAGTGCGGACCGCCGGCGCGGTGATGTCGAGCGGCGCGAGCACGGCGACCAGGGACGCGACCCGGGCCCGACCGTGGCGCGACCGAAGGTGGTCGCCGTAGAGGTCGAAGAGGGCGGACCTGGCGTTCACGATCACCATCCTGCCTCGCAGCACAGAATGCATCTCGGTGAGCCCATCCCGTCGGCGCGACCAATACGGGATAATGGCCGCACCGTGATGCACGCGGGATCGTTCCCTGGCGATCCAGGGCCCGGTGCGCGCAAGAGGAAAGGGGTGCGCGGATGGCGGCTATGAAGCCGCGTACTGGCGACGGGCCGCTCGAAGTCACCAAGGAGGGCCGCGGCATCGTGATGCGGCTTCCGCTCGAGGGTGGGGGGCGCCTGGTCGTCGAAATGTCTGCCGACGAAGCAAACGCACTCGGAGACGCGCTGAAAGGCGCTGCCGGCTGAGGCCCGGTGCCGTGAGGTGGTTCGGCCCCAGCCGGCGTTGTGACCGGCCGGGGCCGAGCCATCGATGGCTGCTGGGCGAAACGGTGACGGGAGATCGGTCGGCAGCCCCGAGCGGTCAGTGCCCGATGAACACCTTCAGCGCAATCAGGACCAGCCCGACCGCAAGGTTGACCATGACCGTGACGACGATCCCGATCCGTGACTGCCCTGCTTCCCGGGCCGCGACTACCGCCCAGACGAGTTGTCCGGCGAGCGCGACCAAGAATGCCCACGTGGCCGCCCTCGACGCATCGCCGATCGCTCCGACGAGGAGTGCAGCTATCGCCGGCGGGATCGACGCGAGGATGATCGGGCTCTCCTCCCGCATGATGTGGGCCAGCCGGTGCCGGTGGATCCGACCGTCGACGACATAGTGCCCGAGGCTGCGTGAGTAGACATGAACCAGCCAGAACACGGCGCCGGTCGCGAGCAGGATGACGGCGAGCTCGACGGGTGGGACGCTTTCTTGCAACGGCGCCTGGCCGAGGATGACCGACGCGGCAAGCAGCGAACCGTAGACCGCGCCGGTGGCGTCCAGGCGCTCGTGCCACCTCGTTCCAGCAGCCGGCGTCACGATGCGTCCTCGGGCCGATCCATCCACCATTCGGTGAACTCCGCAGCACGGCCGTCGTCGCTGAACCGGATTACCCACAGGTTGGCGTAGCGGCTGCCGTTGGTGTAGTCGACTTTTCCGGTGACGATGGCCGTGTCGTCGTGCACCAGCAGCGGCTCCAGCGATGCCTGCCAGGTCCCAGGCTCGTCCTTCCGCTCCAGCCAGTCGGCACTGATCGCGTCGTGCCCTGTCTTCGGGGTGGCGAATGGGCGGTCGCGATACACCCCGTCCGGCGTGAACAGGGCCTTGATGGCGTTCGGGTCGTTGCTGGCCCAGGCGGCCAGATAGCCGTCGACCCATCGCCGCACGTGGTCGATGTCGATGCCCTGGCGCATCATCGCTCCTTCCCTGGTGACGCGATGAACGTCTACGTGCGCACTGACCGGGTGGTCGGGAGCACCGAGCGGTAGACCTGCACGGTCTGGGCGGCGACGGCGTCCCAGCCGAACTCTGTTTCTGCTCGCCGCCGACCGGCCCGACCCATGGCGGCGGCCAGCGCAGCATCTCCGGCAACGGTATCGATGGCGCGGGCAAGACCAGCCTCGAACTCCGCCGGCCGGTCCGCGTCGTACGGCACGAGCAATCCGGTCACACCGTGCTCGACGACCTCCGGTATCCCGCCGACCGCACTCGCGACGACTGCCGTCGAACAGGCCATGGCCTCGAGGTTCACGATGCCCAGGGGCTCGTAGACAGACGGGCAACAGAACAGCGTGGCGTGTGTGAGCACCTGCCGGACATCCTCGCGCGGCAGCATCTCGCTGACCAGCACGACGCCGGTCCGTTCGGCCCGCAGCCGCTCGACCAACTCGTCGGTCTCGCGGGCAAGTTCGGGCGTGTCCGCCGCTCCGGCGAGCAGGATCAGCTGGACGTCGGGGTCCAGCTTCAGCGCGGCACGCAGCAGATGAGGCACGCCCTTCTGCCGCGTGATCCGTCCGACGAAGGCCACCGATGGGCGAGCGCGGTCGACACCGAGGCGGTCGAGGACGTCGGTTTCCTGTACTGGTCGGTAGTAGTCGGTATCGATGCCGTTATGGACGACGTGGACGCGGCCTGGCTCGATTGCGGGGTAGCAGTCCAAGATGTCGCGGCGCATGCCGTTGCTGACGGCGATGACGGCGGCCGCGGCCTCGTAGGCCGTCTTCTCCGCCCAGGAGGACACCCGGTATCCACCGGCGAGCTGTTCGGCCTTCCACGGTCGCAGCGGTTCGAGCGAGTGGGCCGTGACGACGTGCGGAATCCCGTACAGCAACGACGCCAGGTGCCCGGCGAAGTTGGCATACCAGGTGTGTGAGTGCGCTACGTCGGCGTCGCCGAGAGCCGCGACCATCGCCAGATCCGCGGACAGGATGCGCAGCGCCGCGTTCGCATCGGGCATCCGCGGGTCGCTCTCAGGGTAGGTCGCGGCACCGTCGCGGGGCTCGCCGAGTGCGTGCACGTCGACGGCGACCTGGTCGGACAGGCGCCTCAACTCGCGGACCAGGAAGTCGACGTGGACGCCCGCGCCGCCATAGACGAACGGAGGGAACTCCCTGGTGAGTACCGCCAGCCGAAACGGGTCGGCCATGCTCGATCACATCCCTCCATGCCACGACCGTCACGACGACGCAACTGTGGCACGTCTGGGAACCCGTGGCACGGATGTCGAGATCCAATAGCGCAGCTTGACGTCGCGCTGGTCCTCGAACTGTCCGCCATTGTTCTCGATGACCTTGCGGGAAGCGACATTGTCGGCGTCGCACGTGACCAGCACGGGATCGATCCCTAGTTCACGACACCAGGGCAGCGCCGCACGGAGCATCGCTGTCGCGTGGCCACGCCGCCGTGCCGAGGGGCGCACGTCGTAGCCGATGTGCCCGCTGTAGTCCAGCAGCCACGGAGTCAACCGGTGTCGGATGGACAACCGGCCGAGAAACTGCGAGCCGTCGACCCACCACAGGTGGGTCGCGGGCGCCCAACCCGTTACACGCAGCGTCTCCTCCCGAGCCAACGCCTGCTGGTCGGCGACGTAGGCGGCGAACGCTCGAGGGTCTCTCAACTGCTCGATGTCGAGGTCGTCGGCCCATCGAGGCTCGTAGCCCGGCTCGGTCAGGGCCTCGAGCCAGGAGACGTGAACGCGAGCTGAGGGGCTGATCAATTCGGGCATGGACTCATCCTGGTCAACGCAACGACCGGTTGGCGAGAAATACCTGCCACGAACGAGGGTTCGAGCGCAGACACACTGGCTAGTGTTCGCTCATGGCATCGGCGCTGCATGTACTAGGCATCGTTCTCGCGGGGGGAGAAGGCAAGCGGTTGATGCCCCTCACCGCCGACCGGGCCAAGCCGGCTGTGCCCTATGGGGGTAGCTACCGCCTGATCGACTTCGTGCTGTCCAACCTCGTCAACGGGGGGATCGATCGGATCTGCGTGCTGACGCAGTACAAGTCGCACTCACTCGACCGGCACATCTCGCTGACCTGGCGCATGGGCACGATCCTCGGCCAGTACGTCACGCCGGTACCGGCCCAGCAGCGCCTCGGCCCCCGTTGGTACCAGGGCAGCGCGGATGCGATCTACCAGTCGTTGAACCTGGTGTATGACGAGACGCCGGACCACGTCGTCGTGTTCGGCGCGGATCACGTCTACCGGATGGATCCCCGGCAGATGCTGGAGGCGCACATTGCCAATGATGCCGGCGTCACCGTCGCCGGCATTCGGGTGCCACGTCAAGGTGCGAGCAGCTTCGGTATCATCCAGACCTCCGATGGGCGGCGGATCGACGCGTTCCTGGAGAAGCCCGCCGACCCGCCGGGCGTGCCCGACGACCCGGACAGCTCCTTCGCGTCCATGGGCAACTACGTGTTCTCGACCGATGTGCTGCTGGAAGCCCTGCAGGCCGACGCCGGCGACGACGGATCGGTCCATGACATGGGGGGCAACATCATCCCGTTCCTGGTCGGCCAAGGTCGGGCGTTCGTCTACGACTTTGCCGACAATGACGTGCCCGGCACGACAGACCGCGACCGCGGCTACTGGCGCGACGTGGGGACGATCGACACCTACCACGAGTCGCACATGGACCTGGTTTCGATCGAGCCGATCTTCAGCCTGTACAACCGGGACTGGCCGATTCTCACCAGCCATCCGCAACTGCCCGGCGCGAAGATCGTCGAAGGCGGTCGAGCTCATGAGTCGATCTTGACAAGTGGCTGCATCATCGCGGGCTCTCTGGTCGACCATTCGGTGTTGTCGCCAGGCGTCGGCCTCCGCGATGGTGCGGAGGCGCTGCGTTCCGTGCTCATGCACGGCGTCCAGGTCGAATCGGGCGCCGTGGTGCGCGACGCGATTCTGGACAAGCATGTGGTCGTCCCCAAGGGTGCGGCCGTCGGTGTGGACAAGGACGCCGACCGGGCCCGCGGCTACACCGTCAGCGAGGGCGGCATCACCGTTGTCGGCAAGGGAATCCGGGTCGAAGCCTGATTGCGTTACGCGCCGCGATTCCCGTCGAGCCAAGCGCGTCCGGCTTCCTCCTCCATGCGGGCTGCCTCGAGCAGCGCGTCGTGCACGGCCTTCTCGATCTTGCCGCCGAACAGTGGGATCGCCGCCGTGATCTGGGCGTCGATGTTCGTCTGACTTCCCGTTGTGGTGCGCGTGAGCCGCATGTTGCCGGTCAGCTGCACCGGAGCACCGCCCATGGTGATGCGGATCGAGCCGGTCCGCGAGCCGTCGGCGGCCGCCGGCTCCCAGGTATCGGTCTGGTCGAGGTCGATGGTGTCGCCGACGAACCGCCGCACCAAGTCGGGCACCTCGGGGGGCATCACCCGCAGCAGCCGGACCGTCACCCGGTCGCCGTCCCTGACCACCGCCGCCTCGTGCCGCAGCGCGCCCGTCGCCTGAGCTTTGCGCGCCAGGAAGACCTCGTCGGTGAGCATCGCGAACACTGTCGACGGGTCGGCGTCGTAACGCTGCTCGGTTCGCAGGTCCATGTGCACATCCTCGGGGTAGGCGGGGGTGGCGCAACAGTCTGCCGGGCCGTCCCTCGGCGCACCCAGGCGACCTACAGTGGCGGCGTGACTACTTCGGTGCAGCCCCCGTCGGCGCAGTTCGGTGAGGACGGCGCCCGGCTGACCTACGGAACCTACCTGCGCCTGGACGAGCTGCTCGACCAGCAGCGGCTGGCCAGCGATGCGCACGACGAGCTGCTGTTCATCACCATCCACCAGGTCTACGAGCTGTGGTTCAAACTGCTGCTCTTCGAGCTCGAGTCGGCCCGGGATGCGATGACCGACGGGGAGCTGTGGCGGGCCCGCCATCTGCTCGCCCGGGTGCACGAGATCGAGCGGATCCTCATCGAGCAGATCGCCGTGCTGGAGACGATGACCCCGCAAGACTTCCTCGAGTTCCGGGAGCAGCTGGCGCCCGCGAGTGGCTTCCAGTCGGTCCAGTTCCGGGAGCTCGAGTTCTTGTCCGGAGCCAAGGACCCGCAGGTCGTCGACCGTTTCCGCGGGATCACCGTCGAGGAGCGGACGAGGTTGCTGCGCCGGCTGACCGAGCCGACGCTGTGGGACGCCTTCGTCTCGGCACTGGAGAAGCGCGGCCTGCCCGCCGGCGACGACCGCGAGGTGGGTGCTTCCCTGCGCCTTGTGGCCCGGGACAGGGCCACCTACGGCGACATCTGGGAGCTCGCTGAGGCTCTACTGGTCCACGACGAGCGCGCGGCCGGTTGGCGGGCTCGGCATATCATGATGGTCGAACGCATGATCGGGACCAAGACCGGAACCGGCGGGTCGGCGGGAGCTGCCTACCTGCGGACCCGGCTGGAGATGCGGTACTACCCGGTCCTTTGGGAGTTGCGATCCTGGCTGTGACGGCACGCTGGTTTCCGGCCGCTCTACGCCGGAGATGTGTTGGCGGCGTCGGGGCACTAAGGTCGGAATGGTCGGCTACAACGATGTAACGGGCGAGCTCTCCCGGGGGCAGACATGGGCAACCGGCTCGACGAGGCCAAGTCCGAGCTACTGGCGAAGGCGGCGTCGGCCGTGGGTCATCGCGGGCACCGTCCGGAGGACGAGGCGTTCCTACGGCGCTACTACCGGCACGTCGCCCCCGAGGACGTCGTCGATCGCGACCCGGTGGACGTCTTCGGCGCGGCCTCGTCGCAGCGACAGTTCGCCCAGACCCGACCGCAGGGCCGCTCCCTGGTTCGGGTCTACACCCCGACCATCGAGGAGCACGGCTGGTCCTCCGGGCACACCGTCGTCGAGGTGGTCACCGACGACATGCCGTTCCTCGTCGACTCGGTGACGATGGCGCTGACGCGGCGCGGCCGATCCATTCACATGGTGGTCCATCCCCAGTTCGTCGTCCGCCGCGACGTGGCCGGGGAACTGCTCGAGGTCTGCGACGTCGGTGAGTCTGCCCCGATCACCGAGATGCCCGACGCGGTGGTCGAGTCGTGGATGCACATCGAGATCGACCGCGAGACCGACGAGGGCGTCCAACAGGAGATCACCGGCGAATTGCGCAACGTGCTCCGCGACGTCCGCGAAGCAGTCGAGGACTGGCCGAAGATGCGCCAGCGCGCCGAGGAGATCGCAGCTGAGCTCGAGAAGACCCAGCTTCCGGTGCCCGATGAGGAGGTGGCCGAAGCGCAGGAGCTGCTGCGCTGGCTCGCCGACGACCATTTCTCGTTCCTCGGATATCGCGAGTACGCGTTGGAGACGATCGACGGAGACGACGTACTGCGGGCCGTCACCGGATCCGGTCTGGGGATCCTGCGCGCCGACCAAGAGCTGTCCGGCTCGTTCGCCAAGCTCTCGCCCGGCGTGAAGGCTCGGGCCAGAGAGAAGCGTCTACTGGTTCTCACCAAGGCCAACTCGAAAGCAACCATCCACCGCAACACCTATCTCGACTACATCGGCGTCAAGGTCTTCGACGAGTCCGGTGAGGTCGTTGGGGAGCGCAGGTTCCTCGGGCTGCTCACCTCGCCCGCGTACACCGAGAGCGTGCTCCGCATTCCCGTGCTGCGAACCAAAGCAGCGCAGGTCCTCGAACGCAGTGGCTTCGCGCCCAGCGGCCACTCGGGCAAGGATCTGATGCAGGTCCTGGAGACGTATCCACGCGACGAGCTGTTCCAGATCTCCGTCGATGAGCTCTTCTCGATCGCGCTCGCCGTGGTTCACCTGCAAGAGCGGCGGCAGCTGCGGCTGTTCGTCCGAGCCGACATCTACGGCCGGTACCTGTCCTGCCTGGTTTACCTGCCGCGGGACCGATTCAACACGGCAGTGCGTGAGCGGATCCAGGCGATCTTGCTCGCGACCACCCGTGGCCGGACCATTGATCACACGGTGCTGGTGAGCGAGGCGTTACTGGCTCGTCTGCACTTCGTCATCCGGATGGCGCCGGACCAGGTGCCGCCCGAGCTCGACGTCCCCGCGCTGGAGAAACAGCTCGCAGCCGCCACACGGGCGTGGAGCGACGACTTCTCCGACGCGCTGGCCGATCAGGTCGGCGAGGAACAGGCGGCCCGGCTGCTGCGCCGTTACAGGGATGCGTTCCCGGAGGCATACAAGGAGGAATTCCCGGCCCGTACCGCGGTGGCCGACCTGACCCGGTTCGAGGAGTTGCCCGACGAGGACGGCCTGGGTATGAACCTCTATCGGCCGATCGGGGGTGCTCCGAACGAGCGCCGGTTCAAGATCTACCGGACAGGGACGCCGATCTCGCTGACCCAGGTGCTGCCGATCCTGTCCCGGATGGGCGTTGAGGTGATAGACGAGCGCCCGTACGAGATCGTCCGTCGCGACGACTCGGTCGAAGCGATGGCCTGGATCTATGACTTCGGCCTGCGCTACCAGGCTCGGCAGGTCGCCGAGGTAGGTGGCCGGAAGGAACTGTTCCAGGACGCATTCGCCGCAGTGTGGCGCGGCGACGCGGAGAGCGATGGCTTCAACGCCTTGGTCCTGCAGGCCGGGTTGTCCTGGCGCGAGGCGTCGGTCCTGCGCGCCTATGCCAAATACCTCCGTCAGGCCGGCTCGACATTCAGCCAGGACTACCTGGAGGAGTGCCTGTCAACCTATGTCGGCATCGCCAGCCTGCTCATCAACCTGTTCGAAACCCGTTTCGACCCGGACCGGTCTTTCGACGACCCCGCTGCGCGGGATACGGCCGCCAAGGAGATCGTCGTGAAGCTCGAGCGGGCCCTCGACGATGTCGCCAGTCTGGACCAGGACCGGATCCTGCGCTCGTTCGTCGCATTGGTGCAGTCGACCCTGCGCACGAACTACTTCCGGGTCGCCGCGCCGGTGCAGTCGAGCACGGCGCTGGCGTTCAAGCTCAACCCGTCGGAAATTCCCGACCTGCCCGATCCACGCCCGATGTTCGAGATGTGGGTCTACTCGCCGCGGGTCGAAGGCGTACACCTGCGGTTCGGCGCGGTCGCGCGCGGCGGGCTGCGCTGGTCGGACCGCAGGGAAGACTTCCGTACCGAAGTACTCGGCTTGGTCAAGGCGCAGGCGGTCAAGAACGCGGTAATCGTGCCAGTCGGTGCGAAGGGCGGGTTCGTCGCCAAGCGCTTGCCCGACCCGGCGGTGAACCGCGAAGCCTGGCTGGCCGAGGGCGTTGAGAGCTACAAGACGTTCATTCGTGCGCTGCTCGACGTCACGGACAACCGAGCGGCCGACCGCAGCGTCGTGCCGCCACCGTACGTCGTACGCCACGACAGCGACGACCCCTATCTGGTCGTGGCCGCCGACAAGGGGACCGCGACGTTCTCCGACATCGCCAACCGCGTCGCCATCGATTACGGCTTCTGGCTGGGCGACGCGTTCGCCTCTGGCGGATCGGCGGGCTACGACCACAAGGCCATGGGCATCACGGCCCGCGGCGCCTGGGAGTCGGTCAAGCGACACTTCCGCGAAATGGGCCGCAACTGTCAGAGTGAGGACTTCACCTGCGTGGGCATCGGCGACATGTCCGGCGATGTCTTCGGCAATGGCATGCTGCTGTCCACACACATCCTGCTCGTGGCCGCCTTCGACCACCGGCACATCTTCCTCGACCCGAACCCCGACGCCGCCATCTCCTACACCGAGCGACGGCGTCTGTTCGAGCTCCCTCGGTCGACCTGGGCCGACTACAACTCCCAGCTCATCAGCGAAGGCGGCGGTGTCCACCCGCGCACAGCCAAGCGCATCGAGCTCACCCCCCAGGTGCGGAAACGCCTCGGTATCGACGAGTCGGTCACCGAGATGACACCGCCGGATCTGCTGCGGGCGATCCTGATGGCGCCCGCCGATCTGCTCTGGAACGGCGGGATCGGCACCTACGTCAAGGCGAGCAGCGAGACTCACGCGGACGTCGGGGACAAAGCCAACGACGCCATCCGGGTCAACGGTGCCGAGCTGCGCTGCGGATGCGTGGGCGAGGGCGGCAATCTCGGGTTGACGCAACTCGGCCGCATCGAATACGCCATTTCGGGCGCCGACGGCAAAGGTGGTCGGATCAACACCGACGCGATCGACAACTCCGCAGGGGTCGACACCTCAGACCACGAGGTCAACATCAAGATCCTGCTCGACGGCGTCGTGCGAGAAGGCGACCTGACCGAGAAGCAGCGCAACGAGCTGCTCGCTGCAATGACCGACGAGGTCGGCCGGCTGGTACTCGCGAACAACTACGGGCAGAACATCGCATTGGCGAGTGCGGCCCACCAGGCATCCAACCTCGCTCACGTCCACCACGCCTACATCGCGAAACTGGAGGCTGAGGGCAAGCTCAACCGAGGGTTGGAGTTCCTTCCGTCCGACCCCAAGTTCGCCGAGCGGATCCAGGCGGGTCGCGGGCTGACCAGCCCGGAGCTGTCTGTACTGCTGGCCTACACCAAGAACCTCATGTACGGGGAGCTCCTCGAGACCCCGCTGCCGGACGACACATACCTGCGCAAGGCGCTGCACGCGTACTTCCCCACCGACCTGCGCGAGCGGTACCCGGACCGGATAGACGAGCACCCGCTGCGCCGCGAGATCGTCACCACGCTGGTCGTCAACGATCTGGTCAACGAAGCGGGTACGACGTTCGCCTACCGCCTGGGGATGGAGACCGGCGGCACCATGGAGGACCTGGCACGCGCCCACACGGTCGCTTCCGTCGTGTACCGCATTCCTGAGTTGTCGGCCGATGTCGCCGCCCTGGACAACCTCATCTCTGCGGAGATGCAGACCCGGATGCGGCTCGAGGGCCGCACCATCACCGAGCGGGCTACCAGGTGGCTGACGGTCAACCGGCGACCTCCGATCGACATCGCCTCACAGATCGAGTTCTTCCAAGCGCCAATCGCGCGACTGCTCGAGGAGTTGCCCGACGTCATGCTTGGTCGCGAGCTCGACTCGTTCGTCGAGCGCCGGGATCGGTTGACCAAGGCCGGCGTGTCCGACGAGCTGGCCAACCGGGTTGCCGTGCTGCCTCCCGCGTATGGCGGCCTCGGCATCGTGGAGACGTCGGCGTCGACGGGGACCGATCTGAGCGAGGTCGCGCGGGTGCATTTCAAGCTGGGCGAGCACCTCGCCTTGGGCCAACTGCTGGAGCGGATTGTCGCGCTGCCGCGGACCGACCGCTGGCAGACGATGGCCAGGGCAGCACTGCGCGACGACCTGCACGCGGTCCAAACGGCGCTGACAGCGCAGATCATCCAGAACACCGACGACGGTATGGACACCAAGGCTCGGGTGAAGGCCTGGGCAGCCCAGGACGCGGTCGTGGTCGGCCGGGCGCGGGAGACCCTCCGGGAGATCGTCGAGAGCGACACCTTCGACCTGGCCCGGCTCTCCGTCGGCCTTCGGGTCGTCCGGTCGCTGCTGCGTACCGAAACGGCGTAGCCCAGCCGGCGGCGGCTGTGGATAACCCTGCGTCGTCTGGCGGCGGATCGGCCGGCCCGGTATAACTGTCCGACATCCAGCAGTCATGTGCTGTTCCCGCCGGTCACCCACGAGGTCAGGCGTTGGCAGCGATCTGAGCGAATGCCTGTCACCGGGGTGCCCGATACATGACCGCGATCGAGATCATCGACGCCGAGGTGCGCGACGTCGTGCGCCGAGAGGGCCTGGACCCGATCGCTGATCCGCGCGCAATCCGAACGATCGTCGACAAGGTCGTCGCGGGCTATGACGAGCGCAGCCTGAGTCAAGCTCTGCCACCGCTGCGAGACCCCCGATCGGTGGCGCGCATGGTCCTGGACGCGGTCGCGGGATTCGGGCCGCTACAGCCGTACCTCGATGACCCCACCGTCGAGGAAATCTGGATCAACGAGCCCAGCAAGGTCTTTATCGCGCGGCACGGTCGCAGTGAGCTCACGACGACGATCTTCACTGCAACCGAGATCCGGGACCTGGTCGAGCGGATGCTCAAGTCGTCCGGCCGGCGCATCGATCTCTCCGCGCCGTTCGTCGATGCGATGTTGCCCGACGGCAGCCGCTTGCATGTCGTCATCCCGGATATCACGGCCGAGCACTGGGCAGTCAATATCCGTAAGTTCGTCGTTCGCGCGAACCACCTCGACGAACTGGTCGGGCTCGGCACACTCACCGCACCGGCAGCGGGGTTTCTGGATGCTTGCGTCATGGCTGGGCTCAACGTGCTCGTGGCCGGGGGTACTCAAGCGGGTAAGACCACCATGCTCAACTGCCTCACCGCTGCCGTGCCCGCCCGTGAGCGCGTGATCACCTGTGAGGAGGTCTTCGAGCTGCCGCTGCCTGCTATGGTACACACGTGCGCGCCATTGTCTACCTCCGGCAGTCCCTCGACCGCGACGGAACACAAGCCGCGGTGTCACGGCAGCGCGAGGACGCCGAGAAGCTGGCGCACTCCCGCGGATGGACCATCGTCGCAACACACACCGACAACGACACGAGTGCAGCGGGCAGCAAGAAACGGCCAGGGTTCGACGCCACCATGCGGGCACTCGAGAACGGCGACGCCGACGCGGTAATCGCCTGGGCACTCGACCGGCTGACCCGCAACCGCCGCGACACCCTGCGCCTCGTCGAAACTTGCGAGAAAGCCCGGGCGACCGTGGCACTCGTCCGCGGCAGCGACCTCGATATGGCGACACCGAGCGGCAGGCTCGTCGCCGATCTGCTCGCCGCCACCGCGCGGTCAGAGATCGACGTCAAGTCCGACAGGCAGAAACGCGCACTCGCCCAGGCGGCCCGTGCCGGCAAGCCAGCGACAGGGCTGCGGCCGTTCGGATACGACGACGACCGGGTGACCATCCGGCCACGAGAAGCGAAGCTCATCCGGCTGGGGTACGAGCGCATCCTCGCCGGTGGCAGCCTCCGCGGCGTTGCCCGCGAGTGGAACGCAGCCGGTGCCACCACAAGCCACGGCGGCATCTGGCGACCAGACTCCGTGCGTGACGTTCTGCTCCGGGGTCGGAACGCCGGCCTGCGCGAGTATCACGGTGAGGTTGTCGCCACGGGCACGTGGAAGCCGATCGTTGCCGAGGAGACCTGGCGTAGCGTCGTCGCAATCCTCACCGACCCTGCACGGCGGAACACACCGGAGACGCGGCGTAAGTGGCTGCTGTCCGGGCTCGCGCTGTGCCACTGCGGCGCCACCGTCAACACCGGCCGAACCCAACAGGGGCGGCGCACCTACAAGTGCTCGGCGAGGCGTCACCTGTCCCGCGACGCCGAACCCATCGACGACCTGGTGATCCGACTCGTCGTCGCCCGGCTCGCCCGGCCCGACGCCGCCGACCTGCTCGTGGACGACGAGCGGCCCAACGTCGACGAGCTACGCACCAAGGCGCAGACGTTGCGCGCCCGGCTCGACGAGCTGGCCGGCCTGTTCGCCGCCGGAGCAGTAACCGGCTCGCAACTCGCGGCCGGCACGGAGCGGCTGCGGGCCGAGCTGGCCGACGTCGAGCGCAGCATGGTCCACGCCACCCGCGCCGACATCCTCGGTGTCCTCGTCCGTGCAGGTGATCCGGGCAAGGTGTGGGATTCCCTCGACGTCGACCGAAAGCGGGCAGTGATCGACGTGTTGATGACGGCGACCCTGCTACCGCCCGGGCGCGGTAGCCGCAGGTTCGACCCGGAGACCGTCGAGATCGTCTGGAGGTCGTCGTGACAGAGGCCATGAACGGGCGCATCCGGATCGTGTGCACCGGGAAGGGGACGCACGAGGAGTGCTACTTCGACACGCTGGCTGTCGCTGCCGACGGGCGCTGGCGTAGCACCATGGGCGAGAAACGGCCGCTGCAACCATCCGATACGACCCGTCGACGGCTCGTGCTGGGAGACCGTGCGGTGTCCGGCGGCTGGCCCACGTTCGCCGACAAGTGCCGAGACCCGATCTGCCGTCGCGACTTCCAGCGGCACGGTGAGAAGTTCGGGCAGGAATTGCTCGAGATGGGCCGGGCCGGCATGTCGACGTTGGATATCTCACTGCTTCAGTTCTAAGCTGATCGCGCCGACTGCTCGGCGGCGTCATGTCCGGCAGGTAAAGGCCCGCTCTCCAGGTGGGGTGCTTCGGCATCCCTGGAGAGTCTTCCGTGAAAGACACCCCCCGCCATCACCGCGCCCGCGTCGGCGCCCTCGTGTCCAAGGGCGCCCCACAAGAGCAGGTCGACGCTGCCCGTGCCGACCTCGCCACCGCCAATATCAGCGCTTATATCCGGCGCGTGATCGACGCCGCACCGCCGCTGACACCCGAGCAACGCGACCGGCTCGCCGTCCTGCTCCGCCCGGGTGGCGATGCCGCATGAATGACGGAAGCCGCCCGGAGGCGGCTCCCGAGACGGCGGCCAAGCAGTCTGAGGGCAGTGTAACCGCCAGCACCGTCACACTCGATAGGCCGCGCTGCCTGTTGTGCCCGATCTGCTCGTGTGGCTTCCCGTGCTGCCGGGTCGACGTCGAGGCGGCTGCGCCGTGACGACCACAACGCGCGTCCGGGCCAACGCCGCTATGCGGCTCGTGCTGCGCCGCCTCAATGCCCACGGCCGAGACGTCAAGCAGGACGAGCGTGGCGGCCCGATCTGGATCGCCGCCTGCCCAAACCACGAGGGCCGAAGCGGGATGGTCCGCTTCCACCAAGACGACAAGGCCGGCACGGTCGCCGTCCACCCGCACCGGGATAACGGGGAGATCGTCTGCACACCCGAGGCCATCCTTGGTGCAATCGCGATCGCCGACGACCGGATCCAGCCCTACAGCACCAACGGGCACGGCGGCCTGGGCACGAAAGCAGACCCGTTCGCCCGCCCGGCGCGGCCACGCAACACCGACGGCCCGACTGAGGATTCACACGAGATTCATGCGCGGCTAACCGCGGCCCTGGTGGAGGGTGGCTACGACGAGGGCCGCGGCAAGTCCGGGCGCTTCCGGTGTCCCGCCTGCGGAGCGAAGGGCGACGGGCACGGCCTGCGGATCACGCATAACCCGAACGCCGCCGGCACCAAGCGCAGGATCTTGGTGATCTGCGACAGCAACCGGTGCAAGACCGAGGAGATCCTCGAACCGCTCGGCATGACCCTGGCCGACGTCTGCGCCGGAGACGACGTCGACGACCTCGACGAAGACGACGCGGATCGTGCACAGGCCGGTGCAGAACCTGTGGATCAACCGCAGTCTTCACCACCGGGACCCGCGGATTCCGAGGCCGACCTCGCCAACGCCCGCCGGCTCGTCGACGTGTTCGGCGACCGGCTCCGCTACGTCGTCTCGTGGAAGAAATGGCTGTGCTGGGACGGCACCCGCTGGGCGGTCGATGACACCGGGCAAGCCGTCCGGTACGCAAAGAAAATCGCCGACAGGCTGCCCAAGACCGTCAAGGGTGGCGGGCCGTCGAGGACTCAGACCGCGGTCGGCATCAACGCCATGCTCAACCTCGCCGGCACCGAGCCGGGCATCGCACTGGCACCGGCAGACCTCGACGCCGACCCGTACCTGCTCAACGTGGGCAACGGAACCCTCGACCTCCGCACCGGGGAGCTCCGGCCACACAACCCGGACGACCTGCTCACCAAGATCTGCGGCGCCAACTATCACCCGGACGCCGCGGCGCCGGAGTTCACCACGTTCCTCGACAAGGTCCAGCCCGAGATAACCATGCGGGACTTCCTCGGCCGGCTGTTCGGGCACGCCCTGCTGGGCAGGGTCGTCGAGCACGTGCTGGCCATCCTCTATGGCGTCGGCGCCAACGGGAAGACCACGCTCGTCGAGGCCGTCTCCCGCGTGTTCGGCGACTACGCCCGGCCGATCGAGCCCGGCCTGCTCATCGACCGTGGCGACGCCCACCCCACCGGCACGGCCGCCCTGTTCGGGCTCCGGCTGGCCGTTACGCACGAAACCGACGCCGGCCGCCGACTCGCCGAAGGCACCGTCAAGCGCTTGACGGGAGGCGACAAGATCACCGCGCGGCGGATGCGTGAAGATTTCTGGGACTTCGACCCGTCGCATTCGATCGTGATGCACACCAATCACAAGCCGCTCGTCCGCGGTACCGACGAGGGAATCTGGCGTCGACTGCGGTTCGTCCCGTTCGACGTCGTCATCCCCGAAGACAGGCGGGACGGCAAGCTCCCGGAACGGCTGGCGTTGGAAGCAGACGGCATTCTGGCCTGGGTCGTCGCCGGCTACCGGCAGTGGCAAGACCGCGGCCTGGCCGAACCCGAGCAGGTCACCGCGGCCACATCGGCGTTCCGCGGCGAGTCGGACATGCTCGGTCTGTTCCTCGAGCAACGCTGCAGGCTCGACGCCGGGCCGTTTGCCACCGTCCAGTCTTCGCATCTGTTCGCGTCGTGGTGTGACTGGTGCAAGCGGGAGAACGTCGACGCCGGCACGCAGACCGCGTTCAGCCGCGAGCTCGCCGACCGGGGCCACGACAAGAAGAAAGACGGTCTCGGCCACATGGTCTGGGCCGGAATCGACCTATACGCCGACGAGGCCGACAAATGACAGCGGTTACGGAGGGTTCCGGAGGGTTGAAAGCATTATCACGCTACGCACGCGCGCGCGTATGGGAGCAAACAGGTAGACCCTCCGTGACCCTCCGGCGCGGGGATCACTTCCCATCAATTCCATCCATCCAAAGCCAATCCCCGTGGGTCAGAGACGGTGAGCCGATCTGCCCGCGGTGCCACTGGTCCCTCGACAGTCAGTGCCATCTAGCCAACTGCGAGATGACCGCGTGACCGCCGCGCCGTGGCCGTCCGGCCTGCCCGCACCGTGCCGCATGGCTGGCGCTGCAGCAGACCACCGAGCGAGGACCACCTCGTCACCGACCAGGACGGTCGACAGCAGATCGTCAAGCGCTGCCCGGGTTGCAAGTTCGGTGCTGTCAATCCCTCCGTCGACGGCGGTCGGGAGGTCGCTGGGGGTTTCCGTCGCGGTGCTATCCAAATCGGCGGTACTGGCCTCGACTGCTCCGATGGCAAGGGCCATGAGGATGCCGAGCACCAGTCCGGTGGCCGTCGCGCCTCCGCTCGACACCAGCACCTCGCATGGGGTCGATCCGTCTTGTCCAGAATTCCGTGATCATGTACCCAGGTCAATGATCAATGAATCATGGCGTACCGTCCAGCGGTGCAGGTCAGCTCTTTGGAATGACGAATTCGTAGCCCGCTGCGCGCAGTGCCGTGATGATCCCGTCCAGTGCATCGACGGTTCCGCCTGTGGCCGCGAACGACCGGCGAGGTCGACGTGACCGGGCTGGTTTTTACGATCATGGTCGGCCGCGGACCCCCCAACAGTCTTCGTCTATAACGGCCGGAAGTTCGCCAAGGGAGGCGGTAGATGAAAGCGATTGAGCGGACGATCCGCGTGGAGCTGCGAAGTCTGGGTGTATCGCTGCGGTCGTCGGTGGGGGCACAGGCGGCGGTGGATCTGGCGCGCCGGTTGGACGCCGAACCGGGCGACCGGTCAGCGGTGATGCTGTCCCGCGAGCTGCGGCTGCTCATGGCTGATCTTCGTTCGCAGGTGAAGGGAGGCGGGACGGATGATGTCGGGCGGTTCCTGGCGCGGATCGCCGCCCCCGACGTCGGCCACGCCGCGGACTGACCGCGGCACCTTCGGCGGGGACGTTGCCGATACGGCGGCAATGCTCGGCGTGGATCTGATGGGTTGGCAGCGGCTGGCCGCGGACCGCGGGCTCGAGTACGACGGGAGCGGGCTGCCGGCGTACCGCGAGGTCGACATATCAACGGATCGGCAGGCCGGTAAGAGCACTCTGATCTTGGCGGTGGCGTTGCGGAAGATGCTCTCGTCGCCGGGCAGCTGGGTGACGTACACGTCGGCGTCTCGGTTGGCCGGTCGCCGGAAGCTGCTGCGTAAGTGGTGGCCGTTGATCCGCCGGTCGCCGCTGCGGGACAGGTTCCAGGTGACCCGGGGCACCGGCTCGGAGAGCCTGGAGTGCTCCAACGGGAGCGTGCTGCTGCTGCTGTCCGTCGCCGAGGAGAGCGGTCACGGCGAAGAGGGCATCGACTTGGCCATCTTGGACGAGTGCTGGTCGCTGGATGAGGCCGCGGAGGCCGCGGTGCGGCCGAGCATGGCGACGAAACCTGGCGCGCAGCTATGGTGTGTGAGCACGGCCGGCACCCGTAAGAGCATGTTCTGGCGTTCCAAGGTCGACGCGGGGAGGACCGCGGCCGGGTTGGGTGTGACTGACAGCGGCTTGTGTTTCATCGAGTGGGCCGCCGGCCGGGATGTCGACGTGACCGACGAGGGCACCTGGCCGTCGTTTATGCCGGCGCTGCACCGCACATCCCGATCGAAACGGTGCGCGCGGATCTGACCGCGATGAAGCCGGCCACGTGGCGCCGCTGCTACGCCAACCAGTGGCGCGACGAGGCCGACGAGGGCTGGCGTGTGATCTCGCGTGACGCGTGGATGGCGGCGCGGCTGTGAACCGGTACGGCGGTGAGCATCAGGCGGTTCGGCGGGCGGTTGCGCCGTACGCGGTCGGGTCGGTGTGTGTGCGGTGCGGCCGGTCGATCGAGCTGGATGAGCCGTGGGACTTGGACCACAGCGACGACCGCGCCGGCTACCTGGGCGCCAGTCATCGTCGCTGCAACCAGTCGGCCGGTGGCCGGCTCGGCGCTGCCCGTCAGAGGGCCCGCAAAGAGAGGACCAAAGCCATATTGACGGAGTGCACGCTGGGGGTCGAGATCAGCGAGGCCCGGGATCACGTGGCGGTTGCCGCGGCCGGGTGGGTCGACGGGGGCTTCATTCTGGTGGAGCTGGCCGCCTACGTCGCCGGCACGGACCCGGTTGCCGAGGTTCTGTGGCTGCGTGGCGAGCGAACGGTGACCGCGGTGGCGCTGGATCCGCGTAGCCCAGCGGCGACCGCGCTGGGGCCGCTCATCGGCGCGGGGGTCGAGGTGACCGAGCTGTCCACCCATGATGTGGCGGTCGCGCATGGGGAGTTCGTGGACGCGGTCCGCGCTGGTGTGCTGCGGCACACCGGTCAGGAGCAGCTGACGACGGCGATCCGCCACGGTGAGCAGCGCCGGCTGGGCGGGGCGACGGCGTGGGAACGCCGCGGGGCGCCGGTCGACGTTTCGCCGGCGCTGGCCGCCGAGATCGCGGTGTGGATGCTGCAGCACGCTCCCGCTCCGATTCCCCGATCGAAAGTGTGGTGATTGCCCTATGCCTGCGTTTTCCCGCTTTAGATGACGTTCGATCCCGTTATTGAGGCACCAATCCGAAGATCAACAACAGGAGGAAGCACCACGACGAGAGGACAGTTGCCGCCGTTGCGGCCGAGCTGGACCCAGCGCGTGGATCGAGGCAGATCGGCGCGAAACTGCTGGGGCGCCGCTCGCCGGACGTGCTGGGGGGACTGGGCGATGCGATCACTCGCGGCCTGCCCGGCACAGCAACAGAGGACACAGCGCATGGCGAAGGCAGTGGACGAGGCCGCGGCTGACGACTTCGACCAGCGGCTGCGCGCCGCCATCCCGTCGGAGTGGCCCGGGGGTGTCGTTGGCGGATGCATGGTCCCGGTGGTCGGGTGCCCGGTTCGGCTGGTGGCTGGACCATCCCGACAAGCCGTCGCTGCCGGACGATCCCCGAGAGGCTGAGTGGCGTCAGCGGTCAGTGAGGGTGCGTGGTGAGGCACCGCCGCGATCATCCTCCGCCCGGGCCGTGGCCGGACTGGGTGTGGACCGGACTGATCGACGAGTTGGCGACCCGGAGTCGGCGGCCGGCGACCGACTGGTGCCAGCAGCAGGGTTACAACCCGCTGCAGATTCTGTGGCTGATTCACGCGCACCAGTTGGCACAGTTCGGCCACTCGTATGTCATGCGGTGTCCGTGCCCGGAGCATGGTGGGCGGATCAGAGACTCAGCGCGCGAGCGCCGTTCGCACCCCATACGCCGGGTCAGCCTCGACGGGCCTATGCGGAACGAGCAGGTCTGGGGCGGTAGGCGCTCAGGCCAGGTCGGCGACGTCGTGCTCCAGGTGCATGACCGGTGGCGCCGCCAGCGGGAGCCGCCGTCGCTGGGTCCACAGCACCGGGCTGGCGTCCGTCCGCCTGCCGAGCACGTGCCGCCGTTCCAGCTGGAGGCCGTCGACGGGGACAGCCGCCGGCTCGATCTGGTGGACGGGGTGGACGCCGCCGGAGGCCGGGTCGAGCAGGAGGTCGGAGCGGGGCGCCGGGGTGAGCGCCGCGACCGGCCCCGACAGGTCGGCGAGGCGTCCCTGGACCAGCCGGCGGCGGCCGTTGACCTCCTCGATCAGGTAGGGGTGCCAGAACGGGGGGACGTGGTTCCCCGCGCGATAGGCGTAGGCGGGTTGCTCGCTGGCGTCGGCTCGGTTGCCAGGCACCGGGGGCTGCGGCCGCTCGGGGGAGGGCATGTCGTGGCCGGCGACACGCCGCTCGACCGCCCACAGCATGTTGGCGTCCTCGTCGGCGCCCAGATCGACCTGGTCGGCGACCTGCCCGACGAGCGGCGCTGCCACCGTCGGCCAGACCGCCACCGAGGTCGCGTCGAGGCCCGCGACGGCGAACAGCGTCCAGCCGTCGGCCGGCGGGGTGAGCGTCCAGTCGTCGTCGAAGGAGTCACGGACCCGCGCCTCGCGGATCGTGGCGACGTGCCCGGCGCGGCCGGGGATAGGGAAGGTGAACCAGTCGTCGCCGTGAGCCGTCATCGTCTCCAGCAGCAGGAGCGTGGCGAAGTGGCTTCGGTCTGACGCGTAGCCACCCAGGTCGGTGGCGGCCTGCTCGATCTCCCACCAGCGCGCGTTGGGGGAGCCCGGGTAGGTCAGCCGGGTCGCCAGCGCCCAGTCGGCCACCGCCGCCGGATCCTGCTCGTCAACGGCACTGGTCGCGTCGACGGAGAACCAGTCTAGCTCGCCGCCGTCATGGCGGCGTAGCCGCAGCGTGGCACCACCCGCGCTGAAGTCGGCGTCGTGGGCCAGCTCTGCCGGGTTCCACAGGTCCCGGGCCGGCGGGTCGGGTGGCACCTCAGGGAACCAGCCGTCGTCGAGGCCCAGGTCGGCGCGGCGCTCGAACAGGACCCGCCCGTCAGGGCCGGTCCCGTCCAGCACGTCGTACGGCGACGGCAGGTCAGCTAAGGACAGGTCGGCGTCGGCGGGGAGCGGCTGGCCGGCGCCGTCCGCGGCCGTGGCGACCGCCTGCCCGATCGCGACGCGCCGACCAGGCGTCCAGAAGTCGTCGGGGGCCGACTCGACGATCGCCTCGGCGGGGGTGACCAGCGGGTCCAGGTTCGGGTCGCCGTCGAACGGGTCGATCGGGGTGAGCTGCACCCGGTAGTCGACTCGGATCGGGCTGGCCGCGTCCTCGCCCTGCTGCTCGCCCAGCTGCCACTGCCGGCCCAGGAACCAGTAGGGGTCGGCGACCTCGGCGGACAGCGCCCGCCCCAGGTCGGTGAAGACGTGGGTCGGCTCCAGCCGGTTCACCCGGTCGTAGCGGTAGGCCATCGGGGCTCCCTCGGGTCTTCCTGCTCACGGGACGGTTTCCTGCTCAGGGGGACGGCAGCGGGGTCGCGCTCACGCCAGTCGCCGGCAGCAGCGGCAGTGGTGTGAACGCGTCCGTGCCGTCCAGCTCCGCGTGGGTGGCCATGCGGGCGTGGGCGAGCGCGCGGGTCTCGGCGACGATCCGCACGATCGCCGCGCTATCGAGTGGAACGTTGAGATCGGGCGGGACGGCGAGCAGGATCGCCTGCGGCGCGCGGCTGCCAGGGGCGTCGAACCCGAACGCGGCGCCGGTGGTGTGCGCCTGGCTCGGGACCGTCTCGGTGAAGCGGTCGAGCAGCCCGATCGCGAGCCGCTGTCCGGGTGGGGTGGAGGCGAGGTCGAGCCCGGCCGGCGCGTACGCGACGATGTGCCGGCGCCGGTCCGCCGCGTCCCCCTGCCACGGGTCGGCCGCGCGGTTGGACCAGGCCAGCAACGACGTTCCCACGCTCGCCGCCGTGGATGCCGCCAGCTGCGCCGCCTCCAGCCGGGCGAGCGGCGCCCGCACCGCGGCGACCACCCGCAGCCAGTCGCTGTCCAGCGTCGCCGCCTGGGCGAGCGGCGGCACGGCGTCGCGTCGTGCGCGGCCGAGCACGGCGACCTGCCCGGTGGCCGAAGCCAGCCGGACGATGGCCTTGGCCAGCTCGAGATGGTCCAGGCTGGCGGCGGCCGTATTGGTGGGGGCGGCGGCGAGCCGCTGGAGCAGCAGCTCCCTGGCGCGGGTGACCTGACCAGGTAGCGGATCCGCAGCGTCCGTGTCTGGCGGTGGGGCGATGCCCCAGCGGGCCGCGAACGTCAGCGCCGACTCGCGTTCTGCGGTGGTGGCGGCCTGCTGGAGCCGACCTGCGAGCGCCGTGGCGACCGACCGCAGCCCCGCGTAGCGCGAGCGCAGCTCGGTGTCGGCGGCCGGCTGGCCGCCCACTACGGTGCCGTCGGTCAGGTCGACGGGGTTGGCCGGCGCCTGCCCTAGCAGCGCGACCAGCCGGACCGCGCGGTCGTAGCGGTCGCTGCCGTCACGGTCGGTCAGCTCCACCTCGACCCCGAGCTGGGCCTTGGCGAACTCGATCGCGCGCCGCTCCAGATCGGCCAGGGGCAGCGCCAGCGCCGCCGCCGGGGTCAGCCCCAGCCCGGTGAGCGTGACCGTGGCCAGGCCCGGTGGGCCGCCGCCCGGGGGCGCCGCCTTCCAGGTCCAGTCGACCCCCGCGCCGATCCGATCGGCCACGGCCGCCGCCGCTGCCGCGTCCGCCAGCTCGGCGGGGTTGACGGCGGCGAGCGCGTCCGGGTCGGCCGGCAGCGGCGGTGTCGCCGCGTCCTGGAGGACGAGCGCGCAGGTGGTCTCGGCGGCCCGACCCTCCCTGGCGGTGCGCAGCAGCTCCAGCGCGGGCGGCCGGGCGAGCCCGGCGGCGGCGTCCATGGCCGCGCCGGCCGCCTCGGGCCTGCCCTGGACCACGTCGTGGACGGCCTCGGCGACGAGCAGGTCACCGTAGGCGTCGACGGCCCGGCGTAGCCGGTCCAGCCGGTCCAGCGTCGCCGCGTTGAGTCCTAACGTGGTGGGGTCGGCGGCGAGGACCGCCTGCCCGTCGCAGACGCGCCGGCCAGCGTGCTCGGCGCGGATCGGGTAGTCGTCACGGAGCCGCTGGACCGTGCTGGGGTCGGCGACGGCGCGCTCGACCTCCGCGCCGAGGGCCTCGGCCAGGTGCGCGCCGAAGCTGACCGCCGCGCCCAGCGCGGCGGCGCCGCGCGCGCTGGTGGAGGTGATGTCCATGTGCCAGCGGCCCGGCTCCGGGTCACGCACGGCCCGGTCGCGCAGGAGCGCGGCGGTGACCGCCTGGCCCGCGGACGGGGCGTGCAGCAGCCCACCGTCGGTGGGGCCTGGGTTGCCCGGCCGGGGCTGATCCACCCACCCGTAGGCGCCCAGGCGGTGGTCGGCGGCCGTAGGGGAGCCGCCGAGCAGCCCGGCGAGGCGGCGCTGTGGCGGCCCGACGCTCCACGGGTCCACCCGCTGCCCGGCGCAGTCGATTGTGGCGGGCAGGAGCCGCTCCAGCTCCTCGACCGGGATGGTGGCGGCGGCCTTGAGCGCTCCTGCTACCCGCCGGTATGCCTGCGCCGCCGGGGTGGGGCCGGTGAGGTCGCCAGGGCGGACCGCCCGCACCTGCTCGGCCAGCCGCGTGTCGCTGGCCTGGTCGGCGGCGATCGGCTCCAGGTCGGGGGTTGTCACGCCCAGGTTGTCGCGGCCGACCGCCGCGATCGCCACCTGCAGCGACCTGGCCGCCAGCACCAGCAGGACGCTCCCGCCGCGCAGGATCTCCAGGGTGAGCGTGCGCAGGTTGACCAGGCTGCTGGGATTCTGCGCGGCCTGGTTGAGGAGGTTGCGCAGTACCTCACCGACGGGAAGCCCCTGCGGCAGCTTCTCCGGCACGACCATCGGCAGCCGCACCCCGTGCCCGGTGCCGCGCGCGCCGTAGCGGCGCAGCGGGTCGATCCCGAGCGTCCCGGCCAGCGGGAACGCCTGGCCCCACGCGTCGAGCAGGTCTGGCCAGCTGATCGCCGTGCCGGTCGCGTGCAGCGCGGCCAGCCACAGCTCCAGCGGGTCCAGCAGCCGGGTGGCGTAGCCAGGTGACCCGGCGGGGTGGCCCACCAGGTCGAGCAGCCGGTCGGCGTCGGCGCCCACGACCGTCCCCCTGCCCTGCTCTGCGGCGCGCGCCCAGTGCGCCCCAGCCGCCGCCAGCGCCGATGGCAGCGGCGCCTCGACCGGCGGGTCGCCAGGCGCTGGCTTCCACGCCGCCAGCTCGGTGGTGGGCAGCAGCCCGTACGGCTGGCCGCCGACGCGCAGCGCCGCGTACGGCCCGGCCGGGTGGAGGTTGTCGCCGGCCCAGCCGGCGAGCTCCTCCGCGTCCTGCCCGAGCCCGAAGAGGTCGGCGAGGGTGTGGCCCCACAGCGCCGGCCACAGCCCCGTCACCAGCAGCCGGGCCCACTCGTCCTGCGGCGGCGGGTTCCCCGGGAGGGCGCCGAGCAGGTGCGCGTCGCCGGTGATGGCGCCGCTGACCGCCTCCTCGCCGGCGCTGGCCGGCCGGTCCAGCAGCGGCGCCCAGCTGGCGGGGTCGCCCGCGAGGTCGGCGGCGGGGCGACCGTCGACGGCGTTGGTGGGGGTGCCGTGGGCGATCAGGCCGAGCTGGCCCGCGTCACGGTGGCTGGCGAACAGCTTCGCCGGCACGCCCTTGCCCAGACCGACCACGTAGAGCGCGTCGATGTCGTCGTTGACCGCGCCAAGACTGATCTCGGTCGCCAGGCCCGCCCGCTTGGCCTCGTCCCATGACTCCCACCAGCGCCGGTCATACGGGTCGGCCGGGTCGGGCGGGTCCATGCGCAGCAGCGGCGGGTCGACCGTGAGCGTGTCCGCGAGCTTCGGGGCGCCCCCGCCGCGCGCGAGCCACACCTCGAGCTGCTCCGGCAGCCCCGCCAGCTCGGTGAAGCGCGGCTCCTTCCGCAACACCGGCGGCCGCTGGCACGCCCAGCGGCCGTCCGGGTCGGGACCGCTGGCCGGGAAGGATCGCAGCAGCCACACCGCACGAGCGGCGCCGACCTGCTGGCCGAACGAGGCCCACGCCGCCAACGCCTTGTCGCCAGCCGGGGGGCCGCCTCCGGCGGCGGTCAGGTAGCGGTCGAGCGCGTCCAGCTCGGCAGCGCTCGGCAGCGGGTCGTGGCGGTCGAGCCACGGCTCGTCCGGGATCACCCGAAGGCGCAGCCGGTTGCCGTAGAACCGCGTCTCGATGCGCAGCGGCAAGAGCACGCCGACGCTCGTTGCCATCAATTTCCTCCAGTGGTCAACGAGTCACCGCGGATCAAGACGCGGACGGGGTCGTCGAAGGCGAGGTTGGCGAAGGCGGCGCCGTCGGGGGAAGCGTTGGCGGTGGCCTGGTCGTTGCGGAAGCGGTAGCCGCCGGGGGCCTCTTCCAGCACCAGCCACATGGTCAGGACGTCCTTGGACGGGAGGCCCTGGAAGCCGAAGTAGCTCACGCCGGGGCCGAGGTGCCCTTGGAAGGTGGGGAGGTGCCGCTGGGCGTTCGGGTCGGGGCCCTGGGAGAAGTCGGGCTGGCCGTTGTGCTCAGCGGAGACGAGCCACAGGGACGTGCCTGGGTAGCGCTCCAGCAGGCGGGTGTGGAACACCAGCACCAGGTCCTGGCCGCCGATGCCGGCGGGGCGGTGCTGCGCGTCGCCGAGCTGGCTGGTCGCGGTCCAGCGGTGGATGCCGACGATGTCCTCGACCCGCGCGCCCGTGGCCGGGTCGCTGCGAGACCAGAACGCCCGCAGGGGCGTACAGCCCGCCGCGATGCGGATGTTCCGCCAGCGCAACTCGCCCACCACGCGGGTGTTGAGCCCGACCAGGAACGCGTCAGCGAAGGCGGCGTTGGTCTCGGCGGCGATGACCGAGTCCTCCGGGAGCTGCCCGACGCCGGGCAGGAGCCAGTCCGGCTCCAGCTCGGCCAGGTGCCGCCACATGGGGAAGTCCAGGCCGGGGCAGAGCTCCGGCGGGGTCAGTGGCTGGATCACGTCCAACCCCATGACCGTGGCCAGGACCGCCCGTGCCGCCGGGGCCTCGGGCACCGTCGGGTCGAACAGGCCGAGCACCTCCGTGGCGACCGCCGCGAGGTCGTGCGGCCGGCACGCCGGCGGGTCCTCTGGGCGGTCGCCGAGGTCGTCGAGGAGGTCGCCGATCACCGACGGGTCGTCCGCCGCCTGGTCGAACCCGTCCACCAGCGCGCGCAGCTCGGTGACGACCCGCTCGCGGTCGAAACGCCGGTCGTCCTCACCCCGGCCGAGCAGGCCCAGCAGGATCGCGATGCGCAAGCGCGGCAGCCGCCGGCCGGTGGTGACCGCCTCGTCGACCCGCCGCCGCAGCGCGTCCAGCAGGTCACGGAGGGTGGGGAAGCGGTTCAGGTCGAGCCCGGCCAGGACGGCAGGCAGGGCGGTCGTGTCGGCGGGTGCGCCAGCGGCGATGTCGCGGCGGCGCGGCTCGAAGTCCTTGGCGCCCAGCCGGTCGAACGGCGGCAGCCCGGTCTCGCGGAACGGCGACCTCGGCGGGCACTGGTTGGCGGCCTCCTGCAATCGCGCGGGGTCAGACGCGTCCGGGTCCGCCAGCGCCGTCCGGGCGGGCCCGCGCCGCAGCACCCGCCACGCCGCCGTGGACGGCCAGCCGGGTGGCTGCGGCCGGTCCGGCGCGGTCAGCAGCC
>JBKPAG010000015.1:0-99774 GCA_046726315.1 Actinomycetota bacterium | reverse complement strand
CGCGCCGGCCGCCTGCAGCGCGGTCGCCAGGTTGGCCATCACCTGCCGGGTCTGCGCGGCCACGTCCGTGCCGCCGACCAGCTCGCCGGTCTGATCGACGGCGTTCTGGCCGCCGACGTACACCGTGGTGGCGCCGGGAGGCACGACGGCGACGTGGCTGAAGGCCGGGCTGGCGACGAGTCCGTCCGGACGCAATAACTGGATCTCGGTCATGTCCAGCAGGCTAATCACGGATCCGGACACGATCGGTCCGGAGATTGCTTCGCCGACCGGGCGGATCTTGTTCCGCCCACCCCCTCGTTCGGCGCCGCCATCCATCCTGCTGATCCGCGGGGGTCATCCATCCTGCTGATCGGCTGCAGCCCGCCAGGCTCAAACGCCGGGTTGGCATCCCGCGGCCACCCGGGCGGTCGGATGCACCGAAGCGCGGGCTTCCCCGCCACCAACGCACTGGCGTGTCCTGCTAAGGGTCGAGCTGCGGCTTCGGTTTGATGCCGCACTGCGCGAGTTGGTTCAACCCGGCCCGATGGGTGACCGTGCGCGGTCCGTGCCTGCTGGGGCCTTGGTTTGAAAGGTTGGTCCGGCTGGCCGATGAGAAATGCCGCCACGCCGAGTCAGCAACATCAAGTTGAAACGCTGGATCGAGACCACAGGGGGGTCGAGGTGGCTGCATCGGTGCCGTACAAGTCGATGTCCCTCGATGGGTACATCGCGGGTCCGAACGACGAACCGGGCAACCCCGGCGGTCACGGCTTCGACCGGCTGCACTATTGGTTCGTCACTCCGGAGGGGGGAGATCGTCCGGCCGTCCGGTCCGGTCGGAGAACTGGTCGACGAAATCAACGCGACGGGAGAAGGCCCGTGATCTTTGCGCTTGACGAGCGATCATCGGATTCGCCGTTTGTCGAACGGATCTGGCGTGCCAGAAGTGAGCACGGCGGTCCCTTCCTCTCGATCGCCATGAGCCATTGGGAGATGGTCGTGACCAAGCTCAATGGCAGGACAACGGTGACGGTGCGGGGGCCGGAGACGAAGCGACCCCCCTGCGCTGCCCCGCAGGCGGCGAGTGGCTCGGCATCCGGTTTCGGCTCGGCACGATCATGCCTGATCTGCCGGCACGCGCCGTCGTCGATGCGGCCACCGACCTGCCTGAGATGGGGCGTCACGCCTTTTGGCTCCAAGGCTCGGCCTGGGAGATTCCGGACTTCGACAACGCCGAAGCGTTCGTCAACCTGCTCGTGCGTGACGGTCTGCTCGTGCGGGCACCCGTCGTCGATGCCGTGTTGCACAGTCAACTGAACGAGCGGTCCCTGCGCACCGCACAGCGACACTTTGTGCGGACGACCGGGTTGACGCACGGCGCCGTGCGCCGGATCGAGCGCGCCCGCTACGCAACCACCCTTTTGCAGCAGGGCGTACCAATTCTCGACGCCGTTCACGAGGCGGGCTACTTCGACCAGCCGCATCTAACCCGATCGCTGAAGCACTTGATCGGCCAGACGCCACGCCGTCACCGAGCGACTGGTCATCTCCCGCCACACGGTCCAGGATCATCTGAAATCCATCTTCACGAAGGTTCGCGTTCACAGCCGCCGAGAATTGCTCACCACCTTCGGCGCATCGGACCACGCGCGCGAACCCGGTGTTTCTGCACGTCATTGATCATCGGGCGCCAAGAGTCAGGCGCTGTTGACGGTGCGCGTGAAAGCCGTTCTCGTCGGCGAAAGAATCTCCGGTGCACGAGCCGTTGCGGCCTGCCACGAAGGTCCTCGATGAACGGTCCGTGGCAGACCCAGGAGTCGAACAGCGCGACGCTCGCGATGTGAGGAAACGCGCGGTCGGGCTGGGTCGTGTTCCTGTCCGCAGAGCGGGCAAGTTAGCAGCGACATGTCCCGATGATGTCGCATCGGCAGGTCCGCACATCAGCATGAGTGGGTGTGTTGGCCACGTGGTCCAACCAACGTGGACTTCCGATACATGCCCCGTATAAGGCTCCGGCGTTGCAGGGGTTTCGTCGACCCGGTCTGCCGGCCGCACCGAGGCCACCCTTGGCGAGCGACCGCGTGTCAGCCAGGCAACGTGCTCTGCCGCCAGGCCGAAGGGCCGGGCCCAGGTCGCGCGCCGACCGAACGCCAGTATGCAGCCCAATTCGAGGGCTGACGCTCTAGTTGCGATCGGCCGGTCTCCAACTTCGCTGTCACTGCCGCCATCAGCGCTGCTAGCTCCTCGTCGGTGGGATCGCCCTTCACGATCCGCAGCACCGGTTCGTCAGTCACGCTTCACCCTACGGCGCCGACGTCGATGTTGGAATGGCGTTTCTTCGACGACTCATGATAGTTGGCATATGCGAATACAGGGAGCAGTATGGCCGGAACGGCGACAATAAAGAGAGAAATTGCGGCCAAGAAGCCCCAAATAACAGCGCATCCAATCAGGCACCCGCCGACGACGGCTCGAGTGCGGCTAAATAGAGCGACAACAGGCATGAGCGTGGCAGTTGACATCAAAAGAATCCATGGCGCTACCTCGGCTGCCGAATCATTAGATTCTGACACAATGATCGCGACATAGAAGCCGAGTATTGCGAGACCAGCGGCGGTGGCGGCCATTGTCAGCAGCCATGTCCGGCTGAAGGGTTGCATACGCTGCACGCGCCGCATGCTGCAACACTACGTCCATTGGCGGCGCGCATCCGCCCGCTGAACGCCGAGATCCAGGTTCGAAAGCGTCCCCAGGCCATCGCCTCATAGCGGGATGTTGCCGTGCTTTTTCGGCGGCAGGGTTGCGCGCTTCGTCCGCAAGGCGCGTAGTGCTTGAGCTACGGCGACGCGTGTCCGCGCCGGCCTGATGACACCATCGACATACAAGCGTTCGGCGGCGATGTATGGGTTCGCCAGGGTGTCCTCGTAGTCGGTGACGAGCTCGGCCCGCCGGGCTTCGGGGTCAGGCGTGTCAGCCAGCTCGCGTCGATAGAGGATGTTCACCGCTCCTTGCGCGCCCATGACCGCGATCTGCGCGGTCGGCCAGGCAAGGTTGACGTCGGCGCCGAGGTGTTTGGAGCCCATGACGTCATAGGCGCCGCCGTAGGCCTTACGGGTGATGACCGTGACGAGCGGCACGGTTGCCTCGGCGTACGCGTAGATCAGCTTGGCGCCGCGGCGGATGATGCCGTTCCACTCCTGGTCGGCGCCGGGCAGGAACCCGGGCACGTCGACAAATGTCAGTACCGGGATGTTGAACGCGTCGCAGGTTCGGACGAACCTAGCTGCCTTCTCCGAGGCGTCGATGTCGAGCGTGCCGGCGAAGTGCATCGGCTGGTTGGCGACGACGCCGACCGAGCGTCCCTCGATCCGGCCGAATCCCACGACGATGTTCGGCGCGTAGAGCGCTTGGACCTCGAGGAACTCACCCTCGTCGACGACCCCCTCGACGACCCGGTGCATGTCGTAGGGCTGGTTGGCGCTGTCCGGGATGAGCGTATCGAGCTCGGCGTCGGCGGCAGTGATGGTGAGGTCGGCCTCGGCAGTGAAGGCCGGGGGCTCGTCGAGGTTGTTCTGTGGCAGGTAGGAGAGCAGGGCCCGGACATAATCGATCGCGTCGGTCTCGTCGGAGGCCAGGTAGTGCGCGTTGCCGCTCTTGGTGTTATGCGTGCGGCCGCCACCGAGCTCCTCGAAGGCGATGTCTTCCCCCGTGACGGTCTTGATCACGTCCGGGCCGGTGATGAACATGTGCGACGTACCGTCGACCATGACCGTGAAGTCGGTGATCGCCGGCGAGTACACGGCACCCCCCGCGCACGGTCCCATGATCAGCGAGATCTGCGGTATCACGCCAGAGGCCAACACGTTGCGGCGGAAGATCTCGCCGTAGAGGCCGAGGGAGACCACGCCCTCCTGGATCCGCGCGCCTCCGGAGTCGTTGATCCCAACCATCGGACAGCCGGTCTTGAGCGCGAAGTCCATAACCTTGACGATCTTCTCGCCGAAGACCTGGCCGAGGCTGCCGCCGAAGACGGTGAAGTCCTGTGCGAACGTCGTTATCTCGCGGCCGTTGACGGTTCCGAACCCGGTGACAACGCCGTCGCCGTACGGGCGGTTCTTCTCCATCCCGAACATCGTCGACCGGTGCCGGGCCAGCTCGTCGAACTCGACGAAGGAGCCCTCGTCGAGCAAAAGCCCGATGCGCTGGCGCGCAGTCATCTTGCCCCGGGCGTGCTGCTTCTCGACCGCGCGAGCAGACCCCGCGTGGATCGCCTCGTCGAGACGATTCTGCAGGTCGGCGAGCTTTCCCGCGGTCGAGTGGATGTCGACGCCCTCATTCGTGGCGGTCATGCACCGCAGGCTAGACCACCGCTCCGCCGCAGCTGTGCGGTGCGCTGTGTCCGCTCGCTGGACACGGCGGAGCGTGCCGAACGCCGTCACTACCCTGGATCAGGTGTCTCCACCGACGGGTCGGCGACGCACTCGGGACGATCCTGCCCGGGCGTTCACCGTGTACTTCCACTTGGTGAACGTCGCGGAGGAGCGGCACCGGGCTCGGGCCCTGCGTGCAGCCGACCAAGTCGACCGACCGATTTCGGACACGGTCGGTGCTGCGGTCGCCGAGGTCGCTCGGCTGCACGGGCCGGCCCAGGCGCAGTCGCTGCTCTCTGGCTTGGAGTTTCGTCCGGTGTTGACTGCCCACCCGACCGAAGCTCGCCGCCGAGCGGTCGTGACGGGGATCCGTCGGGTGGCCGAGCTCCTCGAGCGGCGTGACGATCCCCGCCTTGGCGCGTCCGAGGAGGCCGAGATCCGGCGCCGCCTGCTGGAAGAGGTCGACATCCTCTGGCGCACCGCGCAGCTGCGAGCTGACCGGCCGGGGCCGGTGTCGGCCACGTTCGCCCTCTACGACGCACAGGCCCGCCTGGCGGCCTGGGCCAGCCGACACGCCATCCGGCTGACCCTCTTCCACGGTCGCGGCGGAGCGCGCGGCCGAGGCGGCGGCCCGGCCAACCGAGCGGTGCTGGCCCAGGCACCCGGCTCGGTCGCTGGTCGGTTCAAGGTCACCGAGCAGGGCGAGGTGTTCTTCGCCCGCTATGGCGACCCGGTCATCGCCCGTCGTCACATCGAACAGGTTGCCGCTGCGGTACTGCTGGCCTCCACGCCCGCGGTCGAGGACCGCGCGCGGGAGGCGGCAGAGGAATTCGCCGATCTGGCAACTGTTCTCGACAAGGCGGCCCGGGAGGCCTACCACGACCTGGTGTGCGCCGATGGCTTCGCAGACTGGTTCGCGCAGGTGACGCCGCTAGAGGAGATCGGTGCGTTGCGGCTGGGGTCGCGGCCGGCCCGTCGCGGCCAGGCTTCGTCGTCGTCGCTGGAAGACCTCCGGGCCATTCCATGGGTGTTTTCGTGGGCGCAGACGCGGGTCAACCTGCCCGGTTGGTACGGCCTGGGCACCGGCTTCGCCACCGTCGGCGATCCGGAACTGTTACGTCGGGCGTACGAGTCGTGGCCGTTGTTCACGGTCATGCTCGAGAACGCCGAGATGTCCCTCGCCAAGACCGATCGCCGGATCGCCGGCCACTACCTGGACCTCGGCGGCCGTCCGGACCTGACGGAGAGGGTGCTCGACGAGCACGCCCGAACGACCTCGCAGGTGCTCGCCTTATCCGGCCATGCCCGACTGCTCGAGGACCGCCGGGTGCTCGGGCGCGCCGTGGCGCTTCGCGACCCGTACGTCGACGCGCTCTCGCATCTGCAGGTCCGCGCGCTGCGCGCTCTGCGGGACGGAACAGCGGACGACGCAGGGATCCGGCGACTGCTTCAGATCACGGTCAACGGGATCGCCGCCGGGCTGCAGAACACCGGCTGAGGGGTGGTCGTGGTCAGCTGGCAGCTCCACCACGTCACGGAGACCGGGTCCACCAACGCCGACGTGGCCGCTGCTGCTCGCGAAGGCGGTGCCGAAGGGACAGTCCTGGTCGCCGATTACCAGAGCGCGGGGCGGGGACGGCTCGGCCGCGCCTGGCAGGCTCCGCCGGGCACCGGCCTCGCGGTCTCGATGCTGCTGCGCCCGTCGGTACCTGCCAACCGGTGGCCCTGGCTTCCCCTACTCGCCGGCGTCGCGGTCGTCGAGGCATTGCACGCTCATCCGGGTACCGAGACGGTCCTCAAGTGGCCGAACGACGTTCTGCTCGGCTCCAAGAAACTGGCTGGAGTGCTAGTCGAGCGCGTGGATGGCCCGGCCGGCGCAGCCGCCGTCGTCGGCGTGGGGCTCAACCTGTCGGCGGCACCGGCCGGGGCTGTGTCGCTGCTCGCCGCGGGCTTTGCCGACGTTCCCCGCGACGATGTGCTGGCCGCTCTACTCGACGTCTTCGGCGCCCGGTACGAAACGTGGCGCGGCGAGCGTGGCGATCCCCAGCCATGGTTGGCGCCCTTGTATCGCCGGTTGTGCCACACGCTCGGCCGCGAGGTGCGAGCGACCCTGCCCGACCGAGCGCCGGTCGTCGGGCGGGCGATCGATGTTGACCTCGACGGCCGCCTGATCGTGCGCACCGATTCCGGCGACGTCGCCATCAGTGCCGGCGACGTGGAGCACCTGCGCACCGAGCGTTGACGCAGCAGACGGGTCGAAGGATGCCGGCCGGGGTGTGGCCGGGCGTGGGGCCGACGAAGTCGGCCCGGGCGGGGACGGCATCCGTCGGCTCGTCGACCCCAGGCGGGGAGTAGGCATGTCTAGGCTGCTTGCTATGGCATTTCCGCAGCGGCTCCTCGGGCAGGGCGAGGAGGTCGTGCTGGACATGCGCACACACGCCAAGGCGCTGCTGATCCCCGTCCTGGTGCTCCTGATCACCGCAGCGGCGGTCGGCTTCGGCCTGGGCGTCCTGCCCGAAAGTGGAAGCGGTGCGGCGGGCCGATGGGTGCTGTTGGCGATCGCCTTGGGCGTGATTGCCCGCTGGTCGGTGTGGCCGTTCCTGGTATGGCTGAGCACTACGTATACCGTCACCACCGAACGGCTCGTGACGCGGCAAGGTGTGGTCAGCCGGTACGGCCGTGACATCCCGTTAGGTCGGATCAACGACGTCGCCTACAACCAGGACCTGGTCGATCGAATGCTCCGTTGTGGGTCGCTCAACGTCTCGGCCGCGAGCGAGCACGGCACGATCGTGCTGCGTGACGTCCCTCGGGTGCACGAGGTGCAGCTCGAGATGAGCGAGCTGGTCCGCGAGGCGCACGGATGGTCGTCGCCCCGGCGGCGAACGGAGAGTAAGCCGGAATCCGAGACAGACGAGGCCGAACGACGCACCCGCCCGCTGCCCCGCGACCAGCCGTACGACTGGAGCCTGGACGAGCCCGGCCAGCGTGACCGGCGGTGACCACTCCGGAGCTGGGTGTCACCCTTCGAGGAGCGGACGGTGTACCGCACGTCGCCGAGCTTGTTTTGGATCGGCCGGAAGCACTCAACGCTGTGTCGACCGCGATGGCTCGGGCGATCGCAGCTGCCACGACTGAACTTGCCGCAGACGGCAGCCTGCGTGCGGTCGTGCTCTCATCGTCGTCGGAAAAGGCGTTCTGCGTCGGCGCGGACCTCAAGGAACGCAACGCACTCACCGACGACGAGCTTCTGCGGCAGCGCCTCGTCGCTCGCTCCGCCTACACCGGCGTCCTCTACCTGCCGGTGCCGACGGTAGCGGCGGTGCATGGTTACGCCCTCGGCGGGGGGTGTGAGCTCGCCCTGGCCTGCGATCTGATCGTTGCTGACGAGACAGCAGTGTTCGGGCTGCCGGAGGTATCCGTGGGCGTCATCCCTGGCGGTGGAGGCACCCAGTTGCTCGCCCGGCGCGCCGGCTGGGGCAGGGCAGCGGACCTGGTGTTCACGGCACGCCGGATCGAGGCCAGCGAAGCGTATCGGCTGGCCATTGCCGACCGCCTGGTCCCCGCAGGGCGTGATCGTGCCGTCGCGCTGGAGATCGCAGCGGCGATCAGCCGCAACTCACCGGTCGGTCTTCGCAACGCAAAACAGGCGATGCGGCTGGGTCTCGACGTCCCGCTTGCAGTCGGGCTGGAGATCGAGGATGCCCGCTGGCGAGCGACCGCGTTCAGCGGGGATAGATCCGAGGGGGTCGCGGCGTTCAACGAGAAGCGCGATCCGGAGTGGCCTGGGGAGTGAGGTCAGATGAGCGAGCTTCCGCAGCGGATCAGCCTGCGTGAGGTCGGGCCGCGGGACGGGCTGCAGAACGAGGAGCCCGTTTCCACCGAGGGCAAGGTAGCGCTCATCAATGCCCTTTCGCGGACCGGGGTACGCCGTATCGAGGCAGTCTCGTTCGTCCATCCCGACGCGATCCCGCAGATGGCCGATGCGGCAGAGGTCTGGGCTCAGGTCGAACGCAACCCCGACATCCGCTTCTCGGCGCTGGTGCCCAACCTGCGCGGCGCTCAGCGGGCCGTGGACGCCGGGTTCGTCGAAGTCGAGGTCGTCATCTCCGCCTCGGATACGCACAACCGGCGCAACATCAAGCGATCGACTGACGAGTCGCTGGCCGAGCTGCCGGCGATCGTCGACCTCGTGCACGCGTACGGCGCGACGTTGCAGGTGATCGTCGCGACCGCCTGGGGCTGCCCGTACGAAGGCGACGTTCCGATCTCGAGGGTGCTGTACGTGGTCGAGCGGGCGCTGTCCGGCGGTGCCGACTCGATCGCCTACGGAGACACCACCGGGATGGCGACACCGACCAGGGTCACCCGACTGGTCGAGGAGACCAGGGCTGCCCGCGCGGATGTGGCGCTGGGGCTGCACTTCCACAACACCAGGGGTACTGGTCTTGCCAACGTGTTCGCGGCGCTGCAGCAGGGCGTGGACGACTTCGACGCCTCGGTGGGCGGGCTCGGCGGCTGTCCGGAGGCACCCGGCGCGTCGGGGAACATCGCCAGTGAAGAGCTGGTGCACATGCTCGAGGACATGGGCGTCGACACCGGCGTCGATCTCGATGCCCTGATCGACGTGGCCGCTCAGGCCGAGCGGCTGGTCGGGCACGACCTCCCGTCCCAGGTGCTGCGGGCCGGGCCACGTACGCGCACTGCAGCAGCCTGACCGCTCGCCGGGAGGGGCCGTCAGAGAGCTAGCGGCGCAGACCCGCGTCCGACCGCGGGATCGGGGAAGACCCACCGGCGGTATGACCAGAACCGGAACAGCGTGCCCAGGCCGAGGCCGATGACGTTGGCGGCCACGTTGTCCGCCAGCGGTCCGGACAGCCCGAGTGCGTAGCGGGAGATCCCGAGACAGCACAACGCGATGCCGAGCCCGACGCCGTTGAGCAGGAAGAACAGCACGTACTCACGAGCGAAGCCAGTCCGGGCCCGATGGCGGAAGGTCCATACTCGGTTGCCGGTGTAGGTGACCAACGTCGCGGCGACGACGGAGATGGTCTTTGCGGTCAGCGGCTTGTGGTTGAGTGGGCCGTCGCCGCCGGCATAGAGCAGGGCGTTGAACACGAGCACGTCCACGGCGAACCCGACGCTTCCGACCGTCAGGAATTTCAGGCTCTCGCGGATGAGTTGGTGCAACCCGTACCAGAGCTGCAGCGCCATCCTGAATGGGGCCGGCGCTCGCCGCAGTGGCCGGGTGAGAGTGTTCAGCACCGACCAAGGGTAGAGCACGGGACGACCACGGGACGCCGTCCGGCGTCGCTAACCTGTGGGTCCGTGACGGGTGCGGAGGGCTGGCCGGGCGTCGGCCCAGCTGCCGGCCCAGTTGTCGGTATGGTCGGCGGCGGTCAACTGGCCCGGATGACCCAACCAGCGGCGATAGCGCTCGGCGTCCGGCTCGCCGTCCTCGCCGCTCGGCCCGACGACGCAGCCGCCCAGGTCGTGCCCGCGACCACGGTCGGTGACGAGAAAGCGCTGGCCGACCTGCGCAGGTTCGCCGAGCAGTGCGATGTGATCACGTTCGACCACGAGCACGTGCCGACGTCGCACCTGCGGAGTCTGGAGACAGCGGGCATCGTCGTGCGGCCCGGACCGGACGCCCTGATTCACGCCCAGGACAAGGCTGTGATGCGGTCGCGGCTCACGGCTGCTGGTATCCCGTGCCCCCGGCATCGGATCGTGTCCGGTCCTGCCGACGTAGCCGCGTTCTCGGCCGAGCTAGCTGGGGACTCCCCGCGTGGCGAGTGGTCAGGGCAGGGCGTGGCGTCGGCGCAGGCTGGGGACCTGTCCGGCCTGACAACTCAGGTTGTGCTCAAGACGACGAGGGGCGGTTACGACGGCAAGGGCGTGTGGATCGCCCGATCCTTGGACGAGGCAGCGGAGCCGTTTCGGGCCAGCGTGCCGGTGTTGGCCGAGGAGCTGATCGACTTCCCCCGTGAGCTGGCCGCCGTCGTGGCGCGTTCACCATCTGGGCAGGCCGTCGCCTATCCGGTCGTCGAATCCGTTCAGCGCGACGGAATCTGCGTCGAGGTGGTCGCTCCCGCGCCGGGCCTCCCCGACCGGCTGGCTGTCGAAGCCCAACGGCTCGCGCTCGCCGTTGCCGCCGACCTGGACGTCGTTGGCGTCTTGGCGGTTGAGCTGTTCGAGACCCGGGACGGCCGGCTGCTGGTCAACGAGCTGGCGATGCGCCCGCACAACACTGCGCATTGGAGCATCGACGGCGCGGTCACGAGCCAGTTCGAGAACCACCTTCGGGCGGTGCTCGACCTGCCGCTGGGATCGCCGGCGGCCCACGCTCCCTACGCCGTCATGGTCAACGTCTTCGGCGGAGAACTGCGGGAGGTCTATTCCGCATACCGTCATTGCATGTCCCGTGACCCTGCCGTCAAGATCCATTGGTACGGCAAGACGGTTCGCCCTGGGCGCAAGGTGGGACATGTCACCGTCCTGGGCGACGACGTCGAGGATCTTCGAGAACGTGCTCGGCACGCTGCCGGGTATCTGCGAGGAGCCGTCAATGAGTGATCTGGTGCGGGTCGTGGGAGACGGCGACCCGCTGGTCGGGATCGTCATGGGCTCCGACTCTGACTGGCCGGTCATGTCCGACGCCGGCTCCGTGCTCGCCGACCTCGGTGTGCCGCACGAAGTCGGCGTCGTTTCAGCGCACCGGATGCCGCACGCGATGCTGGAGTACGGGGCAACGGCGGCGGACCGCGGTCTGCGCGTCATTGTCGCGGGTGCCGGAGGAGCGGCTCACCTGCCGGGCATGCTCGCGTCGGTCACGTCGCTCCCGGTCATTGGTGTGCCGGTACCGCTGCACTACCTTGACGGCCTCGACTCGCTGTTGTCGATCGTGCAAATGCCCGCCGGGGTTCCGGTTGCGACGGTTTCCGTCGGCGGCGCGCGTAATGCCGGCCTGCTTGCTGCGCGCATTATCGCCACGTCCGACGGCGCCTTACGCAGGCGGCTGGACGTCTTCCGTGCCGACCTCGAAGCGACGGCCCGCCGCAAGGGCCAAGCCCTGCGCGACCAGCTCGGCTAGCTACCCGGCTACTTGAAGTGGGTGGAGAAGCGGGCTTTCACAGGCTCGGGTCGCCGTCCAACGACGTCCACAACCTGGGCTGCGGGCCTCGAACGAAGAACAACAGCTGTCCACGCTGCATCTCATGCCGAAGGTCTTGACTGATTTGCCGGACGACGTTGTCGCCCTGTTGTCGGCTGGGTGTGGCCTCTTCTCGGCTAAGGTCGCTCGTTCGGCTGGGATCAGCAGCGACCGTCTGCGTCGTCTCGTCGCCGCTGACCTGCTGACCAAGGTTTGGCATGGCTGTTACATGGCGACGGTCGATCACCAAGCGCTGTTGGAGTGGGGCAAACTTGGTGTGGAGGCCCGCGCCTTGTCCATCGCCTCACCGAACGCCTGCTTGACCGGTTGGTCGGCGGTGGCTGTGTGGGGAATGCCTTCGCTCAGCAGGCCACCTCTGAAGCCGTCGGTGGTTTGGGAAAAGTCGCCTGGGCTTGGCTTCGTACGACGTCCCCCGGGCGCTTTCTTGTCGCCGGCATTCCTTCCCACCATCGAACTCAGGTCGGGGGAGCTCGTGTCGTCAGCCAAGCCTGGGCGGCGGTCGACGTTGCACGGACAGCCCCGCTGGCATCCGCACTTGTGGTAGCGGATGCGGCCAGGAGGGACCGAGCAGACCTGATTGACGTTGTGCGGCACATGCGGCATTGGCCGGGGATTATCCGCGCCAGGTGGGTAGCGGAGCGCTCTGACCCAGCCGCGGAAACTCCCCTCGAGACGGTGGGTCGGTTCACCTGTATCGAGTTCCACTTGCCGATGCCGGTGTCGAATGCATGGGTGGGCCGAGACGGCCCGACGTTCCGGGGCCATGGCCTGTGGCCATGGCACTGGGCGGCCAGCGAAGCCGACGGTGCCGTCAAGTACAACGATCGGCCGGACGCAGCGGCGATCGTCCTGGCTCAGACCGAGCGGGAATGGTATCTCCGACGGCTTGGGCTCGACATTGCTCGGTACGACTGGGTGTTGGCGATCCGCAGGCCCCACGAGCTGGCCAGCCGGTTCGCAGCTCTCCTGCGTGCCAACCAGCCGACCAAAGCCGATCAGGTGGTGGAAGAACGTGCCTGGGGTAGGTCCGGTACAGCCGGATCCAGCAGGCTGGCCGTCGCCGCTGCCGACGGGCTGCGTCTTGCCTGGCGAGAGCCACCGCCGCAGACGATGAGATCCTCGCCTACACCAACTTCAATGATCAAAAACGCGCGAAACCAGATCCAGCGGGCCATTTGGCGCGGATTTGATCATTGAAGTCGAGAAGGGTTGGAGGCCGACAGAGCCGCACCGACGGCTAGCGGGCGGCCTCCATGGCCGGGCAGGTGTTCATGACGACGTCGAGGCCGGCGGCGCGGGCACGTTCGGCCGCTGCTTCGTCGATCACGCCGAGCTGCAGCCAGACCGCCTCGATACCCAGGCGATCCTTCTCGGCGATGGCGTCGTCGACGACCGCGCCGACCCGCTGACTGTTCACGAAGCAGTCGACGACCTGGACAGGGACCGGGACGTCGGCGAGCCGGCGGTAGCCCTGTTCGCCCAGAGTGTCCTCGCCGCGGAGATTGACGGGAACGATGTTCATGCCGAGTCGATCACGCAAGTAACGGCCGATGCGGTACGCCGTGCGCTCGGTGTTCGTGGACAGGCCGACCACGGCCCAGGTCGCCGGAGTCGTCAACAGCCGCTGGATCAGGTCGGGGTCACGCCAGGTCTTCACAGCACTCATTCTTGCTGCTGCGGCCGGTATCCAATCTCCAGGCCGGACATCATCCGGTCAGACCGAGCAGCTCTCGGGCCATCACCACGCGCTGGATCTGGTTGGTGCCCTCGTAGATCTGGGTGATTTTGGCGTCGCGCATCATCCGCTCGGCCGGATAGTCGCGCGTGTATCCGTAGCCGCCGAGCAGCTGGACGGCGTCGGTGGTGATCTGCATGGCGGTGTCCGACGCAACACATTTGGCGGCCGCGCCGAGAAACGTCAGTGACGGCTCGTCCCGCTCGCTGGCGGCGGCGGCCCGGTAGACGAGCTGACGGGCGGCCTCAAGGCTCATCGCCATGTCGGCCAGCATGAACTGCACCCCTTGGAACTGAGCGATGGCGGTGCCGAACTGCTGACGCTCTTTCGCATATGCCGTGGCGAGATCCAGCGCTCCCGCCGCGATACCGACCGCCTGGGCGCCAATCGTCACGCGGGTGTGATCGAGCGTCCGCAGCGCGATCCGCAGGCCATCCCCCGGCCCGCCCACCACCCGGTCCCCCGGGATGCGACAGCCGTCGAAGAGCAGCTCGCGAGTAGGCGAGCCCTTGATGCCCAGCTTGCGCTCGGGCGCTCCGAGCGTCAGGCCGTCGTCGGATGACTCGACGACGAACGCCGTGAACCCTCCGCCGCGCTCGGCATCGGGATCCGTCACGGCTACGACCGTGTAGCAGTCGCTGACGCCGGCGTTGGTGATCCACGACTTCTGTCCCGACAGGACCCAGCCGTCACCATCGGGCACCGCGCGGGTCGACATCGAGACCGGGTCCGAACCGGCTTCCCGCTCGGACAGCGCATACGAGAACATCGCCTCGCCGCTGGCGACCGCCGTCAGGTATTTCGCGTTTAGCTGCGGAGACCCGGCGAGCAGCAGCGGCATGGTGCCGAGCTTGTTGACCGCCGGGATGAGCGACGACGCTGCGCACGCTCGGGCAACCTCCTCGATGACGATGCATGTCGCGAGCGCGTCAGCGCCGGCTCCGCCGTACTCCTCGGGGATGTGTGGAGCGTGGAAGTCGGCTGCGCGCAGCGCGTCGTACGACGCCTGCGGAAACTGCGCTGTCTCATCGACTTCGGCCGCATGTGGGGCGACCTTGTCGTCACAAATCGCCCGTACCGCCGTTCGGATCGCCTCGTGCTCGTCGCTCAACCGGTAGAGGTCGAACCCTGCGTCCATGCCGACGATCGTATGGTGCGGGACGTTGCGGGCCGTCGCACACGACCCCAGGTACCCTCGTCCGGAGCCCCCAACGCCCACCCGAAGGACACGCATGACCTGGCACATCTCGGTGATCGGAACCGGCTATCTGGGCGCAGTGCATGCCGTGAGCATGGCTGAGCTCGGTTACCAGGTCGTCGGTGTCGACGTCGATCCGGTGAAGGTCGCTGCTCTACAGGAGGGCCAGGCGCCGTTTTACGAGCCCGATCTCGACCCGTTGCTGCGCAAGCATGTCGACGGCGGAGACCTGCGGTTCACGACCGAGATCGCGGAGGCAGCCGATGCCGATGTGCATTTCATCTGTGTCGGCACGCCGCAGCGGCACGACGGATTGGCAGCCGATCTGACCTATCTCGAGGCGGCGATCGATGCGCTCGCCGCGGTCCTCAGACAGCCTTGCCTCGTGGTCGGCAAGTCCACGGTTCCGGTCGGAACCGCCGACCGGTTCGCCGCTCGGCTCGCTGGCATCGCTCCCGTGCGTGCAGGCGCCGAGCTGGCGTGGAACCCAGAGTTCCTCCGCGAAGGACTTGCGGTGGAGGACACGCTGCGCCCGGATCGGTTGGTTTTCGGCGTGCGTTCAGAGCGCGCGGAACAGACCTTGCGCGACATCTACGCGCCGGTGATCGCGGAGGGGGTACCGGTGATCGTCACCGACCTCCCGACGGCCGAGCTGGTCAAGTCGTCTGCAAATGCCTTCCTCGCAACCAAGATCTCGTTCATCAACGCCATGGCCGAGATCTGCGAGGTGACCGGCGCGGATGTCACGAAGCTCGCCGACGCGCTTGGTTATGACGAGCGCATCGGGCGCCGGTTCCTGAATGCTGGGCTGGGTTTCGGCGGTGGCTGTCTGCCGAAGGACATCCGAGCGTTCATCGCGCGAGCCGGCGAAATCGGCGCCGGCCAGTCGTTGGCGTTCCTGGCAGAGGTCGATGCGGTGAATCTGCGCCGGCGTGAACGGGTCGTCGAAATCGCTCGGGAGATGGTTGGCGGCGAGATGGCCGCCAAGCGGGTTGCCGTTCTCGGCGCGGCGTTCAAGCCCAACTCCGATGACGTTCGCGACTCTCCGGCGCTCACGGTTGCGGGTCAGCTGCATCTGCACGGGGCGACGGTCACCGTCCACGATCCGAAAGCGATGGACAATGCTCGGCGAAGTTTCCCCACGCTGACCTATGCGGAGTCGACGACCGCCGCATGCCGCGACGCCGACGTCGTACTGCACCTCACCGAATGGCCCGAGTTCCGCGAGATCGATCCCGCCGTGCTGGGCGGGGTAGTCGGGATGCGGAACGTCGTCGACGGCCGCAACTGTCTCGACGCGGATGCTTGGCGGGCGGCCGGCTGGAGCTATCGGAGCCTCGGCCGCCCGTAAGATCGTGGGAGGGGAGCAAGGCGACATCGACCCAGGCCGCTACTGGTCCGTCAGCAGCTCAGCAGGAACCTCGGTGCCGTCCCGAAGGGCGCTCCACAGCACGCCGGCCTGCTCCTCGTCCCAGTCGACGGTGTTGCCGACGCGCCCGAGCGGCACGGTCAGTGTGTCGCCTGCCCCGGAGGTGACCCGGCGCATACCGAGGGCAAAGCGGGCCAGGTCGATCGGCCCGGTCTGCTCGTCCAGGGTCAGAGCGTCACCGCCGGCAAGGGCGGTCCGGGTGAGTGAGACGGGGTTGAGCAGCGTGCCGGGGGACAGCGCAGTGCCGGCGATGGAGCCGATCAGCTCGCGTTGTCGCTGCACGCGGCCGAGGTCGGCAGTGGGATCGAACTCGCGCGCCCTGGCGTAACCCAGCGCATTCACCCCGTCCAGGACCTGACAACCAGCGGGCAGGTCGATGTGGGCCTTGTCGTCCTGCACCGGCTCGTCCAGGCAGACCTCGACCCCGCCGAGGGCGTCGACGACCGATGCGAACCCGCCGAAGCCGATCTCGACGTAGTCGTCGATCGCCACGCCGGTCGCGTTTTCCAGCGTCTGCACCAGAAGCGGCGCGCCGCCGAAGGCGTACGCCGCATTGATTCGCTCGTCACCGTGGCCGGGGATCTCGACCAGCGAATCGCGGGGCACACTGATGAGTGCCGGGCGACCTGAGGTGGGTAGGTGCAGCAACATGATCGTGTCGGTGCGCCTGCCTGCGGTTGACCCGGTGCCCAGTTCCGCCCGTTCCTCCGGCGTGAGCTCCTCCCTGCTGTCGGAGCCGACGAGCAGGTACACCCGACCCTCCGACACCGCTGCGCCATGGTCGTCCGGTATCGCGTCGACCTTGTCGATCCGGGACCAGGCGATCATCCCGAGAACGATCAGCGCCGCGAGGATGACGACGATGAACCCGCCGAGCCATCTGGCGATACGGCGTCCCGAGGGTCCGCCACCCGCTGGCCTCGACGACGGCGGCCGGCCAGGTGGCGGGGACGCCCGCCGGCGGAGCGGCGCGGCCGGCGGACGGGCGATACCGGCTTTCTCCGGCGGTGGCGAGCCGGCCGGCTTCGCAGCCGCCTCCGGCTCACTCTCGACCGGGCTGTGGGCCATTCCATCGCGGTAGGAAACGCCTGGGACCCGGCCAGCGATGTAGGTGGTCACCTTCGCCGGCCCGGCCGGCGACTGGTCGGGCTGTGGCTCGTTCACGCTCGGAACGGTACCCGCAGCGGTTCGGCTGCCCGATCGGGCCGCCTGGTCGTACCGTCCTCCTGTGCAGGACAGCGTGCCAGGGCGCCCGACGTCCGCCGCCCAGACGACCTTGTCCCGGATCATGACCACGCTCGACACCAACCTGCTCGGGACGGTGCATGGCGGAGTGATCATGAAGTTGGTCGACGAGGTCGCCGGAGCCGTGGCCCAACGGCATTCCGGCGGCCCGGCCGTCACCGCGTCGATGGACGAAATGGCCTTCCTCGAGCCGGTCCATGTCGGCGATCTGGTGCATGCGCAGGGCCGAGTCAACTGGGCAGGTCGGACGTCGCTCGAGGTCGGCGTGCGGGTTCTCGCCGAGCCCTGGAACGAGGTGCAGACGGCCACGCGGGTGGCGACTGCCTACCTGGTGTTCGTCGCCCTCGATGCCAATGGCAAGCCGCGGCCGGTGCCGCCGGTGCTGCCTGAGACCGACGAGGACCGCCGCCGGTTTGCAGAGGCCGAGATCCGCCGGATCCACCGTCTGGCCCGGCGCGAGGCGATCCTGCATTCCCGTGGCGGCGCGCCGTCCTAGCTCGCCGGACGGACCCGGCGATACTGGCTGCGCTTCTACTGCCATGACGACGGGAGCACCTCGTGGTCACGACCGCGCCGCCCCGCTGGGCGCCGGGGTCCGGTGGTGGCCGAGTCCCGTCTGTCCGCGAACAGATCGCCGAGGTCAGGAGGTTCCGACGGGCACTGCGCTTGGTCGGGCTGACCGTCGTCGCACCCGGCAGCGCACAGGTCATCGCCGGCAACCGCCGGCTCGGCCAGGCGGTACTGGCGGCCTGGATCGGCCTGATCGTCGGCAGTGCTGTGGTGTTGTGGCTGGTACCGCTGGACGAGCTGGCGGGGCTCGCCGTACGACCGTGGGTGCTCAGGGCGCTCAAGCTGTTCCTCGTCGGCGCCTTGATCGGGTGGATCGCGTTGCTGCTCGACGCGTGGCGGCTGAGTTATCCACCGGCGCTGACCCGTAGGCATCGGCTGGTGTTGACCGGCACGACCCTGCTGCTGTCGCTGGTCGTGGCGGCACCACCGGTGATGGCAGCCCGGTACGCCTCGGCGGCTCATGAGGCGGTGACCGCGCTCTTCCCGTCGGGTGAGGCAGCAGCGGCAAGCGACGGGCGGCTCAATGTCTTGCTCCTCGGCGCCGACGCAGGCAAGGGACGTGTCGGCGTGCGCCCGGACAGCATCACTGTCGTCTCGGTCGACGTGCGCACGGGTGCGCCGCTGTTGGTGAGTGTGCCGCGGAACCTGCAGAACGCCCGGTTCACCGAAGGCAGCGCCGCAGCCGCTCGATTCCCGGACGGATTCTCCGGCGAGGGCGAGCTCAGCGAGTGGCTGCTGAACGCGACCTGGACCTACGGTGAAGCGAACCCCGACCTGTTCCGCGGCTCGGACGAGCCAGGGGTCACCGCCGTCAAACAGGCCGTCGAAGGCACCCTTGGCCTGCCGATCCAATACGTGGTCGTGGTCGACCTCAGTGGTTTCCGCGACCTGGTCGATGCCCTGGGCGGGGTGACCATTCGCGTCACCGAGCCCCTCCCGATCGGCGAGTCCGGCCAGGTGCTGGCGCCTGGTCTGCGCAAGCTCGACGGATACCAGGCTCTCTGGTATGCCCGTTCTCGCTCCGGCTCGTCGGACTACGCGCGAATGAGCCGCCAGCGCTGCGTACTCGGCGCGATCCTGCGGGAGGCCGACCCGGCCACCGTGCTCAGCAACTTCACGGAGCTGGCTGCGGCGTCGACGTCGATCATCACCACCGACATTCCACAGGCCGAGTTGCCCGAACTGGTGGATCTTGCCTGGCGGGCCAAGGACCGGCCGGTCACGTCGCTGCAACTCGTTCCGCCGTTGATCACGCCGGCAGACCCCGACCTCGAGGTCATCTCGGACGAGCTGGAGCGAGCGATGGAGGCGTCAGTCGACGCCGCGGCCGGCCGGACCGGCGCGAAGACGGCAACCGCGGGCGGTGTCAGCCCAGAGCAGCCGGCCGCGGAACCCGCCGCCGAACCACACGGGGACGAGACGGCGCAGCCCGCGGTCGACCTGTCCTCGGTATGTGCCTACGAATGACTGCGTGGTCACCGGTAGGGTTCGCCGAGATGAATCCGTCGCAGACTCTCACCTGGCCTCCAGTGTCGGTCATCATGCCGGTGCTCGACGAGGAACAGCACCTGGCGGAAGCAGTGACCGGTGTTCTCGCCCAGGAGTACCCCGGTGAGCTTGAATTGGTGTTGTCCCTCGGGCCGTCGCAGGATCGCACCGACGAGATCGCCGCCGGTCTCGCCGCCGATGACGACCGGATACGGCTGGTGGAAAACCCGTCCGGGCGTACGCCGGACGCTCTCAACGCCGCAATCAAGGCGGCTCGGCACGATCTCGTCGTCCGCGCCGACGGGCATGGCGTGCTCACGCCTGGATACATCCGGCTGGCCGTCGATGAGCTTCGCCGAACCGGTGCCGCAAATGTCGGCGGGATCATGCGGGCGGAGGGAGAGACCGACTTCGAGAATGCCGTTGCGAGGGCGATGACCTCACCCCTGGGCATCGGCGCTGCCCCGTTCCACCTCGGCGGATCGCCTGGCCCAGCCGAATCTGTCTACCTCGGTGTGTTCCGGCGCGAGGTGCTCGACCGGCTCGGCGGGTACGACGAGCACTTCGCCAGGGCGCAGGACTGGGAACTGAACCACCGCATCCGGGCAGCGGGTGAGACCGTCTGGTTCACGCCCGACCTGGTCGTGACCTACCGGCCACGGTCAAGCCTGCGTGCGCTCGCTGGGCAGTTCTTCCGCACCGGCCAGTGGCGCCGAGAGGTGATCCGCCGCCACCCGGTGACCGCAAGTCCGCGGTATCTGGCTGCTCCTGTGGTCACGGCCTCCGTCGGGGCTGGAGCCCTCGCCGGCCTGTTCGGCACGCTGCGTGGTCCGCGCTGGCTGGCACTCGGCTGGCTAGCCCCGGCGGGCTACGCCGCCGGTGCAGTCGTTGCGGGCGCGGCCGAAGGCACCGGTCTGCCGTGGCGTGCGAAAGCATGGCTTCCCGCGGTGCTGGCCACCATGCATCTGGCGTGGGGTTCGGGGTTCATCGTCGGGCCCACAGTGTCGTCGAGACCCTGACCAGCAGCGGACGAAGCAGCTCCGAGCGGTCATCTACCCTGCTGTCCCATGCGTGGAATCATCCTGGCCGGCGGCTCCGGTACGCGGCTTTACCCCATCACGAGAGGCGTCAGCAAGCAGCTGATGCCGATCTATGACAAGCCGATGATCTACTACCCGTTGTCCACGCTGATGATGGCCGGCATCCGAGACATCCTTGTCATCACGACACCAGACGACCAGCCACAGTTCCGCCGGCTACTCGGCGACGGTGCTGATATCGGCATCGCGCTGTCCTATGCGGTGCAGCCGCGGCCGGAGGGGCTGGCGCAGGCTTTCTCCATCGGAGCGGAGTTCATCGGCACGGACAGCGTTGCGCTTGTCCTGGGCGACAACATCTTCTACGGAGCTGGCCTGGGTACCAGCCTGCGCAAATGCGTCAATCCAGACGGTGGGCACATTTTCGCGTACCACGTCGCCAACCCGTCGGCCTACGGTGTCGTCGAGTTCGACCGAGACGGCCGGGCGTTGTCGATCGAGGAGAAACCGCGCTCGCCGAAGAGCCGGTACGCCGTTCCCGGTTTGTACTTCTACGACAACTCGGTGGTCGAGATTGCCGGTGGGATCGTCCCGAGTGCCCGCGGAGAGCTCGAGATCACGGCCGTCAACCAGGCGTATCTTCGCGACGGCAGGCTCCAGGTATCGGTACTTGAACGGGGCACTGCGTGGCTCGACACGGGCACCTTTTCGTCCCTCATGCAGGCCGCCGAGTTCGTCCAGGTGGTGGAGGAGCGGCAGGGCCTGAAGATCGGCTGCATCGAGGAGATCGCCTACCGGCAGGGTTTCATCGACGCCGAGCAGCTTCAGATCCTTGCCGAACCGCTACGCAAAGGAGGATATGGCGAGTACCTCCTGGGACTGGTGGACGCCAAGGGCTGAGCTGCGGTGCCCGAGCCGCCCGGCGGTCATCCGCTGCCCAGATCCCGGTGTCGGGGACCGACGAAGATGCCCGGGTCGATTCAGGGGGACGGGGCTGGCGCCTTCGGGATCGGTATAGCGTCGACGCGACGCCCGGAATCGTCGGGTCCATGACCGCCGACAACGTAGATGGTGTCGTTGTCGTTCAGGAGGACGGCACCAGTGTCGGCCCTGGGTGAAGGCAGAGGCGGCAACGGGGGCGGGCCGGGTTCGCTGCAGATCACGTCATCGGTCACGATCTCTTCATTCTTGTCATCCGGGATGATGACTCCGCCGAACACGCATACGCCTCGCTCCCGCTGCCAGACGGCGTCGCTGTCCTCCACCGCCGGCTCGATCTCCGGAAGAGGTTTGACACTGTCGCCTTCGACGACATCTACCGCACCGAGCGGCGGATGCGGACGCAGACCGTCGCCGATGTCCTCGCCGCCGAGGAACCACACCTTGCCCTCACCGTTGCTTGCGGCGGCGAGGTCACTCCTGGCCCTCGTCAGGCCAGGCCCGATTGGGGACCACTCGTCACCCTTCAGCTCCCAGACGTCCGCGTGAGCGACACGCCCGTCGTTCTCTACGGTGTACCCGCCGGCGAACACCAGGCGGCTCCCGTCCCAAGCGACGGCGCCGTTCGCTCGCGGCTCCGGAAGCGCAGTAAAGGCGTCCCACGCAGGGTCGTCAGGACCGTCCAGGACATAGGCATCACGGCTGGCCTCCTTGGCGGTCCCCGGTCCCGTCTGTCCGCCGATGACGAACAGCCGCTCCCCATCGCTGGCTACTGCGGCATCATCCAGCGGCACGTCCAGCTCCGGCCCCAACCGCCATTGCTCCTGCACCGGGTCATAGATCTGCACAGTGTCGAGAGCCGAACGGTTCGGGTCGGGTCTGTGCCCGCCTACCACCCAGACTTCGCCGCGCAGCGCCGCGACACCCGCCGCTTCGACCGGGACGAGGAGATCGGGCAATCGCTGCCAGGTGAGCTGAACCGGGGCCGTCGTCGATGTCGGACTGGATGTCGTTTCGGACTGGTTGCCTCCGCCGTCTGTCTCAGAACGGACCGCGAGGACGATCGCGATGGCGGCGATGGCAGCGACCCCGGCAGCAGTGGCCCTGACGCCGCGTCGTCGGAGCCACCTGGGCCGCGGGGTTGGGCTAGCTGCGGGCTTAACCACCAGGCCGCGGGGTTGTTCGACGCGCGCGGTGACGGGGATCCGGATGGTCCCTGCCTCACCGGCGGCGATGGTTATGGCGCCGGCATGTTCGCCGCTTGTGCCGGTGGCAATTGTGGCCAGCACCTGGTCGTTGTGCTGCTCGAGGTGCAGCCAAGAGTCCGCACTGCTTGCCCGCGCGTCGAGCCTGCCGCCGCCGGAATTGCTGATCCGGATCATTCGCTGCGGGGACGGGCCGTGCACCTGGACCGTCCCAAAGTCGACGGTGGCCGGTCCCACCGCCAGTCGTGGCGGATTCTCCACCGTGAGGCTGACAGGGTCTGGCACCGATCCGCCGTCCCTACGGACGATGTCCGGGCCGCCGTACGTGCCGGGCTCAGCCGCGCCGGCTTGCGCGGTCCGCACCTCGGCGAGGGTGGTGTCGAGTACCTTGAGCAGCCGGTTGGTGTCGAAGTCGAACCGGGCCGGGCTGAGTTCGAGTGCCTGCCGGCGGACCAGCCTGGCCAGGCTGTCCGGCAGTTGGTCGGCCCGGGGCATGCTGGCACCGTCGACCAGGATCGGGATGACCCGGACGTTGCGCGTCAGGGCGGCCTCGATCTCCAGCCGGACGAAGTCATCGGGGTCGTCCAGGCGGCGCCGGCCCTGCGCGTCGGTGATGGTCAGCCATTCCTCGCCGATCAGCGCCAGCAGCACATCGCAGGACCCGACCGCCGTGGTGATCACCTCGACGAAGTCGTCGCCCAGCTGGATCGAGTCCACATCCTTGAAAATCTGGCCGCCGCCGTAGCGCTCAGCCAACCGGTCGTACAACCAGCCCGCCGGGTAGGCCGTCTCCTCCCGCCGGTAGCTGATGAAGACCCGGCCCGGAGCAGGCGCAGCGGAGTCAACCATCAGACCGACCGCGCGACAGGGGCTGCGGCAAGGACATGGCGCAACACATGGGGCACCACCTCCATGCGGCAGACGTCGGCGCACCGTCTCCGTGATCCAATATTCAAGTAGAGCATTCCAAAGCACCGGTGATACTCCATGCGTCGGCAGTACACGACGAGGCCATCCACCGGCCGGCTCGGCTACCATTCGGCGGTGGTGAGGATCGGGCCTGACGAGGCGTCCGTTCCGACGATGGGTCGTGCCAGCTCCGAGCTGGCGCCAGAGTGATCCCTCGGGCGTTGCGAGGCTCCCGAGACGGGACCGAACAAGGAGTATTCATGTCTTCCGATGTCGCCATCATCGGCCTCGGTTACGTCGGGTTGCCACTCGCCAAGGAGGCGGCGAGCGCTGGTTTGTCCGTGCTCGGGTTCGACGTCAACGCCACCTTGGTGGACAGACTCAACGCGGGCCGGTCACACGTGGACGACCTCACCGACACCGACATCGCGGGGATGCTGGATGCAGGGTTCAGGGCGACGACCGACGATACCGAGCTGGCATCCGCCGACGTCGTTGTGATCTGCGTGCCGACTCCGCTGTCCCAGGACGGCGCGCCGGATCTTCGTGCTGTCACGGCCGCAGTCGAGACGGTGGCTCGCCATCTCCGTGCCGGAATGCTGGTCGTGCTGGAGTCCACCACCTACCCCGGCACCACAGACGAAGTGGTCCGCCCGCTACTGGAGTCTGCTGGGTTGGTCGCCGGCCAGGACTTCAACCTCGCTTTCTCCCCGGAGCGGATCGACCCGGGGAACGAGCAGTACGGTCCCCGGAACACCCCGAGGGTCGTCGGCGGGCACACGCCAGCCTGCACCGAGCGTGCCGCAGGGTTCTACGGCAAGTTCGTCGACACCGTCGTGCCCACCAGGGGCACCCGGGAAGCCGAGACCGCCAAGCTGTTGGAGAACACCTACCGGCATATCAACATCGCGCTCGTAAACGAGATGGCCAGGTTCTGCCACGAACTGGGCATCGACCTGTGGGACGTCATCCGGGCGGCGTCCACCAAACCCTTTGGCTTCCAGGCGTTCTATCCCGGACCGGGCGTCGGCGGCCACTGCATACCGATCGACCCGAACTACCTCAGCCACAACGTGCGCGCTCGGCTCGGCTACTCGTTCCGGTTCGTCGAGCTGGCCCAGGAGATCAACGCGACGATGCCAAGCTATGTCGTGCACCGAGCGCAGAACATTCTCAATGCCGCCGGTAAGCCGGTGCAGGGTTCGTCGGTGCTGCTGCTCGGCGTGACATACAAGCCGAACATCGCCGACCAGCGGGAGTCCCCGGCAGTTCCGCTGGCCCGCCAACTGCTTGGCCTCGGTGCTGTCCTGTCCTACCACGATCCGCACGTGACCACCTGGCGTGCCGCTCCAGCAGAAGTCTCGCCGGTCTCTGGACTGGACGAAGCAATCTCCGCGGCTGACCTTGTCATCCTTCTGCAGAACCATCGGGAGTACGACGCCGACGCGTTCGCAACCCGGGCACAACTGTTCTTCGACACATGCGGAGCCACCACGGTCGAGGAGTCCCACAGGTTGTGAGGCTCCCGTCAGGCACCATGGAGTCCGTGGTGGACAGGTCCAGCGAGGCATCAGCGACAGTTACAGCCGCCGACATTGCTGCCCGGTACGGTCTCCGGCGAGTAGGAACCCGGCCGTCGTTGGGTGAGTACCTGCGGCTGTTGTGGTCGCGTCGCCACTTCATCGGCGTGCTCGCGGTGTCGAAGGCATACGCCAAGAACCAGAACAACTATCTCGGTCAGTTCTGGGCAGTGCTCAACCCGGTCCTCACCGTGGCTGCGTACTTGTTCGTCTTCGGAGTCCTCCTCCGGACGACCCGGGGTGTGGACAACTACATCGCTTTCCTCGTGATCGGCGTGTTCATGTACCGATTCACGGCGACATCGATAACCGCAGGCGCCAAGTCAGTCGCTGGAAACCTCTCATTGGTGCGCTCACTGCACTTTCCGCGGGCGGTCTTGCCGATCGCCGCGGTGCTCACCGAGCTGGTGTCACTGCTCCCCGTGCTGGTCGTGATGTGCGCGATCGTCCTGGTCACGGGCGAGCCCATCTCGTGGAGTTGGCTGCTTCTTCCCGTCGCGGTAGCGCTCCAATGGCTGTTCAACACCGGTTGCGCGTTCGTCGTAACGCGGCTGGTGGCGTCAGCACGCGACCTGCTCAACCTGCTGCCGTTCGTGCTGCGCATCCTGCTCTATCTCTCCGGCGTCTTCTTCGACATCGACGCGTACGTAGGCGACAATCCTCTGGGTTTCGTGCTCGAGTACCAGCCGGTGGCCGTCTACCTCACGCTGGCCAGATCGTGCCTACTGCCCCAGGAGTCGAGCCCGCTGGACCTCACCATATGGGCCGTAGGGGTGGGTTGGGCGGTGCTGTTCCTCGTCGGCGGCTTCCTGTTCTTCTGGCGGGCCGAGGAGAGGTATGGCCGTGACTGAGCCTGCCCCGTCGGCCGAGGTTGCGGAACCGCTCCGCCAGGGGTCGAACACCGGAGGAGGCGACCCGTCGGTCGTCGTGGAGGATCTGCACGTGACCTACCGCCTCTACGGCGGCCGGCGGAAGGCTGCCGGCCCACGGAACGCGAGCCTGTTGCGACGGCTCGTCAACATGTCGGCCGGCCAGGTCGGGGCCGTTACCGAGATTCCGGCTGTCCGCGGTATCTCGTTCGTCGCCAGCCACGGCGAGTCGGTCGGCGTCGTGGGTCGTAACGGCTCGGGCAAGAGCACCTTGCTGCGTGCCATCGCGGGGCTCATCCCCCCGACGAAAGGTGCCGTTTACGTGTCCGGCGAACCATCGCTGCTGGGCGTCAATGCTGTGCTGATCAACGAGCTCACCGGAGAACGAAACATCATGATCGGTGGACTTGCCCTCGGCCTGACCCCGCGGCAGGTTCGCGAGAGGTTCGACGAAGTCGTCGACTTCGCTGGTGTTCGCGACTTCGTCCACATACCGATGAAGGCGTACTCGAGCGGAATGGGCGCCAGGTTACGTTTCGCGATTTCGTCGGCGGCCCAGCCAGACGTACTTCTGATCGACGAGGCACTCGGCACCGGGGACACGGAGTTCCGGGCGAAGAGCAAGGAGCGGATCGATCGGATCCGTGCAGGCGCCGGCACGATCTTCCTGGTCAGCCACTCCCTCGCCAGCATTCAGAGCATGTGCAACCGGGCCCTGTGGATCGACAACGGATCGCTGAAGATGGACGGCGCCGCCGACCGGGTCTGCCGGGCGTACCGAGCAGCAGTAGCGTCCCGTAGCGTGCGCTGAGATGAGGCGGGCTCTCGTCGCGACCGTCGTTCACCACCCGGCCGACGCGAGGATCCGGCATCGTGAGATCGAGGCGCTGCTGTCCTGCGGCTGGCAGGTGACGTATGCCGCTCCGTACTCCGGATACGGCCTCGCGATTCCGACCGAGGGCAATGCTTTCACCCCCGTCGACCTGCCGCGGTCGACCGGACGACGACGGGTTCGCGCGCTCCGCGCCGCACGTGAGCTCCTCGCTTCCCAGTCGAAATACCACGACGTCGTGCTCCTGCACGACCCGGAACTGCTGTTGGCCCTCCCCGGTCTCGACCTGCCGCCGGTGGTATGGGACGTCCACGAGGACACGCCCGCGGCGCTGACGCTCAAACCATGGCTGCCCCGATTTCTCCGCCAGCCGGTGGCGGGGCTCGTCGACATGGTCGAGCGAGTGGCGGCTCGTCGGGTTTGGCTCATTCTCGCGGAGGAGGGCTACCGCGACCGGTTCGGGTCTGATCCCCTTGTCGTTCCGAACACTGTGCGGGTCCCCGACACCGTCCACGCCGCAGGCGACAACCGCGTTGTCTATCTGGGGCACGTGACTCTCGCCCGCGGCGCCGCCGAACTCGTGGACGTCTCACGACGACTCGCCGAGTTGACTGGAGGGGAAGTCCGCATGCTGGTCGTCGGCAATGCCGACGACCAGGCACAGCAGCTGCTCGAACCCGCCGCCGCGTCGGGTTACCTCGACTGGCCGGGCTTTGTCCCGAGCGACCAGGCGCTAGGGATGCTCAGCGGCGCCCTGGCTGGGTTATCCCTTCTCCACGACGAACCCAACTACCAGAACAGCATGCCGACCAAGGTCATCGAATACATGGCCTATGGCGTTCCGGTGATCACGACACCACTCCCCCGGGCCCGCGACCTCGTCCGCCGAGCTGGGGCAGGTGTCGTCGTGCCGTTTCTGGACCCGGAGGCTGCCGTGGCCGAGATCCTCGAGCTCAGGGCAGATCCGCTGCGGCGGGCCCACATGGGTAATGCGGGGCACAGGGTCGCGTCCGCGGAGTTCGACTGGCGACAGGTTTCCGGCTGTTTCGTCGACGAGATGGACCGGATCGCCAGCCAGCGCGGCCGGTCGGCTTCGGCGGGAGAGAAGTCTCAGGCTTGACTGTGCCTCGTCCAGGGCTGACCCGTGAGGTTGTCGGGGTGGTACGGATCGAGTAGAACCGTGAGAGCGATTTCGGGTGATAGATCTAGGCTAACGCCCCACAACCCCGCTCCCGATCTCGGGCGTCGTAGGCTCGCAACCGCGGGGCCTCAAGCACCGGAGGGTTCTGCGAGAGATCGTCCTGGCGGGCGGCTGAGGTTCGGCCCGCGCGAGGCAGCGTAGCCAACTCAACCTCGGCGGCGAGCGTGAAAGGGTACGTAGGTGCTCGTAATCATCCGCAAGCTGAAGCGCTGGGCACCGACGCATGGGCTTGGCGTCTTTCTTTCGAAGTTTCACTCTTTCGTTATCATCGCCTGGTCCGGGCTTCTGGACGACGAGTGGTATCGCGCCCAGGTTGACAGTCAGATTGCATCAACTCGGTTGCGCGCAGCCGCGCACTACGTATTCCACGGACGAGAGCTCGGATACTCTCCGCATCCACTTTTCGAACCCGAGTACTTCGATCCAAGCGAGTGGCGGACAAGTGACTTGGACCCATTCGCCAAATATCTGCGGAATCACCAGAACTGGGCCAGCAAAACACATCCGTGGTTCGACGGGGGCGCGTATATGGCTGCGAACTCTCCGGCGCGCCAACATCGCTGGGGGCCACTTGGGCATTTTGTTCAAACAGCCGGTCCGCAATCCCAACTTCCGCTCGCGATTCCGGTCAGGGCCGGCGTGACACTGCGTTGGGATGCTGGCCGGGATCTCCTCATGCGGCGAGCGCGCCTATATGCACATCAAGAACACATTCGGGGCATCGTTCGGATCACGCCCGGGTACAACCGTTCCCTCGAACGTGCGTTCGTGCAGCGTTGGCAGAATGCGCCTCTGCCGACCATGGAACCGGGAATACCACTGGTTTCAGTGGTCATGCCAGTTTGGAATCGTGCCCAACAGGTCAGTGCGGCGATCGCATCGGTGCAGGCCCAGACACTCGGCGATTGGGAACTAATCGTCGTCGACGACGGCTCGACGGACGGGTCGGTCGACGTGGTCGAATCGATCGCCGCCGCAGACCCTCGAATCAGGCTCTTCCGGCAGGCGCACTCAGGAGTGAGCAAAGCCCGTAATTTCGGCTTGGAGCGGGCCCGCGGAAGGTACGTCGCTTTTCTCGATGCTGACAATACCTACCGGCCCCTCTTCCTTCGGACTGCCGTCGCAGCAATGTTCGGTCACGGCTGGCAACTCGCGTACGCGGCTCTCGAGATGCGGACAGGCGATCAGGTCCAATACCGCGGGCTCGAAGCAGGGCGGGAGCTGCTCGAGCTGCGAAATCACGTCGACATTAATGTCCTCGTCGCCAAGCGCACGCTGGTGGCAGCGGCGGGATCGTTTGACGAAGATCTCAGGCGTACCGTGGACTACGATCTCATTCTTCGCATGGATGTAATCTCCCCGCTGCACTATATGCCGTTTCTTGGCGCAATATACGATGACAATCGGGATGATCCCACCCGTATCACGAATCGTGAGCTGCATTGGTGGCTGGAAGTCGTGCAGAACAAGAACCTCATCGATTGGCAGCGCACCGCCGCCACCCGGGTTCGCGGCCGCGTGTCCATACTCATCCCCACGTATCAGAACTGGCGAGTGACCCAGCGCTGCCTCGAGGCTGTTCTCACGCACGCAGGGGAGCACGACCTGGAGGTCATCGTCCTTGACAACGGATCTCGGCGCGCGGTGGGCTCTATTCTCGAGGCCATTGCGGCGGGAGATACCCGGGTAACCGTGATTCGGGAGCCAGTGACCCGCGGCATCGGCCTGAGCAGCAACTTAGCGTTCGCCGAGTCGACCGGTGAGATCGTCGTATTCCTGAGCAATGCTACCGAGGTTCAAGTGGGCTGGCTGGGTCCCCTCTGCCGGGCTCTGCAAAACCCGGGCGTCTTGGCTGCGGGGCCGCTACTACTACATCGGAACCGCACGATTCAGTGTGCGGGCGAAGTTTTCCCTGTTCACGCGACGTTCCCGGTGCGCTTCCTCGCCAACCATCCGGCGGAAGACGCTCTGGCCATCGGCCAGTCGTTCGATGTGTCGGTCGTAACCAGTGCTGCCTTGGCCATGCGGGCGTCCGATCTCGTTATGCTCCGTGGCTTCGATCCGATCTATCGGAACGGCTGGGAAGACGTCGACTTGTGCCTACGGCTAGGGAAACTTCGTCCCGGTACGCTCGCGGTCGTTACCGACAGTGTCGTCGTCCACCACGAGGGCAAGACTCGTGGCCGGCGTAAGGAGTCACCGGCAAGCCGCAAGGTCTTCCGCGAACGGTGGTCGGGTCGCGTTCCACAAGGTGATGAGCACTTGTGGCGGGCGGCTGGCTTCGAAGTCGCGCACTACCGTGTCGACAGAACACCTGCGGTGAAACGGCCCGAGTTTGTCTCGCCGGTGGTGATACGTCCACTAAGGCAGGTCTCGGAGGGGTCGGCAAAGGGTCTGCCAGCGTTTCGCTGGGCGATCAAGATTGCTGCGCCGGCCGGCGACGCCGGGCAGCGGTGGGGCGATCGGCACTTTGCCCGGGCGCTTTCCGCCGCACTTAGGCGGCTCGGACAGTCCGTCGTCGTCGATTCACCGGGAGCTCACGATCGAGACACCGCTTACCTTGATGACATTGTTCTCGCGTTGCGAGGCCTTTCGCACGTAACGCCCCAACCTGGTCGGGTAAACTTGCTCTGGGTGATCAGCCATCCAGATCTCGTTGATGTTGACGAGGTCAAGGCGTTTGACGGAGTATTCGCCGCAGGCGCACCATGGGCCGAGCGGATGTCAGAATATACTCGATTTCCGGTCCAGGTGCTGCTGCAATGCACTGATCCGGACCGCTTCCGACCCGACGTCGTGGCGCAGGACAGCGGCGAGCCGGTATTGTTCATCGGAAACTCACGAAACGTGTTCAGGCCCATTGTGCGCGACGCGCTCGCCGCAGGTGTTGACGTTAAAATTTACGGCTCCGGCTGGGATGAGTACGTAGATCCGCGCTTTATCAGTGACCTTTACCTTTCGAACGAGAGAGTCGCGGCAGCCTATCGATCCGCCGGCGTTGTCCTCAATGACCACTGGGCGGACATGCGTCGCGAAGGGTTCATCTCCAACCGCATCTTTGATGCGACTGCTTCGGGTGCACGTGTTGTCAGCGACGATGTGACGGGACTCGCGGAGCTCTTCAACGGACTGGTCCGGACCTACCGGACTGCCGATGAGCTCGGCAGGCTACTCAAGAGCCCAGGAGACCACTTCCCAGGCGAGGACGAGCGCCTGCGGCTAGCAGCGACAGTTCGTCGGGAGCACTCTTTTGACGCTAGAGCGCGCACCCTCCTAGACGCGGCTGTGCGGCTTTGGAAACACTGAATCACCTGTGCGAACGCAAACGCCTGATCGGCCACGTCATGGCTACCATCGCCCGAACTGCCCGCCTGTTCCTCAAACGGTGGTAGGCGTTCTCCCACCGTGCGGCACGGGCATCGGCCTGAGCGGCACGTTTCTCCGCATTGTGAATCCGTGTCTGCGCGCTTAGCGACGACTTGCCGAGCGCTTGCAGAGTCCTGAATCGTATGGCCTTGTCATCCAAAACGTCGCTCGCCCGGCCGCTGTCTCGACGAACCAGCCAGACCGTCTCGTCGGGAACGAGCCGGAACAACTGAACGAGATGGTCCCCGACCACTTGCTTGGGGCTGAGCCGGTAACTTTCTAGACCGGCCTTGGTCAACCGCTCGTCGAAGTCCCCGCCGTACATACGCACATGGTCCGCCTGACCGAAGCGCCGGATTCGCTCGGCCTGGGCGGCACTCGGATCCTCGTCAGTGACACGGCCGGGTCGCCACGGAACTTGAATGATTCCGATACCCCCGTCCTTCAACGTACGAGCGATCTCTGCCATGGCTGCACCATCGGGGGCGATGTGTTCGAGAACGTGATAGCACACGAGGAGGTCGACGCTGCCGTCGGCGAAGGGCAGGGCGGTCAGACTCGCCTGAACGTCCACAGCCCGCGCGTCGGCGGCCGGGTCGAAGTCGATCCGAACACAACGTCCAGGTGCAATTCGTCGAAGGATCTTGGTTATCTGGGCGCTCGGCGCCACATCGACAACGAGACCAGCAGTCGCGATCAGCGGTGACAGTCCTTCGAGCAGCAATGCCAGAAAGCGATGCCGCTCCAGGGAGCGGCAATTCGGGCAGGCCGCATCCGGCCGACCGTTCGGCCCTTGTTTGAAGCGGCTTACGTGAGACTGGCACGCTGGGCACCAGCGGTCGAACGGAGCCTTGGCCTGAGTCTCGGTTCCCACCGGTCTCCTCGGGTCAACATTCGTGCTACTTCGCACTAGGCAGTCCGTCAACGATGCCGTCGGTTGCGCGTTGAGCAGGTGAACCCCAAGCAAGCGAGGCCGGGCCGCTAGCGGAAAGTGTGGCGCACCGGAGACAGGAGCGCAAAGGTCGACTGTGGCACCAGAAGAGGACAGACGTGGACCGTGTCACCGCTTCGCCGATTCGAAATCTTCAAGTTCCATAGAACACTCCTGTGACGTGGGTCCAGAAGGCCATTTGGGAAGCACCACTATCCGCGACGATTTCGTCCTCTGTCGTGGGCTGTTCTATCACCTCGAACTTCTGACAACGAGAATTGCTGGCGCGTTGCCTGGGCAGGGAGCTGATCGGCACTTGCCCCGTAGGAAGGAAGCCGCTGCGGCCTGTATCGATGGGCGTGTCGACAATCAGCCCGGTACCGCGGCTCGGTTGAGGAAGTGGACGTGATCCGGCAATGTGCGGTGGTAAGACAGGTAACGAAGAACGAGGCCTTCGTCAATGAGGTCGCTTCGCGATTATGTCCTTCTGCACTCAGGTGACACAGGTCGTACGCGTGCCGCCGGTTGCGATCGTTATGAGACTGATGTGGTTACAGTGACGAAGCTGCCACGGTGCCGGCGCGGTGACCGGCGAGGAGACGCCCGTCGCCGGAGCTGGTTCGACCCCCCTCGTATGTCCGCGTAGGCGATTGCGGCCGTGCTTGCTTGGGTGATCGACGGAACAGCGATTCGGGGCGCGGCCCGGGTCGGTGGATGGGCCGGCGGGTACGGCAGCTCGTCTCTCTACACTTGGGCGCCGTGCCGACGATGCGCTCTCGCACCGTCCGCGTCGTGGCGGATCGGCGATGACGACGACGCCCCGAGACTCTGGCAAGACCGTCCTGTACGTCTCGACGAACGGGGCCGGGCTCGGGCACATCACCCGGCTGCTGGCGCTGGCGAGGCGAGCTAGGGCCGGGGTGCGGCCGTACTTCGTGTCCATGTCCCAAGCGGTTCCAGTCGTCGCCGCCCATGGTGTGGATGCCGAATACATTCCGTCCCGAAGTGATCTTGGCATCGGCACTCGCCGGTGGAACATCCTCTTTCGGCGGCGGTTTCTTGACCTGTTGGAACAGGAACGCCCAGTCGCGGTGGTGTTCGACGGCACGTACCCGTACGACGGCCTGGTTGCTGGGCGATCGATCATGCCAGACCTTCGGTTCGTATGGTCTCGACGCGGGATGTGGCGGGCTGGATCCGGCAGCAGGCAGCTCTCCCGCAGCCGTTGGTTCGACCTGGTGATCGAGCCCGGGGACTTCGCCGCCGAGGCCGACCGGGGGCTTACCGCTGCCCGCACGGACGCGTTGCGCGTAAGCCCAGTCACACTGCTCGACCATGCCGAGCTGCTAGGCAGGGAGGAGGCCGCAGCCATGCTGGGCACCGACCCAACCCGCCCGACGGCGCTTGTCACGCTGGGAACCACTGGCGTCGCCAACCTCGAGGCCGGGCTTGGCCGGCTAGCTGACCGGTTGTCCAAGATCAACGATTTCCAAATCGTGGTGACGCGTTCGATGATCGCCGACAACCGAGGTCCCGTACCGGCGACCCTTCGCCAGATCTCGGTCTATCCGATCAGTCGGGCGCTGCGCGCGATCGACTTGGCAGTGGCCGCCGCCGGCTACAACTCGTTTCACGAGCTGCTCAAGTTCGGCGTACCGTCGGCGTTCCTGCCCAACAGCAACGCTCCGCTGGACGACCAGGTCGCCCGTGCCGAATGGGCGGAGCGAACTGGTGTCGGCCTGCACATCGAGGCATTCGACGACCGGGCAGTCGATCGGATCGCCACCGAGCTTGGCGACCCAGGTAGTCGCCGGGAGTTCGCTGTTCGCTGCGCCCGGCTGCCAAAGGCCAACGGCGCCGCTGAGGCACAACGCGTGGTAGAGGATCTCGTCGCGGGACGCAGACATGGCACGCGTGCTCGTTAGGCCGGGCCATGCTCCATCCCCGGCAGCATCCGTCCGCCACGCCCTGGGTCGCGGCGTCGACTGGGTGCTCGCCCGCCTCCCCGTGTCACCGCCCGGGTTGCGCAGTCCGCTAGGGACCCGCGTTCGCGACGCAGATCCGGTGGTCCTGTTGTTCCAGTCAGGCGCCAACGAAGCCGCTGTGCGCCGGACCTTGGAGGCGCTCCCGGCGCTGTGCAGCGCTGCCGAGGTCCGGGTTGTGTTGGTGGTCGACCGGCCCCATCTCGCTGCGGCGCGTCGTAGCGGCGTACCCGTCGAACTACTGCCTGATCGCGAAGCATGGGAACGGCGGCGCGGCGAGCCGTTGTGGCAGGAGCTGGTGCAGCACCGGCTCACGATCATGCGCCGGGACTACGCCGCCGCCAGCACGGTGCAGATTCCCGAGAACGGGCTGGGCTCCGTCGACGTGCCCGAGCTCGCGGCGATGCTCCGAGCGAACCCGATGGTGCGCCGACACCGCGCCAAATGGCGCCGAAGCGTCTGTGCGGTGATGCGCGTCATCGATCGGCCGGTGGCCCGCTAGTGGTCCGGCGACGGGAGGTTCGTCCGACGCCGGTTCCTCCTGGCATGTTCACTGCCGAACGACCGGCTCGGCGCGTCCCACATGCCACTGACCTTGTCCTCAACGATCACTGTGGCACCATGCGCGAAACGGGTTTCCTGTCTGATTGGAGAGCCGGATGACCCGCTTCCTGGCCCGGCTCGTTCGCCGACTGCGGCGCACCCGCGTGGTGATGATGCTGGCCTCGTCGGCGCGGATAGGGCAGGCGCGCCGAGCGGTCGAGGCGAGCGGGCTGTTCGATCCATCGTGGTATGCCGCCGAGGTGGGCGGGTTACCAGACCGCACCGACCCGATCGAGCATTTCCTTCGGGTGGGTGGCCCGGCCGCAGTCTCCCCGTCGCCGCTATTCGTGTCCGAGTGGTACCTCGCGCAGCGTCCAGGTGCGCGCCGCGCCCGGTTCGGCCCGTTCGTGGACTACCTGCTGGCCGGTGCGCGGGCCGGCCTGTCCCCGCATCCGCTGCTGTCCGTACGGCACTACCTGCGATCCCGACCCGATGCCGCCCGGCATCGGCTGGGAGCCCTCGGCCACTACCTGGACGTCGGTTGGCGTGAAGGTCTGAACCCCCATCCCGACTTTGGCGCGGTGCAGCCGGTGACTGTGGGGCCCACAGCGGATGAGCCGCCCATGGTGGGGATCGCGCGGCGCGGCGGCGAGCTGATTCGGCGCACGCGTGGCTCGGAATCGCACCCGCGCACCGTCCAGAACTTCGACATGGACGCCGCGGACCGGCTGGTCAGGCGGATCCGGTCGGACATGGCTGCCGTCCAGGGCAGCACACCGCTCGTCACGGTGGTGATGCCGACCAGAAACCGCGCCGGCCCGGTCGTCGACGCTGTCCGGTCTGTGCTCGCGCAGACCTATCCGAACTGGCAGCTCGTCATCTCCGACGACGGCAGCACCGACGATACGCACGAGGCGCTGGTCCCGTTTCTCGCCGATCCGCGCGTGGAGTACGTCCGGCATGACAGACCAGCGGGAGTCTCTGCCGCCCGCAACGCGGCCTTGGCACGGGCGCGCGGCGCCTACGTCGCCTACCTGGACTCGGACAACACCTGGGTTCCGCATTTCCTGGAGGTTATGGTCGGCGTGCTGCGCGACGGAGCGGCTCGCGCGGCCTATGCGGTGACCGAGCTGCGCGAGACCGGTGGGCGGGGCCGGGTGGCGTGGCGCGCGGCTCCCTTCGACCGCGCGGCACTGGTCGAACGCAACTACATCGACTGCATCGCCATGATGCACGAACGGTCGTTGCTGGACGAGGTCGGAACCTTCGACGAGTCGCTGCGCCGGGCCGTCGATTGGGATCTCTGGATCCGCATGTCGGCGGTCACCGACTTCACCCTGGTGCCGTTCGTCGCGTCGACATATGACGTCTGGGAGGAACGCGACGACCGCATCACCAACACCGAGCCGATCGGCTACCGCAACGCTGTCATCGCCAAGCACCTGGTGGATTGGGGTGCGGAGCGCAGCCGGGTCCGGGACCCACGACTGCTGTCCGTGATCATCCCCGCGTCCGGCGGGGTGGACGACCTCGTCGCTCAGGTTCGGCGGCTGGTCGACGTGACCGACGACGACCTCGAGGTGGTCGTCGTGGACGCTGCCGGTGAGCCGTCGTACACCTACCGGATGCTCCTGGTCCAGGACCAGCTGACCAGTGTCCGGTTCGAGCGGTTTCCCCGCCCGCTTCCGGCAGAGCTTGCGATCAATGTCGGCGTGGCGCGCAGCAACGGCGGCGACATCGTTCTCCTGGGTCCGGGTGTCCGGGTGGAGCGCGGCTGGGACCGACCGTTGCGCGCCGCGCTTCGGGACGGCGCAGCCGCAGCCCAGGGACTGCTGCTTCGCTCAGACGGCACCGTGGCATCGGCAGGCGTCGCGTTCACGGACGCGGGCATGGGCGTGCATTTCCTGGATGGCGTCCCTGGGGACGCCCCGGAGGTCGCCGTGCCGGGCACGCGCACGGCCCTGACCGGCGAGTTCCTTGCCGTCACGGCTGCGGACCTGGTTGCCATCGGAGCGTTCGACGGGGTGTTCGTGAACGACCTCGGCAACGGCGACCTGTCGATGCGGCTGGCGCAGGCGACGGGCCGGCCGTTGGCCTACGTGCCGGCTGCGGTGGCCAGCCTCCCGCTGGCCGGCACCAAGCAGCCAGGCCGCAAAGTCGCGGACGACAACGGCCGGGTCTTCGCGGATCGGTGGACAGGCCAGGTCCCCGCCGACGCCCAGGACCGCTGGGCCTCCGCCTCCTACGACGTCGACATAGATCCAGCATCTGGTGCGATCAGCGCGACACGCCGTCGTGACAGTCGGCCCCTGCGATGGGCGCTGAAGATCGGGCCTCCAACAGTGGCACGCCGCGAGAGCTGGGGTGACTGGCATTTCGCGCTCGGCCTCAAGGCGGCGCTGGAACGGCTGGACCAGGAGGTGGTGATCGACTGCCGAGACGCGTGGTACCGCGGCACGGCCGCAAACGATGACATCGTCCTCGTGCTGCGTGGGGTCACCGCGTACGTGCCGGATCCCCGGCACGTCAACCTGCTATGGGTCATCAGCCATCCGGACCAGGTCACGCCTGGCGAAGTGTCGGCTTTCCACCACGCCTTCGCCGCCTCGCAGCCGTGGGCCAACGCGTTCACGCAGCAGCACGGGACGCCGGTCGAACCGCTTCTGCAGTGCGCCGACGCCAGACGGTTCCGGCCGGTCGAAGCAGATCCGGAGCGGCACCACCCGGTCCTGTTCGTCGGGAACGCTCGCGGCGTACGGCCGAGCGTGGCAGCGGCGTTGGCCGCGGGACTCGACGTTGCCGTCTACGGGCTGCGCTGGGACGGGCTGTTGCCGCCAGGGTCGTGGAAGGGATCGTATGTGCCCAATACGGATCTACCGACGCTCTACTGCTCGGCAGGCGCCGTCCTCAACGACCACTGGGAGGACATGCGGACCCACGCTTTTCTGTCGAATCGGCTGTTCGACCTGGCAGCCTGCGGTGCCCGCGTCGTCACCGACGAGGTCGCCGGGCTCGCAGAGGTGTTCGGGCCCTCGGTGCTCACCTACGACTCGCCGGAGTCCCTTGCCGAGGCAGTCCGTATCCACACGGCAGAATGGCCAGCACGGGTGGCCGAACGAAGCCAACTGGCCGATCGGGTGTGTCGCGACCACTCGTTCGACGCACGGGCCGCGCGCCTGGTAGCGGCCGCTACGGTGTTCCACAGCAGAGGGGGGGTTCATGCTCCGACCGGGTCCTGAGCACGGCACGGGTACCGTGCCCATCGTGCCGCCCAGCGTGGAGTACGTGCCGAGGAATGAGTGGACGCGGGTCGTACCGGCGAAGATCGGGGAGCTAGCGGCGAACGTACGGGTGAGCGTCGTCGTTCCCGCTCGCGACTGCCAGGCCGAGCTCGACCGCACGCTCGCCGCGCTCTCCGAGCAGTCATATCCGGGGTACCTGCTCGACGTCATCCTGGTCGACGATGCCTCACACCCACCACTTCGACTTCCGGAGCTTCGCCCAGAGAGCACCGAACTACTGCGGCTGGGTGACGCCGGGGTCCATGGCTCCGGTCGAGCCCGTGCGGCTGGTGCCGTGCTGGCCGAGGGCGAGGTGCTGCTCTTCCTCGACGCCGACATGATTGCCGACCGGCATCACGTGGAAGCTCACCTGCGCTGGCATCACGTCCTGGCGGACGCGGTCGTTCTCGGCGCCAAGGAGTTCGTCGACGTCGATGGGATCGACCCGTTGCAGGTTCGCGACGCTGTACGCAAAGGGTCACTCGAGGAGTTGCTATCCGGTCGGGAGCACGTCAACCACACCTGGCTCGATCGCTACATCAACAAGACTGGCGGGCTGACTCGCGCCGGTGGGGACCTGTTCACGGCGGTTGTCGGGGCGTCGGTGTCGGTTCCGCGACGGCTGTACCACGAGTGTGGCGGGTTCGGCGCGTTCGACCGCAGGGGCATCGTGGACACGGAGTTCGGCTATCGGGCCGTCACCGCCGGTGCTGTGGTGGTTCCCGAGCCGCAGGCGCGCAGCGTCCATCAGGGCGTGCGAGCCTTCGCGGCGCGAGGGGAGGAGATCAAGCGGCTGCGGGCGGGGTTGGCCGCCAACCAGCTGCCGCACCGGATCTTCCGGCCGCCCGTTCGCGGTCGGGTCTGGGCGGTGCCCGCAATTCGGGTGTTGGTGGACGCCGATGGGTCGTCTTATGAGCGCCTCGTGGTGACGGTCGACTCTCTGCTCGCCCAGGACTTGTACGACCTCGCGGTGACGCTTCATGGAGACATCGAGCCGGAAACCGAGCAGCTGCTGGCCGACTACTTCGGTCACGATCCGCGGGTTCTGCTGGCTGGTGGTGCCCTTGTCGACACCGGCTTTCCCAGCCCGTACACCGCATTCATGCCGGCCGGCGTGGTGCTGGGGAGGGGCGCAATCGGAGCGGTGGTCGACCGATTGGAACGAGATCGGCTCGGCCTGATCCGCGCGCCGATTCCGGCTGGCGAGCTCCGGCTATGGAGGACAGCAGCACTGCACCGCGCTCGCCGCGCGGCCGCGTCGGATCGGGACCCAGCTATGGCCGCGGAACAGCTGTTCGACGATGCCGTCCTGCCGACCGGGTCGGTCGAGGCGACGCCGGCCCAGCCGCGAGTCAACCGAACCGGGATGGTGTACGACGCAACCTTGACGCCGCGGGTCGAACAGGCCGGAGCTATTTATTTGCGTGGCGTATCGCGCGCACGCGCGGCGGCTCGCGCCCGTCTCCGTAAAGTGCGCCGGTACATTCGTGCCGGAAAGCGCTATGCGCTGCGCCTCGGGCACCGGACGCCGGGGGCGCGTCAGACATAGCCACCGGCCGAAGCGGAGGAAAAGACGGGCCGGCCCGATCGCTATGGTGTTCCCGGGTAGGACTCCAGAGCTCGAGATGGAAGCCATGACGGATCCAAACCTGAAGGCCGCGTCGCCGAGGCGAATGTCGGTGATGTCGCGTCGATATCAGCTGTTCGACCAGATCCTGGGCTTGTTCGTGCCGGGGCGGCTGGTCGACTTGGGCGCCGGGCACGGGGCGTTCTCCGTGCGAGCCGCGGAGGCCGGTTGGGACGTGACCGCAGTGGACGCTCGTCCGGACCGTTTTCCGGAGCACCCAGCGGTCCGATGGAAGGTAGCGGACGTCCGCCATGTCGACCTGAGCGGCTTCGACGTGATCGCCTGTCTGGGGTTGTTCTATCACCTCGCCCCGGAGGACCAGTTGTCGCTGCTGCGGCGGGCCTCGGGCACGCCGATGATCATCGACACCCACATCGACAACGGGTTGAGCACGCACCGCCTGTCAAAGCGGGAGCTCGTGGGGGACTACGAGGGATCGTGGTACCGCGAGCCGGGAGTTCTGACCTCATCCTGGGGAAACCCGCGCTCGTTCTGGCCGACGCCGGACTCGTTCCACCGGATTCTCGACGACTGCGGGTATCCGGTGGTGCTGACCGCCGAGCCGTGGGTCAAGCCGGATCGCACCTTCTTCTTGGCACTGCCGGGCGGATATGCTGCCCGGTCTGGTCCCCGGCGTGGGCGCGAGCTTTGGCTGCGGGCGATCAGGTCGGCTCGTCGGTTGCGCCGACAGCCCTCGGTGCAAAAGGTTGCACGTTCGTGACGGTAGATCGCGTGCACGCCCCTGGCCCGGTCTTCGTCGGTGGGACAGGCCGCAGCGGCACCACGATTGCCGGCCAACTGATCGGCCATGGCGCGACCTACGAGCTGATCCCGAGCGAAGTTCGGTTTCACGCCGAGTCCGGTGGGTTGCCCGACCTGCTCAGGGGTCGGGTGACCGTCGAGCAGTTCGTCGACTCGATGAAGACGCGCTGGTATTGGCGCGAGCCTGGCGCACGGGGTAATCCCCGGGGCCTGCACAGCTTCGTGGAGAAGGACGCGTTCGAAGAAGCCCTCGCGCGGCTGCAAGCGGGCTTCCGGACGGACCCGCGGATGGCTGCGGCCCGGTTGATTCATGACCTGCTCGACCCGGTGGCCGAGCGATCCGGAAAGCCGTCCTGGGTAGAGATGACGCCCCCAGCGGCCCGGGCCATGTCCTTTCTGGCGCAGGTCCTGCCGGACGCGCGGTTCGTGCACATGATCCGCGACGGGCGAGACGTGGCGACGTCCGTCGTTCCTCGGACCTGGGGACCGAATGACTTCGCTGGCGCGATGGACTGGTGGGCGGACAAGATGATCGCGATCGGCCGGGCGGAGGCGAACACGCCGACCTGGCGGGTCCTGCGCCTGCGGATCGAGGCGTTTGTCGGCGGCCAGCGCGAGGTCGCCTTTCAACGACTGTGCGACTTTCTCGAGGTCGGCGACGACCCCGGCATGCGGGCATTTTTCGACGAGTCGGTGACCAGCGCGGGCGCCAGAATCGGACGCTGGCGCATCAACCGCGGCGCCGACGAGATCGCCGAAATGGACAAGCTCTACCGGGCAGCCGTTGCCCGACTGGAGGATGCTGCAGTGAGCATGCCTCCGTGATCAAACGTTGGGGGCTCACCGCGGGCCAGATATGCTGCCGTACCGCCCGGTAGGACGGCCCGCGCCAGCAGAGAAGCCGTGGAGGACCGGTGACCCGTCCGGAGAACGACTTCGGTTTCGACCCAGACGCGCTGAACGACACCGCCGCCATCCTTTATCGGATGGCTCGAGCGGGTCGAGGCCCCGTCCTGCACCTGGGAAGTGGCGCCGACGGGGTTCCCGGCGCCCTGTCGGCGCTGGACGACATGAAAGTGACCCGGGTGGTGGCGGATCTGGGCGCGGTTGGTCCCGAGGCGACGAACGGTCCTGAGTTCTTTGTCGCCGATCCCGAAGTGGCGGGCTGGTACTCCGCGCTGGACGGAAGAACGTACGACGTGGTGATCGTCGCTGACCTGCTCGAGCATCTGCGCGACCCGGCACGGGTGCTTCGCGACCTGCGAGAACAGCGACTGCTGGCCGACGACGGCAAGCTGCTGATCAGCTTCGCCAACGTCGCCCACGCGGCCGTCGCGAACGAGTTGTTGTCCGGCGACGCCATGCGCGTCCGCTGGTACACCGTGGGCAGCATGAGCCGTCTTCTCGAGGCTGCCGGCTACGTGGTGGGCGAGACACACCGCACTCATCACCCGACGGCTGAACAGCCGACGATGACTGGGAATGACGAGGCGCAGACGTACGAATACGTCTTGCTAGCCTATCCCTCGGCCGCTGGTGCACAGCTGGCGCTCCTCCGCAGGCGGGTGGACGACGCGATGGAGCGGCTCGCCAAGGCCGAGACGGTGAGAGATCAGATCAGCGCCCTGCTGGAGGAAGAGCGAGCAGCCTTCCACGACGACATCGGCCGCGGAGCCGATGAGCTCGAGCAGCTGCAGCAGAAGCTCAGCCTGGTGACCGACGAGCGGTCGGCGTTGCGCGAGGAGAAAGCGCGGCTGCACTATCAACTGGCGGGGCTGCACGATCAATTGGAGGGATTGCGGGGACAGCTGGCCGCGACCAGCGAGGCGAAATGGACCGCGGATCGGGAGCTCGCGACCATCCGGCGAAGCAGGTCGTACCGTTACTCGCAAACGCTGGCCAGAGCTGTCCGCGTGGTTGTCGCACCGCTCGGACTTCGTCAACGGCGAGTACGAGGAGGGCGCTGAGTGCCGCCCGACGGCGGTGTGGTTGGTGCGCCGGCGGCAGCGAGCGGACAGATCGTCTTCTGCGTCCAAAGCAACGACCTGGAGTCCGGCCGCAGCGACGCCCGCGCAGCGGCAGGGTTAGGCCGTGCGCTCGCCGATCGGGGTCACGGCGTTGCGATCGTGGATCGTGAGCGTTGGTCCCGACTGCCCGCTGCGGGCCTCGTGGTCAGCCTGTCACCTGAATTCGACCCGGCAGGCGTTCCACGGCGTACGCCGGTCGTTGCCTGGATCTGCAACCAGATCGATGCCTGGTCCAAGGTCCTGCAGCAGTCCTCCTTCGATGCTGTGTTGACGACTTCACGCGGACCAGCCGACCGCCTGGAGGAGGTATTCGGCGCACCGGTTGGGCTGCTCCAGGTCGGCGTCGATACGGGCCTGTTCCGGCCGCCAGCCCGCCGCGCCTCGGACACCGTGGTCACTCTCCACGAGGTCGACAACGCCGGCTACTTCACGCTGCCCGACCTCTATCGGAATGCCCTTGTCGTCGTCGACCGAGTCAACTCGGCCGGGCCGCCGTTTGGCATGCCGACCAGCCGGATTTTGGAGAGCCTGGCGTGTGGCGCCATGCCCGTCACAACTCACGGACCTGAGCTCGCCGAGCTCGGTTTACACGGGGTGCCGGCCTGCACGTCGCCGCCGGAGATCGATCGCGTGGCGGGCGAATTGCGGGCCGATCCGGTTACCACGACGGCGACTGCTGAGCGGTTGGGCGCCATGGTGAGGGCGGAGCACTCCTGGGAGCGACGGGCGAGCGCGTTCCTCACCCAGATGGAGCCGCTGCTCGCAAAGACATCCGACCCGCGGTCGGCTGCGCGCCGGGCGACCCTTGGTTTCTTCCCTGACTACCGGCAGGGCAACCCCTACCAGACGATGCTCTATGCGGACCTTCCGGCGCACGGTGTGGCCGTCGTTCCCGTGAACGCCGCCAACGTGATGGTTCCCCGTGACCCTGGCGGTCGCCTCGACCACTACCTCTTTCACCTGCACTGGACTTCGCCTCTGCTGCAGTCCCAACCCGGTCCGTTCGGGGCCGAACTCGCGCTCAGACGATTTCGGCAGCGATTCAGCGAGTTCCGTGATCGGGGTGGCCGACTGGTGTGGACGATCCACAACGTGCTGCCGCACGAGTGCCCCAACCGCACGGCTGAGATCCAGCTGTGCAGGTTTCTGGCGGCCCAGGCCGACCTGATCCACGTGATGGGCGCGAACACGCTGCGCATCGTCGCGCCGCTCTACGAGTTGGCCGCGGACCGCACGGTCGTCATACCGCACTCGAGCTACGTCGGCGTATACCCGGCTGTCGTGAGCCGGGACGAAGCCCGGCGCAAGCTCCAGCTGCGCGACCACGAGATCGTTCTCCTCATGCTCGGGTCCATCCGCCCCTATAAGGGCCTGAACCTGCTACTCGATGTGTTCGACGAGCTGAGCCGCGTGGACCCGCGGCTACGCTTGCTCGTCGTAGGCAGGCCCTCCCGGGATCCCGCAATCGCCGGCTGGCGGGATCGGTGTGAGAAACATTCGCGAGTCGTAGCTCACTTTGCTCGCACCCCTGAATCGGACGTACAGATCTGGTACCGCGCCGCCGATCTGGCGGTATTGCCGTACGTATCGGCCCTCAACTCCGGGTCGTTCCAGCTTGCGCTGTCGTTCGACCTGCCGGTGGTCGGTGCGCGCGATGGAGAGATGGCGGATCTCCTGGACCCCGCGTACTCGGAAGCGTTCACACCGGGATCGGCAGCCGACCTGCGGAGCGCGCTGGAGACGGCGGTGGGCCGGCTCGTGGGACGCCCCGAGGCCCGGCGAGCGGCCCACGCGGCGGCGCGCAAGTACCCGCCGAGTGCGATGGCGCACGACTTCGCCGATGCCGTCGTGCCGCTGTTCGGGCGGTCGTCTGAGCCGAGCAATGCAGCTTCAAGCCCGGTACGTGAAGCTACTGTGGCTGAAGTTACCGATGTGTCGTAGTTGAGCGGCGTCGTTCAAATAGAGGGAGCCGTAACGTGCGACGATCCCCTGCCGCATGCCGACCGATGCTGGTTGCCGGGCCATTGCTGCTGGTCGTTCCCTTCATCGTCGGGGCTTCCGGGCCGCCTCCTGCCGTGGCAGCGGAGCCCGTTGCACCGCAGGTCCGGAGCGTGCCAGTCCAACTGACAGCGGCCGAGTCGACCGGTTCAGCGGCGGACGGCTCAGTCGTGACCAGAGAGCTGGCGCTCGAGGGAGCCAGTCTGATCGGGGTGACGTGGTCCTCGGCAGCGCAACCGCCAACTGTGACGGTGCGCGCTCGAACCGGAAGCACTTGGGGAGAGTGGACACCGCTCGACGCGGACACAGCTCACGGCCCTGACCGGCACACCACCGAAGCCGAAGCCGCGCGACCCGGTACCGAGCCGCTGGTTGTCGGAGATGCCGATGCCATCCAGGTCCGGGTGGGCCATGCCGCACGGGTGCGTGACCTCCGCCTGGAACTCGTGGACCCGGGTCAGAACGCAGCTGATGCCGAGGTCACCGGTGCGCTGAGCGAAGACGCGACAGATGTCGGGGCAGCCGCACTGGACGCGACTGTCGTGCCCCAGCCGACAATTCACTCGCGAGCAGAGTGGGGCGCGGACGAGAGCCTGCGAACCAGCCCTCCGCAGTACGCCAGCACCATCTACGCCGGGTGGGTCCACCACACGGTCAACGCCAACGACTACAGCTCGGCCGAGGTCCCCGGGATCATCCGAAGTATCTACGCATACCACGTGATCAGTCGCGGCTGGTCGGACATCGGGTACAACTTCCTGGTCGATCGTTTCGGCCGGCTGTGGGAAGGCCGCTATGGAGGCATCGACCAGCCGGTGATCGGTGCGCACACCCTTGGCTTCAACACCAACACGTTCGCCGTGTCAGCGATCGGAAATTTCGAGCTGGTGTCACCGTCGGCGTCCGTCATTGAGTCGATCGCCGCACTGATGGGGTGGAAGCTGGCTCGTTATGGCCGCGACCCCGAGGGCATGACACAGGCGCTCGACGGCACGTGGCGGCCGGTCATCGGTGGACATCGGGACGCCGCATCGACCGCCTGTCCGGGCCAGTACCTCTATGCCAAAATCCCGTTGATCCGCGACCGGGCCGGACAGATCGCGCGATCGCAGATCGGCGGCGATTTCGCGGTCCCGGTGACCGGTGACGTCGACGGCGACGGTGTCACCGACCTGGGATGGTTCCAGGACGGGCGCTGGGCGTTCCTGATCGGTGGTAGCACCGTCATTCGGTTCGGGTTCGGTCGGGCGGGCGATCGACCAGTCGTGGCGGACTTCGACAACGACGGACGGGACGAGCCGGGAATCTTCCGAGCCGGCGAGTGGCATGTCCGCAACGAAGCCTCCGCCGGGGCGGCATGGCGCGTGTTCGGGTACGGACATCCCGGTGACATCCCGGTAGCCGGCCGTTGGCCGGGCAGTTCCGGCATCGGCATCGCCGTCGTCCGGGGAAACACGTGGCACGTGCGGAACGGTTTGGGAGGTCCAGCGCAATGGAGCTTCTCTTATGGCCGCGCTGGCGACGTGCCCATGGTTGGTGACTGGCTGGGCGATGGCACCGCCCGCCCTGCGGTTGTCCGTGGCGCTCGCTGGTATATCGCGACATCGATGACCAGGCCCATTGCCCGGTGGTCGTTCGGGTTTGGCTGGGCGGAGGACTCACCCCTGGTGGCCGACTACGACGGCGACGGCGTGGAAACTGCAGGACTGACCCGCGGCATCAAGTGGTACCTCCGAGCAGATCATTCGTCCACGACGCGGGTCACAGTCGTCGACTTTGCCGGATGAATGGCTCCAGCGCACCGGGGTTGCGCAGCGCGTCCCGGCTCACAGCCTGGTTGGGGGGCGTGCCGGCGAGGATTCTCTTGACCGGCACCTCGCACTTCTTTCCGTTCAACGTGCGTGGCACCTCGTCGATCACGGTGAAGCGGTCCGGCACGTGCCGTGGCGACAATTGGGTTCGCAACGCTTGGCGAAGCTGTGGTTCGACCTCGGCCAGGGTTGCCCCTGGGGCGAGGACCACGAAGCACAACAGCTCCCCCTCGGTCGGGCCAGCTCCCGAGGTGTCGATCACCAGCGAGTCCTCGACCTCGGGAAACGCCTCGACGACCCGGTAGAACTCGGAGGTGCCCATCCGGACGCCGCCCCGGTTGAGGGTGGAGTCGCTACGGCCGTAGATCACCGCCGACCCGCGTGGCGTGATCTTGATCCAGTCACCGTGCCGCCACACACCTGGGAAATCGGCGAAGTACGCGTCGCGCAGTCGTGAACCACTAGGATCGTTCCAGAAGAACAGGGGCATCGATGGCATCGGTCCGGTGAGCACCAGCTCGCCAACCTCGTCGACGACCTCGTGTCCGGCGTCGTCGTAGGCGGCCACCGGTGCACCGAGCATCCGGCAGGACAGCTCTCCGAGCCACACCGGAACGTCGGGTGCCGCGCCGATGAACGCCGTGCACAGATCGGTCCCGCCCGAGACGCTGGCGATCTGGACGCGGGGGCCGAGCTCTTGGGCCACCCACCGGAAGCCCTCCGGTGTCAAGGGTGCTCCAGTCGAGCCCACGGCCCGCAACATCGACAGGTCATGAGAGGCGGCCGGTTGCAGACCCTCCTTCGAGCAGGACTGGATGTACGGCGCCGAGGTGCCGAAGAAGGTCACGCTCTCGTCTGCGGCCAGGCGCCACAGGGCCGACAGGTCCGGATGCCCAGGGCTGCCGTCGTAGAGCACGATCGTCGACCCAACCAACAACCCGGACACCAGGAAGTTCCACATCATCCAGCCGGTCGTGGTGAACCAGAAGAACCGCTCGCCGGGGCCGAGGTCGCAATGCAACGCCAGTGCCTTGAGGTGTTCGAGCACGATCCCGCCGTGGCCGTGCACGATGCCCTTGGGCAGCCCGGTCGTCCCCGACGAGTAGAGCACCCAGAGCGGATGGTCGAATGGCACGGCTTCGTACGTGAGCGTTGCGCCAGCGTGCTGCTCGAGCAGGTCGTCCCATGCCACGTCTGGTCCAACGACGGTATCGAGGGAGCCGAGGTATGGGATGACGACGGTCGCGCGCAGGCTCGGCATGGTCGCGCGTAGCTCTGCCACGACCGGCCGGACGTCGAAGGGCCGTCCGTTGTAGACATAGCCGTCGACAGCTACCAAGACAGTCGGATCGATCTGAGCGAACCGGTCGCTGATCGCGCGAACACCGAAGTCCGGCGAACAGGACGACCAGATCGCTCCCAGGCTGGCCGTTGCGAGGAACGCGATCAAGGCGTGCGGCGAGTTGGGAACGATGGCCACCACGCGGTCCCCGCGGCGCACACCCAGTGCGCCCAGCGCGGTCCGAACCGCGGCGACGTCGTAACGAAGCCGGCCGAACGTCAGACGGTCGGTGAGCCCGTCCTCGCGACGGAACACGACCGCCAGGTCGTCGTCGTCCTTTCCCGGGCCGGGTCGCAACGCGTGCTCGGCGTAGTTCACACTCGCGCCGGGGAACCACCGTGCTCCCGGCATGACCCGCGCCTCGAGTGCACTACGTGCGCGGTCGTGAAACGAAACCTGGAAGAACTCGGCGACTGCGGCCCAGAAGGCCTCCGGTTCGGTTACCGACCAGCGCCAACGGCTGTCGTAGTCGACGAGGTCGAGTTCCCGTTCGTCGGCGAGCCAGCGCCGGAACCGGGCCATCTGGCTGCGGCCGAGTACTCGCCGGTCCGGAACCCAGACAACCTCGGGCTGGTCCACTGGCCCCGACATGAGGAAACGGTAACGAGCGGCGGCAACTTGTCAGCGATCAGTGCACGCTTTCAGCCGTGACAAGCTCGCCATGGGTCGTGAGGAACGAGGCGACGTCATTGCTACGGACGGCGGCCCATAGGTCGTCCGCATCTTCTCGGTCATAGACGACGATGCTGGCACTGCCAGCCCACCCGGTGCCGTCGGTGGGCACGGTGAGGAAGGTGACGTTCGTGGCGTCGAGACCGCGGAGCGAGAGCATCAGTCCGACAAGCTCGGTCGCGGAGAACTCGTCGTCGACCTTGGTGGCCTCCCCGATGGCATCCGTCAGGTCCACCAGCCGGCCCGGATCGGTGAGAATGTCACCGGCCTGCAGTTGTCGCATCAGCGCGCGTAGGTAGTTTTGCTGCCGCTTGACCCGGTCGAAGTCGCCCCCGGGGAGGCCCTTGCGCTCGCGCACGTACTGCAACGCCTGTTCACCGCTCAGCGTATGCGTCCCAGGCTCGTACGTTGTGCCGTCCCACGTGACGGCTGTCTCGGCGAAGGTCAGCTCGACGCCGCCCAGCGCGTCGGTGAGAGCTCGAAAGCCGCTCCAATCGATGACGGCAAGATGGTCCATCCGCAGCCCGGTCAACTCCTCCACAGTCTGGATGTACAGCGACGGGCCGCCGAACGAGTACGCAGCGTTGATCTTGTTTTCGCCGTGCCCGGGAATCGGCACCCAGGTGTCGCGCGGGATGGAGATCAGGTAGGCCTCGTCGCGCGACTCGTTGATATGCAGGATCATCACCGCGTCGGTGCGGGCTGCCCCGCGTTCGAAGGACCCCGCACTGTCCTCGCTGTCCAGGCCGGCCAGCAGGATGTTGAGGCTGCCTCCAGCAGCCTCGGCCGGTCGGGCTTCTTCCGGGATGTCGAACGCGTCGGGGATGCGTTCGATGCTGCTGGACACTTCGCGTACTGCCCACCAGGTGGCGCCGGCGACGATCAGCACAACCGACAGCAAGGCGATGAGGCACGAGATGAGCAGCAACCGGCCGCGCCGGCGGCGCCTGCGCAACTGCTGGTCGGTCGCCCGACCATGGTTCTGGCGTTCTGTGGTGGTGGTGTCGTCGATCATCGCCCAGTTCGTTTCGTCCGTGGGAAGGCACCACCACGCCCCCATGCCACTGATCGCGGCGATGTGGATGTTCGGCCCCCTTCGGCAATCTTGGCACACTCCGGCGCACGTCGCGGTCGCACTCGCATACCAGACACCAGATGACCCGTAGGCTCCCGCCCGTGGAGGCAATCCTGGTGGTCGGCGGCTTGGGCACCCGGCTGCGGCCGCTGACCGACGACTTGCCGAAGTCGCTGTTGCCCGTGGCTGGTGCCCCGATAGTCCTGCACCAGATCACCCGGGCGCGGAACGCTGGTGTCGTGCACGTCGTCCTCGCGACGTCGTATCGAGCCGAGTTGTTCACGCATGTGCTTGCCGACGAATCCAGCGTCGGCGTCACGGTCGACTACGCAGTCGAGGACGAACCGCTGGGAACCGGCGGCGCGATCCGCAACGCCGCGAACTTTCTCGTTGCGCAATCAGACGAGCCCGTCTTGGTTCTCAATGGCGACATCCTCGACGGCCACGACTTGACCTCCCAGGTGGAGCAGCACACCGCCAACAGCGCGGACGCCACGCTGTACCTCACCAAAGTGGACGATGCCCGCGCCTACGGCTGTGTTCCCACCGATGCGACCGGCCGGGTGACGGCGTTTCTCGAGAAGATGGACAGCCCGGTGACGAACCAGATCAACGCCGGCTGTTACGTCTTTCGCCGGGCCGTGATCGACGCGATCCCGGCAGGTCGAGTGGTGAGCGTGGAGCGCGAGACCTTCCCTCAGCTGTTGGCGTCCGGCGGCGTGGTCCACGGATACCTGGACGAGTCCTATTGGCGCGACCTCGGTACACCCGAGTCGTACGTGCGCGGCTCCGCCGACGCGGTGCTGGGGCTCGTCGATGCGCCGGCCCGTCCCGGCCCAGCCGGGGAGTCCCTCGTTCTGGAGGCCTCCGAGGTCCCGTTGACCGCCACGCTGCGCGGCGGAACGTGCGTCGGCCCGCGCTGCGTCGTCGGCCCCGGCGCCGTCATCGACGGCTCGGTTGTGCTCGACGGCGCGGTCGTCGGACCCGGCGCGATCGTCCAGACCAGCGCACTGGGCCGCTGGTCGAGGATCGGCTCCGGCGCCGTCCTCGATGGCGTGATCGTCGGAGCCGGGGTGGATGTCCCGGACGGTGCCACACCCTCGCCCGGCGCCCGGCTGGGGTAAGTCACACGTGAAGATCAGCGGCGGCCGCCATCCTTGGCCGTCCTCCGCTGATCTGGTGGTCCTCAGGCAGCGTTCGGCTCCGGCGAGTCATTGAACGGGTGCGCCGTGACGAAGTCGCGGACTGCCTCGCCGGAAAGCTCACCGCAGTACTGCCGGAAACCCTGCTGCGCGCCCCAATGCGTCAGCGCGAACGATTTTCCGTCCGGGAACTCGCCCCGTTCGCTGTCCCATGGCGCGACCACGAACTTGCCGGCGACCTGCTCCCTGAGCTCCTCGGCCTGGGTCACCTTCGTCGCGAGATCCCGCAGGGTCTGTTGCTGTTCGTCGAGGACTGCCGGGTTGTACCAGAGGATCGTGTAGCCGTGCTCGAGGTTGTGCACGAGCCGCTCGATCTCCGGGCTGTCGTCCGGTGTGTAGAACTTGCGTGCGAACGGCGCCGGGACCGGGTAATGCGGTCCGGATGTGGGTGGCGCCGAGGCGTAGTCGATGCGCTCGCCGTCCTGACGGTGGTCGAACGAGCCTGACTGCTCGTCTTCGATCACTGCGTCGCACGAAGCGGCAGACGCGGACACCCCGAAGTCTTCCCAGCCCCGGCGGTTGGGGTCATCGAGCCATCCTCGGATCAATGGCATGGCGGCCGCGGTGATCAGGCCGAGACCGACCACGACCGCGATTCCGACAAACAGGGTCGTGCGGCGGCGCTCGGAGCGCTGCTGTTCACGGCGCAACGCCTCCAGCTTCTCCCGCCGAGCGGTCTGCGGCCTCTTGGCCGGCTTCTTGGTGTTCTTCGCCACAGGTTTGCTTTCGCTTCCGACAAAGTGCGGTTCAGTCGAGGGATTCTACGGATGGCGGGCCAGGATGGTTCCGTGCGGGCGTTCGACCGGGTGTGGCGGCCGGGCCGGCCGGTGGATGTCGCCGGCACCCTCGGGGTTCATTGCCGTGGGCGCGGAGACCCGGCGCACCGGGTCACGCCGGATGGCGCCGTGTGGCGCACCTGTCGAACGGCGGACGGCCCTGCCACCGTGCGCGTGACCGCTCGGCCGGCCGGAGGCGACGTCGCCGCGACGGCTTGGGGACCGGGGGCGAAGTTGGCCCTGGATGCGCTGCCGCAGTGGCTCGGCACCGATGACGATCCCAGCAGCTTCCGTCCGGCCCACCCCCTGCTCGCCCGCGCGGCCCGGCACCATGCCGGGCTGCTGGTCGGACGCACCGGCCTGGTCATGGAAGCCCTGGTCCCGGCCGTTCTCGAACAAAAGGTCACCGGCCGGGAGGCTTCGCGCGGCTGGCGGGCTCTGCTGCTCCGGTTCGGCGATCCCGCTCCTGGCCCGGCGCCGGACGGCATGCGCGTCCTGCCGACGCCACAGCGGTGGGCCAGCCTGCCGTCGTGGGAGTGGCACCGCGCCGGCGTCGGCCCCAACCGGTCCCGGACCATTGTCCGGGCTGCTCGGCTGGCCACCAGGCTGGAAGAAGTGGGGAACGGTCCGGGCGACGAGGCCGAGCGGAAGTTGCGTATCGTGCCTGGAATCGGTGCATGGACGGCGGCCGAGATCCGCCAACGGGCGCTCGGTGACCCGGACGCAGTCTCGGTGGGTGACTTTCACTTGCCCCGGCTGGTTGCCTACAACCTGGCGGGCGAGGAACGCGCCGACGACGACCGCATGCTCGAGCTGCTCGCCCCGTACGCTGGACACCGCTATCGCGCCTGCCTGCTGCTCGCCCGCGCCGGCGCATTGCCTCCTCGCCGGGCCCCACGCCTGCCGGTGCGTGACTTCCGCCGCATGTAACGGCGCCCGCGGGTTCCGACGGGTCAGCGGGCCACGATGAAGTCGGCTGGGTCGCGGGGCGGGCGATCGCGTGGCGGTGCTGCCGCGTGCCCGATTGCGACGGTCCCCATCGGCTCCCAGCTCGTCGGCAGATCGAGCACGGAACAGACGACGTCGGCACAGAACAGCGTGGACGACACCCAGGCCGAGACGAGATCCTCGGCGGCCAAGGCGATGAGCAGGTTCTCGATTCCGGCACCCATCGCCAGATGGAACATGGCGGCCTCCGCCGCAGCTCGCCGCTCGTCCGGATACGGATGGGCGCCGTCGGCGACCAGGCACGGAACGATGAGATACGGTGCCCGGCGGAGCATGTCACCGCGGGCGGTACGCCGCGCGATCGCGGCCTCGTCGAATCCGTCGGATCGCAAGTCGGTCACCCACGCGTCCAGCATTGCGTCCAGCAGGCGGATGCGGGTGCCGTGTTCCTCGAGCAGGACGAAACGCCACGGCGTGGTGTGGTGTGGTGCCGGTGCGGTCAGGGCCGCGGCGATGGCGCGGCGCACGATGGCATGGTCGACCGGCTCGTCGGTGAATTCCCGAACAGTGCGCCGCGCGAAGACTGCATCGCGCATCGCCTCGCTGGTGCCGCGGCGGAAACGGTCCTCGTCGGCCGGTCGGACGAGTATGGCGGCGCCCGGCCCGTCGTCCGGCGTCACCAAATGCGGCAATCCTCGGACGACCGCGGCCGGGACCCCGGCCAGCTTCGTGCGCACCAGCTCAGTCGCCGCCGCGAGTTCGTCGGCAACTGCGACAACGGTGACCTCGAGCTTGTTGCCATAGGGGTCGATCCTGCCCCGTAGGTCATCGCGCACCACAACGCCGGCCGCGCCGACTGCGAAATCCACGACGCCGTCGCGCCACGGACGGCCGGCTGTGTCAGCGATGACGGTCCCGACGTCAACGCCCAGCCTTTCCCGCAGTCGAGCCCGGATCGAGCGGGCGGAGCCGTCGGGATTCAGTGGAAGAAGCGCGATCTGGCCGGCCGCGAGGTTGGATTCGTCGACGCCAGCGGCTGCTAGCACGAATCCGTGCCTGGTCTCAGCGACGACCGTTCGTCCACGCACGGTCGTCCATTCCGCCACCACACGGGCGGTCTCCGCGTCGACTCCGGCCTCCCGGTCGACGCCGGAAAGCGTGCGGCCTTCAGCCTTGCTCACCGCCTTGCTGCTGATGACGACGATGTCGCCGGTGCTCAATCGGACGCTCGCCGTTGCGATCAGGCCCGCGAGGTCATCACCCGCTCGGACCTCGGGAAGCCCCTCGATTGCATGCACTTCGTACGCGGTCATCGCAGCGACTCGGCCAGGTCCAGAGCAGCGCCGGCCATGGCGGCAGCCGCCGCCACATCGCCCATGAGCAGCGGGACCGACCGGCACCGGACTCCGGACGACTCCACGTCCGCCACAGCGTCGACGTCGGACAGATCGACGAGCCAGCCGTCGAGCAGGTCAGTGAACAGTCCGGCGACCGCGGCGGCCGAGGTTTCTACGCCGATGGCGGTCAGGCACGCGTCTGCCATGCCGCGTACCGGCGCGCCGCCGACGATCGGCGACAGGCCGACGACCGGCGTCGGTGTGGATATCAGCGCGTCACGAACGCCGGCGACGGCGAGTATCGGGCCAATGCTCACAACCGGATTGGACGGCGGCAGAAGCACGACATCGGCCGCCGCTATCGCATCGAGAACGCCAGGGGCGGGCTTGGCCATATCAGCGCCGACGAGCACGATGCGTTCAGCCGGAACAGCGGCATGCAGCCGCACCCACCACTCCTGGAAGTGGATCGCTCGCGGCTGCGGATCTGCTATGACGATGTGCGTCTCGACCCGGTCGTCCGTCATAGGTAGCAGCCGAACGCCCGGTCGCCAGCGGTCACACAGCGCCTCCGTGACAGCGGAGAGCGGGTAGCCGGCGGTAAGCATCTGGGTGCGGACGACATGCGTGGCGAGATCCTTGTCGCCCAGGGTGAACCACCCGGGTTCGGCACCATAAGCGGCGAGCTCCGCCATCGCCGAGTAGGTCTCCTCTGCGCGCCCCCAGCCCCGGCCCTCGTCGATGCCACCGCCGAGGGTGTACATGACCGTGTCCAGATCGGGGCTCACGTGCAGGCCATGCAAGGTGATGTCGTCGGCGGTGTTCCCGATGACCGTCACCTCGGCGTCGGGGGCGGCGCGCCGTAATCCGCGCAGGAATCGCGCGCCGCCGATTCCGCCGGCCAGTGCGGTGATTCGTCGCACGCTGCGCGACGCTACACCGCCCCTTTTCCGGTGATCTCGAGGACGCTACGACGGTCGGACCGCTGCGGCGGGCCAGTTCTGCACTCATAGCACGTTTGGGCTTGACGGAACCGTATTGCAGGCATGTAATTTCATCCGTGTCGTGCGGTGTGTCGTCGTCTTGGCGGGATGCCACGACGGACGAGGGTCGAGGGAGGCGAGCCATGGGCGAGTGGGAGAGCCTGCTCACCGGCGACGCCGAGGAAATGAGTTGGCAGGAGCGCGCCCTGTGTGCGCAGACCGATCCCGAGGCGTTCTTCCCGGAGAAGGGCGGCTCTACTCGGGAAGCGAAGAAGGTGTGCCTGAGCTGCGAAGTGCGGGCGGAGTGCCTGGAGTACGCGCTGATGCACGACGAGCGGTTCGGCATTTGGGGCGGGCTGTCCGAGCGTGAGCGGCGCAAGCTGAAGAAGCGGGCCGGCTGACCTCCGCAATCGTGGGCGAGCCTGTATGAGGGGCCCGCCCAGGAACCCTGAGTAGCGATGCGGGCGGCTTCAGCCGCGCAGGTCCGCGTAAGGTAGGGCAGCCCGGCGCGTGGGGCTTCTGCACGCCGGCACCCGAGCGCTGGACCACCGACGAGGCATGCCGACCGACCCGATCTCCCCGCCAGATCTGCGTGCCGGCGCGCCGAGCGTCTACGACGATCCCGGCATCGGAGCAGACGCGGCGCTCGACGCGTTCGTCGAGCCCATGCAACCCGAGCCGGTCGATCCATCGGCACTACTGGGCCATGACGTCACGGCCGTGTTGGTCGCACATGATGGCGAGCGTTGGCTGCCTCGGGCCCTCGATGCGCTCGCGGCGTCCGATCGGCCACCCGACCGCCTGATTGCGGTCGACACGGGAAGCATGGACAGTACGGCACGGCTGCTCGCTGAGGCACTGGGCGCGCACTCCGTCGTGTATCTGCCCGCGTCAACGGGGTTCGGCGCGGCGGTCCAAGCCGGCCTCGTCGCCGCCCGGGACCGCGCACCCGCGGAACCGACCTGGCATCAGCAGGTCGAGTGGATCTGGTTGCTCCACGACGACTGTGCCCCTGCGCCTGACGCGCTGCGTCGCCTGCTCGAGTACGCCGTGCGTCGGCCGGACGTTGGAGTTATCGGCCCCAAGGTCCGCAGTTGGCGGGACGGACGACAGCTGCTCGAGGTTGGGCTCTCCATGACGGGGGGTGGGCGTCGGCAGACCGGCCTGGAGAAGCGGGAGTACGACCAGGGCCAGCACGACGCCACCAGGGACGTCCTGGCCGTCGGGAGTGCGGGGATGCTGGTTCGTCGCGACGTCTGGGACGAGCTCGGTGGGTTCGATCCCCGGCTACCGATCTTCCGCGACGATCTCGACTTCGGCTGGCGAGCCAACCTGGCCGGGTACCCGGTCGTCGTGCACCCTGACGCGATCGTCCAGCACGCGGAGGCCGCCGCGCACGGCCAGCGACGGCTCGGCGCGACGCGTGACCGCGCTCATCTGGTCGACCGCCGCAATGCGCTGTACGTCCTGCTCGCCAACGCCCCGGCGAGCCACGTGCCCTTCGTGTACCTGCGCATCCTGCTCGGCGGACTGTTCAGGGCGCTGGGCTTCCTGTTCGGCAAGCAGCCAGCCCTGGCAGGCGAGGAGTTGCTTGCCGTGCTGGGCGTGCTGGCGCGCCCGGACCGGGTATTCCTGGCCCGCCGACGCCGGGCCAGGACCCGAAGCGTCGAGCAGTCGGCGCTGCGCCGGTTCTTCCCGTCGCCGACCCAACAGCTGCGCAACGCCGGCGATACGGTGCTGGCGCTGGTGACCGGCACCGGCAGTGGCTACGACCTACCCGAGCGCAGACGGGCGGCATCGGCAGACGACGAGGAACCGGTCGACCACGACCCTGTCGTGCTCAGAGCGCTACTGCGACCCGCGGTTTTGTTGCTGGCCGGACTGGTCATTTTGGCGCTGGCCGCCTCCCGCGATCTGATCGGAGCCGGCCGTCTTACCGGCGGCGCGTTGCTGCCCGCTCCCGACAACCCGCCCGAGCTGTGGGCGACCTACACAGAGTCCTGGCACGGTGTCGGGTTGGGCAGCCCGACGGCGGCTCCGCCCTATCTCGCTGCGGTCGCAGCGCTCGGCACCGTACTTCGTAGCCCGTCCGTCGTCGTCGACGTGCTGCTGATCGGATCCGTGCCGCTGGCTGGGCTCACGGCCTACCTGCTCGTCCGTCGCCTGGTCTCGTCCCGCTGGATCCGTGTCTGGGCGGCCGGGACATACGCACTGCTCCCGGCGACGACGGGCGCGATCGCCGCCGGTCGGCTCGGCACGGCAGTGGCGATCGTCCTGACGCCACTGGTGGCGCTGGCCGCCGCGCGGACCCTGGGCCGACCAGGCCAGCACGGTCCGTTCCGGGCGGCGTGGAGTGCCGGATTGCTGCTGGCGGTGACGGCGGCGTTTGTGCCGTTGGCGTGGATGGTGGCGTTGCTGTTGGCCGGCGTTGGGATCGCGACCGGGTATCGCGACCGCGGGTCCGTGCTGCGCATGCTGGCGGCGCTGTCGGTCGCGCCGGTCGTGCTGATGCCCTGGACAGGGCAGGTGCTCCGTGATCCGGTCCTGCTGGTGACCGAGGCAGGTACACCGGGGCCCGACCTATCCGACGCTGCCCTGCCGCCGTGGGCGATCCTCCTGCAACACCCCGGCGGGCCTGGGGCTGGGCCGGTCCTGCTCGGCGTCGGCATTGTGCTTGCCGCTTGGGGCGCTCTGTTCCGCACGGATCGACGGGTGCCGATACTCGCCGGTTGGGCGGTTGCCGGTACGGCGCTCGTCCTCGGGGTGGTCGTATCTCGCCTGCCGGTGACCGGTCCAACTCTCGAGGTGCCGGTTTCCGGCTGGCCCGGCTACCCAGCAGCGTTGGTCGGCGGCGGACTGCTCGTCGCCGGTGCCGTAGGTGCGGAGCGGCTTCGGGAGCGGCTGTCCGGTGTGAGCTTCGGCTGGCGGCAGCCACTGGCGGTCGTGGTCGTCACGGTTGCTGTCGCATGTTCCGTGGCGGCTGCTGGCTGGTGGCTGTTCAGGGGAGCCGACGACCCGCTGAGTCGGCGAGACGCTGCTGTGCTGCCGGCCTACGTCGCCGAAGAAGCGGCCCGCCCGGAACGGGTGCGAACGCTCGTGCTGAGTCGCGGCGACGACGGCCGCGTGACCTACGCGCTGCTGCGCAGATCCGGTCCGCGGCTGGGGGACGCGGAGACTGGACCGCCGCCCGAGGAGTACGCGGCCTTGGACCAAGTGGTCGGTGATCTGGTGTCCGACCGGGGCGGCGCCGATGCGGCTGCCCTCGCGCCGTTCGCTGCTCGTTATGTCTACCTTCCCGCGCCCGCGGATCCTGGTCTCATCGACGTCCTCGACACCGTTCCAGGCCTGACCAGGGCAAGTGCACCGGAAGACGCCGTGATGTGGCAGGTGGCTGGTGAGATCGGCCGGGTGCGCGTACTCGGGGGTGACGACGGTCCGGTGGTCGTGCCGAGCGGCGAAGTCGTTGCGACGGGGATGATCCCCGCCGACCCCGCCGACCGCCAGCTGGTGCTGGCTGAGCGCGCCGATCCGGGCTGGCGGGCGACGCTGGCCGGCGAGCCGCTCGAGGCCGCGACGTTCGATGACTGGTCGCAAGCGTTCACGCTGCCTGCCAGCGCAGGGAAGGTGGAGATCAGCCATCGGGGTCCACAACGGTCGGCCTGGCTGACGGCGCAGCTGGTCGCCGTGTTGGTTGCCGTCGTCCTTGCCCTGCCCGGGATGCGTCGCGAACGTGGGGCTGTTGACGACGCCTCGGACGTGGATTCCGACGATTTCGAGCCACGGTCGGTGCCGGTCCTGGTGTCGGCCCCGACTGGCGAGCTCGTGACCGCCGGGTCGAGCGTGGTCGATCCGGCCCGGCCCGGCCGTCGGCGGGCAGCCGAGCCGGGCGACGAGCGCGCAGACTACGTCGGCCGCCGCGCGGCCGTACGCGGCGATTCGGGGCGGTCGGGCCGAGGTGGCGAACACCAGGCGGGGCGGCGCGCCAAGGGACGGCGTCAGCGCAATGGGAACGACGGATGAGCCGATCCGCGCTGGCGGCGCTCTGGATCCCGGCGGGGGTCGCAGCGGTCCTCGGGGTCGCTGCCTTTGTCGGCCCGCCGGAGTCCGTCGTCCGCGACCGCCCCGGACAGCAGGAGCCGATCGTCCGCGCCACTGTTGTGTGCCCGTTCGTCGGTGGTGAGGCGCGAGCAAAGTCGTACGTCGGCGTGCTGCCGTTGGGTAGCGGATTTGCCAGCGACGTAGTGGACACGGAGCCGGAACCGGTCACCGCTCAAGCTTTGCTCGATCAGGAAGAGGCCAAGTCCGTCCTTTCGGCGACTGTGGCGGGCGCGCTGACCGTGCAGGAGATCAGGTCCGAGGACCCGCATGGATATGCGGTGCGTGCGGTTGGACCGTTGGCCCCGGGCCTTGCTGCGGAGCAGTTGATGCATGCGAGCGGGCCGGACTTTCGCGGCCTGGTCTCGGGCCGTTGTGCCGCACCGGCTCGGGAGTTCTGGTTCGTGGGCGGGTCCGGCGAGGTGGGTCGGCGGGGCCGGTTGGTGTTGTCCAACCCCAACGGGGTGCCGGCTGTGGTCGACGTGTCGGTGTGGGACGAATCCGGCCCGGTCGATGCCTCGGCAACCGAGGACATCGCGATACCGGCCCGCGGTCAGCACCTGCTGCTTTTGGATGCCCTGGACCCGACGGCTGAGCGGATCGGCGTTCGGGTCTCGGCCTCGCAGGGTCGGATCGCCGCGGCGCTGGAGGTCCGGGAGAACGACAAACTCGATCCACACGGAGTCACATTCATTCCCGCGGCGGTAGAGCCGGCAACTGAAATCGTCGTACCAGGCGTCCCGAGACATGGTCAGCGCACACTTCGAATCCTCGCACCGGGAGACACCGACGCCATCGTGTCGTTGCGGCTTTTCGGTCCCGATGGACCCTTCAGCCCGGTCGGCCAGGATGTGGTGACCGTTCCGGCTGGCACGGTGGCAGAGGTCCCCATCGGCGAGGCGGCCGCCAAGGCCGCGGTCGCGGTCGAGATCGAGAGCGACGTGCCGGTAACTGCATCGGTTCGGGTTGTCGACGCCCCTAGCGACGCGGCCCCAGACCTCGCGTACACCGCCGCAACCGCAGCGTTGGATGGCATTGCGCCCGCGCTGCTCGGCCCCAGCCAGGACGAGCTGAAGACACGGCTCCTTGTCACCGCGCTCGGGGACCTGTCGGCTAGGGCGTTCGTACGCACCCTGAAAGCAGACGGATCGGTCGCCGAAGAACAGACCGTGGACGTACCGGGCGGAAGCACGGTGGAGGTCGAGGTCAAGCCGGTGCCGAAGAATCGGTGGACGACGGTCATCGTCGAGCCCGCGGATCCGGGCACCGTCGCCGTCACACGCGAGATCGTCGGAGCCGACGACGACGGCGCGCTGCTGGATCTGCTGCCGCTGGAGGCGCCGGTCGTGACCGTTCAGGTTCCGGAGGTGGCGGGGGAGCTGCCGACCGGACTCGCCCCGGCTGGTCCCATCCGCTGGTGACGTCACCTCGTGCGGCTTGGCCGGTCGCGCCCCGATACGGAGGGCCACGCAGACCGGATTCGCGGCACCCGGTCAGTCGTCGCGAGCGGAGCCGTAGGCCGGGTCCACCTCGTCCGGTTCGACGCCCAGCAGCTCAGCCACTTGCTCTGCGACGGTATCACCCACGAGCTGCTGCTGCTGACGGCCCGCGGTCGCACGCGTCTCGACCGGCCGGCGATAGACGACGACCCGAGTCGGCAACGCGCCGATGGCGGCGAAGGTGCGAGCGAGCGGAACCCAGTCGCGGGTCCAATCGTCCATCGACGGCACGTCCTCGACCGCGAACTCCACCGTCGCGAGCCGATCGCGCCAGCGTCGGTTCAGGCGTTCCACGACGTCCACGACCAGCTGGTCGAACTGCTCGGACCGGCTGCGCGCCAGTGGAGAGCCCGTCGGCGCCAGTGGCCCGCGGACGCCACGACCGTGCCGGTCACGCCGGGTAGCCGGGACCGCGGCTGCCGCGCGGCGGATGGTCTGTCGGCGCACACCGGCAGCGTAATGGAGCAACGAGGAGCCTGAGCGAGGGTCCGAGTGCGACCGTCGAAATCGTCCGACGCCTCGTACCGACGCGGTCCGCGCATACTCCTGGCGCGCCGATGCGGCCGGCGCACTGAGTCGCGCTAACGTTCGCCCCGTGAGCCCTTCGCGTCGTTGTTCCCGGGCTGCGTGTGGCCGTCCGGCGATGTCGACGTTGACCTATGTGTATGCGGACTCCACTGCCGTCCTCGGTCCGCTCGCGACCTATGCCGAGCCGCATTGCTACGACCTTTGTGCCGAACATTCGGGGCGGTTGGTCGCGCCGCGGGGATGGGAAGTCGTCCGGATAGCGCCGGATCCGGCCAGTCTTCGGCCGAGCAGCGATGACCTGCTCGCGCTCGCCGACGCTGTCCGGGAGGCGGCGCGTCCACAGCCGGTCGAACCGGCACTGATCAACGAGGTCGGCCGTCGGGGTCATCTGCGGGTTCTGCGCGATCCCGACGGGTAACTACGGCGGTAATGTGCGCGCATGCGTGACCTAGGGACGATCGTCAAGGCGTACGACATCCGGGGCGTGGTTCCGGGCGAACTCGATGAGGAGGTCGCGCGGGCCGTCGGCGGCGCCGTCGTCGACGTACTCGACGTGCTCGACGGCCCGGGTTCCGTGGTGGTCGGCCACGACATGCGCCCGTCATCGCAACCGCTCGTTGGGGCCTTTGCCGACGGAGTGACGGCACGGGGTGCCAACGTGGTGCACATCGGGCTCGCCTCGACCGACCAGCTCTACTTCGCCAGTGGCTGGCTGAATCTTCCGGGAGCAATGTTCACGGCGAGTCATAACCCCGCCCAGTACAACGGCATCAAGCTGTGCCGGGCAGGCGCTGCGCCCGTCGGTCAGGACACTGGCCTGGGCCGGATCCGCGAACTGGCGGAGACGGACGCGTTCGAACGTTCGCAGGCACGCGGCTCGGAGGAGCACCGCGACGTCCTCGCCGAGTATGCCGAGTACTTGCGCGGCTTGGTCGATCTGTCCGCCATACGTCCGCTGACGGTGGCCGTCGACGCAGCCAACGGTATGGCCGGCCACACGGTCCCCGCGGTGCTGGACGTGCCGGGAATGCGTGTTATCCCGCTCTATTTCGAGCTCGACGGCTCGTTTCCCAACCACGAGGCCAACCCGATCGAGCCGGAGAACCTGCGCGACCTGCAGGCTGCCGTGGTCGGGCACGACGCCGACATCGGGCTGGCGTTCGACGGCGACGCCGACCGGTGCTTCGTCGTCGACGAACGCGGCGAACCGGTGGCACCGTCAACCCTGACGGCCCTGATCGCGGTGCGCGAGCTGCAGCGGGCCCCGGGCTCGTCGGTCGTCCACAACCTGATCACTTCCCGTGCCGTGCCGGAGATCGTCCGCGAGCACGGCGGGATGCCGATCCGGGCCCGGGTCGGGCACTCGTTCATCAAGCAGACAATGGCCGAGACCAATGCGATCTTCGGCGGAGAACATTCGGGCCACTTCTACTTCCGCGACTTCTGGCGGGCCGACTCCGGCATGTTGGCCGCCCTGCACGCACTCGCGGCGCTGGGCCACACGCCGAAAGGTACAACCCTGTCCTCGCTGCTCACGTCGTACGAGCGCTACGCCGCTTCCGGCGAGATCAACACCAGGGTTGCCGACCAGGCAGCAACCATGGCCGCCGTTCAGGCGGCGTTCGCCGACCGGCCTGGAGTCACGCTCGACCACCTTGATGGCCTGACCGTCGAGCACGCGGACTGGTGGTTCAACCTGCGGCCGTCGAACACCGAGCCGTTGATTCGGCTGAACGCCGAGGCGACCGATCGCCCCACCATGGAGAGCGTGCGCGACGAGGTCATCAGCCTCGTGAGTGCGTGAGCACGAGGAGATTGCGCATGAACCTCGACCCGGCCCTGTTGGAGGTCCTGGCCTGTCCCGCGTGCAGGGCGTCGTTGCGGGCCGACGACGCGGCCAACGAGCTCGTCTGCACCGGTTGTGGACTGGCGTATCCCGTGCGCGATGACATCCCGGTGTTGCTCGTCGACGAAGCCCGCCAGAGCTGACTCTGGGGCTGGCCAAGCGTGTTCGACGACACGGCACTGGACGACCCTTCCGCACTCAGGTCGATCGACCCGGTGCTGCGTGATGTCGCCAGTTGGGGTGCCGAGGTCCGCCGCGCCGACGACGAGACCGCCGCCGCGCTATCCCGGCTGACGGCCCAGGATCGACCGCGGGCCGTGATCGCCGGCGGTGCCGACGGTCGGCTGTTCCGGGCTGTCCTGGAGCCGGTGTGCCCAGTGCCATTCGTCGCCTGGCCGCATCCGGGTCTGCCTGGGTGGGCCGGGCCGTTGGACCTGGTCGTGATGATGTCAGTGGACGGTTCGGACCAGGACGCGTTGATGCTTGTCGCCGAGGCGGTACGGCGCGGGTGCTCCCTGCTGGTTGCGGGATCGCCGGACTCGGCACTCGCCGCAGCGGCCGCCAGTAGGGATACGACGTTGCTGCCGGCGACGACGGGCGACGCCACGGCACTTGCCGTGCCCGTCCTGCGCGCCCTGCACCTGCTCGGCCTCGGACCCGAGGTCGAGGCCGAACCGGTGGCCCGCGCACTGGACGAGGTCGCCGAGCGGTGCGCCGCCGCCAACCCAGTGGACCTGAATCCGGCGAAGGAGATCGCCTTGGCCCTGGCTGACGACGTGCCGGTGGTGTGGGGAGGTTCGGTGCTGGCAGCGCGCGCGGCCCGGCGGGTCGCCGAGGCGTTACGTGCTGCGTGCGGGCGCCCGGCGATCGCCGGGGCCGACGTGCAGCTCGTGCCGCTGCTCGAGAGCGCCCCAGAGGCCGACGTCTTCGCCGACCCGTTCGAAGAAGGCGTTCCGGTGTCGCGACCCTCGCTGCTGGTGCTGAACGACGGCGCCGACTCGCCGGCAGTCCGGCTCGGCCGCGAGCGGGTTCTCGGCGCAGCCGAGCGCTCGGCGGTACGAGTGCACGAGGTCCGCGCCGTCGATGGACCGGACGTGGGTCGGTTTGCCGCGCTGATCGCGACCGGCCGATTCGCTGCTGCCTACCTGGCGCTCGGTCTCGGCCGTCCCGCAGGCTGACGTGGCGAGCCCAGGTTCCGAAGACGTGGTGTACATGCTCGACAATCCGATTTGCTACTACCCGTGGGGGTCGCCGAGCGCAATCCCAGATCTGCTCGGTGTGCCACCGACCGGCGAGCCACAGGCGGAGTTGTGGCTCGGTGCGCACGAGGGCTCGCCGTCGCTCGCCCACACGGCGGAAGGCTCGATCGGGCTGGGCGAACTCGTTCAGGGCGACCCGATGAGCATGCTCGGTACGGATGCCGTCGAGGCTTTCGGGCCTCGGCTGCCCTACCTGCTGAAGGTGTTGGCCGTGGAGCGACCGCTGTCGATTCAGGCTCATCCCACCAAGGAGCTGGCCGAGGCCGGCTTCGCGGCGGAGAACGACGCGAAGATCCCACTCGATGCAGCTGACCGCTCGTACCGTGACCCCTTCCACAAGCCCGAGCTAGTCATCGCACTGACGGACTTCGTGGCACTGATCGGCTTTCGCATTCCGACCGAGGCAGAGGAACTGCTCTGCGACTTAGGGGTTCCCGGGCTCGATGAAGCGGTCGAGCTGATCCGAGCGCCGGACGGCTTGGCGGAGACCGTTCGGTGGCTCCTCACCCTTCCCGACGACCGCACCACAAGGCTGGCAGACGCAGTCGCTGCTGCTCTGACCGAACGGTCGGGAACCGAGCCGTTCACAACCCTGACCGGCATCGCCGATCTGTTTCCCGGCGACCGAGGCGTCGTGTTGACGCCGTTGCTCCAGATCGTGCGGCTGCGGGCCGGCGAGGCGTGCGCGGTGCCCGTCGGGACGCCGCACAGCTACCTGCACGGAGTCGTTGTGGAGGCTCAAGCCGCTTCCGACAACACGTTGCGCGCCGGGCTCACGTCGAAACGGGTGGATGTGCCGGAGCTGCTGGCCGTTCTGCGGTATGCGCCGGGCATGGACCCCCGGCTGACGCCGACGACGATGGGCGGCGAGGATGTGTTCGAACTCGCCGGAGTTACCGACGTTCGCCTGCACCGGATTCGACTCGGCCGCGAACCGGTTACTTGGGTTGGATCGGGAATCGTGCTCGTTACCGAGGGCCGGGCCGTGCTCACTGTCGACGGGCGGTCGGCGACACTCGATCGCGGCTGCTCGGCCTTCGTCCCGGCCGATCGCGGTGAGCTGGCGCTGACGGGCGGCGGCGTCGCGTTTGTCGCCACGACGGCGCTGCTGCCACTCGATAAGGCAAGATGACCATCGCCCGCACTGCGAGCGAAAGGTAGCCATCATGGCGGCCAGTGGTGGGACGAAGGCAGTCATCGCGGCCCTGCTCGCAAACGCCGGCATCGCGATCACGAAGTTCATCGCCTTCTTTTTGACGCAGGCGTCGTCCATGCTCGCGGAGGCCGTCCACTCCGTCGCCGACGCCGGCAACCAGGTCCTGCTGCTGATCGGAGGGCGGCATGCGACCAGAGAGGCCACGGAAACCCACCCATTCGGCTACGGGCGGGTGCGGTACGTCTACGCCTTCGTCGTGTCCATCGTGCTTTTTGCCGTCGGCGGTCTGTTTGCGCTCTACGAGGCCTTCCACAAGTACGAAGAGGTGCACGCGGGTCACCCCAACGAGCTGTTGGAGAGCGGATGGTGGTGGGTCCCGCTGGTTGTATTGGGAGTGGCCATCGTGATGGAGAGCTTCTCCTTGCGGACTGCTGTCATTGAGTCCAACAAGATCCGCGGCGGCAAGTCGTGGGTCAGCTTCGTCCGGCGCGCCAAGGCACCCGAGCTGCCGGTCATCCTGCTCGAGGACGTCGCTGCGCTGCTCGGGCTGGTCTTGGCGCTGATCGGCGTCGGGATGACGTTGATCACCGGCAACGGGTACTGGGACGTCGCCGGGACTGCCGGAATCGGGATCCTGTTGGTGATCATCGCCGCGATCCTGGCCATGGAGATGTCCAGCCTGCTCATCGGCGAAGGAGCCTCCGAGGGCGTCGTCAAGAAGATCGGCATGGCCCTCGCGGCCGAGGGCTCCGGAAGGGTCATCCACCTGCGCACGCTCTATGTCGGCCCGGAGGAGCTGCTCGTCACGGCCAAGATCAGCGTTGGGCCGACCCAGAGCGGCGCGGAGATCGCGGCGGCGATCGACGCCGCCGAGGAACGGGTGCGCGCAGTCGTGCCCGAGGCCACCGTCATCTATTTGGAGCCCGACGTCGACCGGGCCGTTTCTGCGGCTCCACCGACCCCGTAGACTGCTTCGGTACACCCGGCGCAGGTGATGCCGCGGGTCCAGATGGGCCGTGCCGGGGGCGTCGGAACGCGATCGGCCCTTGGGTGCTCACCGGCAACCTCTTCGGTGCCGTTCTTGTGTTCTTACGCACCCGTCCCGTCCATCGTGGAGGAGTTGGAGCAATGGAGTTCAAGGTCGCGGATCTTTCGTTGGCCGACTTCGGGCGCAGGGAGATCACGCTCGCCGAGCACGAAATGCCGGGCCTGATGGCCATGCGCGCCGAGTACGGCGCCGTCCAGCCGCTTGCCGGCGCGAGGATCACCGGGTCGCTGCACATGACGGTGCAGACAGCTGTCCTGATCGAAACGCTGGTCGAGCTCGGTGCGCGGGTGCGCTGGGCATCGTGCAACATCTTCTCGACCCAGGATCACGCCGCTGCGGCGGTGGCCGTCGGGCAGACGGGCACGCCGGACGACCCGCGAGGCATCCCGGTCTTCGCCTGGAAGGGCGAGACGCTCGAGGAGTACTGGTGGTGCACGGAGCAAGCGCTGCTGTGGCCTGACGGCGACGGCCCCAACATGCTGCTCGACGACGGCGGGGACGCCACGCTACTCGTGCACCGGGGCGTCGAGTACGAGAAGGCCGGCGCCGTTCCCGAGCCGGCACGCGGTGACTCTGTGGAGTGGCGGGTTGTACTGGAGACGCTGCGCGCGTCCATCACGTCCGACGCCCGACGCTGGACGTCGGTGGCCGAACAGATCAAGGGCGTCACGGAGGAGACCACCACTGGTGTGCATCGCCTCTACGAAATGCAGCGCGACGGTGCTCTGCTGTTCCCGGCGATCAACGTCAACGACTCGGTTACCAAGTCCAAGTTCGACAACAAGTACGGGTGCCGGCACTCCCTCATCGACGGCATCAACCGGGCCACCGACGTCCTCATCGGCGGCAAGGTCGCCGTCGTGTGTGGTTACGGCGACGTCGGCAAGGGGTGCGCCGAGTCACTACGCGGCCAAGGCGCTCGGGTAGTCGTCACCGAGATCGACCCGATCTGCGCGCTGCAAGCCGCCATGGACGGCTACGAGGTCACCACGCTTGACGTCGTGATCGACCGTGCGGACATCGTCATCACCGCCACCGGGTGCCGCGACGTCGTTGCCGCCGAGCAGATGGGCCGGATGAAGCATCAGGCCATCGTCGGCAACATCGGCCACTTCGATGACGAGATCGACATGGCCGGCCTGGCGGCCGTCCCAGGGATTCGCCGAGTCGAGGTCAAGCCGCAGGTCCACGAGTGGACGTTCCCCGACGGGCACAGCGTGATCGTCCTGTCCGAGGGACGGCTGCTCAACCTCGGCAACGCAACCGGCCACCCGAGCTTCGTGATGTCGAACTCATTCACCAACCAGGTTCTCGCGCAGATCGAGCTGTTCACGAAGGCGGCCGACTACCCGGTGGGCGTCTACACGTTGTCCAAGGAGCTCGACGAGAAGGTGGCGCGGCTGCATCTGCCCGCCCTGGGTGTCCAGCTGACCGAGTTGACCCCGGTCCAGGCGGAGTACCTGGGTGTCCCCGCCCAGGGGCCGTTCAAGAGCCCGCACTATCGGTACTGAGAGAGCGAGCGCACAATTCGACGCGCGAAAGGAACGCTGTGAGCCGCGAGCGCGCGGTGGAATCGCGTGCTGGGGTGGAGCTGACCAACCTCGACCAGCCTTTGTTCGATGGAGCGAACGCGACCAAGCGGCACCTGGTCGATTACCTGGACGCTGTCCGGGACCGCATCCTGCCAGGGCTGCGGGACCGTCCGCTGTCGGTGATCCGGGTGCGACCTAGGCAGCCGCCGTTCATGCAGAAGAACGTGCCCAAGTACACACCGGATTGGGTCCGGACGACGACCGTGTGGGCCGAGGCGTCTCGGCGCGAGGTGACTTACGCCCTCTGCGAGGACCGTCGGACGCTGCTGTGGTTCGCTAACCAGCGCGCCGTTGAGTACCACCCGACCATGGTCCGCGGCGCCACCGGTCACATCACCCACCTGATTCTCGACCTGGATCCACCGGCTGGTGATACCTTCCCGGACGTCGTCCGCGTGGCCCGGCTGGTGCAGCAGGCACTGACAGATGCAGGGTTGGCCGGCGCGGCCAAAACCAGCGGAGCAAAGGGCCTGCACATCTACGTCCCCCTCGACATCCGGGTGACGATCGAGGATGCGGCCGCCGCAACAAGGGCGCTCGCCGCTCGGGCAGAACGGCTCGACCCAGACGTCGCGACGACGGCGTACATCGTGGAGGACCGGCACGGAAAGGTGTTCATCGACTCCACTCGGTCCGGCGGCGCGACCGTAGTCGCGGCCTACAGTCCGCGAGTCCGCCCCGGTGCCCCCGTCTCCTTCCCGGTTGCCTGGGATCAGCTCGACCAGGTGGTTCCGGCTGACTTCACCATCCGCACCGCATCCTCGTTGCTCGCCGACGGCGACCCGTGGCAGGACGCAATGCCCGAGCCACAACTGCTGCCGGCGGACCTCGTCGACGAGGGGCGCGCCATACCGATCGCGCGGGTGCAGGCGATGCACGAGGGGAAACGCCGGGCCAGGGCTCGCGAACAATAGCAGCGGCCGTCTGCGCGTGCGCCATCGCGTCCTCGCTGAATATTTCCGCGTTTCGAAGGTCGATTTGTCTGTTTAGGCGCGGAGTTATTCAGCGAGGATCGGAGAACATGACGGCAGCGAGGACTGCCTTCAGGTCGGGGGTGTGAACCCGCCGGGTGGGCCAGGTTGTTCGCGTGCAGGAGTGGCAGCGGCCGGTGGTTCGCGATCCGGAGTGGCCGGTATCTCTGGCTCGCCGTTCTGAGCCGGCCGCGTCGCGATCGCTGCGGCGAATCGCTCGGAATCGCGTCGACCACGTTCTCCGAGCACCGCGGCGAGGTAGGCCCATGCCGGCGTTCCGGGCGGCGGGGCGGGAGTGACCACCTGCGCGACTTCGGCTGCCAGTTGTGTGCCCATCTGGTCGCGCACAGCAGGAGCGAGCTGTGGGTAGCGGCTGAGGTAGCTGCGGACGGCCAAACCCACGTCGATGGGGAGTCGGGAGAGTTCGAGACCCCTTGCCCATGTGGCCAGGTGCGGTGGAACTTCCGGCATGGGTGCGGAACGGGCGGGCGCCCGCTCCCGGACGACGACTGTTCCCGCCATGATGTCGCCGACCCGCTTACCTCGCTCGTTGAGCAATGAGCAGATGATCGCCCCGACGCCAAACGTCAACAAGAAGTCCACGAACACGCCGGCGAGTCCGCGGGTGAGGGCGTGCCGGAAGCGAACTGGGCCACCGTCGTCGCGGACGACGCGCAGGCCGAGGGCAAGCTTGCCTACCGACCGTCCCCGGGTGAAGGTCTCGATCAGGACCGGAACGCCGAGGAACAGTCCGATGAACCCGAGCAGCGCGATAGTCGCCTGCAACGCAGGATCCACCGAGGACATGGCGGATCCGAGCGCGATTGCGAGCGGAATGCCGATAACCGCGAGCAACGCCCAGTCCATCAAGATCGCGAGCGCCCGCGACGGCAGCTTGGCCAGTCGCATCTCCAGCGGCACGGCCTCGCCGGTCACCAGGTCGCTCACCGTGGCTAGTCTGCCAGCCGTGGACGTGGACGCCTTTGTGGCCGCCCACCGGGCCGAATGGGACCGTCTGGACACCTTGGCCCGCCCTCGGGGCAAGCTTTCCGGCCCAGAGGCCGATGAGCTCGTCGCCTTGTACCGGCGGGCGTCGACGCACCTGTCTGTGGTGCGGTCTGCTGCGCCGGACCCTGCGCTACTCGCGAAGCTGTCGGCATTAGTAGGCCGAGCTCGCACTGCGATCTCGGGATCACCCGACCCGGGCTGGGGAGATGTGCTCACATTCGTGACCCAGCGGTTCCCGGCTGCTGTTTACCGGTCTCGGCACTGGTGGGTCCCGACCGCTTTGGTATTCGTCGCGGTGTCCACGCTGATCGCGTGGTGGGTCGCCGCGACGCCGGATGTGCAGGCGAGCATCGCCGCGCCCGAGGAGATCCGTCGCCTGGTCGAGCGGGACTTCGAGGACTATTACTCGGCCAATCCCGCTGCTTCGTTTGCCGCCCAGGTGTGGACCAACAACGCCTGGGTGGCCGCCGGAACACTTGTCCTCGGGGTGTTTCTGGGGCTGCCGGTGTTGTACATCCTGATGACCAACGCGGTCAACGTCGCCGTGGCTGCCGGGTTGATGGCCGCCCATGGTCGACTGGACATCTTCTTCGGTCTGATCACCCCACACGGGCTGCTCGAGCTCACGGCCGTATTCATCGCTGCGGGAACGGGGCTGCGACTTGGCTGGACGGTGATCGATCCCGGCCCGCGGTCGCGGGCAGACGCGCTCGCCGAGCAGGGCCGGGCTGCGGTCGGAATCGCGATCGGCCTGACTGGCGTGCTGCTCGTGTCCGGCGTCATCGAGGCGTTCGTCACGCCGTCGGGGCTGCCCACGTGGGCGCGGATCGCCATCGGCGTGTCCGCCGAGGCGGCGTTGCTGGCCTACATCTGGACCTACGGCCGATGGGCCGCGCAAGCAGGCGAGACCGGCGACGTCGCTGTCACCGACCGTGGCGATGCCCTGCCGGTCGCTGCGTGACGGATCGCCGGAGTTCGATCTCGGAGAGCCGCGAAGGGGACGGCGTTGCTCTCAGGCCGCTCGTGGTGGGATTCCACAGGACTTGACCTCTTCGTGCCGCCGCGTGACGGCAATGGTGGTATCCACCTAGGGCCTCAAAGGCGCCCGGCGGCCTTCAGTGCTAGGTACGCGTCGGCGACCGCGGGCGGAAGGTCCTCCGGCAACGCGTCGACGACGTGGGCGTCATGGCGCTCCAGCAGGCGGGATACCCGGACCCGCCCGGCCCGGTCACGCTCGGCGGCCGCTGCGCCGTAAACGGCGGCCGTGTCGCCGCGCGACTGGGCCATTTCGGCCAACCGCGGATCGGCGACGGCGGCGACGAGCACCGCGTGCCGATGCGTGAGGTGCCCGAGCACTGGCAACAGCCCGTCCTCGACCGGACCCGCGTCGAGCCCGGTGAACAACACGACGAACGAGTGTCGTCCCGCCCGGCGTAATACCTCCACTGCGAGCGCGCGGTAGTCGGTCTCGAGCAACTCGGGCTCCAGGTTCGCCATGGCGTCGACGAGCCGGGGCAGAGTCTCGGTAGGCGACGGCCGTTCGACCAGGGCCCGAGTGCGCCGGTCGAACGCGAGCAGGTCGACCCGGTCACCGGCGCGGGTAGCCAGTGCCGCCAGCAACAGCGCTGCGTCCATGGCCGCATCCAGCCTGGGCGCATCGCCGACCCGGCCGGCCGACGTCCGACCGGTGTCTAGGACGAGTAGCACGTGCCGATCCCGCTCGGGTCGCCACGTCCGGACGACGACGCCACCGCCGCGAGCCGTCGCCCGCCAGTCGATCGAGCGGGTGTCGTCGCCGACGACGTACTCGCGCAAAGAGTCGAACTCGGTGCCGGCACCCCGGATGCGCACGGCCGATCGGCCGTCCAACTCGCGCAGCTGAGCAAGTCGGGACGGTAGGTGTCGGCGGGAGTGGAACGGCGGAAGCACGCGCAGCGTCCACGGAACGATGTGTGTTCCTTGTCGGCCGGCCAGCCCCAGCGCCCCGAAACTACGCACGGTGACTCGGTCAGCCGGCCGGTCGCCACGTCGGGTCGGCCGGAGAGTGACGGCAACGGTTCGGCGTTCGCCAGTCGGCACGTCGATTGATACCCGCTCGCCCGACGCTCCGGCCGACGGTTGCCAGGCGTCGCGCAACCGGCCGCGAACCCGGCGCCGATCGTTGCGCACGTGCAGGGTCACCTGCGCGGGCTGGCCGAGCCGAACGGTGCGGTCGCCGGTCCGGTACAGCCGGAGCGGACGTACCGGGCCGGCGAGCACCGCGTCGACCACGCACAGCATCAGCACGACGCCGCTGACAACCAGCACGCCAGCCATCGACGGCACCGCGAGGCCGACGATCACGGCGCCCAGCGCCGCGAGCAGCGCGGCGCGGCCCGTCAGCACCATTGCAACACCACCAATGGATCTCGAGACAGGTCAGCCGGTGGGACTCCCGTACCTGTCTCGAGTTCGACTGGCATCATCGCGGGACGGGCACGGTAGCGAGCACGGTGTCGAGCACCGAGTCGGCGGTAACGCCCTCGAGTTCGGCCTCGGGCCGCAGGATCACCCGGTGCCGCAGGGTGGGCCGAGCCAATGCCTTGACGTCGTCCGGGGTCACGAAATCGCGCCCGGACAGCCAGGCCCAGGCCCTGCTCGTGGCGAGCAACATGGTCGCGCCGCGAGGCGACACCCCTAGTTGCAGCGACGGCGACGAACGCGTGGCGCGACACACGTCCACGACATATCCGAGCACGTCACCGCCGGTCCGCACGCCGAGCACAGCGGTCCGCCCGGCGGCGAGATCCGCCGGGCCGGCGACGCGGGACACGCCCGCGGCCGCGAGATCGCGCGGGTCGAAGCCGTCCGCATGCCGCTGCAAGACAGCGATCTCGTCGTCGCGATTGGGTACGGGAACCGTCAGTTTGAGCAGGAACCGGTCGAGCTGCGCCTCTGGCAACGGGTAGGTGCCCTCGTACTCGATCGGGTTCTGCGTTGCGGCGACGACGAACGGTTCCGGCAACGGCCGGGGTACCCCGTCCACGGAGACCTGGCGCTCCTCCATCGCTTCGAGCAATGCCGCCTGGGTCTTCGGAGGTGTCCGGTTGATCTCGTCGGCGAGCAGGAGGTTGGTGAAGACCGGCCCGGCCGAGAAGGAGAACTGAGCCGTGCGCGCGTCGTAGACCAACGAGCCGGTGACATCTCCGGGCATCAGGTCGGGCGTGAACTGCACCCGCTTGGTCTCGACGTCCAGCGCCGCTGCCAGGGCACGCACAAGCAGTGTTTTTGCCACACCAGGAACGCCCTCGAGCAAGACGTGACCCCTGCAGAGCAGGGCGATCACCAGGCCGGTCACTACCGAGTCCTGGCCAACGACGGCCTTCGCGACCTCGCGACGAAGGTCGGTCAGCGCACTGCGGGCATGGTCGGCCGTCGATTGGTCGGTGACCGGCGACGTCATCGCGTGCGTACCTCCTGCTCCAGCCGGTCGAGGTTGTCGGCGAGTTCGACCAAGGCGGCGTCGTCGGACGGCGGTGGGCCGGAGAGGACAGCGTCCACAACTTCGGGCGCCTTGTTCAACCGGCTCGCGACGGCCTGGGCGATGCCCTGCGAACTCGAGTCGCGCGGCAACCCTAGTCGGGACCGCAGTCGAGCAGCGGATGCGTCCCGTAGCTCGGCGGCCGCATGGCCGCGGGCCCGACCTCTGCGATAGAGCCGCGCCCGACCTTCGGTGGCTTCGGCGGCCCGCACGACAACCGGGAGCGGCTCGCCGACGACCGGTCCGAGCCGTCGGGCTCGCCACCAGGCCGCCAGGACGGCGGCCACAGCCAGCTGCCAGATAACCGGCGCGACCCAGCCGGGCAGTAGCTCGGAAAACGTCGCCTGCTGCCCAGCCGGTGCCGGTTCTATGACCGGCCGGAACCAGATCAGCCGGGCGTTGCGGCCGAGCAGGCCGAGTGCGAGCGAGGCGTTGCCGTCTTCGTCCAGGTACCGGTTGGTCAGCGGGTCACCCGTTCCGAGTGCGACCACGTGCTCGGTGCCGGCACTATCGACGACGAGGAACGCGAGATTCCCGTCGCGGTAGCAACTCTGCGCCGATGCTGGCCCGTGGTACCCCACGCCGCCCAGTCGCGCGGACCCAGCCCGCTCCGCCTCGGCCAGGTCACATTTCGGCTCGAGCTCCTCCGGTTGAGCGGAGCCGACCACCTCCAAGGCGCTGTCGAATGCCGATATGTCGCCCGGTGCCACCAGCACCAGGTCCGCGCTGGCGTCGACCAGGCGCCGCGCGCTCATCGGAGGGATCCGATCCGGGATGGTGACAAGTAGCGTGTCGCCGGGTGGACCCGCCGCCGCCAACGCCTCATCGACGGTGCGGACCTCGTCGACCTGTACACCCTGCGCCTCGAGTAACCGGACGAGGGCGCGCCCCCCGGCCGGGTCAACCCCTTCCGGGTCGAGATAGCCGCGGCTCTCCTGGCTGGCGACCACGCCGAGCGTGATCGCTGCCGCCAGGACCAGCCCGGCGACCAGGACACCGCGACGGGCGCGACGCCACCGCTCGGCCAGCAGCGGATCGGCCGCGGTACTGATTGGCGTCATCGCGGCACCGCCGGAGCCAGTGTGCCGGTGGCTGGCTCGCCGGGGCCAGGACGTGCGGCGCGCGAATCGTCGTCGAGCCGGCGCATGAAGGCATCGTCGCCTGCTAAAGCTTCCCTGCCCCCGTACCGGACACCGTCGAACAGCCTGGACGCCGCCGTCAGGTCGGCCGCGAGCACCGGGAGGGCAGCACCGGCTTCGGTGGCTGCCTCGTCGGCGGTGCGACCGGGCCGTGGGTCGACCAGGCCGCGTTCCTCGAACCCCGCGACGACGGCCCGGTAACGCTCGATCACGGCAGCGGACCAGTCCCCACGGTCGGCGGCGGCATCGGCGGCTGCACGGTATTCGGCCGCTGTGCGCCGCCCGGTCGGGAACAGCGGGTCTGACCGGGTACTTCGTCGGGCGAGTGGGCCCACGCGCAACCCGACCACCGCGACGACGAGGGCCAGGACCACGACTAGAACGGCGAGTCCGACAGCTCCGTCAAATGCTCCTGCTGTCCCGCTGATGAGCTCCTGGATCCGGTCGATGATCCACTCAACCATTCGCTGGAGAAGCGGCGGATCGGCGTCGTAGGAGGGATGGGCCAGCTCGCGACTGGCCAGCCCGCGCGCCTCGTCCCGGCCGAGCTCCACCGGGACATCAGCCCGCAATCGGGTCGGCACAGCCGAGCCCACGGCGATCAGGGCAAGGCTCACGGAGCTCCGGGCTCGGAAGAAGCGGGTGGAACGACATCGGTGCGGCCCGGAATGCTGAGCCCTGCGGCCCGCGCCAGCTCGATGTCGAGACCTTCGCGGCGGATCCTTCGGTCGACGTAGAGCAGTGCCGTGGCTGCGGCCGTGAACGGCGCCGTGATCGTGGCCGCGACGATGCCGCCGAGGGCAGATATGACGAGGGTGATCAGGAACTGGTTGTCGGAGGGCGACTGGTCAAGGAAGAACGCCGGCAACGCGAAGGGCACGCTGATGACCTGCGAGATGATCCCGGCGATCAGCAGGATGAGCAGCAGAATTCCGAACAGTCGCCACCAGGAGCCCCGGACCAGCTCAGCCGATCGTCGCAGTGCACCGAACACCCCGATCGGCCGAGAGGGGCCGGCAGCCGACCGCGACGTCGACTCGAGCATCAGAGTGGGGCCGGACAAGGCGTACCGCACGTAGAGCCAGACGGCCACCGGAACCGCAACCAGGGAGAGGATGACGACGACGGCGGCGATTCCTCCGTCGTCGAGTCCGGCTGCAGCGAGTAGTACGCCAGCGACGGCCGTGACGAGAAACGGGATGAGCCAGATCAGGCTGTACACGATGGTCAGTAGCAGCAACCGGAGCAGCCGGGGCCGGGCGGCGACCCACGCCTGGCCGATCGTTGGTTGTTCGCCGAGGACGGCCCGACTGACGACCACCGTGAGGATGCCGGTCAGCACAACCGTCGCGATCCAGGTGACGATCACGACGATTGCCGACGCCCCGACGAATCCCGCCAAGGCGTTCATGACCTCGACGAAGCTCGCCGTCGGCGACAACGACTGGAGGTCGGCGACGTCCTGAAACAGGATGTAACCAAGCCCGACCCCGAGCAGCTGGGTGATCGCCGCGACAATCGCGGACAGGCCGAGCATCGGTGCGGGGTTCCGGCGGATGGTCGTGACCGCGCCGTCGAGGATTTCGCCCACTCCGAGGGGTCGGAGCGGGATCACCCCCGGCTTGACGACCGGCGGGGGCGCCCAGCCCCACTGGGCGCCGGCGGACGGTGCCGCCCCGCCCCAGCCGGCCGAAGGCACGGACGCAGCACCCGGTGTTGCTCCGGGTTCCGCTGGCTGTGCTGGGCCGGGAGCCTGACCGGGGGCGGCCCACTCCGGCTTCGGCGGTTGACGCACGGACCAGCCCGGGTATGGCGGCTGGTTCGACTCCGGGCTGCGGTCGTCGTCATCGGGCCGGCCCCAGCCGGGCGTCTCTGACATCGCATTCGCTCCTGAGGGGTCGCGGGCGCCCGAGCGCCCCTCGGACGGGTCCGGCTCATCGTGTCACGGCCGACCCGAGTCGTCGCGACCCTGTCGTCGAAACCCATTTTTCACGATTCGCCGACTGCGACCCCACAATGGTGAGATGAAAGGACGCGTGCTCGTCGTCGACGATGACAAGGCGCTGGCCGAAATGCTGGAGATCGTCCTCCGCAACGAGGGATACGAGCCGGCCGTAGTGGTCCGCGGCGATGATGTCCTCCCGGCATTCCGCGAGTTCAAGCCAGATCTCGTGCTGCTCGACTTGATGCTGCCGGGCAAGGACGGCATCGACGTGTGCAAAGAGATCCGTGCGGAGTCCGGTGTGCCGATCGTCATGCTGACGGCCAAAAGCGACACCGTCGACATCGTCGTCGGACTCGAGTCCGGTGCCGATGACTACGTGGTCAAGCCGTTCAAGCCCAAGGAGCTGGTGGCACGGGTGCGGGCCAGGCTGCGCCGTACCGACGACCCCAAACCGGAGTCCCTTCAGTTAGGCGACATCGCGATCGACGTTGCGGGTCACTCGGTCAAGCGAGACGGCAAGGCGATTCCTCTGACTCCGCTGGAATTCGACCTACTCGCGTGCCTCGCCCGCCGCCCGTGGCAGGTGTTCACGCGCGAAGAGCTGCTGGAGAAGGTGTGGGGATATCGCCACGCCGCTGACACCAGGCTCGTCAACGTCCACGTCCAGCGGCTGCGTTCCAAGGTCGAGCTCGACCCGGAACGACCCGAGGTAGTCGTGACCGTCCGGGGAGTCGGTTACAAGGCGGGCCCGGCCTGAGGTGACCGACGCTGTCGGCCAGACCGAGCGGGCCGGCGACCCGCGCCGGGTCATCGTCCGCACCGTCACCGTCCGTGGTGCCGGTGAATGGGTCCTAAGCCAAGGGCGCCGAATCGTCAACGTGTGGCAGCGCTCCATCCAGCTTCGGGTAGTGACCGCAACCCTTGCGCTGTCGATCGCGGTCGTGTCGCTGCTGGGCGTCACCGTGTTGAATCAAGTCACGGATGGGCTGCTCGGCCAGCAGCGGGACACCGCGTTGGCCCAAGCGACCACCGGTGTGCGAATCGCGCAGGACCTGCTCGACGCATCCAGCGACGTCGATGTCACCGGTAGGAGTCAGCTGGTGCGCCAGATCGTGCGCGAGCTGGCGAACCGGGCCGGTTCCGAAGGCTTCGAGGTCGTACTGATCCGTGAAGGCGCGCCCGATGTCACTTCGCGGCGGGTGCAGGCGGACAGTGTCCCCGAGGAGCTTCGTCAGCGCAGTCAGGACAAGAGATCGATTTTCTGGACCTACACGTCGATCTCCTACCGCGGCGATTCGGCCCCTGAGTCGGTGCCTGGCATGGTGGCCGGTGCGGAGATCATCCCGCCCAGTGGCGACCCCTACGGCCTGTTCTACCTATTCCCCCTTACCGAACAGCAGGAGACCCTCGACCTGGTTCGCACGGCCCTCGCCACTGCCGGCCTGGTACTCGTACTGCTGCTCGGCGCCATTGCCTGGCTGGTGACACGGCAGGTGGTGACACCGGTGCGGATGGCGGCGAAGATTGCCGAGCAATTCTCGGGCGGTCGGCTGTCCGAGCGAATGGTCGTGCACAGTCGCGACGACATGGCCAAGCTCGCTACCAGCTTCAACCAGATGGCCGGTAGTCTGCAGCACCAGATTGGGCAATTGGAGGAGCTCTCCCGGGTTCAACAGCAGTTCGCTTCGGACGTCTCGCACGAGCTTCGAACCCCGTTGACGACGGTCCGGATGGCTGCAGACGTCTTGCACGAGTCCCGCGACGATTTCGACCCGGCGGCCCGACGGTCCGCGGAGCTGTTGCAGGCCCAGCTCGACCGGTTCGAGGCGCTGCTGACCGACTTGCTGGAGATCAGCCGCTTCGACGCCGGCGCCGTCGTCCTCAACGCGGAACTCGTTGACATTCGCGACCTTGCCCATGCGGTGACTGACAACGCGATCCCACTCGCTGCGCCTAAGGGAAGCGCCGTCCGGCTCGACCTGCCGCCGATTCCGTGTGTCGCGGAGGTCGACTCCCGGAGGATCGAGCGGGTGCTGCGCAACCTCGTCCTCAACGCGATCGAGCACGGAGCGGGCCGGGAGATCGTCGTCCGGGTCGCCGCCGACGATCATGCTGTCGCCGTCGCCGTGCGCGATCATGGCGTCGGTCTCAAGCCGGGGGAGTCGTCGCTGGTGTTCCACAGGTTCTGGCGGGCAGACCCCGCTCGGGCCCGCAGCACTGGTGGCACCGGGTTGGGCTTGGCGATCTCCCTGGAAGACGCCCGCCTGCACGGTGGCTGGCTGCAGGCATGGGGAGAACCGGCTCGAGGCGCGCAGTTCCGGCTGACGCTCCCACGCCGCGCGCGGGACGACCTGACGTCGTCCCCCATTCCACTGGTGCCCGAGGACGCCATTCACGACGCTCGCCTGGACGGTATCGGTGGACCGTACCGGCGTTCGAGGCGATCAGACGGCGCTCGCGATGGCTCCGGTGCCCGCACATCTGCATCGGCCGGAACCGAGGCAGGCCGTCATGGTTGACGGTCGCCGTGGCTTGGCAGGCGTGCTTGTGGCCGCCACATTGGCAGCCGGCTGTGCGAAGATCCCGACGTCGGGTGAGGTGGTCGAAGGCGATTCCGTTCCCGAGCAGCTGCCGGTTTCGGTCGGCTTCGCGCCGAACAAGCCGGCACCCGGTGCGACCGAGACCGGGATCGTGCAGGGGTTCCTCGAAGCCATGGCGTCGTACCAGCCTGGCTACTTGACCGCCGAAGAGTTCCTGACGCCGGCCGCCCAATCCGCTTGGGAGCCGTCCGCCGCCATGACGATATATGCGGCCAATCCCACGGTTGTGAAGACCGACGAGGGAGTCGTCCGCCTCACGTTGACGATCGAGGCGGTCGTCTCGTCGAAAGCGGGGTACGAGCGCCGGGCTCCTGCTTCCGCCAGGAAGATCGATCTGACCCTGACCCAAGTTGACGGCGAATGGCGAATCGCCAACCCTCCACAGGGGGTGTTGGTTTTCGAGGGGGATTTCGAAAGCGAGTTTCGCGAGTACGACTTGTACTACTTCGACGCCGACTTCGAGGTTCTCGTCCCCGATCCGGTCTACCTGCCGACCCAGGGCAACGTGCCATATCTGCTGGCCGAGGCGCTGGTTCGCGGGCCCTCGGCGTGGCTGGCACCGGCGGTCCATACGGCGTTCCCGATAGGCACGACAGTCCCGCTCCCGGTGCGGGTCCAGGCCGGCCTCGCACAGGTCGAGCTGAGCGCAGAGGCGGCTGATGGAACATCGGAGGACGAGCGAGAGCGGATGACTGCGCAGCTTGCGTACACGCTGGATCAGGTTGACGGCATCCAGCAAGTCATCGTGCGTTCCGACGGCGTCCCACTGACCGACGCCGCGGCAACCGCCGGCCCGGCCGAGTCCTTCGCCGAGTTCGATCCCAACCGGCTCAATGGCGGGGAACTCTATGCGATCACCGACACCGGCGTCGTGGTCGGCGAGCGGCTCACGCCCGTCGCCGGAGCCCTCGGGGAGCTGCCAGGAGTGCGCACGGTCGCGGTGGATCCATGGGCCGGCCGCGCCGCAGTCGTCGACTCGACGGGGACGCAACTGCTGTGGGCACCGCTCGCCGATTCGGCCGACGCGGCCCCCCTTGCGACCGGAGCAGACTTGGGGCCGATGTCCTGGGACCGGACCGGCTTGGTGTGGGTGGTCGACCATGCTGGCGGTGGGTCGCGAGTCATGGTCGTCGAGCCGGGTGCAGAGAGTACCCAGGTTTCCACGCCCACTGCCCTGACTGAACGTCACATCGACGATCTCGCCGTGTCGCCCGACGGCACCCGGATCGCTGTGGCCGTCGAGGGGGATGTTCTGGTCGGAATCGTGCTACGAAATGCAGAATTCAGCATTGCAGGACTTCGACCTGTCCAACTGGACGAACGGACCGTCGCCCGGGTGGCCTGGTCGGGACTGACCGAGCTGGCGGTCCTGGTCCGCGAAGCAGGGCAGACCGCCGAACCGTTTCGGGTTGGCCTGGGTGGGTCGGACCTGAGCCCCGCCGGGCCGGTGCATGGCGCAGTCGACCTCGCTGCGGCCCCGTCGCAGGGGCTCGCCGTCAGCACCGACGAGGGTAACCTGAGCCGGCAGACTGCGACGCTGCGCTGGGTCGACGTCGGCTCCGCCACGGACCCGGCGTATCCAGGCTGAGCGCCTCCAAACGTAACGGGTGGCGCCTTGCGCCCATCGACCCGTGACAGGCCCTTGGTCGTCTGTCATCGGCGCGGTGCCCCGGTGAGGTCGCGCGAGTTTTGCACAGCTGATCATGGTGGCGTTGGCGGGCCGACTCAGGTCGGACAGGCTGACGGGGTGGAAACACCGGCCTGGAGCAGGCAACTCGTGGTCGCGGCTGCCGATCTCGTCCTTGGCAGCGTCTGCGCGGGGTGCGCCGGCTCGGCTGGGTTGTTGTGCCCCGCGTGTCGCCGTGAACTGCAACCGCCGGCCCGGATCGTGGAGCGACGCGCCCGGCCGGGCTACGAGTCGCGGCGAAAGCCGTCTATGGCGGTTCGGTCCGCAGGATGGTGGTGGAACACAAGGAAGGCGGCCGGCTTGCCGTGTGCCGACCGCTCGGCGACGCACTGGCTGCAGCGGTGAACGGGTTGCTCGATGGTTGCGAGTGCTTCCATGCCCTTCCAGGCCGGCCGATAGCGCTCGTGCCGGCGCCGTCCGCGCGAGCGTCGACTCTCCGGCGCGGGCACGATCCATTGCTCCGCATCGCCCGCCGGACCGGTGTCGTCGTGCGCCGCACGGGACGGGCCTGCGCCGTCGTATCGGCCGCACGGCACAGCCGCCGGGTTGCTGACCAGGCGGGCCTCAGCCAACGCGACCGGCTGGCCAATCTGCACGAATCGATGGTTGTTCGCAAGGGCGCTGCGGCGCTCCTCGCCGGTCGGTGCGTTGTGATCGTGGACGACGTCGTGACCACTGGCGCGACGATCGGCGAGGTCGCCCGGGCACTGCGCGAGTCGGGGGTGGAGCCCTGCGGTGCTGCCGTCATCGCCGATGCGTGACGTTTCTCGCATGGCCAACATCCGGGTGTCCGTGCCGCCGGGGAGCCGCTAGCGTGAAGCCATGGCATCCGCCGCGGGCCGTCGTCGCTGTTGGTGAACGCGAGAGGCCCGGGCCCCGGCTCGGATGCCCTCCCGACTGGCCGACCAGACGAGGGAGGTGCGATGGAGATCGTGCTCAAGGGACGCCGCGTCGAAGTTACCGAGCGGTTCCGTCGACATGTCTCCGACAAGCTCGCGAAGCTGGAGCGGTTCGACCACAAGGTCATCCGGATCGACGTCGAGGTCTCGAAGGAGACCAACCCGCGCCGGTCCGATCAGTCGTATCGCATCGAGCTCACGATGCATTCCAAGGGCCCGGTCGTTCGGGCCGAAGCGGCTGCTGACGACCGTTACGCAGCACTCGACCTTGCCGTGGAACGGCTGACCGGACGGCTACGCAAGGCGGCCGACCGGCGGCGGGTACATCACGGAAACCGGACCCCGGTCTCGGTCAGGCGGGCCACTGCGGCGGCAAACGGTGCCCCGTCGGCGACCCCCGTGGCGGCGCCGGCCGCCGAGGAGAGTGCGGAACCCGGCGATGCCGCCGCCGCCCCCGGCCCGATGGTGGTTCGGGAGAAGACCCACCAGGCCAGCCCGATGAACCTCGACCAAGCCCTCTACGAGATGGAGCTGGTCGGGCACGACTTCTACCTGTTCGTCGATGCGGACACCAAGGCACCCAGCGTCGTCTACCGCCGACGCGGCTACGACTATGGCGTCATCCACCTCGACGTCTGAACTGCTCGCTGTTTGAAGTTGACCACGGGGCCCACCCCAGTACGTGCACCCCCATGCTTGCAAGCCTGTCGGTGTACGTACTCACCTGGTGGTGGCCTGGAGAAGAACCGAGATTGCGGGGAATCGCGACAGCGATACGTCGCTTCGAAGCCGTCGGCCACTGTCAGATCAGGACGGCGCGGCGCTTGGCGGCGCGCTCGAAGCAGCGCCGGTATCGATCAACGACGACGGCGGGTCGCCGCAACTCGGCCAGACCGAGCGAGCTACCTCGTACCCGAGGTCGCGAATGGCGTCTTCGCGCTTCTTCTCCCGCCAGACCACCTCTTCGGCAGTCAGTCCGCCTTCAGGCTGAGCACGGTATTTCAGCCGGCCATCGAACTCGCCAACGGTCCGCTCTTCCTTGAAGCAGAAATCAACCCGCCCGACGATCCCGCCCGTGACGGGATCGATGATCAGTTCTTGGAGTTGTGGTCGCGGACGGCCCGCCAACTCGAATATGACCCGGGTGCGTGACTCGCCCACCGACTCGGACCCCCGTCAGCGAATTCGACGATACGGCCCGCCTCTCGTGCGCCTTGCCAGTCGCGCATCCGATCGAGTTGGTTGAGCAGGACCGCCTGATCGCCGCCGAGCAATCGGAGTGCGGCGTCGGCGACCACTACGCCGCGTTCGAAGCCGCCCATGAGCGCGATCTGAATGGCCGTCCGGTCCAGAGATGTCACGTCTACACCGTCGACGCTGATGACGTCGCCCGTCTCAAGCGAACCAGCATGGTGGTGCACCCCACCCTCAATGCGGGCGGAATGTAGGTCAGCGCGGGTCACGTGGATGTGTGAAAAGGTCGTAACCCCACGTCGGCAGATTCAGCAGCACGCTCGCGGAGGCATGGCTAACGACCGCTGGCTTGTCGAGGGAGAGCACAACAGCATGCACGGTGACGCGATGTCGGTCTTCGAGCGTCATCGCCCTCCAGAGTGGCCCATCGACGAAGGCGCCTCGACCGATGCGTACCCACACTCCGCCTCGGCAGAGGCTGGCAATCTCTTGATCGGTGAAGCCGTAGTCCAACGCCTGCCGACGAAGAATGACGCCGCCCTGGGTGGCCGTAAGTGCGGCGAGCCTGCTGTCCATGCAGCTGATCGTGTAACCGTCCAGCCTGCGCGGGTACCTGTCGAGGCCGGCCTGTGGACGCCCTCAGAGGTCGTGGCTGATTGTGGAAAGCCCGCCAGGACTCCGAGCCGCCAACGTACGCCCCCACTAGGCGAGTGCATACCCCACCAGGCTGGCATGCCTAGGGGTGTATACGGGCGGGTGGTCCCCGTGGTCATTTCGAGGATGGCGAAGTGGGAAGGAGTGGGAATCTGAGGTGTCGGTGGGGGCTGGCAGGATCAGCGGGTGTCGCAGACTCGGCGTCCCCGCGCCAGCCTGTCGAAGGCGCAGGCTCGTCGAGTCGCCCTGGCTGCGCAGGGCTTTGCCGATCCGACGCCGGTGCGGCCAGACCGTCGCGCTCTCCGGCGGGTGCTCGACCGGGTAGGGATCATCCAGATCGACTCGGTCAACGTGCTGTGCCGCTCACATTACCTTCCCGTGTACAGCCGGGTCGGGCCCTATCCGCAGGAGGTGCTCGACCGCGCGGCCAGCCGCGCACCGCGGCTGGTGTTCGAGTACTGGGCCCACGAGGCGTGCCTGATACCCGTCCAGACTCAGCCCTACTTGCGCTGGCGAATGGACTCCGCAGCGGACGCCGCCTGGGGAGGAATGCGCCGGATCGCCCACGATCAGCCCGAACTCGTGGCCTGGGTGCTTGGCGAGGTCCGCCGACTCGGGCCGGTGACGGCGGGGATGATCGAGCACGACTCGCCAAAGACTCAGGACTACGGCTGGGGCTGGAACTGGTCGCAGGCAAAACGCGCCCTCGAATACCTGTTCTGGGCCGGCGAGGTCACCGTAGCGGGCCGGCGGAACTTCGAGCGGCGGTACGACCTGCCCGAGCGCGTACTACCGCGGGACGTACTCGAGGCACCGACGCCGTCGGCCGGCGAAGCGCATCGAGAACTGGTCCGGATAGCGGCGCGAGCACACGGGGTGGCCACGCTGCAATGTCTGCGCGACTACTTCCGCCTCGGTGTTGTGCCTACCCGGCAGGCAGTCGCGGAGCTGGTAGAGGCAGGTGAACTCGCACCGGTCCGGGTCGAGGGTTGGAACCGGCAGGCGTATTTGCATGGGGATGCACGGGTGCCGCTACGGGTCGCGGCGCGAGCACTGCTGAGCCCGTTCGACTCATTGGTCTGGGAGCGCAAGCGTACCGAGGCACTGTTCGGCTTCCGGTACCGCATGGAGATCTACGTCCCGGCTTCCAAGCGTGTCCATGGCTACTATGTGCTGCCGTTCTTGCTCGGTGACGAGCTGGTGGCCCGGGTCGACCTCAAGGCCGATCGGCAGGCCCGCGTGCTCAGGGTCCAAGCCGCGTGGGCTGAGCCGGACGCACCTGGCGAGACCGCCACGGAACTGGCCGCTGAACTGGTGACGCTGGCGGTGTGGCTCGGCCTTGGCGACGTCATCGTGGCCGACCGCGGCGATCTTGCGCCCGCCTTACGACGGGCGCTCGCCTCCGACTAGCTACCTCGCAGTCCCGTTGATGGCAACGGAGGGTCGGACGCGAGCAGGTCGTACCAGTGCAGGTCGGCGTATGTCCCGTCGCCGAGGCGCTCGCCGGCTCGTTCCACGCCAGTGGGAGCGAAGCCATTGTGGATCGCCACCGTTCGGGAAGCGTCGTTGCCGCTTGCGTGCGCGAGTAAGAGCCGACGAAGACCAAGCCCACCGTCTGCGGTGCCCACGAATGCGTGCCTGACCATCAACCGGACAGACTCGGTCGCGACACCGCGACCTCGCGCCGAGGGAGCAACCCAGTATCCGACCTCCGCGGAATGGCGCATCGGCGAGTCGCCGGGTGCCCACAGAGAGAATGAGCCGACAGCCGGCGCGTCCTCGTCGACCGCGGCGGCCCAGTGGATCCCACGTGCCACCGCGTGCGCCTCCTCGCGGGTCGAGATGTATGTGAGCGCCGTCTCGCGCGTATACGGGTCCGGCAAGGAACCAAGCCAGTGCCGTGTCACCGGGTCGTTGCAGGCCTCGACTACCGCGTCGGCATCGCCGTCACGCCACCGGCGCAGCAGAACTCCCCGCCCATGCAGAGTGGGCACGTCAAACCACGGCTGCGCCGGCTCCCGCCTATCGCCGGAGAGCAGGGTGCCGATCCATCCGTCATGGCGTTCACCGCGCTGGATCAGCTCCGCGCGCACTGTCCCCTCGAATCGGAATCCCACTCGCCAGGCGACCCGGCGCGATGGCCAATTGCCCACCTGTGCCTTCCATACCAATCGTGCGAGCGCCAAGCCGTCGGGGTCGAATGCGTGGTCGGTGACCAGGCGGACCGTCTCGGTCATCCGGCCGGAGCCGCGTGCTTCGGCGGCCAGCCAATAGCCGATCTCGGCCGAGCCGTGGCCGTCGAGTGCGATGCCGACCATGCCGATCACGGTCCGGTCCTGCGGGTCGCGCACCGCCCAGGTGAGTTCTCGACCGCTATCCCAACCCGACGCAACCATCTCCCGCACAAACCAACTGGCGTCTCGGCGCTGGTAAGGCGACGGGATTGTCGTCCACCGCTGGAGCTGTTCGTCCTGACACAGCGTGGTGATGCGATCGATGTCGTCGCGGGTCGGTACCGAGAGCAGGACCCGATCGCCACGCAGGTCGTACGGACGCATGTGCCAATACTGTCGGGCTTGCGGTGCAGCCGTCGCGCCGGTTTCTGCGGCGGCTCCGGCCGGTCGGACTGCTCGACGTACCATGGACAACCGGGGAATGTGTCGCCTACCTGAGCGACGACGGCGCGCAGCGCCGCACCAACCAGGCCGCCCGAGGAGTTGACCGCGTGCCCGTTCTGTTCGACAAGATCCTCCGTGCCGGCGAGGGCAAGATAATCAAGCGCCTGGAAGGCATCGTCGCCCAGGTCAACGCCATCGAGGACGACATCGCCGCGCTCACCGACGCTGAGCTGCGGGCCAGCACCGACGAGTTCCGATCCCGTCTATCCGGCGAGACCCTCGACGACCTGTTGCCAGAGGCGTTCGCAACTGTTCGCGAAGCGGCCCGGCGCACACTGGGCCAACGTCACTTCGACGTTCAGATCATGGGCGGAGCGGCGCTGCACCTCGGGAACATCGCGGAGATGAAGACCGGTGAGGGCAAGACTCTGGTAGCGACTCTTCCGTCGTATCTGAACGCGCTCGCCGGCAACGGCGTGCACATCGTCACGGTCAACGACTACCTGGCTCAGCGGGACGCGGAGTGGATGGGACGAGTGCACCGCTTCCTCGGCCTGGAGGTCGGCGTGATCTTGGCCGGGCTGACGCCCGCGCAGCGGCGCGTGGCTTATGGCGCAGACATCACCTACGGGACCAACAACGAGTTCGGTTTCGACTACCTGCGCGACAACATGGCGTTGCGAGCGGAGGACATGGTCCAGCGCGGCCATGCCTACGGGATCGTCGACGAGGTCGACTCCATCCTGATCGACGAGGCCCGTACGCCGCTGATCATTTCCGGCCCCGCCGACCAGCCCACCCGGTGGTATACCGAGTTCGCCAACATCGCCGAACGGCTCCGTCGAGACAGCGAGTACGAGGTCGACGAGAAAAAGCGCACCGTCGGCATCCTCGAGTCCGGTATCGAGCGGGTCGAAGACTGGCTCGGCATCGACAACCTCTACGAGAGCGCGAACACCCCGCTGATCCAGTTCCTTAACAACTCGATCAAGGCCAAGGAGCTGTTTCACCGCGACAAGGAGTACGTCGTCAAGGACGGTGAGGTCCTGATCGTCGACGAGCACACGGGGCGCATCCTCCTCGGCCGGCGGTACAACGAGGGCATGCACCAGGCGATCGAGGCCAAGGAACGCGTCGACATCAAGCAGGAGAACCAGACTCTGGCGACGATCACCCTACAGAACTACTTCCGGCTCTACGACAAGCTCGCCGGCATGACCGGCACCGCGATGACCGAGGCATCGGAGTTCAACAAGATCTACAACCTGGGCGTAGTCCCGATCCCGACGAACATGGAAATGATCCGGGCGGACCAGGCCGACCTGGTCTACCGGACCGAAGCGGCCAAGTTCGACTCGGTCGTCGAGGATCTGGTCGACCGGCACGCCAACGGCCAGCCAGTGTTGGTCGGGACCACCAGTGTCGCCAAGTCCGAGCACCTGTCCCAGCTGCTGCGCAAACGTGGCGTCCCGCATGAGGTGCTCAACGCCAAGCACCACGAGCGGGAAGCCGCGATCATCGCCCAGGCAGGTCGTCGCGGTGCGGTCACCGTCGCGACGAACATGGCAGGCCGGGGCACCGACATCATGCTCGGCGGCAACCCCGAGCCGATGGCCATGGCCGAGCTCAAGCAACGCGGCATCGACCCGGTGGAGAACCCCGAGGAATACGAGGCCGCCTGGGGGCCGACCCTGGAGAAGCTGCAGCACCAAGTCGGCGTCGAGCACGAGGAGGTTGTCGACCTCGGCGGGCTCTACGTGCTGGGCACGGAGCGGCACGAATCGCGGCGGATCGACAACCAGCTTCGAGGCCGATCGGGCCGCCAGGGCGACCCCGGGGAGTCCCGGTTCTACCTGTCCCTGCAGGACGACCTGATGCGGTTGTTCAAGAGCGAGTGGGTCGACATGATCCTGCGCAGCCTGAACATCCCAGACGACCAGCCGATCGAGCACAAGCGGGTCAGCAACGCGATCAGAAGCGCGCAGACCCAGCGCGAGGCGCAGAACTTCGAGATCCGCAAGGACGTGCTCAAGTACGACGACGTGCTCAACCGGCAACGTCAGGTCATCTACGACGAGCGGCGCATGGTCCTCGAGGGTGAGGACCTCTCCGAACAGATCGGGCACATGCTCGACGAGTCGGTCACTGCCTACGTCCGCGGGGCGACCAGCGAGGGCTACCCCGAGGCGTGGGATCTCGACCAGCTCTGGTCCGCGCTCCGCACGCTGTACCCGGTCTCGTTGAGTGTCGTGGAGGTCGAGGAGGACGCAGGGGGCCGGGAGGGCTTGACGGCGGACCTGCTAGTTGAGCGGCTGGTCGACGATGCCCGGGCAGCGTACGTGTTGCGTGAAGCCGAGCTCGGCTCCGAGGTGATGCGCGAGCTCGAGCGCCGGGTGCTGTTGACTGTGCTCGACCGCAAATGGCGTGAGCATCTGTACGAGATGGACTACCTGCGTGAGGGCATCGGGTTGCGTGCGTTCGCCCAGAAGCAGCCGCTGGTCGAGTATCAGCGGGAGGGGTTCGACCTGTTCTCGGCGATGATGGACGGGATCAAGGAAGAGTCCGTCGGACTGTTGTTCAACCTCGATGTCCAGGTTCGGCCCGTGCCACCGGAGGGTGAGCAGGCACCGGCCGCTGCGCCAGCGGGAGCAGCCCCAGGAATCGCGCCGGTCATCGTGGCCAAAGGCCTGCTCGACGCCCGCCGTCCCCAGCAGTTGCAGTACACGGCGCCTACGGTGGACGGTGAGTCTGCCGTCGAGGAGCGGGTCGAGCGGACCGGGTCCGGCGACGGGCCCCGTCCCACCTCCGGCGCATCAGCCGCCGCTGGGATCGAGTTCGGCGACGTCGCCCGCAACGCCCCCTGCCCATGTGGCTCGGGCAAGAAGTTCAAGCGTTGCCACGGCGACCCGCGCCACCGTCCAACATGAAATGAACGTGATCATTCCGGATAAAACCACTGAACTGGTCAGAGGATGTCCAGCGCTGTGCAGCGCCAATGGCCGTCGTCGGCGTCGAGCCGGAAGGCGAGGGCGCGACAGCGCCCGGACACGTCGACGATTGCCGTGACCTCCACGACGCCGACCCGAAGCCGGCAGATGCGCACCGAGCGGACCAGCGGGCGGGGTCCGTCCGGGCGCACTCTGCCCGCGAGCCGATGGGTGAGCATCTCGTAGACGTCCTCACCGGTCCACCTGATCAACTGCTGCGGCGGACGGTGGCCGGAGAGTGCCTCGGCGATGCCTTGAGCCAGCAGCACGGACCAGGAACGAGGGTCCGGCGGCTCGGGTACCTGCCCTCGAGCGCGCCTGGGTCGGCTGCGCGCCGGCACCGGCCCGGCGTGGTCGACCACGTCGATCAGGCGCAGCGATGTGGCGGGTTCAGGAAGGGCGGGAACCCCGCCGGGCAACGCGGGTGCGAGCGCAAGCGAGCCTTGGACGGCCGTGGGCGTCGGCGGTCGGCCTCGACCGTTGGCGACTGATAACTGGCCCGGTCCGCACTCGTCGTCGAAGGGCGGCTCGCACATCGGTAAGGGCACCCGCCGGGCATGGGTGGTGACTTCGTGGGTCGAAGTGGTCGGCATCGTCGATTCCTGTCTTTCTGGTCACCGTGCCGTCGGAGCACGGAGCGTGGTCCCGGGCAGCAGCAGGTCCGGATCGGCACCGATGACGTGGCGGTTCGCCGCGTACCAGTGCGGCCACTCGGCTGCGATATCGGCATTGCTTGCGCTCGGACCCAGCGATGTGGCCGATATGGTCCACAGGCAGTCACCCGGCTTGACGACGACTGCTGTGACCTCTTCGCGGCGCGAGCCGGTGCCCGCAGCATGCGAGTCCGCAGATGCGCTGGCGGACTCGCTCGATCCCGGCCGTCCCACATCGGGCAGCAGGAGGACGTCGGAGACATTGGCTGAGGGATCCATGGTTGCGACGGCCTGGGTGATCTGTGGTGCCGCGCTGGCAGCAGAAGCGACGGCGACCGGTCCGGCGACAACGGCAAGGCCGAGGGCAAATCGCGCCGCCCGGCGAATCGTCGCCGGCGTCAGCCGGAGGGCGGCTCCCGTCGCAAGCCGTCCGACACCGCCTGGAACGGATCCCAGTGCAGTCACCACGAGCGCCAGCACCACCCAGCCGAGCACGGCCCAGCAAACAGTGGCCGCGGCCAGACCGACCACATCGTCGAAGGTGGCAGTACCGGCACGCACAGCCGTCAGTGCCGCCGCCGTGGCCCTCCACAGACCCGTGACGACGCAGCCGGTCGATACCGCGGTTGCCGCTCGCAGCGATACTCGGCGAATCAATCCGGCAGCCTCCTGTTCGATGCCGACGCCTACGTTTGCTTGTTATTGCTTATCAAAGCATCGAGTTGCCGTCAAATGTGGTTGTCTACCATCCACAGGTGTACGGTCGCTGCAGCCGGTGCGCAGGAGAGGACGGCGAGATGCGTTGGCAGCGGCTGTTCGACGACCTGGAAGCCCAGGTGGAGCAGGCCGATCAGGCCGCTCTGGACTCAGAGGTTGCGGATCGCACCCGTCGGGAGATCGCCCGCGTACGCCTCGCAGATCGCCTGCGGGCGTCGGTGGGAGCGTCGGTCGTCCTTCGGGTCGCTGGTTTCGGCCCGCTGCCCGCCATCGTCGAAGCCGTCGGGCCGGATTGGGTGCTGGCGACCGAGCGGGCCAGTACCGAGGTGCTGGTGCCACTGGGTGCGGTGCTCAGCGTCACCGGCCTCGGCTCCAGAGCGGCCGTGCCGGGCAGTGAGGGCGCCGTCGGAGCCCGGCTCGGTCTCGGCTACGCGCTGCGCCGGATCGCTCGTGACCGGAGCCCCGTGGTCGTCACTCTTGCTGACGGCTCGACAGCGCGCGGCGTGGTCGACCGGGTCGGGGCCGACGCGTTTGACCTGGCCGAGCCCGAGACGGCAGCCAGCCGTTCTCCCGAAAGGCTGCCCGGGCACACCGTCCCGTTCAATGCATTGAGTACGGTACGCAGGACCGTCTAGCCGTCGGCGTCGTCTTCCGGGCCGGCATCGGCACCGTCCAGGGGTGGCGTCATACCCAACGGATGGGTAGTGACGAAGTCGCGGGTCTGTGCATACATCCGCTGGATGTACTCCTCCAAGACGCTGGCTTCAACCCGCCACTGCCCCCGCCCGCCGATCTTGATGGCGGGCAGGTCACCGCTGCGAACCAGGGCGTATGCCTGCGCAGCGGAGATGTTGAGGACCTCGGCGACGTCGGCGAGTTGCAGGAATCGTGGGCCGGCCGTCGCCATCGCTTCTCCTCGTCGCATCGACCGTGCAGGTACGGCAGTCTGCCACGGGTTGCTTGTGGACGGTTCCGGTTGTCCACAGCCGCTGACGCACTATCCTCTGCGCGGTACTCACCCGTCGCGGGGCAGGGGGAACGGTGGTCCACACCAATACTCAGGCCGAACAGCCGCAGTCCGTCGCGCCGAGCACGAGCTGGATCGGGTCGCCGCAAGCAGCACGACTGCGCCGGGCTCGCTGGCACGACCCGCGCCTGATCATCGGCGTCCTCCTCGTGCTGGGATCGGTTCTGATGGGCACTAGAGTCATTGCGGCGGCGGATGACACGGTTCCGGTGCTGGTAGCCGCCGCGGACCTGGCGCCCGGCCAACCGCTGACCCCGGATCTGGTCGAAACCCGCGATGTTCTGCTCGGCGACAACATCGACCGGTACCTCACTGGCACGGTGGGCCGCGGTTACGTCGTGGTTCGGGCGGTAGGCGAGGGAGAGCTGCTGCCCCGTTCGTCGATCGCGGCAGCCAACGACGACCGAACGCTCCGGTACCTCACGATCCCGGTTGTGGCGGCGGAGATGCCCGTCGGCTTGGCTGGAGGAGATCTGGTCGATGTCTGGCAGATCCCGCCGACGGACGCAGGTGACCGGACGGCGACCCGGGTGCTGAGCAGTGTCGGGGTTACCGACGCCGACTCCGCTGCCGGCGGCTTGACGACGGCCGGCGGTCAGGCGCGGGTGACCCTCGCCATAACCGATGTCACGCGATCATCAACGGAGCTGCACGAGGCGATCGGCGCATTGATCGCGGCCGCCCGCGACGGCCTCGTCTACCTGACTGTCGCCCCGGCAGCGCCGCAGTGACCATCCCCATCCTGACGGCCGTCACAGGTGCCAGCTGGGAATCGCGACTCGTCGCCGCGCTGGAGAACGACAGTGGCGGCCTGCACGTAGCCCGCCGCTGCGTGGACGTGGCTGACCTGCTGGCCGCCGTGGCCGCCGGGCACGGTCGTGCGGTCCTGCTCTCGGCCGACCTGCGTCGGCTCGATCGCGACGTCTTGGGTCGGCTTGCGAAGGCCGAGGTCGCCGTCGTCGGTGTCGTGGCGGTCGGGGACGAGGCGGCCGAGCGCCGCCTCAGACAACTCGGCATCGGTCATGTGGTGACAGCCGAGGCCATGCCCACGGACGTATCTGCTGAGATACATCGAGCGATCGAGGACATCTCCGCGGGACCCGACCACGCCGTCGCCACTCGAGCAGACGAGCAGGACGAACTGCTCGGCGAGCTCCCGGACTCGCCTGTGGCTGTTGGCCGGCTCGTCGCCGTATGGGGTCCGACCGGAGCGCCGGGCCGGACAACCATCGCCGTCAACCTGGCGGCCGAGGCCGCTCGGCTCGGCCATACCGCCGTGCTGGCAGACGCGGACACCTACGGTGGCGCGGTCGCACAGGCCCTCGGATTGCTCGACGAAGCACCCGGTCTGGCCGGCGCTGCCCGCGCCGCGAACAACGGACAACTGGACCTGCCGGCGCTTGCGCGGCATGCCCGACAGGTGACACCACGGTTGCGCGTGCTCACCGGGATCACCCGGACCGAACGCTGGCCGGAGGTCCGGCCAGCCTCGTTGGAGGTCGTCTGGGCACTTGCCCGCGGACTGGCTGAGATCACCGTGATCGATTGCGGGTTCTGCCTCGAGCAGGACGAGGAGCTCAGCTTTGACACTGCCGCGCCCCGGCGCAACGGCGCCACGGTGACAACACTGGAGCACGCCGACGTCGTCATAGCCGTCGGTACGGCCGACCCGCTCGGCCTGCAACGGCTGGTACGCGGGCTCTCGGATCTGCGCGACGTCGTGCCTGGCGCCGATGTCCGGGTCGTCGTGAACAGGTTGCGGTCGTCGGTCGTCGGCGTCGACCCGGAAGGTCAGGTGCGCAGGGCCCTGGAGCGCTACGCGGGCGTACCTGCCGCCGTACTCGTGCCAGAGGACCGGGTGGCGCTCGACGCCGCTCTGCTTCGCGGGCAGACGTTGGCCGAGGTGGAGCCGAGATCGGCAGCCAGGCAGGCCATTGCGGCCATGGCAGCAGGTCTGATAGGTGCGGACCCATCGTCGCGCGCACCAGGTCACCACCGCATCCGCGCACGGCAATGACCCTGATGGCGGCGGCACCAGGACCGTCAGGCCGCGAAGAGAAGCAGCAACCCGGCGACGGTGTAACCGATCATGACCGCGAGCAGCGGCAGCTGGGCGACCAGTGCGCGCCGGGGTGGGAAGAGCCGCACGGCCCGGTCGTGCGCCGAGACGATGCCAAGAACGTGACCGACGACGATCGCGCCGACCTGCAGGCTCGCCACCACGGTGGCCTGGTTCGCGAGCCACCGGTTCTCCGTCAGACCACCTAAGCCGAACCAGTTGGCACCGGTGCCCAGCGGATCGGCGAGCAGCACCAGAGTGTGCTGGCCCTCCAACACGAACAGGGTCAGGTAGTGGGCGAAGACGTAGCCGACGGCGATCGGCACTACCGAGTGTGCGAAAAGGTCTGTGCGCGTGGACAGGCCGGCAGTGAGCCCGGCACACCACACCGCGAGCGCGAAGGTGGCGTATACCAACGTGACGGTCGCCGCCAAGCCTACGGTTCCAGCAGTCGTCGGGTTGAGGGTGGATCCTTGCACCCAGCGTGCCCACCATGGCGAGGCCGACGCACTGTCGTACATCGTGGACCCGAGCAACACTGCTACGGCGGCGGTCAGTCCTGGATGCGCAGGCAGACCGTCGAGGTTCTCCAGCGGACGACGGGCGACCAGTCGGCCGTCCCGGTGCCGACCGAGCCAGGACAGCCGGCCCACCAGCGTGGAGTACGCCTCGAACGGGTCCGCATGGTCGAACCACCGTGAACCAAAGACGACCGCACCGACCAGCGAGACCGCGACGAAGGCGGCGAACCACGCGCGGATCACCGCCGTCGTCGCTCGGTCAGGCGCCACCAACTCGAGCCAGGCGAACGCCAGCAGCCATGCCGCCGCCGGCCACAGGCCGACGGTGTGGGGCAGCCGGCGGACTCCGGCTCTCGGGTCGAGCCGCACGGCTTGGCAGAGCAGTAGGTGAACCGTGCGCACCGGGTTGACCAGCCGCCACACAGGGCCGAGCAGCAGCGAGGCAGGAACGATCCCAACCCAGAGCAACACGTAGACCACGCCCGCGGTGGGGTTGGTTGCCAGGTCTGGGCCGGCGACAGCGGCGAGTGCGACGTAGGCCGCGCCTAGCAGCCCGAGGATTCGCAGCGTCCAGCGCGTCCACGCCGAGTCGGCGGCCCAGGTCAGCGCGTCCGGAATGGGCCGACCACTGTCGTCCCCGCGGTACCTGGGCTCCTGCCAAGCCAGGCCCAACACCAGGAAGGACACGACGAGAGCGAGTGCCGCGCCGAGGACCGCCAGCTCGAACGGGATGGGCAGATCCTGGCGACCACCGACTCCATGGGCGATCAGCGTTGCTGGGCTCACCGGACCACAAGCTGGAACAGCAGCAGGCCGCCCTCGTGGGTTTCAACGTCGAAGACCCCTGGCTCATCGACGGTGACGTCGAGGGTCGTCGTCTCGCCCGCGACCAAGTCCACGGTCTCGTCGACGCCGTGAACGTGCAGCTCGTCGTCGACATCGCTGGTCACGAACACCCGCACTGACTGGCCCGCCGCAACCTCGACTCGGTCCGCGTCGGTCTGAACGGCACCGTCAGCGATCCGGACCTCGATCACCCGTGTGCCCGACGTGGCGGGCGCTGGCGTCGTTGCGGACGGCGAGGTACTCGGTGCATTCGATTCGGGCGCTGATTCCGCCACCTCCCCGGAGTTACCGCACCCGCCGAGACCCGCGGCGAGGACGACTGCGACCAGCGCGCAGGACAGCAGGCTCCCGCGCGAACGGAATCGAGGCATCGGTGACAGGCTCCTGCACGGCATCGACGGACGGCCTATCTTCGCAAGCATGGATCGGCTCAGCCCGTTGGATGTCTCGTTCCTGTACTTCGAGGATCGGGACACGCCGATGCACGTGAGCAGTGTCGCGGTGTTCCAGGAGCCGGATGACGGATTCGACCAGCGCCGTTTCGCGACGGGGACGTCTACCGACGCATTCGAGCGGGGCATGGTGGCACAGTCAACGACGTCGTGCTGGCAACCGTCGCAGGGGCACTGCGAACTTGGCTGCAGGCGCGCGGCGAGCTGGTTCGGCCCTCGACCTCGGTCCGGGCTCTGGTGCCCGTGAGTATCCGGCGGCCGGAGGAGAAGGGCGCCTTGGGCAACCGCGTCTCGTCCTACCTCGTCGACCTGCCAGTCGGTGAGCCGAACCCCGTCGTGCGGTTGCATCGCGTCTCGTACGCCATGCAGGCACACAAGGACAGCGGCCAAGCCGTCGCAGCGGAGGCGCTGGCGGGACTGGCCGGCTTTGCCCCGTCGACCCTGCACGCGCTCGGCGCCCGGGTGGCCTCGGGGATGTCCCGGCGGGTCTTCAACCTCGTTGTCACCAACGTCCCTGGCCCGCAGATTCCGCTCTATGCAGGCGGCGCCCTGCTTTGGCGGCCTACCCGGTGGTCCCGCTGGCGCACGGGCAGGCAGTCTCGATCGGCGTCACCTCGTACGACGGCCGGCTCTATTACGGCGTCAACGCCGACCGCAACGGCATGCCCGACGTCGCGGTGCTGGCGCAGTGCCTCGTCGACGCGCTTGGCGAGCTGGCGGACGCACCGATCCGTGGGCCCTGACATCAGCGAGTAGACGTCGGTCAACCGACCGCTCACTTGTGGGAAGGCGGGCGGATGCTTCGCGGCTCGGGGATCCGTGGCGGGGAAGCATGCCACGGATCCCTCTTGAGACACCCGCTTCCGCATCCGCCCGCCTCAGTCGCCCGCGGGCATCCAGCCGCCCCCTCGGGCAACGGGTCGTGCACCCCTTCCACCGCGAGAACTTGGCAGACTGAAATCGTGCAGCCGGCGACGCAGCCGCGACGGGGGCTGGTGCTTGGCGCCGGCGGAGTTCTCGGTGCCGCGTGGTCGGTCGGCGCGCTCTGTGCGTTGGAGGAGTCGACCGGCGTCGACCTGCGGACGTGTGACTATATCGTGGGCACGTCGGCAGGCGCCGTGCTCGCCGCGTTGCTCGGATCGGGTGTGACGCCCGGTGAGCTGCGCGACCACCAGCTCGGCCGAGCAGTGCGCGGACGGCTTGTGGAGCTGCCCTGGGATTACGACCAATCGACCGGTGGGTCGCTCCCACCGATTCCAAGGCTTGGCGTCGGCTCCGCCGCGCTCGTGCGGAACAACGTCCGGCACCTCCGTCGGCTCCCGCCGACGGCGGTCATCTCTGCGCTCCTACCGGTGGGTCGAGGTTCGCTGAACGAGCTCGCCACGCTCGTGGCTGCCCTGGCGCCGGATGGCGGATGGGCACAGCATCCCGGCGTATGGATCGTGGCCATGGACTACGAGACCGGCCGCCGAGTGCCCTTCGGCCGTCCCGGTGCACCAAGGGCGTCGCTCGTCGAGGCGGTGACGGCGTCCTGTGCGATTCCGGCGTGGTACTCGCCAGTGATGATCGACGGGCACCGCTACGTCGACGGCGTCGCCTGCTCGGCCACGTCGGTAGACCTGTTGGCGAGCCAAGGGTTGGAGGAGGTGTACATCGTCGCCCCGCTGGTCTCGCTGGAGACCGACCATCCGCGTTCACTACTACTGCGAATGGAGCGGCGCTGGCGTGCGGCCGTGACCCGCCGCTGCCTGCACGAGATTGCGAAGCTCGAGGCGGTCGGAACCAAGGTGACGATCCTGGCGCCGGGACTCGAGGATCTCGAGGCGATCGGCCGCAATGTCATGCAGACGTCCCGGCGGATCGCCGTCCTTGAGACCTCGTTGCGGACGTCAGCCCACACGTTGGCCGAGGCCCACTTGCTGCGCTCGACGGGCACCGGTTGATGCGAGTCTTCGTTGCGGCGACAGTGCCGAAGCTGGCCGAGTTGCACCAGTCCGGGCTGCTCACCGCGGACAACGGCGAGGCGTTCGCGGTCACACCGGCCCTCCGGGAGTGGTACATCGAAGGTGACGCGGAGCAGCTCGAGTACGCCGCGTTGACCGAGGCGGCGCGAGCATCGCTGGGGCTGCTCGCAGCCGACCCGACCGCCCCCCTCCGTCGCGCCGTCATCGCCGTTGACATCCCCGACGCCATGCCGGACGCCACCACCGGCCGGGCGGCGGTTCGGCTGCCAGGGCCGGTGCGCATCGATCAGGTGGCTTCCCTGCATGTCGACGCCGCCGATGCGGAGGAGACGGTCCGCGCCGCCGTCCAGGCGCACGCCGCCGCCGGCGACGAGGAGGCCGAGATCGCCATGCAGGAGCCGGAGGGCTTCGAGCTGCTCTGGTACGCGACTCAGGAGCTTCCGGACCTGCTCCAGACCTGACCAGCCGTGCCACGATGGGTGAATCCCACCTCGACGTCGAGGAGTGCCCGTCATGGATGCCGTCACCCAGGTCCCCATGCCGGTGAACGAGCCGGTTCTCACCTACGCGCCGGAGACCCCGGAGCGGGCCCAGGTCCAGTTACGGATGACCGAGCTCGCCGCGGAGCGGCACGAGCTCACCTGCACGATCGGTGGCGACCAGAAGCTAGGCGGCGGCGACGAGATCGACGTCGTCGAGCCGCATCAGCGAGCACATGTGCTCGGTACCATGCGCAACGCGACAACAGCCGACGCCAGGGCCGCCATCGACGCGGCGATGGAAGCCGCCGCGGGCTGGCGGTCGATCGGCTATGACGATCGCGCTGCGATCTTCCTCAAGGCTGCCGATCTGCTGTCCGGCCCGTGGCGGCAGACGCTCAACGCTGCGACCATGCTGGGCCAGTCGAAGACCGTGATACAGGCCGAGATCGACAGCGCCTGCGAGCTCATCGACTTCTGGCGCTTCAATGTCTTCTTCGGCCGGCGGCTCCTGGAGGAGCAACCGATCCGACACAGCCCGGGCATATGGAATCGGTTGGACCACCGTCCGCTCGAAGGCTTCGTCTACGCGATCACCCCGTTCAACTTCACTGCGATCGGCGGCAATCTGCCGACGGCGCCTGCACTGATGGGCAACACGGCGCTGTGGAAGCCCAGCCCAACCCAACAGCTTGCGGCGCATTACACGATGCGGCTGCTGGAGGCGGCCGGGCTCCCGCCGGGCGTGATCAATCTGCTCACTGGCGACGGCCTCGCCGTCTCGGAGGCCGCGCTGCCGGATCCGAATCTGGCGGGCATCCACTTCACCGGATCGACGGCGACGTTCCACCGGCTGTGGCGTTCTGTCGGGGAGAACATCTCGGGATATCGCAACTACCCCCGCATCGTCGGCGAGACCGGTGGCAAGGACTTCGTCCTCGCGCATCCCAGCGCCGACGTCGCCGTCCTGCAAACTGCCTTGATCCGCGGCGCATTCGAGTATCAAGGGCAGAAGTGCTCCGCCGCATCGAGGGCATACGTCCCACGCAGCGTGTGGGACGGGATGCGCGACGATTTCCTCGCGCTGACCGATTCACTGCCCATGGGTCGGGTCACCGACCTGGACAACTTCATGGGCGCGGTGATCGACGATCGCGCGTTCGCCAAGCACCGGGCGGCTCTGGACCGGGCGCGTGCGGCCGACTCGGTCTCCGTGCTCGCAGGCGGAACGTGTGACGACGCCGAGGGTTACTTCGTTCGGCCGACGGTGCTCGAAAGCACCGACCCCGAGGACGACGTCTTCGTCACCGAATACTTCGGCCCGATCCTCGGCCTGTACGTGTACGACGACGGCGACTACGACCGCGTCCTCACCCAGCTGGAAAGCGTCTCGCCGTACGCGCTCACGGGGGCGATCGTCGCACAGGACCGGGCCGCCATCGCCGAGGCGACGGACGTCCTGCGCTTCGCAGCGGGCAACTTCTACATCAACGACAAGCCAACTGGTGCCGTCGTCGGTCAGCAACCGTTCGGTGGTGCTCGAGCGAGCGGCACGAACGACAAGGCCGGCGCAGCCCAGAATCTGCTGCGATGGACCAGTACCCGGTCCCTCAAGGAAACCTTCAACCCACCGACAGCGCATACTTACCCGCACATGGCCTGACCGGCCAGCAAACGACCGAAGGGGTATTCCACGTGTTGGAGGACCGGCTGCCCACCCGTCCGCTCGTCTCTCGCGCCGTCCGTCTGTTGTCGCAACCGCGGCAAAGCCCAGCCGACAGCGCGCTGGTCACTGGTGTCGCGCTACGGCTCGCCGCGCTCGACAGCGACAGTGAGACCGCCGAGAAGCTCGTCGCAGCCTCGGAGCAGGTCATCGCCGGGGTTGCCGGCTTGGTCGGCGAGCCCGCCCCGCAAACCGACTGGAGCGACACCGTCGAGGCGCTGGCGCTGATGATCGCGGGCCGGCCGCTGCAGCGGCGCCATTTGATGGCGTCGCGATCGGCGCTGGGCTCGGCGGACAAGGTCCTCGACCTGTCCGATCGGCTGCGGCGCACGGCCGAGGAGGACGTCGAGCGCGACGATCTCGGCCGAGCGCTGGCCATGGCGGTGATCGGTCCCGCCGAGATGGTCGAAGCGCTCATCGAGCGCGAGCAGGTGGCGCGGGAACGCTCCGATGCCGGTGCGCGTCCGGTTGAGCCCCGGCCGCCGGGGCCCGGTCCTCGTGGCAACCGGCAGGCCACCGGCGAGCGAGGTGCTCTGCGCGCCGTCGACGGTGGTCTCCCACGGCCGTGACCCGTCGGGTTCGTCGGGTCGGTGGCTGCCGGCCCCCCCCCGCGGGCCGCGTGGGGGGGCCCCACCCCCCGCCCAAACCCCCCCCGCCGGGAC
>JBKPAG010000014.1:0-76633 GCA_046726315.1 Actinomycetota bacterium | reverse complement strand
ACAAGCACCCCCGGCACTACGAGCCGCCATCCGCCAGATAGACCGACACCTCGACACCCGACTCGGCCACGCACGCCTCCCAACCGCAGCAGCCTGAGACCGTAGACAACCGTCAAACACCTAGCGACCAAGGGTCGCTAGTTAGGCGGCCCGGACACGGAGATAACTGCTCCGCGCTATACGCGACCTGCCGCGGGTGCTAGAAGGTCCTGGCATGTCACCGCTTATTCGGGACAAGGATATTTTCGATCGGCGTCAATACGGCGTCGTTTAAAGAGCGGGAGGGGGAGTGGATGTGAAGCGATTGCTCGCGATCGCGTTCTGCGCGGCCGCCGTTGTGGGTGTCTCATCTAGTGCAGCGCTCGCTGGCGAGGTGAAGGGCCCTCCAGGCATTTCTGACAACACCAATGAAACGGGGGCTCTGGATCAGGCCAACTCGGCCTGTGCCGCCAGCGGGCTGAATGACCTTGACACGGAAGAACCACAGAACGAATCCCAGGTTCAAACCGCGGCGGACTCTTGGAAGTACTACGAACTGCCAAAGGGCTCGCCAGGCACGCTTGGCCTCTGTAGGGGCGGAGCCGGCGAGTAGTGAGGGTCCGGGCGCACGTGACGGAAGCCCGGTTGAGCCGGTAGCTACGGAGGCCTATCGACCTCTTAGCGCCGCCCCACCCTTGATAGCGCGGGTGGCCGGAGGACGATGACGATCGTAGGTTTGGGCCGGGTGTCGCACCGGTCGATGTGGTCACGGCGATGGAGACGGCTTGGGCGGAAGCGTTCCCCGGCAGCTGGTTAAGGAGGAATCGCTGCCTGACCGGTGATTCGGCCGGAGGCAGCAGTATGGTCCGACCGTGGTAGAGCCTGCTGTAGCGGAGTCGGCCGCTCCGATGGGCGCGGTCTCGAGATGATGCGGCGTGTCGTGGTCTCGGCGAACCGCGAGGTGCGGGTGCAGCGTGTCGCGGTGCCCGTGCCGGCGCCCGGGGAAGCCCTGGTGCGCACGGTGGCCGCCGGCATCTGCGGCTCGGACATCCACGCGCTGCACGGCCGGCATCCCTTCATTCCATTGCCTTACTCGCCGGGCCATGAGGTCCTCGGCGTCGTGGTCGAGGCTGCGGACGGCGTAACCGGCCCATCCGTCGGGCAGCGCGTAGTCGTCGAGCCCACCCTGCCGTGCTGGAGCTGCAAGCAGTGCCGTGCCGGTCGCGAGAACCTGTGCGAGAACCTGGCGTTCTTCGGCTGCGGCTACCCGCAGGGCGGCATGGCGGACACCTTCACCATCGCGGCCAACCGCCTGCACCCGGTCCCGGACGAGCTCGACGACCGCCAGGCCGTCCTCATTGAGCCGCTATCGACGCCCGTGCACGCAGTGCGCCTGGCGGCGCCGCTCAAGGGAAAGGCTGTCGCCGTCCTTGGCGCCGGAACGATCGGGCTCATGGTGCTGTCGGTCGCTCTGGACCACGGTGCGTCAAAAGTGGTGGTGACGGACCTCTTGGACGGCAAGCGCCGCCGCGCGCTCGACCTCGGTGCCCACGCGGTGGTGGACGCCAGCCTCCCGGATACCGTGGATGTCGTCCGCGGCGCTCTCGGGGAGAGCGCCGATGTCGTGTTCGACTGCGTAGCCGTCCGCAGGACCGTCGGGCAGGCGATCGTCATGGCGCTCAACGCTGGCACCGTCGTGGTCGTCGGAGTACCCGCCGCCGATGTCGAGATCCCGCTGCCCCTCGTCCAGGACCGGCAGGTGCGTATCCAGGGCAGCGCCACCTACCTTCCGAAGGACTACGCGGAGGCCATCGACCTGCTGAGCAGGGGAGTCGTGCGGCCAGAGGACTTCATCACCGGTGCCTACGCCCTGAACGAGGTCGCCGAGGCCTTCACTGCCGCGACCTCGGCTGAGCACGTAAAAGTGATCGTCACCGCGGACGCTCGCCCTTGACCGGACCCACTCAACTGGCCGCCCCGGCGCGTCATGTCCGGGCGTGCGAGCATCCGCTGCATGCGTAGCGAAAACGTCGCGCCTCCCGTCGTCTTGCTCACCGGTTGGCCCGCCGCGGGGAAGAGCACCGTCGGCCGCGAACTGGCTCGGCGCCTCGGCGGGGCGCTCATCGACCAGGACACCGCCACCGCCCCACTGGTCGCCGTAGTCGCGGGTCTGGTGGGGGTGGACGACCTGACTGACCCTCGGCTGGCCGGCCCCACCCGACAGGCCCGCTACGAGACGATCACCGCACTCGCTGAGGACAACCTGCGCATCGGCACGCCCGTCGTCATGGTCGCCCCGTTCACGGAAGAGCGACGCGACCTGGACGCATGGAAGTCAATGGACGGCCGACTCCGGGCTGCCGGCGGGTTATCGCTGCTCGTCTGGCTGCGCCTCGAGCCCGCCATGGTGGTGCGCCGGCTGCGCGCTCGCGACGCCTCCCGGGACACGGCGAAGGTGGCCGACTCGGCAGCATTCACGGCGGCTCTGGACATCTCGGAGCCGGTCGGGCCGCACTTGACGGTGAACGGCGAGCGTCCGACGGACGATGTGGTGCGGACCGTGATTGCCGCACTGACCGAGCCACCTACGTGACAGGCGCCGAACAGGCGCTGACCAGTCGCTGACCATGCGCTGTCCGTTGCCATCGATGGCACTCCTGCGTAGAGTGGTAGTGCGAACGATGCCATCGATGGCAATCCCCCGAAACGAGGCCGAACGGAGGTCACGGCGGTTAGTGAGCGGAGCATCTTGCGCGATGTTGCCCAAGCCGCCGGCGTGAGTCTGCGCACCGCGTCGAGGGTCCTCAACGACGATCCGCGGGTGGCGGCCGCTACCCGCGAGCGGGTGCAGGGCGCCATGAAGGACCTGCACTACGCCCCGGACCTGATGGCCCGCTCGCTGCGAGGTGGCACCGATGCGACCATCGGGCTGGTCGTCGAGTCGATCGCCGACCCGTTTTTCTCGGAGCTCGCCGCGGTTGTCGAGTCTGCCAGCTCGGATGCTGGCAAATCGGTCCTGGTGGCGTCGACCCACGCGGACCCGGGCCGCGAGTTGCGCGTCGTGACAGAGCTGCTCCGGCGCCGCGTCTCGGGACTGTTGGTCGTGCCAACGGCAAGTGACCATTCCTGGCTCGCCCGGTCGGCTGCCCCGTTGGTGCTGGTGGACCGACCCGCCGAGGGCCTCGATGCCGACGTGGTCGGCATCGACGACCAGCGAGCCGCCTTCGACGCCGTTTCGCACCTGATCGCCCACGGGCATCGCGACATCGCCTACGTCGGCGACTACTCGCGAGTGTCGACGTCGGCAGCCCGGTTGGCGGGCTACCGCCAGGCTATGGCGTACTACGGGCTCCTGGTGCGGGACGAGCTGGTCCACGCGGACTGTCCGACGGCTAAGGCCGCGTCCGCCGCGATGAGCAGCCTGCTGGCCGACAGCCGCCAGCCGACTGCGGTTTTCAGCGCGGCGACGCGGTGCTCGCTGGGCGTGGTCCCGGCCCTGCACGAGCACCGGCGTACCGACGTCGCGTTCGTCGGGTTCGGTGACTTCGCCATAGCGGATGCGTTGGTCCCGGCGGTGACCGTGGTGCACCACTCGGGGGCTGCCGTCGGCCGGACCGCGATGGCGAGGCTCGCCCGACGGATCAGTGAGCCGGCCTTGATGCCGGAGACCGTGTATGTGCCGGTCCGACTGGTCCAGCGCGGGTCCGGGGAGCTGCGCCCATGACCACCGGCCGCGAAGTCGTGATCGGGCTGGACCTCGGCACGACCAGCTCGAAGGCCCTGGTCCGGGATCTGCTGGGCCGGCAGGTGGCATTGGTGGAGGCCAGGACGCCCTGGACGACGGTCGATGCGGGGACGGAGACAACGGCGCAGGCCATGCTCGGGCTCGCGGTCGACCTGCTGGGCAGGGCGGTGCAGACCGCGGAGCATCGGGTCGGACAGCTGCGGGTGCTCGGTGTGGGGGTCGCCGGCCTGGGCGAGAGCGGGGTGCTGCTCGACGCCGCCGGTGAGCCGTGCGCGCCGGTGCTCGCCTGGTTCGACCAGCGCGGGGCGCGGCAGGTGCAACGGGTCGGCGAGCGGGCTGCGATCCTGCCGAAGCAGTTCGCGCGGCGTACCGGCCTGCCGTGGGACTGCCAGGCCAGCCTAGCCAAGTTGTTGTGGCTGGAGAGCAGCGGCTTGGTGCTGACGCCGGCACACCGGTGGGCGAGCGTGCCCGAATGGGTCGTCTACCGGCTCGGCGGATGGCTGGTCCGGGAGCCCTCACTCGCGTCCCGGACCGGGCTCGTCGACCAGGCGACCGGCGCGCTCTGGCAGGAAGGTGTCCGGGCGGCCGGCCTGCCCACGACACTGCTCCCGCCGGCGGTCTGCGCAGGAGTCGCTGTTGGCTCGCTGCGGTACCCCGGCCTCCCGTCGTCGCTCCAAGGGGCGGCGCTGACGGTCGCCGGCCACGACCACCCGGTCGCGGCCATCGGTGTAGGCGCGATCGGTCCGGACGAGTTGTTCAACTCCTCCGGCACCGCGGATGTCGTCGCACGCTCCCTGCCTGGAATCCTCGACGACGACCGGCGTGAGCTGCTGGTCCGGTCCGGCCTCTCCGCGGGTGCGCACGTGTTGCCCCGGACGACGTTGTTGCTCGGCGGTGTCCGAGGTGGACTGCTGTTGCGTCGGGTCCTCGGTGCGCTCGGTGCGACAGGGTCGCCCGAGCGGAACCGCCTCGATCAGGCTGCACTCACCGTCGGTGAGCTGCCCCCGGGCCTGGAGGTGTCCGGCGCTGGACCCACCGGGGACGACGTGGTGCTCCGCATGCGCGATGACGTGACACCAGCAGACGTCTGGGCGGCCGCCACCCGCTACACCGCCGGCGAGACCCACGCGCTGCTCGCGACCATCGATGCCGTGGTGGGTCCGCACCGCCGGGCGATTGCCTGTGGCGGCTGGACCCGGATGCAGAGCGTGCGGGCGGCCAAGCGGTCCGCCATCGCGCATCTGGAGTTCTCGGAGCTGCGCGAGCCTGGCGTCGTCGGCGCAGCCCTGCTTGCCGCGCAGGCCGCCGGAGTCGGCTCCGTCCGCGCCATTACAGATGTCCCGAACGACAACCCCTTCAGCACCATCTCCGGAGGAAACCCATGAGCCCCGCGACAGTCCAGCCGGTCAAGACCCTCGACGACATCTCGGGGGAGGACGGCGTCTTCGCGATCATCGCGATGGACCAGCGGAACACCTTGCGGCGCATGTTCGCAGTCCTTGGCATCGAGGCCTCGGACGAGGACCTGCGAAGGTCGAAGGTCGGCGTCGCCCGGGCCCTCAGCCCAGTTGCCAGCGGGATTCTGTTCGACCCGACATACGGCGTCCCTGCCGTCAGGGAGTCGGGTGCACTGCACAGCAGCTGTGGGCTACTCGTGGCATCGGAGCCCTCGCAGCGGGGTGTATTCAACGGCGAGCCGAGGACGCACCGCGACCCCGAGCTGAACTCCCGTTGGGTGCTCGACCAGGGCGGCGACGCCAACAAGTTCCTGGCCCAGCTGCGCGCTGACCGCCCGGCACCGCGGGCCGGCGAGCCCGACCTGGCTACCGAGTGCCTGGAGGCGGTGCGAGAGGTCGTCGACGACTGCCGCGCAGTGGGGATTCCGTCAGTCATCGAGAACCTGGTCTACCCGTTGCCCGGCGAGGACCTCACTGGAAAGCGTCGCGAAGACGCGATCGTGGAGGCCGCACGAGCGCTCAACGAGCTCGACATCGACCTCCTGAAGCTCGAATACCCGGGCTCGCCCGAAGGGTGCCGCCGGCTCGCGTCGGTGCTCGACCGGCCGTGGGCGGTGCTGTCCGCGGGTGTGCCGTTCGCACAGTTCACCGAGGTCATGCAGGTTGCGTTCGACGACGGAGGCGCGTCCGGCTTCATCGCCGGGCGCTCGGTATGGCGGGAGTCGCTGGCACTCGGTGAAGCGGAGCTGCAGATCTTTCTGGACACTGTGGCGCGCCCACGCCTGGACGCCCTGCGCGCCGTCGCGACCGACCGGGCGCGACCCTGGACCGAGGCGATGGCGGCCAGTCCCCGCGGTCTCGACCAAGCGATAACGAACAGATAAAGGCGGCGCGTGGGCCATTGCTTAGGAGCGACAACGGGAATATTGTGTCGACAGCGCTGTCAGACAGCGCTGTCAGAAATCCCCGAACTTTGCTGTCGTCCGCGACCTTATCTGTCGCGTTTGGGAGAGGAGTGCCGCGCCGGTGGCGTCCCGCGTGACCTCGCAGGATCGCGGCCTCTGGGTCGCGGTCGGTGCTCCCGCATGACGAGGCCACCGCGCCCCACGCTCGCGGACGTCGCGGCGCGGGCAGGCGTCAGCCTCAAGACTGCGTCTCGGGCCCTCAACGGCGAATACGGGGTCGCCGAAGCGACAGCCCAACGCGTCCATGAGGCGGCCGGCGAACTCGGCTTCCGGCTCAACTACCTCGCTCGAGCCCTGGCGGCCCGCCAGACCAGCGCAACCGTCGGCCTGGTCATCCCCACGGTCTCGGACCCCTTCTTCGCCGCGCTCGCTGCCGAGGTCGAGGCCACCCTGGTGCCGCGCAAGCTGGGCCTCATCTCGGCCAGTCACGGCGACGACATGACGCGGCAACGGATGCTCACCCGCGTTCTCGTCGAGCGGCGCGTCGCTGCACTGGTGGTCGTCTCGGCGCCAGGCGACTCGTCCTACCTTCAGCTTGACATCGACCACGGCCTAGCCGTCGGCGCGGTCGATCGGCCGCTGGTAGGTGTCAGCGTCGACACCGTCACTGTTGACAACCGCACCGCGGCCCGGGTGGCCGTCACCGAGCTGGTCACCGCTGGTCACCGCCGAATCGCCGTGATCGGGTTCGACGCCCGGGTGTGGACGATGAGCGAGCGCTACGACGGCTATCGCGACGCGCTCGTGGACGCGGGGATCAGCCTCGACGCCGACCTCGTGGCACTGAGCTGTGGGGACGCGGTGCAAGCAGAGGTCACGGTCACCGCGATGCTTCAGGCGGCCGACGGGCCGACTGCCGTCTTCGCCTTGCACAACCGGTCGGGCCGGGCGGTGATCCGATCCATGCTGGCCACTGGTGCGGACGTCGACCTGACCGTCTTCGACGATGTGGCCGACCCCGACCTGCTCGTCTTTCCGCCGTTGACCGTCGTCGCCTCCGAGCCAAGGCGGCTCGGAGCGGCCGTGGCCGCGATGACGCTCGAGCGTCTCGACGGGCTGGCGGGCCCGGCGCGCGACGTCGTACTGCCTCCGTTGTTCCAGCACCCCCGAGCAGCCGCCGTCAGGCGCCCCGGTGACGAGAAGGTCCTAGACTCACGCCGCCGAGCCTTCGGCGTGGCCCAACCCCGCCGAGCACAAACCAGACAAGAAAGCAGGTGATGTGCGTGACAACCGACGATGCGACCACACCGGATGGGGCCGGGTCGGCCCGGCGTGCGCGGACTCCGGCGTTGGCGGCCCGATCGGTCGTCAAGGAGTTCGGCCACGTCCGCGCCCTCCGCGGAGCCTCCTTCGAGGCCATGGCCGGCGAGGTGACCGCGCTCATCGGTGACAACGGCGCCGGCAAGTCGACCCTGGTCAAGTGCATGTCAGGTGTCCACGCGCCGGACGGCGGCACCATCGAGGTTGACGGGAAACCGGTACAGCTCTCGAGCCCAATCGATGCCGAGCGACTCGGCATCGAGACGGTCTACCAGGACCTTGCCCTGGCGCCCGACCTGGATGCCGCGTCGAACGTGTTCCTCGGTCGCGAGATCCGCAGGTTCAAGATCATCTACGACCAGGCGGCGATGCGCCGGCAGACGGCGAAGAGTTTTGCCGACCTCGGGGTCGGCATGGTGCAGGACCTGCGCGTGCCGGTCGCCTCCTTCTCCGGCGGGCAACGCCAGTCCGTCGCCATCGCCAGGGCCGCGATGTGGGCGCAGCACGTGATCCTCCTCGACGAGCCGACCGCGGCGCTGGGTGTCATCCAGACCGCGAAGGTTCTCGACCTGATCCGCCGGGTCCGCGACCGCGGCCTGGCCGTCGTCTTCATCTCGCACAACATGCCGCAGGTGCTCGAGGTGTCGGACCGCATCGAGGTGTTGCGGCTCGGCGCTCGCGTGGCGCGCTTCGAGCAGGGCGAGGCCGATGTGGACCGGCTGATCGCAGCGATCTCCGGTGCGTTTACGAACGAGGTGGCCGCATGAGCGACATCCAGGACGAGGCAGCGGAGACCCAGCATGTGATCGGCCAGGCGGAGGTGGCGGCTATCGATGCCACCGTTGAGGGTGACGCCGTCCCGGAAGTGGCTGCCGAGGGCGCGGGCGTTGCGGTCGAAACGAAGCAGGTGTGGTGGCGGCGCCTGATCGCCAGCCCGGTCCTGATGACGTTCCTTTTCCTGATCGTGACGATGGTGATCTTCTCCGTGCTGGCGCCGGGCACGTTCAACACCGTCTCCAACATCCAGCTGCTCGCGCTGAACGTTGCCATCCTGACGGTCGTCAGTGTCGGCACCACGTTCGTGATCGCCACGGCAGGGATCGACCTCTCCATCCCCTCGGGCATCGTGCTCGGTGAGGTCTTTGCAGTGAAAGCACTGAGCCTCATCCAGGTCGGCTCTGGCACCGCCGTCGAAGTGCCCGCGGACCAGACGAAGCTCTGGTACATCGTCGTGGCCCTCGCGGCTTCGTTGTTAGCGGGGCTGATCCTCGGCCTCATCAATGGATTTACCGTCGGCTACCTGCGGATCCCTCCGATGCTCGCGACGCTGGGGACCCTCGGTGCCGGCCTGGGCATCGCTCTGCTCATGCAGAACGGCGTGAACGTCGCGACGTACGCCCTCAACCCAGTCGCGACGGGTCAGCTGATCCCCGGACTGGACAATCTCATCCTCATCGGCCTGATCGTCGTCGGCATTGGGTACGTGGGGATGCACCTGGCCGTGTTCGGCCGCCACACGCTGGCGATTGGATCGAGCGAGGAGGCCGCCCGCCGAGTCGGCATCAATGTCGAGCGTCATCTACTGAAGGTCTACGTTGTCGGGGCTTTGGCCAGCGGCCTCGGCGGCTTTCTCGCCGTCGCGTACTTCTCCACGACATCGGTCGCCGGTCACTCCACCGACAACCTGAGCGCCATCACAGCTGTCGCCCTCGGTGGCACCAGCCTGTTCGGCGGTATCGCCAGTATCATCGGCACCCTCATCGGTGTGTGGATCCCCGCGGTGCTGCAGAACGGCTTCATCATCGTCGGCGTCCAGCCCTACTGGCAGATGGTCGCCGTCGGCGTCGTCCTCATCCTCGCCATCTACGCCGACCAGCTCCGCCGCCGGGCGCGCAACAGGCGCTGACCCCAACCCATAACAAGTCTGCACCAGACCAAAGGAGTGCATGTGAACAGGAGCAAGTTCCTCACTTTGACGGCGGCCTCCGCCGTCGCCCTCAGCCTCGCCGCATGCGGCGGGTCCGACGATGACACAACGTCCGGCGGCACTGGCGCGGCGAGCCCGGGCGGCGGCGCGGAAGGCGCGAGCATCACGCTGATGGTGGGCGTCAAGGGAGACCCGTTCTACGTCTCGATGGAGTGCGGGGCCCAGGAAGCGGCGGATGCCGCCGGGGCCACCCTGGAGGTCCAGGGTCCGGACAAGTTCGACGCCACCCTCCAGAACCCGATGCTCGACGCGGTGGCGGCCCAGCAGCCGGACGCTCTGCTGGTCGCTCCCAACGACGTCACGGCATCCGCGCCGCCCCTGAAGCGAATCCAGGACGCCGGGACGAAGGTCGTGCTCGTCGACACCATCGTCACCGACCCGACCATCGGAGTCTCGCGGATCGCCACCGACAACAACCTGGGCGGTCAGAAGGCGGCCGAGGCCCTCGAGCAGCTCGGCGTCACGGGCAAGGTGCTGGTGATCTCCACCGACCCAGGTGTGTCCAGCGTGGATGCGCGGGTCGAGGGCTTCAACACCAAGGCGGAGGAGCTCGGACTCACTCTGGTAGGGGAGACCCAGTACTCGCACAACAACGCGAGCACGGCAGCGCAGGTCATCTCGGCAGCCCTGGCCAAGGATCCTGACCTCGAGGGTGTCTTCGCGACCAACCTGTTCACCGCCCAGGGTGTGGCGACCGGTGTGAAGCAGGCCGGCAAGGCCGGTCAGGTGAAGGTCGTCGGCTTCGACGCCGGCCCCGACCAGATCCAGCAGCTCGAGGCCGGGGATGTGCAAGCGCTCGTCGCCCAGAAGCCCTTCGACATCGGCATACAAGGTGTCGAGCAGGCTATGGCGGCACTGGCCGGCGAGACGGTGACACCAGAGATCGAGACCGAGTCCCTGATCGTCACGCAGGACAACTTGGACGATCCCGAGGTCAACAAGTACATCTACAAGTCCAACTGCTGAGGTTCCCGTCGTGACTCGCTCCGCCCGGCTTCGAAGTCGGGCGGAGCGAGTCACGAGCGGACCAGTCGGGCTTCGTCGCGGGTAGCCGGAGCGATCGGGCGCACGACCGAGCACGGGAAAGAGAGCAGCATGAAGGCAGTGCTGTACGACCGTCCGCGCAGCTACGCGCTGGCGGACGTCCCGACTCCGGAGGTGGGTCCGGGCGACGTACGAATCCGGGTGAAGCAGGTCGGAGTCTGTGGCACTGATCTGCACATCCACCACGGCGACTTCAACGCCGTGTTCCCGCTCATCCCGGGTCACGAGCTCGTCGGATTGGTGGACGCGCTCGGCGACGATGTCGAGCAGTTCACCATCGGGGAGCAGGTGACCGTCAACCCCAACATCTTCTGCGGGACGTGCGACTACTGCCTGTCCGGGCGCCTGATCCTGTGTGCCAACGCCAAAGGCCTCGGAAGCAACTACCCGGGGTTCTTCGCGGAGTACGTGACCGTTCCCGCAAACCTGGTGTTTTCCGTCCAGGGGCTCCCACTCGACACGGCGGTGTTCACCGAGCCCGCCGCCTGCGCGATGCACGGGCTCGAGACGCTGAACCTGCGTCCCGGGTCGAGCGCGCTCGTCTTCGGCGCCGGACCAACCGGCCTGTTGCTGGCCCAGTTCATCGCTTCGGGAGGCGCCTCGTCGGTGACGGTCGCCGCACCGACCCAGTTCAAGCTTGACCGCGCGGCCGCACTCGGTGCGAGCCAGACGGTGCTGATCACGCGCGACGACCCACAGGGGAACCTGGAGAAAGTCCGCGCCGCATCCGGTGGCGAAGGATACGACGTCGTGGTCGAGGCGACCGGCGCGACCGGGATCGGCGACATCTGCGTTCCCTTGACCCGCAACGGTGGCACCGTCCTCATCTACGGGGTCACCCGGGGGGATGAGGTCGTGACGTTCCATCCGTTTGACGTGTTCCGACGCGAGATCACAATCAGGGGGTCCTTCGCGGAGATGACGTCCTTCGGTGCGGCCATCGCCGCGTTGCGCGGCGGGCGGGCCAGGACCGACGGGATGATCACCCACCGCTTTCCGCTGGACCAGTACGGCGAGGCGCTGGATGCGCTCGCCAACGACCGCACCGCGCACAAGATCGTCCTCGTCCCGTAGGTCCCGACCTACTGGCCGCATGCGCCAAGCATTTGCTCACGACGCAGTCCTGATGATGGACGCGGATGCTGACTTGCGGGCACCAGGCGGGGCGGTCACGGCAGCGCTGTGCGGGCACTGGGATCATCAGCCGCCATGTCCTCTGGCGCCGCACCACAGCCGGGTGGACCGCGCCGGCAGCGAAGTTCGTGTGCGGGTCTTGTTCGCCGCTGAGCAGGACATGGAAACAGCCGTCCGGCAACGCATCGAGTCGGCCCTGTCCAGCGGGCACCTACAAGGTCCAGATGGCGTGATATCTCGGTGGAAACTGCGCTGGAGCCAGCACAGCGAGGTCCGCGCGGAGGAAATGGATCACGCTGAGGTCCTGATCCATACCTGATCCACGCAGCGGCCAATTGCCCCGCACCCCCGCCGTCGTCGCGAACCCGGGTGGGGGTTCAGGGCGTCGGTCAGGCGCTGACGTCGATCACAGGCTGCCGGGAGGCCGCGGCTCGATAGGCGCCAGGCGTCTGACCGTGTTCGCGCTTGAAGGCTCTCGACAAAGCAGCGCCCGAGTCGTAGCCGCATCGTTTGGCGATGTCGTCGAGCGTGCGGTCGCTCGTTGCGAGGTAACGGGCGGCTTGGGTGAGCCGCGCCCGGGTCAGGTATCGCATGGGGGGCTCGCCGACTAGATCGCGGAACCGGTCGTTGAATGCGGATCGGGACATGCCCACTCGATATGCGAGCTGTCCCACCGACCATGCCTGACCTGGTTCGGCTCGCAGGAGCTGAACTGCCTGCGCGATGTGGGGGTCCGTCAAAGCGGTGGCGGTGGTCGTGATCGCCTCCGACGGGCTGGTGAGGAACTCGCGCAACGCCTGTGCCAGAAATACGTCGGCGATCTTGGCGAAGACCGCCTTGGCTCCTGGTAGCGACTGCGCGGCCTCTGCCTGGAGAAACTGAAGGGTCGTCTCGGTCCACGATCCGATCCGGTCTGCCTTCGCGTCGATACGCATGACGGTGGGCAGCAAGCCGCGCACCGGGTCATTGAGGCCGAAACCGCCACAGAGCATCCGACTGAGGGCGCCGACACCGCCGTAATTGAGCCTGGCCCTGACGTCGAGCGGGTGGTCGAGCAGGATCCGGTCGAGTGCCTCCACGCGTGAGTCCGGCTCATCCTTCATCGCGTGTTTGTGGCCGTACGGCAGGATCACCAGATCTCCGGCCGACAGCAGCAACGGGTCGCGACCATCGACCGCGAGCCACGCGTGGCCCTCCAGTAGAAGGTGGAACTTTGCAACGTCGCGTCCCTCAACCCGGAACCCCCACGGGCTGTGAAGCTCGGCGAGGCAGTAGACGGTGCTGTGCACCCGCAGCCGAGCCAGCACCTCCGAGACCGGGTCGTCGGTGTGTGCGTTGAGCTGCTTCATCGCCGGTTCAACTCCTGGACGCTCGGACAACCGCGGCGGTCGCTCAACCATATAGATCCCGCCTGCGGCCACGCACAGTGAAAGGGACAGCGCGGAAAGCCGGGAAAGGTCACCGCAGATGAGCGCAAAGACGGTCGTTGACGGGTACCGGAGGGCTTGGGAGGCCAAGGACTTCGGGACCGCTCGCACGTATCTCGCAGACCGGCTCGATTTCGTCGGGCCCATTGACACCTTCGACAACGCCGACGACTACATCAAGGCGATCAAGGGGCTGTCCCGGATCGTCACCGGCACCGAGACCAAACGCGAGTTCTTCGACGGCGACGACATCGCGGTCTTCTATGACCTGCTGACCGTCGTCGCAGGTGCCGCACCGATTGCGGAGTGGTACCGCGTCGAGGACGACAAGATCTCGATGATCCGGGTGCTCTTCGACCCCAGGCCGTTCGCACCGCCGACTGCCTAGTCGCTGAGCCGGGTAGGGGGCGGTCGGCGGCCACCCGCGTCGCCCCTGCCGTTCATCCGGTCGCCACCAAAATCTCATTGCCCATGTCGGGCACCTTGTTTTAGCGTGTTGGGCTGGTTCGTGGTTGCTGGCGGCGATTTGGGTCGCGCGGATCATGGTGTCGGATTCTCCGGAGGGTGGGCCTGATGGGCCGGGTTTCGCAGTGGGCGGTGCGCCGCCCCTGGTACGCGTTGTTCGCGTGGGTCGGGATCATGGTCGTGGTCGGCATCCTGGGGACGAGGTTCGGCGGGGACTACAACGACAACTTCGAGCTGCCGGACACCGAGTCGACCACCGCGCAGGAACTCCTGGCCGACCTCTCGGGTGGGGCCGGTACGGGCGCGGGTCTGGAAGGCCAGGTCGTCTGGAAACCGGACTCCGGTACGGCCACTGACACCTCGGCGGAAGCGGCAATAACGGGCCTGCTCACTGACCTGTCCACCTCGCCCGGAGTGGCCTGCGTGCTCACGCCTTACGGCGAGCCACTCGGCTCGGCATGCCCGCCGCAGCCCGCGGACCAGGGCCAGGGCGGTCAGCAGGGGGAGCAGCCGCAGCAGCAGCTCTCGCCGGAGGCGCAGGGCGCGCTCGCGCACTTCGGCCAGGCCGGCGTCAGCCCTGACGGCAACGTCGCATACAGCACGGTGATGTTCGAAGGCGAGTCCTTCGACGACCTGAGCACCGACGACGTCATCACCGCGCTTGATCTCATCAAGGAGCAGAACGGCAGCGATGGCCTGCAGGTCGGGGCCAACGGCGTGTTTGTCTTCGTCGGTGGTGAGCCGCCGTCCTCGGAGAGCATTGGGGTCACCGTCGCGCTGGTGATCCTGCTGTTCGCGTTCGGCTCGATCCTTGGTGCGTTCCTGCCGATCACCTCGGCTGCGCTTTCGGTCGCGCTGGCAACCACCTTCGCGTTGCCGCTGGTGGCGCGGTTTTTCGATGTTGCGACCTTCGCGCCGATCCTGGCCTCGATGATCGGCCTCGGGGTCGGCATCGACTATTCGCTGATGGTCATCAACCGGTACCGCGAGGCGATCATCCACGGCCGGTCGCCGCGGGATGCCGCGCTGGAGTCGGTGCGCACCTCGGGTCGGGCCGTGCAGTTCGCGGCCGCCACGGTGATCATCGCACTGCTCGGCCTGTTCGTCATGCGGATCACGTTCTTTAACGGCATCGCGGTCGCGGCGGCCGTCACGGTCTTCATGGTGATGGTTGGAGCCTTGTTGCTGCTGCCCGCCGTGCTGTCACTACTGGGCACCTGGGCGTTCGTCGGTCGGATGGCCTGGATCACCGACCCGGAGGCGATTCCGACCCAGCGCGCGACCGGCGGGTGGCACACCGTGGGCGTGTTCCTGCGCTACCTGGGCTGGCTCCTCCTCCTCCCGGTGACCCTGATCGGGCTGGCCTGGCGCTGGATCGTCCACCGAGGCAAGGCGCCGGACCCGACCCGACCGAGCGGGTTCGCCCGATACGGCAACTGGCTACAGCAGCGGCCGTGGCTGACCGGGGCGTTCGCGCTGGCGGTCATGGTTCTGATCGCGGTGCCGATGCTGTCGTTGCGGTTGGGCTTCTCCGACGACTCCGGCGCCCCTGAAGGCAGCCCGCCGCGGATCGCGTACGAGCTGACCGCTGAGGGTTTCGGTCCCGGCGTGAACGGACCGTTCTACCTGGCGGTGGAGCTGCCCGAGGCCGGCGATCAGCCGGCCGTGACCACGATCACGGACGCGCTGAACGCCGACCCGGGGGTGGCCCTTGCGGCTGGCGCGCCGGTGGCCGCCGACGCCACGGTGGCGCCGGTCCAGGTGTTCCCTAAGACGGCGCCGCAGGACGAGGCGACCACCGACCTGCTGTTCCACCTGCGTGAGGACGTCATCCCGGCCGCCGCGGCCGATTCCGGCGCCCAGGCCTACGTCGGTGGCTTTCAGGCGGTGACGGCCGACTTCACCCGGGTGCTGCAGGACGCGCTGCCGTGGTTCCTGCTGATCGTGGTGGGTCTCGGTTTCCTGACCCTGGTGGTGCTGTTCCGGTCCGTGCTGGTGCCGGCCACCGGGGTGCTGTCCAGCCTGCTCTCACTGGGCGCGGCGCTCGGCATCACGGTGGCCGTGTTCCAGTGGGGCTGGTTCGCCGACCTGATCAACCTGGAGAACACCGGGCCGATCTTCCCGTTCCTGCCCATCATGGTGTTCTCGATCCTGTTCGGGCTGTCCTGCGACTACCAGGTGTTCCTGGTCAGCCGAATGCACGAGGAATGGGTGCACACCGGCGACAACCGCAAGGCGGTACGCCGCGGGCTGGCCGGCTCCGGCCGAGTGGTGGCGATCGCCGCGGCCATCATGACCAGTGTGTTCGGCGCGTTCGTACTCGGCAACGACGCCATCATCAAACTGTTCGGCGTCGCACTCTCCACCGCTGTGCTGCTCGACGCATTCGTGGTCCGGCTGATCCTCATCCCATCCCTGATGACCATCTTCGGCGCTGCCAACTGGTGGCTACCCGGCTGGCTGTCCCGTCTGCTGCCGCACATCAGCGTCGAATCCAAACAAGACATCGAGGCAGGCGCCGAAGAGATCGTGGACATCACCGAACCCGGCGAGGAAACCGAACCCGCACCGGTCTAACACACCAACCGGTCGACCCGACCCGCCCGATGTGATCCCAAACCATTCGGCCGGCCCGGAACACACACACGAAACGGTGCAGCCGGCCGCGATCCGCCGCTGTACTGTCCGAGCGTGCGGTCGTTCTTGGTGACGGATGATGTCCGCGACTACGCCGTCGGGCACGGCAGCTGGCGACCGGACGACGTCGTTCGCCAGTTGCGCGCGGAGACCTTGGCGCTGGGGGACGTGGCCGAGATGCAGATCGGCGACGACCAGGGACAGCTGCTAACCATGATGGCCCGGCTGGTCGGTGCTCGTCGGGCTGTGGAGGTGGGAACCTTTACCGGCTACTCCGGCCTGTGTATTGCTCGCGGTCTGACCGCGGACGGTTCCTTGTTGTGCTGCGATATCAGCGAGGAGTGGACGGCCGTTGCCGTGCCGGCGTGGGAACGCGCGGGTCTGCGGGATCGCATCGAGTTGCGGATTGCTCCGGCGTTGCAGACGTTGTCCGCGTTGCCCGACGAGCCCGCCTTCGATCTCGTGTTCATCGACGCTGATAAGGCCGGGTACGTCGCCTACTGGGACGAGCTGGTGCCGCGGGTGCGTCAAGGTGGCGTGCTGCTAGCCGACAACGTGCTCTGGAGCGGCGAGATCGTCGATGAGAATGTCATCGGCGACAACATTGACGCCCTTCGAGCATTCAATGACAGGGTCGCCGCCGACGACCGGGTCGAAGTCGTCGTACTGCCGGCATTCGACGGGCTCACCATCGCCCGCAGGCTGTAGAGATCCGGCCCGGACCGTTCATCGTCGCACGAGATACACCACCATCACGGCGGCCGCCAGCAGTCCGGGTCCGCAGTGAACGGCGAGCACGCCAAGCAGGCTTGGGCCGCCCCAGTCATCCCGGTAGGTTGCCGGTGCCGCCATGTCGATGGTGAACGGCACCGCGATCGCTCTGGCAACGAGAAAGAGACCGAGCACGAAGCCGACGATCATTAGCGCTCGCCTCACGTGCCCTCCTGTGATTACGACGATCTCCGGCAGAGCTTCGGAGTTGATGCAAACCGTAGGCGTTCCCGAGCTCCCTGCCATACGGCGGCCGGGCTCGAGCGTCTCGAGAATCCCAGCATCAATGATGTGGTGTTGGATGCCGTATGACGCGGCGGCGGTGCGGGAGTGAACGCCCAACTTTGCAAAGATTTGCTCACGTGCCGGTGGACGTTGCGCTCGCTCAGGAACAGCTCGGTCGCGATCGCATGGTTGGTCCTCCCGGCGGCCACGAGCTTCAGCACCTCGATCTCGCGGGCACTCAGGCCGCGGGCACCGTCCGGCTGGGCGGGCGGAGCAACGTTTCGACTCGATGAACGTCGGGGCGGGTACCGAGCCGGAGGAAGACTGCCCGCGCCGACTCGAGCTCCAGCTGGGCAGCGTCGTCATCTCCTAGGGACCGACACGCGAGGGCGATGAGGACCGAGAGTCGCGACCTCGTAGGGCGCGCCGATCTGCCGCCACGACCGCGCCGCGCTCCCGCAGGAGCGGCAGGGCGGTCGCGGCATCGCTGACTGCCTCGAGCGGGAAAAGCCGCTGACAGATATGCGGGACCCACGTGCTGGAGTCCCTGAGATGGTCCAGCACATGAGCGGCGCCGACACACTCCCACCAGCCAGGAGCCGTTCGCCGGCTTCACCCGACTCCGAGACACCGCTCTCACAGGCTGACGCGTGGCCGCCGGAGCTCGCTGCGTTCGGTGATTCCCTAGCTGGCTGGGCCCTCGCCGACGCTCAGGATGTTGCCGTCGGGGTCTTTGAACCAGGCGCCCTTCAGTGGCCCCAGCTCGGCAATGCCCCGCTCATCGGTCTTGAGTCCGGGCAGGTCGTACTGCTCGAACGTGATGCCCTTCCCGGCCAGCTCGGCCACCATCGCGTCGACGTCGTCGACGAACCAGGAGGCCACGGTCTGCTGGGCGCCTCCCGCGAACTCGCTGGGATAGAGGAGGAAACGGGTCCCTCCCGATCCGTACATGACCCCACCGGTCGGGTCATCCATCTCCGCGCTGAACCCGAGCGTCCCCTCGTAAAAGGCCCGCGCTCGGTCCAGGTCGCCGGTCGCGATCGTGGCGTAGACCGGATGGTCGTTGAGCATGCCTATCACCCCCAACGGGCGAACGTACTCGCTCCGCGATGCTCGAGCAAACCGCTCTCGACCTACATACTGAGCATCCCGGCAGACCGCCCGGCTCCCCGGCGACTCACTCACCTCGCTGAACGCGAGCAGGAGGAAGGAAGCGCGTGTCTTTTCAGGCGTACCTAGACAACATCGAGGACAAGACCGGGCTGACGCCACGCGAGTTCATCGCGCTCGCGCACCAGCGCAGCTTCGACGAGTCCACGAAGACGGGGACCATCGTCGAATGGCTCAATGAGGACTACGACCTGGGGCGGGGGCACGCGATGGCTCTGGTGCACGTGATCAGGAATGGCGCGAAGATCGACGCGAAGCATGTCGGAACGACCGGCTCGCACCGCGACGAGTCCGACATGCTCTGGCTCGACGGAAAGCGGAACCGACCTCAGTAAGCGTCTCAGGGCTTCCCGGCGCCGGGCGCAGGCGCCGGGAACGCTACGACCCGCCCGCTGGGTTCCGACGAGTCGGGTCTGCCCCAAATCTGGCCGACGACGAACAGGTGCGGATCCTCGCCGCGGCTGAGGGCGCAGGCGAACGCGCCCCGGTCCAGGTCAACCGTGGCCAGTACTTCGCCGCCCTCGCGGACACGCACGCAATGCTGGTTGCCCACGTCGGCGTACCAGACGGCCACCTCGGCATCCATGCAGATCCCGTCCGGGTGGTCGGTGGGTGTCTCCGCCCACACCCGCCGGTTGCCAAGACCGCCGTCGCCGCCGATGGCGTATGCCGTGAGCCGGTTGGCGTACGACTCGGCAACGACCAGCGTCGCGCCGTCTGGGGTGATCGCCATCCCGTTCGGGAACGCGAGGTCGTCGGCGACCTGACCGACGTTGCCTTCCGGGGTGACGAGCACGACCAGGCCCGGCGCAAACTCTTCATCGGGAAGGTCGAATCCGATGGTGTTGACATAGGCGTTGCCCCAGTCGTCGACCACGATGTCGTTCCACGGCTTCTGCGACACCTCGGAAAGGTCGGCATGCGTGACCAGCGACCCATCGGGCTCACGGCGAAGCAGACGTTGCTGTGCCGAATCCACGACCAGCAGCCGCCCGTCGGGAAGGAAGTCGATGCACATCGGAAACGACGGGACGGTCACGACCACCTCGTGACTGCCGTTGGTATCGAGCGCAATCACCTGGTTCGCGCCCCAGTCAGAGAACCAGAGTCGCCCGCCGTGCCACCGCGGTGACTCGCCGAACACGACTCCTTCCAGCAGGACTTCGGGTGCGCTCACCTAGTGCCTCCATCTCCTCGCTGTTGATACCCCAGGCTGGGTCCCGCCTACCCTTGCCTACATCCGCAATGGATCGAGAGCGATCTCGACAAGGATCACGTCGCCATCGTCCTTGCCGCGTCGCACCTCGGATGGCACGGGAAGGAGCCATCCTGCGGACTTGTCTGGCCAGCAGTTGAAATCGGCCAACCCCGTAGTTGCTGCTTCCCGGTATGGCGCTGAGTCTTCGAGGGTCGCCGCCGTTGAGCGGGACCACGGTGACCCAGTACGTTCCGGGGTCGGGGTCGGGGTCTCGCTCGGTTTCGGTGAGCACCGCTAATTGGTCGGGTGCCGTCCAACCGAGCACATGGTTGGTGCCGAGGACATCGACCTGCAGCGGGTCCGGTACTCGACGGTCGTGCCCTGTGGCGTCCACAAAGGCGATCTCCGTCCCCCGCGCTGGCGCCTGGTGGTGGCCATGAGAAGCCCGTCAGGCGACCATGCGGCGGGTCCGGCAAGATACCCCCCGCCGCATGGATGAAGCGCGATGAATTCCCGACGAGGCTGACAACCTCGAGGGTTCCGCCGGAGTGTTGGAGCGCCAGTTCCGTCCCGTCCGGATGGAACGCAGCGGTCCATACCACTCAGGCACCAGATAGCGGTTCCACCTTCCCGGTTTGCAGATTCAGCAGGCCCAGGTCACCGGCGATCGGAACCCCACTTTCCGTCTGGCAGCGGATACAGCGAGGTGTGCCGGGAAGTCAAGAAACTCCACACCGAACCCGTATTGGAACAGCGCTATCGCACGTCAAGGTGGAGAGCCGGATACGCTCCCGGTCAGATAAGAGTATGTGGCATCCGATCCGGGATCGTTGCTGCTCCCGACCGGGACTGAGCAGCACCCGGAGGGAGAAACGCCACCGCTAGGACCAGCAAGGCAGCTGCTGCGCCGAACAGCTTCGGGATCCGCCTCGCCGGCGTCATTCAGGGGAAGATCAACCGCCGCACGGGCGCCGGATCTCTAGCGAGCCGTGATCGGTGCCCGGTGCTCGAGGAAGAACCGCAGCATCTCGGCTGACGCGTCGGGGCCCTGTGCGTCGGTGTATGACCCCACCGGGCTGCCGCCGTACCAGGCATGCGATCCGCCGTGAACGGTCCACTGCTCGGCGACGACCCTGCCGTCTGCGTCGCGGTACACAGTGTGGCTATGCCGACCGTCAGGACCATCTCCGCCTTGGATCGTCGCCGGCACCCGCAGGCCCGCATCGCCGCCCGTGCGTGCGCTCACCGCGATGCGGGACGCGATAAGCCTGTCGGCATTGATGGGCGCAACGATGGTGTCTCGGTCACCGTGGAAGACGATGAGCGGCACGTCAATGGTGGGCCCGGCCGATCCACCGTTCTGCATCGCCGCGAATGCCGATGGGACGTCCTGCGCGGCTCCACATGCGAGCCCGCTGTGCACGGCTGCCGCGGCGTACAGGTCTGGATATGTCGCAGCCATGACCGCGGCCATGGCCCCTCCGGCGGAGAAGCCGGCGACGTACACCCGTGCCTGGTCGACGGCGTAATTGCTCATGACCTGGCGGGTTATCCCGGCGAGGATTGCCGGCTCACCGGCGTCACGCCGCTGGTCCTCGGGCCGGAACCAGTTCCAGTAACGGCCGTTGTTCGCCGCTGTCGACTGCTCTGGGTAGGCGACGATGAACGTGTGCTGCTCGGCCAGGTCGTTCATCCGGGTGCCGGCCGCGAAGTCCGTGGCGTCCTGGGTGCCACCGTGCAGCATGACGACGAGCGGAACCGGCTCGCCGGCGTAGCCGGTGGGAACGTACAGGTCGTACGTTCGGGACCCGGCGGCGTCGATGTGGGTGAGGTGGTGGACCTCGCCACCGGGTGCGCTGGCGGCAGCCGCCGCGGCGCCTGAGCCCGCGGGCCGCGCCAAGGGCGTTTTGCCGGGCGTGACCACGGGCAGCAACGGCTGCAGCTTCTCGAGAAGGCCGCTGGCCTGCGGCAGGCCGCTGTCAACCGCTTTGTCGCGGCGGCGAAACATCGTGAACACCGGCGGTGCCGTCGAATGGGGAGGAGGCGCGCCAAGACGTTCTTGGAGCAGGGCGGTCGCCTCCGACAGCCGCCCGGCGCGGGTGAGTTGCAGTGCCTCGGCCATGGTGGCATTCATTTCCTCGTTCATGATGAGGTCCTCCTCGTTGTCGCCATGACGCTCGGTGGGGGTGATTCGGGCCGACAAATGTCCGGCTCCCCGACCGCTGGTCACACAGTTATGGGTGCCAGCGCTTCCTTGACCGCCCGCGGCGCGCGAAAGGCTCCAAGGACCTCCACTGACGTGATCGTCGCCAGCGCGAGCTCAGGCGAGACGTCCTCGTCGATAGTCGCGAGCCCCAGGACCCGCAGTTCTACCGTGCGGCCAGTGGCGCGAAGCTCCTCGAGGTCGCGCCGGCTGTAGTGCTGAGTGCCGAGTGTGAGCGTTCGTCGCGCCACGGTTCCGTCCACAGCGCCCGACCTCGTTTCGAGCTGGCGGCGTATCGCGGTGCGAATGAAGTCCGTGCGGTTGGCGTAGAAGCCTTCGTCCACCAGTAGGTCGATCTGGCCGAGATCAATCAGGCCAATGTTGATCGTGATCTTCTCGCTCTTGTCGACCTCTGCCACGTCGCCCACTTCCCCGAGGTTGGCGTGTCTACCATCTGTACACCATCTTGGCACCATCTAGTGGGATGGTAGACGCTAGCGCGGCATTATCCAACGGTAGGTCCGACTTCCGTTCTAAGCGGGCGTTGCGCCGTCCGCTGGCGCTGGATCCCAGAGAAGCGACGGTCTCGCTAATGCCAGGCGGAGGCGACCTCGCGGCGGTACTTCCGGCCGAAGATGCCACCGATGATCGCCAGCACCGGACCGGGGATGTTGGTCCTGATAGCGGCGAGTTCCTCGGGTGTGGCACCGTCGGTGACCCACGCGAAGAAGGTTCCGGCCACTGGTGGGCTGACCCTGCCGAACTGGCGGCCCATGGCCTTGATGGCTGGATCGTCCCGCTTGGTGAGGTAGATCGGCTCGAGCTCGGCCTCCTCGTGGTCAAGGTGCTCCACTGCTACCGTCTTCAGGTTTGCGACCGCCGCATGGGCAGCGGCAGCGTCGGCGGCTGATGCAGACCGGCTGAGAGTCGCAATGGCGGCCCCGGTCGATGCCAGCGCCTCGGCCAGCCGGTCGTGCTCGTCGTCCATCTGCGAGATCAGCTCACGGCTGACCCCCACCGCCTGAAGGGCGGGCCAGGCGACCTCGTGCTCGGCCTGGTGGTGCCGGGTCAGCTGGTCGTCGAAGTTGGCCCAAACGGTAGAGAGTTGCTCGGCCCGAGCCCGATTTCCGGCGGGGAACGTGTCGAGCGCGTTGAGGAGTCGGGCGATGTCGCGGCGGACGGCGCCGTGGATCGCCTTGTTCATGCTCATCTCGGCCACGGATCCGACCTTAGCCGCCAGCGGCGAGTGGCCCGCGACGTCGCGTCAATACGCCCGAATGAGTCCGGCTGCGGCAGGCTCGGCTCCGTGAGAGCGGGTCCGCTCGAGGTGTTCGTCGTCACGCTGCGTCTGGGCGTCACGTCGTTCGGCGGGCCGATTGCCCATCTGGGGTACTTCCGCACCGAGTACGTCGAGCGGCGTCGGTGGCTGGACGACACCGCCTTCGCCGAGCTCGTCGCTCTCGGTCAGTTCTTGCCTGGGCCAACGTCCTCGCAGGTCGGCATGGCCGTGGGTTACGCCCGCGCGGGGTTGCCGGGGGCGGTAACCGGCTGGGCGGGCTTCACACTGCCATCGGCTGTGATCATGGCTGTCTTCGGTGCCATTGCGACCGGCGGCGCCGTCGGCGGAGACGAGGTGTGGCTGCGCGGATTGAAGTTGGTGGCCGTGGCTGTCGTCTTGGATGCTGTGATCGGGATGGCGCGGCAGCTGGCTGCCACGCGGAAGACCGCGGTGATCGCGCTCGTAACGGCCGCGGTACTCCTTGTTCTCCCAGTGTCGGGGCTGATTCAGGTGGCCTGCCTGGTCGCGGCCGCGGCGGTTGGGCTGCTGTTGTTCCGCTCGCGGAAGGTTTTGGAGCCGGGCGAGTTGCCGCTTCGCGTCGGGCACCGAACCGGTCTGATTGCGTTGACGGCGTTCGTCGCGTTGCTTGCGGCGCTGCCGCTGATCGCCGGACTTGGTGTCATCGCTGAGCTTGCCGACGCGATGTTCCGCGCTGGCGCACTGGTCTTCGGTGGCGGGCACGTCGTTCTTCCATTGCTCGAGACAGAGACGGTGCCCGGCCTGATGAGCGAGACCGAGTTCCTCGCCGGTTACGGGGTGGCTCAGGCCCTCCCTGGGCCGCTGTTCACCTTCGCGGCCTACCTAGGACAAGTAGCGGCCGGCCTTCCGGGCGCGGTGACGGCGACGGTCGCCATATTCCTACCCGGATCCTTGATCCTTTTCGGTGTTCTGCCGTTCTGGGCGCGGGTTCGATCCGACGCCCGCGTGCAGGCAGCGCTGGTCGGCGTGAACGCGGCGGTCGTCGGCTTACTGGGGGCTGCCTGGATCGACCCGATTACGACCAGCTCCATTACCTCGGCGGTGGACGTCGCGTTCGCGCTGGCGCTGTTCGCGGCTCTTCGCTTCGCCCAGGCGCCACCGTGGCTCGTCGTCATTGCTGCGTTGGTGGCCAGCCCGTTGCTCAGTTTGTGAGGAGCGGGAATGCTCCCCTGGCGATCTGGGTTGGGCCGTCAGTCGCCATCGCCCAGGCGGCCCAGTAACGGAGCAGCCGATGAAGGCACTGCAGTACGCCGAGTACGGCGACCCGGAGGTTCTTCGTGTCGTCGACGTAGAAGAGCCGCATGCCGGCCCCGGTCAGATCCGAGTGGCTGTGCAGGCCGTCGGGATCAACCCAGTCGATTGGAAGGCCCGGAGCGGACGCTTCAAGGGACGGTTGCCGGCGATCACCGGCTCCGACGTCGCCGGTGTCGTCGACGAGGTAGGGGAGGGTGTCACGGGTGTCTCGATCGGCGACCAGGTCTTCGGTTCTGCCGTTTCCGGCGGCGCGGCCCAGTACGCCGTGCTTCGGAACTTCTCCAGAAAGCCCGCGGGCATGTCGTTCGAGGAAGCCGCCGGGCTGCCGGTGCCCGTCGAGACTGCGGTTCGGGCGTTCGAGGTGCTGGGGCTCGCGCCAGGCCAAACGCTGCTGATCAACGCAGCCGCTGGAGGTGTGGGGTCGGCCGCTGTTCAATTCGCACGGGCTCGGGGCATCACCGTGATCGGCACCGCCAGCCGAAGCAACCACGATTACCTGAAGTCTCTGGGCGCTCTGCCGACGAGCTATGGCGAGGGGTTGCCAGCTCGAGTAAAGGAGTTGGCGCCGCAGGGAGTGGATGCCGCGCTCGATGTGGCCGGCCGGGGAGCGCTGCCCGAATTGATCGAGATCACCGGATCGCCCGCCCGTGTCGTGACCATCGCTGACCGGCAAGCGGAGCAGTACGGCGTGCGTTACACGAGTGGGCGCAGTGGCGAGTCCCGCGCATGGCACGCGCTCGCGGAGGCGGCCCAGCTGTGGGAGCAGGGCAAGTTCTCCATGCCGGTCCAGACGTTCTCGTTGGCCGATGGCCCGCAGGCGCATCGCATCAGCGAAGAAGGCCACGTCCGCGGGAAGCTCGTTCTTGTGGTCGCCTAGACCTTCGTGTGGCCGCCGGGCTCCAGCAGCGTGACCTCCGTCTTCTCGGGCGCCAAGCGCCGGTAGTGCCCGTAGTACACGGCTGGTCTGGCCAGCAATGCCTCGTGGATGGGGATTGCCACCCGAGGCGCAACGGCGCGAAGGAACTCGACGGCTTCGCTGAGCTTCAGCCACGGCGCTGCGGTGGGCAACCCGAGCATCTCGACGTCGACGTCCGGCACGGTGAACGAGTCGCCAGGATGAAAGAACTGGCCGCCGACCAGATATCCCACATTGGGGACGCGTGGGATCTCCGGGTGGATCACCGCGTGGTCGAAGCCGTACACAGCAACTGCCAAGCCAACGTCAAACCGATCGCCGTGCCGTGCCGCGCTGGCGCTGATGCCTCGCTCGCCAAGAATGTCGGCAGTTGCCTCGTCTGCGTACAGGCCGGTGTTCGGGTTCCGCTCGAGCAATGGGCCCAGCCGATCGACGTCGACGTGGTCGGCATGCTGATGCGTGATCAAGATGCCGGTCAAGCCAGTGAGATCGTCGAACCCTCGCGTGAGGTTACCCGGATCGATCAGGACGCGGGCGTCTTCGTCCTCTACCAGGACACAGGAGTGCGCGTACTTGGTCAGCCGCATGGCTTCACCGTAGGAGCAACTCATGCCGGGGGCATAGCCTCCCCGTCTGGCGAACTCTCTCGTGGCCATGATCGGAAGAACTGCGTCTTGTGGAGGGTTCCAGACGTTATCTGGTTCGGAATTACGTTGGGATGCCTTCAGAGGGCCTGCGCTCAGGACGACCTAGCTCAAGGGGGTGTCTGGCGTCAGCGTGATCTCCGCAGACAATGGCAGATCCCGGCTGGAGGGGCCGACCTCGAGCCGGAACGTTCCGGGTTCGGTGCTCCATTTTCCAACCGTGCTGTCCCAGTGCTCGAAGGAGCGCGCGGCAATAGCAACGTCGACGGTCGCGGACTCACCCGGACCGAGCTCGACGGGAGCGAAACCCGCGAGCCACCGGACCGGACGCTCGATGGCGGAATCGGGCCGAGAGGCGTACACCTGAACGACGTCGCGGCTGGCCCGCGAACCGGAGTTGCGAACGACGACGCGGATAATCACGTCCTCACCGGACGGCGCAATAGCGGGCGCCGAGACCTCTTCGTACGACCACTCGGTGTAACCGAGACCGTGGCCGAACGGGTACCGCGGAGTGTGGCCGTCCCTGTCATAACCGCGGTATCCGACGAACAGGCCCTCGTCGTACGGCAACGTGCCCTCGACGGGCGTCACCGACGGATGCCCGATTTCCGATTGCGGCCACGTGGTGGGCAGTCGACCGCCCGGCTCGACCCGACCCAACAGCACGTCAGCGAGCGCGTCGCCGAACTCCTGGCCAGGGAACCACGTCAGCAGCACCGCCGCGACGTCGTCGGCCCACGGCAGGAGCACGGGGGCACCGGCGTTGACGACGACTATGGTGCGCGGACTCACCGCGGCGACCCCAGCCACCAGCTCGTCCTGCCGACCGGGCAGGCCCAGGCTCATCCGGTCGAATCCCTCGCTCTCGACCTCTTCCGTCGTGCCGACGACCACCACCGCGACGTCCGAGTCCGCCGCCAGGGCGACGGCTTGCTCGAACTCGGCGTCCTCGTCCTGCTCACGAGCGAGGTTGAGCTGAACGGTCAACATGGTGACGGCCTCGGCGCCGAGCATCGCGTCGCCATGCGCGGGCCTGTAGGCAAGCACGACCGGAACGTCGCGCCCGGCAGACAACGGAACTGAAACAGCCTGCTGCGGTGGCTTCATGATGCCCTCGACGACGTCGGCACCCGGCGGCAGCTCGATCGTGGTATCGAGCACGGTCGTTCCCTCGATCGACAACGTGAAGGTGCCGAGCCCTGACGTCCCTATTGCATAGGTGCCGTCTTCGGGCACCCGTAGGTTGGTCTTCACCTCCAGATGGTCGACCTCTGACGTCGCGAGTCCCTCGTCGATCGGGCCCCACCACAACATCGAGGCGGCTCGGCGTTGCTCGCGACTCAGCTCGGAGCCGTCGGCGGCGAAGAACCGCACCTCTACTCCGGCACCGTCGGAGCCGGGAAGCCCGAGGACATCGAGGGGAGCGATCGGAAGCCGGTCGCCGGCCCGTACCCCAACGGCGTGGACGACCTCGACGTCGTCGCCCAATGCAGCACGCAATCCGTCCAAGGGCGAGACGACGTGGGTGGGGAATACTGTCGCGCTGCCGCCGCCAAGGGTGCGCGCGACCGCCGCATTGGGCCCGAGGACTGCGACTCGGCGCACGCTGCCAACGTCGAGCGGCAGGGCCCGATTCTCGTTGCGGGCCAGGACGAAGCCCGCTGCGGCAGTCGACCGCAGCTCCGCGGTGATCTCCGCTGTCGTCCATGCTGGTGTGCTCGAAACGGCGGGCGCAGTCCCATTCAACGCGCCGACGCGGCTCGCCAGCCGAAGGATGCGCAACACGTGGTCGTCGACGGCGGTCTCGGGAATCTCGCCGGAGCGCACAGCCGAGACGAGAGCGTCACCCCACGGGCCGCCTGGACCGGGCATGACTAGGTCGAGCCGACCCTCGTCGGCAGCGGCGAGCGACCGGCCCGCGTACCAGTCGGACATCACGACGCCGTCGAAGCCCCACTCCTGCTTCAGGACATCACGAAGCAGGGCGTTCTCCGTCATCGTTGTACCGTTGACCGAGTTGTAGGCGGCCATGACCGCCCAGGCCCCTGCGTCGCGCACGATGGACTCGAACGGAGCCAGATAGAGCTCACGCAACGTGCGCTCGTCGACCTGGGCGTCGACAGTGAACCGGTCCGTCTCGGAGTCGTTGGCGACGAAGTGCTTGACGGTTGCTGCGACGCCGGCAGCCTGAACGCCCCGCACGTAAGCACTGCCGATCCGGGCCGTCAGGAGCGGATCTTCGGAGAGGCATTCGAAATGCCTTCCGCCGTAGGGCGTGCGGTGCAGATTGACTGTCGGGGCAAGCAGGACATCGACTCCCTTGCTGCGGGCCTCGCTGGCCAACAACCGACCGATGCGCTCCAGGCGCTCCTCGTCCCAGGTGGCCGCCAGCGCCGTCGGCGAGGGCACGTTGGCCGACGGATATCGCTCGTCCCACCGCTCGCCGCGAACGCCGGCCGGCCCGTCGGACGTCACCACTCGACGCAGCCCAATCGCCGGTTCGGGATGCAGCGCCCAGATGTCTGCCCCCGTCAGCTGACGCACCTTCTTCTCCAGGGGCAACCGGCCGAGTCTGGCCGTTAACTCGGCCTCATCGGCAGCAGCCGTGCCTGCACGTTCAGACGACGCGTTCACCGGGCTCCTCCTGTGTAGTCCTCAGCCGTCACTCGCTTCGGGCTGGAAGCGCTCGTTGCGCCCGGTCGAGCACGGCCACCACGTCGCGGGCGAAGCTCACGCCGCATGGATGCGTCGTTGACCCAGCGTCTACCGCCTCCACCAGCTCTAACGCCGCCCTGTGTAGGGCCTCCCGTGCGGACCACGGCGCCGTTGGCAGATCTGACCAACCCGACTCGCCCCAGAGGGCAACCTCGAACCGGGCCGCTGCCGGCGGAACCGAAAAACTCAGCGACAGTGTGCTCGACGCCCCGTCCACGTGCCGAAGGGCGAGGTGAACGGTACGGCCGGATCCGATGGCGCTGATCGCGTCCGGGGACTCCGCAACCGGACCGAGGACCGGCAGCAGGAAGGACAGGGCATGCGGCCCGACGTCCCACAGTGCTCCGTACCGCTTCCGCCACGCGGAGTCGCGGTAGGGGCTGTCCGGCTGGAACGGTGCGGCGAACCACACCGCGCGGCCGCCGTGCCACCGGCCGTCGGCCTGCGCGGCGTCCAGCCATGCGGCGAGCTCCGGGAGAAACCGACCGGTGAACAGCACGACCGATGCGACGCCGCTGCGATCAACGGCTGCCGCCACTCGGTTGGCGTCAGCCAGTGTCAGCGCCAGTGGCTTCTCCAGCAGTAGATGCCGCCCGGCCACGGCCGCAATCTCCGCGACAGGCACCTGCACATCTGGCGGCAGACAGATCGCGACCGCATCGACGTCGGCGACGAGGCCCTCGACAGACGCGAAAGGCCGGACGCCCACCTTGTCGGCGAGCGCGGCTGCGTTCTGCGGGTTCCTGCCCCACACGCCGGCCAACTCCACGCCCTCGGCTGCGGCAAGGACCGGAGCCCAGGTCTCGGTCGCCCAGTAACCCGTCCCAAACAACCCGATCCGCACGTCAACCGCCTCTCCGTTCCAAGCCCGACGCCACCGAGCCGCGATCGTTCAACGAGCCATGGGTCTATCACGATGACATGTAGATGTGCGGCGCGCCGCTCATCGACATGTGGACAGCGGCCAGGTTGTCGCTGGTGTGGCGGCGGGCGGGGTGTCGGAGCACCGCGGCCGCGGTGGTTCAGCGAGTACGTGGAGGTGATGCAGCCGAAGTTCGTTCGGCTCCGGTCTTGCGGCCGACGATCGTCAGGACCAGGGCGTCAAAGCCCAAGCCCATCATCGTGCCCGTGCGGCGGCTCCGGTTCACGGCTGGCTTCGTCAACGACCGGCCGATCGCGCCGCCCGTGCCGGGCTGCCAACCGCCGCGTTCCAGCACGCGTATCGAAGCTCCTCATGCTCGTGCAAGGCAGTGTCAGGGGACGGATCTCGCCTTGTACGACATCTGCTCCTCGAGCCCCCAGCTCACGATGCGCTTGGGCGTGATCCTGAACATCTCTGGGTCAAAGCCCCGCCCCAGCTCGGTGCCGCCGGAGTCCAGGACCTCAGCGTTGCCTCTGATCTCAATGCCCCGGACACGCCACGGGTTCACCGAGGCGATGTCGTCGACAACGAAGGCGACCTTGGGGTTCCGGAGGACGTCCCGGTACTTCTTTCGCTTGGCGAAAGCGTGGCCCCCGATGTCGATGGTGTCGTGGTCCTGGTTGTAGCGGAAGCTCGTCGGGACCACGTGCGGCGTTCCATCTGAACCGACGGTCGCCAGCCGCCCGAGGCGGACGCCAGACAACAGGTATTCACGCTCGTCCTCGGTGAAGACGCTCATGGCGCCGCCTCCTTTTCGAAGCCCGAGCAGGGCGCACCCGGGCAGCATGGGCATGAAATCTGCCACGGCGAGCGCCACCTTGGCACCGATGGTCTTGTGCACCCCGTCGACTTCGATGGTTGCCTCGTTCGTCATGCGGCTCGGTCGCCGGGTGTGTCTAGCGCTCTGCGATGATCTTGGCCATCGCGCGGCGAAGGTGTTCACGGTCGCGTGGTGCGAGTGGCGAGAGGAGATGGTTGAGTTCCTCGGTTGGCTCGGCATGGAAGGCGGTCGCTGCCTGGCGGCCGGTGTCGGTAAGCGTCACGCGCAGTGCCCGCCGGTCACCCGGCACGGGCGATCGCCTGACAAGGCCGCGCTGTTCGGCTCTGTCCACGAGGCCGGTGAGCGTGGCCTTCTCCACGCCGAAGCACTGCGCCAGTTCAGCCATTCCTCGGGGGCCGAAGGCCAGGACGCATATGAGCCTGGCCTGAACCGGAGTGAGATCATTGCGGTCGGAAATGCGCGCATGGATGCCCTGCACCATGCGCGAAAGCTGGATCAGCCCGTCGGCGGCGCCGAGATGCTCCTCCCCGCCGGTGTGCAGTCTCTCCGGTTTGAATGCGAGGTGAAGCGGCCACATGGCTGGGCTTGGTGGTCAGTCGGGTGTATCTCCCTCGACGAGAACACGTACATCCCAGGGACCAAGTTCGAGACGGTGGCCTTGCACGCGCTGGCCGCCAGCCAGCACATCCTGTACGCCACAAGGCAGTGTCACGGCCACCGGATTCCAGGACCAGTTGTGCACAAAGCGGACCTTGCGACCGTCCCGTGATGTCGCGGACGTCACAGTGACGCTTGGATGGGTAGGGCGCCACGCGCTGTCGCTGCTTGCCGTCACCCATGACATCAGCGCACGGGCAAGGGCCGGATTCGGGACGGTGCCCACATAGGTGACCCGACCTGCACCGTGTGCCCGGGTTGTCGCCGTGGCCCAGCGAGAAAAGTGTGGATGTTCGTAGGTGGCAAGGACATCGGCGTCCTCGACGTTGAGACCATCCGCCCACCGGGTGCCTTTGGCGTCGGCGTCCAGGACGAGTGGCGAACCGACCGGCGCAGTGACCGCGAGCGGCTCGGACAGGTTGGAGAACTCGTCGTACCAGATGCCGGCGGCCTCCGTCATGCGCGCCGGCATCACCTCGCCACGGGCCCGTACTTCGTGGTCTGAGTACCCAGTTCGCGGGCCAATCATCAGATGCCCGCCCGCATGCGCGTACGCAACCAGCCAGTCCAGTGTGGCGTCGTCGGCGACGTACAGCGCCGGCACAATGAGATGCGGGTGATCCTCAACGGCTTCTCTCGCCGCGACCTGAACCAACTGGCCGACGTGCACGATGCGAACTTGCAGCCCCGCCTCTAATGCGCCGCGGTAGAACGGGTCGAAGATCCCGTGGTACGAACGCCGATCTGGGCCGCCGTCGGGGTTCGAGAGTTGAGGCGCCGACTGCAGCGCCCATTTGCTCGGCGATGAGTAGAGCATGGTCACATCGGCGTCGGGTACAAGGCTCGCCACTAGGTCACCTGCAGCGCGCAACTCGGCGCCGATGCGCGCGATCTCGCGATAGGTGCGACCAGCACGGCCGCTGTGCGGAAGCACGCCGCCCCAGTACGTCTCAGCGCCGAAGTGAAGGGTATGCCAGTGCCAGTACTCCACCATGCGGGCGCCGCGAGAGATAAGTGCCCACGCAGCCTGGCGCCACTGCCCATCGAAGGCCGGCTGGTTGGTCCATGGCATTCCGATAGACGAGGCGTTCGTCTCCGTGACCAGAAACGGCTCCTGCCGCGAAGAAAACATCCGGTCCGCGCTCAGGTAAAGCGCCCATGTCCCGGTCGTCGTCCACGATTGCGGCGCATCCTCCGTCTGCGGCATCTGCAGAGCATCCTGCATGGTGTAGTACGGGTTGCCGGCGGTGACGTCGAGTATGGCCATGAGCTCGTCGTCGGCCAGTGCGGGCCTTTCATACGACAGGCACGTCGTCACGAACTGATCGCTCTTCGCATATTGGCGCACGATGTCGGCCTGCCATCCGATGAACTCGGTCGTCTGCATGGCCTGGAACCGCCGCCATGCGAGGTCGTACTGCGGCTGCACGTTACCGTCCGGCGTCCAAAGATCCGCCCATGTCGACAACCGGTGCGACCAATAGACGAGCCCCCACTCGCGATTGAGAGTCTCGACGTTGCGGTAGGTGCGACGCAGGTGGTCGACGAATCGCTGGAACACGCCGTGGTTGTGCAGAAGCTCGAGGCCCGGCTCATTGTCGACCTGATAGCCGATGACGGCTGGATGGTCCGTATAGCGTCCGACGATCTTCCGGATCACCCGCTCGGCGTGGAAGCGGAAGGCGGGATGAGTGAAATCGACCTCCTGGCGAGCGCCCCACGGAATGCGTCGCCCGGTCTCTCGTTCACCAGCAATCTCCGGGTACAGCCGAGCGAGCCAGGGAGGAACCGCGTACGTCGGCGTGCCGAGCAGCACGCCGATGCCGCGCTCGTGGGCTCCGTCCAGCACCGGCTGCAGCCAGTCCAGATCGAACCGCCCGTTCTCCGGCTCCCACGTCGACCACACCGACTCACCGACCCGGATGACGGAGAAATTCGCTTCGGCCATGAGGTCCAAGTCGGCCTTGAGCCGGTCGTGCGGCTGGTACTCGTGGTAATAGGCGGCGCCGAAGAGCACTAGATTCGACCATTGCTGCACGCTCATCACTCCTGCATGCTTCGGAACCGGCGAGCCGGCCTCACCGGCCGCGTTTTGCACGTTGACCGGCTGTCTCCAAATCAGCCTGTCATTGTTTGATACCGCCCGCAGTAAGGCCGGTCTGCCAGTATCTCGACAGCATTAGGAAGGCGACAATGAGCGGAACGATCGAGATCAGTGACCCAGTGATCACCAGTGGGAGAACTTCCCCAGTTGCACCACCCCCGCCAGCGGACTGCGCATACCAGTTCGCCAGACCCACCGTTATCGGGTACCAATTGGGATCGTTGAGCATGATCAATGGCAAGAAGTAATTGTTCCACGTCGCCACCAGCGTGAAGAGCAGCACGGTGACGAAGCCGGGTGCCAGCATCCGCATCGCGACCTGGAAGAAGATGCGGAATTCACCCGCGCCATCGATCCGGGCAGCCTCGATGATGCTGTCCGGAACCCCCTCCTCGGCGTAGATGCGCATGAGGTAGAGGCTGAACGGGCTTGCCAATGACGGCAGGATGATCGCCCACGGCGTGTTGGCCAGGCCCGCCTTGCTGAACAGCAGGTACGTCGGGATGGCGAGCGCCGTCGTGGGCACCATGATGGAGCCCAGCACGGAGAAGAAGATCTGGCTGTTACCAGGAAAGCGGAACTTGGCGAAGCCGTACCCGCCTAACGCGGCCAGGAAGGCGGCACCTCCCGCGCTGACCACTGAGTAGAAGACCGTGTTGAGCATCCAGCGGCCGTAGATACCGTCGTCGTACGTAAAGGTGTCCTGCACGTTGGACAGCAGCGAGAGGTCGTCGCCGAACCACAGGCCGAAGGTCGAGAAGAGGTCACCGACCGTCTTCGTGGAGGCGACGACGAGCCAGAACAGCGGAAACATGAAGTACACCAGCAGGGCCAGCATGGCCAGGAACTGCACGTTGCTGCGTCGGGTGAGCCGGCCACCGCGACGTCCGGCGGGGACCCCCCTTTGTTCAGCGCCGGTACCGATGTCGGCCACGGTGGTCATGACCGGCTCCTGCGGTTGGTGATGAACAGCACGGCGTAGGACGCGATGACGATGACCAGGCCGAGCAGGAACGACACGGCCGCCGCGTAGTTGATTTCTTGTCCGGTGAACGACAGCGTGTATGCGTAGAGGTTGGGTGTGTATGCGCTGTCGATGACGCTGGGTGCCAACCGCTGGAGTAACTGTGGTTCGGTGAAAAGCTGAAACGACCCGATTACCGAGAAAATGACGGTCAGCAAGATGGCCGGCCGGATCGCCGGGATCTTGATACTCCACGCAATTCGCCATTGCCCGGCTCCGTCGACGGCCGCGGCCTCGTAGAGCTCCGTGGGAATCGTGCGCAACGCTGCATAGAGGATGATCATGTTGTATCCGGTGAACTCCCACGTAACGATGTTCGCTATGGAGGCCAACATCCAGTCGCTGAGAAATGGCGGGGCTGGCAGGTTGAGCAGATCAGCGAGTTCTGCAAACGGACCGAACTCCTGGCCGTACAGGTATCCCCACATAAGCGTCGCTACGACGGCTGGGACTGCGTACGGGAGGTAGATGCCGAGCCGGAAGACCTTGGCCAAGCGGAGGAGGCCACTGTCGAGGGCCAACGCCGCGAGCAAGGCAAGAGTGAGCATGATCGGCACCTGGAACAGGAAGAACCGCGCAACCCGCCAGATGCCCTCCAGAAGCCTCGGGTCCGTCAATGCTCGGACATAGTTGTCCAGGCCGGCGAAGACGGTGCCGCCGATCAGCTGCGTCCGGAACAAGCTGAGGTATGCCGCGTAGAACAACGGGAAGACCAGCATGGTGATGAAGACGAACATGAACGGTGCGATGAACAGGTAGCCGACTCGTGCCCGGCGTTCTGCGATGCTGCGCGGTCTCTTCTTGGCCAGGTCCAAACCTGCAGGGGTTGGTTCTGCAGCGGTGGTGGTCACGGGCTTGCCTTTCGTGCGGATAACTGGGTGTCAACCCGGCGGATGGGTGCTCCGGGCCGGCTGAACGGCCCGGAGCACCGCACCGTCATGGCGTGTCGACCTTGAAGCCCTGGCCCTCGGCGTACTCGACCAGACGGTCCTGCCATTCGTCGAGCGCTGCGACTGTGTCGGTCCCTTCGGCAAGAGACTTGCCGACCGTTTCGTCCCAGTCGGTCACCGCTTGGTCCAGGAAGGGCGGCCAGGTGAACTCGGTGTCGACCGTCTCGCTGATGTCGGCGAAGAGCTTGTTCACCTCCTGCCCGCCGTAGAACTCCGGCTTCTGACCGAGGAACTCCGGAGCCTCCAACACTGGTTTGGTGACCGGGAACAAGAACTGTTGCGTTGCGAACATCGTTGCCGACTCCGGATCGGTGTTGAGGAATTTCGCGAATTCCGCCGCCACGATGGGATTCTTTGTCGTGTTGATGACGGCGGTCGTGGAGCCACCCCAGTTCCCGGAAACTTGTTCGCCGGCCTCCCACTGAGGCAATGGAGCCGCCAGCCACAGGCCGCTGGTGCTCGCCGCGGTCGAGGTCAAGAAGACCGGCCCCCACGCGGCCGTGAGCCACGTCGCGTACTTCCCGGTGTTCAGCGCTTGATTCCAGGAGTCTGTGAAGTCTGGCTCGGACCCGACCACTCCCTCCTGGACCAGCCCACCCCAGTACTCCGCAATTCGCTTCGAGATGTCGTCGTTGACGTTGATCGTCACCTGGTCTGGTGCGGTGCTACTGAACGGTTCGGCACCGGCTTGCCAGAGGAATCCCATCCAAACGCCGTTCTGGTTCGACGCCATGTTCGTCAGGTAGACGTTCGGGTCGGCTTGGTGCAGCTTCCGCGCAGCCTCGGCGAACTCATCCCACGTCTCCGGTGGAGTGATCCCGTGCTTGTCGAGGATGTCCTGGCGATAGAGCATGCCCATAGGCCCACTGTCTTGAGGGACGGCCCAGACCTGGCCGTTCTCCCCGGTCACCTGGCCCCAGGTCCAATCCACGAACTGATCCGCCATCTCCTCCGCACCGTATGGCCGCAGATCGAGCAAGGAGTCGGTAACAGTAAACGTGGGGATGTACTGGAACTCGATCTGAACCGCGTCTGGCGCGCCGCTACCGGCCTGCAGCGCAGTGCGGAGCTTGGTGTACTGGGGCTCGCCCTGACCGGCGTTGACGACCTTGACATCGATTGCCGGATAGGCCTCTTCGAACAGCGCAACCTCTTTCTCGATGTCCGGGACCCACGTCCAGAAGGTGAGCTCGGTCGGCGTTTGCATCGCCTCGTCGATCTCGGCCTGAGTGATCGCCTCCGGTGTCTCGCCTGCCGTTTCCCCTTGCGAATCACCGTCACCGCCGCAGGCGGCGAGGGCCAGGGCTGCCGTGGCGCCTGCGGCGATCCACTTGGCTGCCCGTGCCAAATTGGCCATTACGTTCTCCTCCCGGCGACGCCTTTCGTCGCCCTGTTTGTTTGTCCGAGAAACCGGCTGGTCCGGTATCCGGTCGTTCTGTGGTCTCCCTGCATCGCTCGGCGTGCTGACCCTGGGGCATGTCTGTCTTCCACCACTCCAGTCAGCCCTCCTGTGTCGGGCGTGCCGTGGATTGGCGGACGATGAGGCGGACTGCTGGACCGCTCAGGCGCCCGTTGCGGTCGGCTCTTTCAATGCGCTTAACCAGGGACTCCAGACCCCTTCGAGCGAACCCGTCAAAGTCTTGACGCACGGTCGTCAGCGCAGGTGACAAATACGCGGCCGTTGGGATGTCGTCGACTCCGACGACACTCACCTGTGACGGAACCTGCATTCCTGAGTCGGCAAACGCCCGGATGACGCCGATCGCCATGTCGTCGTTGGCAACGAAGACGGCGGTCACGCCGGTCGAATCGGCAAGAACACGGCCCGCCTCATAGCCGGACTGTGGCGTCCAGTCACCTTCGAGGATCGGAGGCTGATCCCTTCCCGCGGCCGACAGCACATCAGCCCACCCCTTTGCCCGGTCCACGGCCGCCCACCATCGCCGGGGCCCCGAAACATGCCAGACCGTAGCGTGGCCGAGTTCGAGGAGATGCTCGGTCGCCAGACGACCGGCCCTCACCCCTCTCCCCCCTCCTGCGGTCAGGACATCGGGGCCACGCAGGCCCGGCATCCGTCCGAGGCTGACAACGGGGACAGGGCAGGTGACTGTCGCTCCTGGGCCCTCGTCGATTGGCTCCGACAGGACGATTCCCTCGACGCCCTGGTCGAGCAGGCTGTCCACTGCGCGCTGGATTCCACCGACATCGCCCTCCTGCGTCGTGACGACACTCAGCGAGTAGCCGGCCACGCTCGCTGCCTGCTCCAACCCGATGAGCGCGGATGCCGGTCCGTGTAGCACCGTGCCGAGCGACACCACGCCGATGCGGTGAGACCTCCCCCGGATCAGGTCACGGGCGGCGGCGTTCCGGTGGTAACCAAGTTGCTGCGCGGCTTCAAGCACACGTTTCCGGACCTGTGGGCGGACCGAAGGCTCGTTGTTGATCACCCGAGAAACGGTCTTCTGCGAGACAGCGGCCGAGCGAGCGACGTCCATCATGCTGGGCCGACGCTGCAAGCGGTAAGTCCTTAGCTCCCTGGCGTCAGTCAAGGCGCCACCTGCTCCTTCGCGAGAGTCATGGTGACTACGTAGTCATGACTACGTAGTCAGAGTGTGAGGGCGCGCGTGGGAGTTCGTCAAGAGCCCGTGACCAACGGGCTTTGCGTGGGAAGCGGCTCTAACGACTCGGAGCCGGTTGTCGACTGCTGAGCGAGCTCTTGCGTAGAGGGCGCAAGGCGCCAGGGAGCGTAGATGTACGTTTCTGGAAGGACGGTGCGGCTCGATGCCATCCTGCCGCCGCTGTCGTGGTACATGATCAGGCTCTTGCCGGAAATTCTGAGCTGATCCGACGGGACAAAGACGAGGAGTTGATTTGTGACCAGCGATCGGATTGCTGAACCCGTCGTCATCGGGATCGACTTCGGGACGCTGTCGGCACGCACCGTCGTCGTCCGCGTCAGCGATGGCGCGGAGCTGGGTAGTGCCGTACATGACTACTCGCACGGCGTGATGGACCGGACGCTTGCAGCGACCGGACGGCCGTTGCCGCCGGACTGGGCGCTGCAGGTGCCGTCGGACTACCTGGATGTGCTGCGTACGGCGGTACCCGAGGCGGTTGCCGCGAGCGGTGTGCGACCCGAGGACGTCATCGGCATTGGGACCGACTTCACGGCGTGCTCGGTTCTGCCTGCGCTGGCCGACGGCACGCCGCTGTGCGAGCTCTCTGACTTTGCCGACCGGCCGCACGCATACGTCAAGCTGTGGAAGCACCACGCCGCGCAGCCTCATGCGGATCGGATCAACCGGCTCGCCGAGGAGCGCGGCGAACCGTGGCTGGTCCGATACGGCGGCCGCATCTCCTCGGAGTGGGAGTTCGCCAAAGGCCTTCAGCTCCTGGAGGAGGACCCAGAGCTGTACGAGCGCATGGACCACTGGATCGAGGCGGCAGACTGGATCGTCTGGCAGTTGTGTGGCAGGTACATCCGCAACGCGTGCACGACCGGATACAAGGGCATCTACCAGGACGGACAGTACCCCGCGCGTGACTACCTGGCCGCCCTCAACCCGCGGCTCGCCGGCTTCGTCGATGACAAACTTGCGCATCCGATCGGCCAGCTCGGCGCCCGGGCCGGCGATCTAACTGCACAGGCCGCCGAGTGGACTGGCCTGCCCGAGGGCATCGCGGTATGCGTTGGCAACGTCGACGCTCATGTCACGGCGCCTGCCGCACAGGCTGTCGAGCCCGGACAGATGCTGGCCATCATGGGCACCTCGACCTGCCACATCATGAACTCCGACCGGCTGGGCGAGATCCAGGGGATGTGCGGGGTCGTCGACGGCGGGATCGTCCCAGGCCTGTGGGGGTACGAGGCCGGCCAGAGCGGTGTCGGTGACATCTTCGGCTGGTTCGTCGACAACTGTGTGCCTGGCGACTACGCGGCGGAGGCAGCTCGCAGGGGCGAGAGCCTCCACACGTACCTGTCCGAACTGGCCTCCCGCCAGCCGGTGGGCGGGCACGGGCTGGTGGCCCTGGACTGGCACAACGGTAACCGATCGGTGCTCGTCGATCACGAGCTGTCCGGCCTGGTGGTCGGTAGCACGCTGGCGACGCGGCCCGAGGACACATACCGCGCGCTGATCGAGGCGACCGCTTTCGGTACCCGCACAATCATCGAGGCGTTCGAGAAGTCGGGTGTTCCGGTGGCAGCACTGACCGTAGCCGGTGGGCTGACGAAGAACGCGTTGCTGATGCAGATCTACGCCGACGTTACTCGCTTGCCGTTGGGCGTCATCGGCTCCGAGCAGGGACCGGCGGTGGGCTCGGCGATCCATGCAGCGGTGGCGGCCGGGGCGTATACGGACGTCCATGTCGCCGCAGCTGCAATGGGGAGCGTGCGACCGGGGGTGTTCGTCCCGGACGAGCGGCACGCCCGCGCATACGACACCCTCTTCGCCGAGTACACGACATTGCATGACTACTTCGGTCGCGGCGCTAACGACGTGATGCACCGGCTCCGTCGGATCCGGAGGGAGGCCCTCTCGTGACGAGCCGCCCGGTGGCCGATGAGATTCAGTCGCTACGGCACGCGGTGGCCGCCCTGCACTCTGAGTTGACCCGGTACGGCCTAGTGGTGTGGACGGCGGGCAACGTCTCCGGGCGGGTGCCTGGTGCTGACCTGATGGTGATCAAGCCAAGCGGGGTGTCCTACGACGAACTGACCCCCGCCAACATGATCGTCTGTGACTTCGACGGAGCGGTACTGGAAGGCGAGCTGTCACCGTCAAGTGACACGGCGGCACATGCATATGTCTATCGGGAGATGCCAGAAGTGGGCGGTGTGGTCCATACCCATTCGCCCTACGCCTGTGCGTGGGCCGCCCGCAACGAGCCCATCCCCTGCGTCTTGACCGCGATGGCCGACGAGTTCGGGGGCGAGATCCCCGTCGGCCCCTTCGCCCTGATCGGCAGCGACGACATCGGAAAGGGCATTGTCGCGACACTGTCCGGACACCGCTCGCCGGCCGTGCTGATGCGCAATCACGGCGTTTTCACCATTGGTAAGGACCCAACGGCGGCCGTCAAGGCGGCCGTGATGTGCGAGGACGTCGCGCGCACCGTGCATCTTGCCCAGCAGCTGGGACAGTCGGTGCCGATAGAGCAGGCGGCGATCGACCACTTGTATGACCGTTACCAGAACGTGTACGGCCAGCCCTGACCACACTTCGTTCCAGCTATGGCAAGGGAGTCCCTGTGGCGACGGCACTCGCGACCGAAGACCTTGAACTGTGGTTCCTCACCGGCAGCCAATCGCTCTACGGCGAGGAGACACTTCGCCAGGTTGGCGAGCAATCGCACGACGTCGCCGCCACGCTAGAGCCGGCCGCGACAACCGGCCTGCGAATCGTGTGGAAGCCGGTCCTCACGACCGCGGACGCCATCCGCCGCGCCTGTCTCGACGCCACCGCTTCCGATCGGTGTGCGGGCGTCATTGCCTGGATGCACACGTTCTCTCCAGCGAAGATGTGGATCTCCGGCCTGGAGAACCTGCGCAAGCCGCTACTGCACCTGCACACCCAGGCGAATCGCTCGTTGCCTTGGTCGACGATCGACATGGACTTCATGAACCTCAACCAGGCCGCTCACGGCGACCGGGAGTTCGGCTACATGCAGTCCCGGATAGGCATCGCCCGGAAGATCGTCGCCGGGCACGCCAGTGACCCGACTGTGCACGAACGGATTGGAGCCTGGGGGAGGGCGGCCCTCGGTTGGCGGGCGGCCCAGTCGCTTCGGCTGGCTCGGTTCGGCGACAACATGCGCAACGTTGCCGTCACCGAGGGCGACAAGGTCGAGGCGGAGATGCGCTTCGGCTTCTCGGTGAACACCTACGGCGTCAACGACCTGGTCGCCGCTGTCGAGGCTGTCGCCGACGGTGATATTGACCAGCTTGTCGAGGGGTACGACGACGTATACGACGTCAGCCCGGCGTTACGGCCGAACGGTGACCGGCGCGACTCGCTGCGATACGCAGCGCGGCAAGAGCTGGGGATAAGACAGTTTCTCGAGACTGGGGGATTCACGGCGTTCACGACGAACTTCGAGGACCTCGGTGGGCTGCGCCAGCTGCCCGGAATCGCCGTACAGCGTCTGATGGCCGACGGCTACGGGTTCGGCGGTGAGGGCGACTGGAAGACCTCTGCATTGCTCCGCGTGCTGAAGGTCATGTCCGCCGGGCGCGACGGCGGGACGTCGTTCATGGAGGACTACACCTACCACCTCGGCCCGGGTGAGCCGAAGATCCTCGGGGCACACATGCTCGAAGTGTGCCCTTCGATCACGACCGAGGTTCCTCGGTGCGAGATCCATCCGCTGAGCATCGGAAACCGCGAGGATCCGGTCCGCCTGGTGTTCACCGCCGATCCCGGCCCGGCATTCGTCGTCGGCTTATCCGACGTCGGTGACCGATTTCGGCTGACCACCAACGAGATCGAGATCGTCGAGCCGGACGCACCGCTGCCCAGGCTGCCTGTCGCACGCGCGGTGTGGAAGCCGGCGCCCGACCTCGCCACCGCCGCTGGAGGGTGGCTTCTGGCTGGTGGCCCGCACCACACCGTGCTGAGCTCGGCGGTAGGGCTGGAGGCGCTGACCGACTTCGCCACGATCGCCGGGACTGAACTGCTGCTGATCGACGCATCTAGCACGCTCTCGCAGCTCAGCAAGGAGATCCGCTGGAACCAGGCCTATTACCGGCTCGCGCAAGGATTCTGAGGGCATTACCGAGAGGGCTGGATCAGTACCTTGATGCCCGTGCGTCGGGCCGCCAGCTCGAACGCGGTGGCGGCCTCTTCCAGGGGGAAGCATGCGGTGACGAGTGAAGTGGCGTCGACTCGTCCACTCTCGACGAGACGGATACCGCGGTCATAGACGTCGTCCTTCATCCTGCGAACCAGGACGACGGTGAGACCCTTCCGCCGGGCGAGGGATGCCGGGAACGACGTGCGGTCATCGGTGGGGATCCCGGCCAGGACGACGCGGCCGCCCGGCCGGACCAGCGCCATCGCCTGTTCGACTGCGTCGTCGTTACCGGCCGCCTCGAAAGCGATGTCGACTTCGAGCTTCGGCAGTCGTTCGGTTACGTCGTCCGGCGACAGAACTGGGTCGGCACCGCGATGACGCGCCGCGTCGCGGCGGTGCGGGAGAGGTTCGACCGCCAGCACGGAGGTTGCGCCGGAAACCAGAGCCGCCTCGACCAAAAGCAGGCCGATGGCGCCACAGCCGATGACCGCAATGCTGGACGCGGTTCGCAGATGGCCGAGGTCAAGTGCATGGATCGCCACGCCGAGCGGCTCGAGAACCGCGCCCACTGTGGGGCTGAGGGTCTCCGGCAGGGGGTGCAGGAGCTCGCTGGGCCACGCCATGATCTCTCGCAAGCCACCATCCTGCGCGCCATGACCGGCGAAGCGGATTGAACGGCAGAGATTCCGGTGGCCAGTCCGGCATTCTCGGCACAGACCACATGGGATTGCAGGATCGACGGCCACCGGTGTCCCGGCGAGCGGCCCCTCGTGCATGACACCGCCGATCTCGTGCCCGAGGACAAGAGGCCGCGTCAGTTGTGCGTCCCCGATGCCGCCCTCCTCGAACCAGTGCAGGTCGGATCCGCAGATGCCGACGTCGGTGACGCGGACCAGCGTCTCGCCGGGCCCTGCGGTCGGCGGACCTTCCTCGTGCAGCTGGAGGTCTCCCGCGGCATGCAGCCTTACCACGCGCACTGAGAACGATCTCCATGGAAAGTGAAAGCCAAGCGAACGTGGTGAAGTATTGCGGCATCAATCCCGCAAGGTCTGGGAGCCCCCAACCCGGTCAGTACACGTTGGAGCGGCTTACTACGCGGAGTATTAGCCGTACCACCGGCCGGTGTTCGGGACAGAAGATCGAAAACAGGCTCTGGCACCGGCAGCTGCTCTTCGTTCCAGTGGGTGACCTACGTCGGCACCGACGCTCGCCGAGATGCTGCCGCCGGTTCGTTCTTCCGCACTGACATCAACTCGACCGTGCGTGGCACCGCTCCTTTCCTGGTCGTCGATGATGCGAACGTATGCAGCCCATGGTATGCTGTATTTCGACGCAAAGCGGCCAGGATCGAGCTAAGGATGCGTCGTTGGCTAGGGCGAATCGACGGGACACCTCGCGCAAGCGCCTCGCCACAGGGGACGGGTCGGGCCAGGCGGGCCCCGTCACAATGCGCGAGATCGCCCGGGCAACTGGCTTGTCGCAGAGCACAGTCTCCCGGGTCCTCAACCGAACGCCCACGCTCGTACCGATCGCCGATGCCACGCGGGAACGGGTTCTCGCCATGGCCAAGAAGCTCGGCTACCGTCCTAACCCGCTCGCTCGCGGCTTGCGAGGCGCGAGCACGATGTTGCTGGGCGTGATAGTCCGCGACATCACCGACCCCTTCTTCGCCGGTGCCATCGAGGCCGTCACGGTGGAGGCGAGCGATCGTGGCTACAACGTTGTGCTCGGCCACGCCCACGCCCGAGCGGACGAGGCTATCGCCCTGTGGGGCGTCCTCGAGGCCCGGCCCTGCGACGCGATCCTGCTGCTCGGGGACATGGGTGACCAGCCGAAGCTGATCGAGGACCTCGCCGGCACCCGTGTCCCAGTCGTCGCCCTGTGGCAGGGGTCGCGACCGACGGACATCGCGTCGGTCAGCGTCGATAACCGCGCGGGCGTCCACGCGATTCTCCAGCACGTTGCCGATCTCGGTCATCGGCAGATCGCATACACCGGGGCCCGGCCGCTCGGCGATATCAAGGAGCGCGAGGAGGCGTACGTCGAGTTCATGACCCGTCTCGGCGAGCCGGTCCGGGACGGCTACATCGACCACCGGTCGAACGAATTCGCCGGAGGGGTCGCCGCGCTCGAGCAGCTGCTCGGGTTGCCGGAGCCGCCGACCGCGGTCGTCACGGCCACCGACGTCTTGGCGATCGGCGCCCTCCACGCGGCCCATGCCCGTGGCGTTCGGGTGCCGGCGGACGTCTCGATTGCGGGCTTCGACGACATCCCGGTCGCCGCGGTGACGGTCCCGGCGTTGACAACGGCGCGCATGCCGGTGCGGGAGATGGTGGCGAAGGCGGTGCAGATGGTCCTCGAAGACCGCCCGCTCGACCCGACGCGACCGACGGTGCTCTCGCCGTCGCTCATGGTGCGCGCGTCGACCGGGCCGCCACCGGGCTGAAAGGTAGACGGGAAGCTCGACATGGCGAAGCACGGTCCCGGGAAGTGGTCGTTCGATTCCGTGATCACTGGGATCAGCGCTCGAACCGGCGCTGCAGTACGGCGTGGATCGAGACAGCGGCGAGGATGATGCCGCCATAGATCACTTCCGTCCAGAACGCCTCGATCCCCATCGCCACGATCCCCGCCTGGATCGCGCCGATCATGAACGCCCCGATGAACGTCCCCCAGATCGTCCCGCGGCCTCCGAACACCGAGGTGCCACCGACGAAGACGGCCGCCAGGGCGGGCAGCAGGTAGCCGGCCCCGACCCCCGGGTAGAAGTTCGAGACCTGGAGGCTGTTCATGACGCCGGCGAACGCTGAGGCCACGCCCACGAGCACGAACATGACGGTGCGGGTCCTGCGGATCGGGATGCCCATGAGCTGGGCCGCTGGACGGTTGTCTCCGATCACGTGGCCGTTCTGCCCGAGACGATGCCGGTAGAGCAGCACCCACGTCCCGATCGCCACCAGGACCAGCCACACGAACTGCATTGGGATGCCGAAGAGCCGGCCGATGAGGACCCGGGACATCTCCGAGTCCCTCGCTTCTACGAGGGCGAAGCTCCGGCCGTTGACCAGGGCGAGCGTCAGCCCGCGGTACAGGAACAGCGTGCCGATCGTGACGACCAGCGCCGGGATGCCGATGAGGGTGACGAAGACCCCGTTCAGCAGCCCGGCCAGCGCGCCGACCGCAAGCGCAGTGAGCACGGCGAGTCCGACGTTGCTGGTGGTCCGCTCGACGGCGATGAACCCGACCATGCCGAGGCCCATGATCGACGGGAACGACAGGTCGATGTCGCCGCTCACGATGACCATCGTGAGCAGGAGGGCGGGGAGCGCGAAGTACGGCGTCGTCTGGGCGAACGAGACGTAGATGCGGTTGTCCAGGAACGTGTCCGGCGCGAGGACGATGAACGCGAGCCAGAGCACCACGAACGCGACCGTGATGCCGATCTGCGACGCCCATGTTGTCGCGAAGGAGCGAACGGTCCAATGCCGGACGAGCGCGGACGGCGTCTGGACGTTGTCCGCGGTCGAGGTCATGGCGCCCCCGCGGCCTGATCGGGCCGGCTCGCGGTATCGGTGGCTCGGTGGCGCTCTGGCTCGACGAACTTTCCGGTCGCGGCCACCCCGCGCATGATCTCGGTGACCTCCTCGAGCGTGTATCGGGAGGTCGGGAAATCCCCGGCGACCCGGCCACGGTCCAGCACGACGATGCGATCGGCCACCGAGTACACGTGGAAGATGTTGTGGTCGATAAAGATGGCCGACTTGCCCGCCGTGCGGATCCCCCTCACGAAGTGCAGGAGCTTGTCGGTCTCCTTCAGCGAGAGCCCCATCGTCGGCTCGTCGAGGATGATGATGTCCGCCTCGAAGTGGAGGGCCCGGACGATCGCGAGGCCCTGGCGCTCGCCCCCCGACAGCCCGGTGACGTGGGTGTCCGGGGTCAGGGCGGCAGACGTGAACCCCATCGACTCGCCCATCAGCTCGGCCGTGATTCGCCGCATCCTGCGGACGTCGAGGAACCCGAACGCCCGGCTGATTGGCCGGCCCATGAAGATGTTGCGCCACAGCGAAAGCTGCTCCGCAAGCGCGCGCTCCTGGTAGACGGTCTCCACGCCAAGCGCGCGGGCCCCCTCCACCGTGAGCCCGTGTACCTCCTGCCCGCCGAACAGGATCTGTCCGCTGTCCGGCTGGTGCACCCCCGTGATGATCTTGATCACGGTGGACTTGCCGGCCCCGTTGTCGCCGAGGAGCCCAAGCACCTCGCCCGCGGACAGCCTGAAGCTCACGTCGGTCAGGACGCGGACCCCGCCGAACGACTTGTGGATGTGATTGAGCTCGACGGCGACCCGTCCATCTTCGCGGACGGTCACTTCCGGCTCACCGGGCGTCAGTGTGGCACGGGCCGAGGCGAGCCCGGGCCGGCGAGCGCTCTGCTCGCCGGCCTCCGAGTCACGCGGGCCCGCGTCGCCGCCCGGCATCAGCGGATCTGCTGCTCCACGAGCGGTGCGATCTGCTCGATGTTCTCCGAGTCGACGAAGCCGCCGCCCGTGTTGACGAACAGCCCGCTGAATCCGTACTTGTTCGTCAGGCAGAGCTGCTGGATGGCGAGGAACCCTTGCAGGTACTGCTGCTGGTCGATCACGAGGTCGACATACCCGTCCTGCACACCCTGTACGGTCGAGGGGGACAGGTCGAACCCGGCCGCGTACAGGTCGTCGGGGCCGAGGTTGGCAGCCTCCATGTAGGTGGGGATCGTCGACGTGAGGTTCCCGTGGTCGATGAAGATGGCCTTCACGTCGGGGTTAGCCGACACGTATCCGGTGAAGGTCGAGACACCGGCCGCGGGGTCCGCGTTCGTGGCGTCGTCGATCTCCTGGTAGTCGACCGTCATCCCCGCCTCCTTGAGCGCGTCGAGGATCCCCTGCGTCCGCTCGCCGCGGCCTGGCTGGGACACCAGGCCCCATACGAACGCCCGGTCCCCGGACTGCAGCCCGCCGCGCTCGATCGCCTCCTGTGCGAGGTCGAAGCCGGCGTCGTGCAGCACTGCACCGACGTAGCCCGTGCCCTCGGTCACGTACTTCGCCTCGGCATTCGGGAGCTCAGTGTTCATGACGGTCACGAGGATGCCCTGGCTCCTGGCGTCGTCGATCAGCGGGTCGAAGGCGTCGTCCCCGGGGTGCCCCATGATCGCGATGCCGTCGGGGTTGGTGGCTGCCGCCTCCTGGAACTGCGTGATCATCTTCTGGGGATCCCAGTCCGACCACGTGTACGTCACGTTCGGTCCGAAAGCCGCCTCGGCAGCCCTCGCGCCGTTGTAGACCACGGTCTCGAAGCCGCCGCCCTCGGTTCCGCCGGGGAAGAAGACGATGTCCATCCCCTCGCAGAACTGCCCGGCGTTGCTCCCGCCGCCCTGCGCCTGGCCGCCGGTGGTCTGCCCGCCGGTTGCCTGCCCGCCGTCGCCGCCCTCGTCGCTGGTGCAGGCGGCCAGCACCAGCGCGAGGACCCCTGCCACCGCCACGAGCTGCCAGCGACTCCAGGGTTCGGTCGGTCGCGATGTCGTCATGACGATCCCTCCTTGCTCGCGAAGCACCGTAGATCCCCTGCTTCGCTCCGCAGATACAGCCCCCGTCGCCGGATTGCATTCGAGTGTATGCAAACGTATTCTTGCGAGTCAAGACACGGAATGAGTCAGGGAGACATGACGGGCGGGATTACGGAGGGAGGCGAGGCGATGACGTTTCGTGAGCTCCGGGCCCGGGTGGCCGAGGCAAACCATCGGCTGACGTCGGAGGGGCTCCTCGCCCTCCTTCGGCAATGCGAGCGGAGTGGATCGGGACGCCGGGGTGCTGGTGATCAAGCCGAACACCACCAGGTAGATCATCGGGCGGACGTCGTAGCGGGCGACGAGAATCGAGAGGTCCTCGAAGCCAACGTCGAAGCCGTCGTCCAGCGTGCTGTCTATCGGCCCGGCTGCACGCATGTCCGGCTGCACGCTCATCAGCAATGTCGCGTTGAACCCCTTCGCGTGGCGGTCCCCGGATCCCTTATGCCGCCGGACGAGTGCGGTCGTTGCTGGGTCGGTCGGTGCCGCTGTAGGAGTAGTCGGCGAACGTCACCACTCCCTCACTGGCGTACAAGCCGATGACGCGACCCGTGAAGGACGCAGTGGTCTCGGCGGTCCAGTAGCGGCCGTCCAATTCCGCGAGCAGCACCTCGTCCTGTCCGGCCACAGCGAGCAGGCGGATGCGGTCGCCGCCCATCGCGTCAGGACTGAAGCCCGTTGGCGGCGGCGCCATCTCCATCCGCAGCGTCACCTCCCCGGCGGGCAGGGTGGCCCGCCACGTCTGCTCGATCCGCGCCACCTTGGCTCGAGCGGTGACCACGGTTGCCTCGCCCTGTCCGCGCGCCTCGATCGAGATGTGGTGTTCCTCGTCGTACCGCGCCGCCATGCCTCCGGCCCCTGCTGACGCGTTGACTCGGGTCGAGACGGTGGCGGTGAGGTGGCGCTGCCGGCGGCCGATGAACTGCGGCCGAGGCGCGTTGAGCGTTGATCTCTCTCCCGCGATCGCCAGGGAACCCGGTCTGGCCGTCATCGACGCGACGTCGGTAGGAGTCGTACGCACGGCGAGCCAGCCCGGGTCGTCCAGGGCCGACGCGTCGGCGAAATCGAACACCGTCTCCTCGATCCCATCCCGGGCCGCCAGTTCTACCGGAGCCATCCGCGGCCAGTCGTCGGCCCAGCTCACCTCCGTGATGAACGTCTCTCGCCCCAGCGGGGAGAACGCTCGTGTCGCGCCGAGCGGGCGCATCCCGAGTAGGACGATCGCCATTCCGCCATCGGGGGTCTCGACGAGATCGCCGTGACCGGTGTTCTGGATCGGTCGGGATGTGCTGCGCGCGCTGAGGACGGGATTGGCGGGGTTACCTTCGAAGGGTCCCGCAGGGGACGGGCCGCGAGCGATGCTGACCGCGTGGCCGCGCTCGGTACCGCCCTCCGCGATCATCAGGTACCAGTCGCGGTGGCGGCGGTAGATGTGCGGGGCCTCCGGGAACATCAGGCCGGTTCCCGACCACAGCGAGCGCGGCTCCTCGAGTGCCTTGCCAGCGTCCAGGTCGACGCGCACCTGCTGGATGCCCAGGTGCTGACCGAGGTTCTCCCCAAAGGTGGCCAGCCCCGAGAACGTGACGTAGGCGGTGCCGTCCTCGTCCCACGCGAGATCGGGGTCGATCCCACCGACCCCTTCGATAGTCGCACCGTCACTCCAGGGGCCGGCAGGGTCGGATGCGGTGAACACCACGCATCCGCGTGGGCTCATTGCCACGGTGACGATGACGTAGAAGACCCCGTCGCTGTACCGGATCGTCGGCGCCCACACGCCGCCGCCCGTCGGCACAGCCTCGACACCGACCTGGCGGGCTAGGGTCGCGACGTTGCCGATCTGGGTCCACTCGACGAGGTCGGTGCTGCGGTACACCGGGATTCCCGGCAGATACTCGAACGTCGAAGTCACGAGGTAGTAGACGCCGTCCACCAGGACGACGCTCGGGTCTGGGTTGAAACCCGCGACCAGCGGGTTCGGCCACCGGCTCACGCGAGTCTCACCGTGGTGATCATGCTTCGATGACGATCACATGCAGGGTGCGAGGACCATGGACGCCCTCAACCCGGCTGAGCTCGATGTCGCTGGTCGCGCTTGGCCCGGAGATCCAGGTTTGAACTTGCGCCGGGTCGAGCCGGGCGATCGCGTCCGGGACGTCGGCGACGATCTGGTCGGCACGGATCAGGCAGATATGAATGTCGGGTACGAGAGTGAGCGCGCGGCGTCCCTGGCCCGCACCGTGGTCCAACACCACTGTTCCGGTCGTCGCAATACCGACGGCGCAGATGGTGATCACAGCGTCGAGTCCGTCGAGCACCGCGTTCGGCAGCGGCGCTGCCGGATCATCGCGGATCAGCTCAACGCCGTTGGGCAGCAGATCTGGTGGTATGCCATCCGGCACGACTACCCGCGACCCTGCTGCGAACAGGTCGGCGACGGCCGAGGCGACCGCGCCGGCCGGACAGCGGAGCACGTTCGCCCGATAGTCAACGACCCGTTCGGTGAACAGTCCGACGAGGTCATCGACCGCCTGCCCGCGAACCGGCGCGCGCGGCGCCGAGCCCGGATCGTCCAGCGGGATGTCCACCAGGGCTTGACGCACCCGGCCAAGGACGTCGTTTCGGGCGCTCACGTCGCGCCGCCGTTGTCCAGACGCCCACCGTCGGTACGTGCCCACCACCGGCGGAACGATTCTGTGGGCGGAGCGGGAAGATCACGTGCGTCGGTCCACCGCGAGCCCGGCCAGGGCAGGCGGCCGAGTGACGCACGTCCGCTTGGCGAACGATGGCGGCGGATACGCGTCATAACTCGCCCGGCCATACCGGCCAGCCGTTCGGCTCCGCTGAGCCTGGCTGACGATCCCAACGTCCACGCTACGGCCTTCATCGCGACGTCCTGGCCATGTGGCATACGAGCTCGGTGCGCGTCCACGACCTGCGCCCGCAGATGAACGAGCACCTCGGGGATGTCGATGGCGACTGGGCAGACCTCGTAACAGGCTCCGCACAGGCTCGACGCGTACGGCAGCGAGTCGGTGGCTTCGTCGTGCCCGACGCCACGCAGCATCGGGGTGAGGATGGACCCGATCGGTCCGGGGTAGACCGACCCGTAGGCGTGTCCGCCTGTGCGCTCGTACACGGGACACACATTGAGGCACGCCGAGCAGCGAATGCAGCGCAGCGCCTGCCGGCCCACCTGATTGGCCAGCACGTTCGTCCGGCCGTTGTCGAGCAGGACGACGTGCACTTCCTGCGGACCATCGCCCGGTGTCACACCGGTCCATGTCGACGTGTACGGGTTCATCCGCTCACCGGTCGACGACCGGGGTAACAGGCGGAGGAACACGTCGAGGTCCAACCAGGTCGGCACCACCTTTTCGATGCCGACGATGCTCACGAGGACATCGGGCAACGTCAGGCACATCCGGCCGTTGCCTTCGGATTCGACGACGACCAATGTGCCGGTCTCGGCCACCGCGAAGTTGACGCCGGACACTGCCATTCGCGCATGCATGAACTTCTCCCGCAGATGCAGACGGGCAGCGGCTGCCAGCGCAGTCGGGTCGTCGGTCAGGTCGGCCGGTGCCGACAGACCGACCTTCGCCATCTCGCGCAAGAAGATCTCGCGGACCTCGGCCCGATTCCGATGGATCGCCGGCACCAGGATGTGCGAGGGCAGGTCGCCGTCGAGCTGCACGATGAGCTCGGCCAAGTCGGTCTCCCATGCCGCTATGCCCGCGGCCGCGAGTGCCTCGTTGAGCTCGATCTCCTGCGTAGTCATCGACTTGACCTTGACGACCTCGTCGACCCCGTTCCGACGGGCGACGTCGGCGACCACTGCGCACGCCTCAGTTGCGTCGCGTGCCCAGTGCACGACCGCGCCGGCGGCAGTGAGCGACTCCTCGAGCTGTACCAAATACGAATCGAGGTGCCGGAGGGTGTGGTCCTTGATTGCGGCGCCGGCCTGCCGAAGCGCTTCCCAGGTGTCGATCTCCCCGACGGCGGCGGCGCGCTTCGCCCTGATCGTCGCGGTCGCATGCGCGAGGTTCTGTCTGAGCTGGCTATCAGCCAGTGCGGCTCGGGCGGCAACCGGGAATGCCGGCATTCCGACGAAGGTCGCGGTCATCGAGCCTCGCCGTATGTGGTTGCAAGCACCTCGGCTAGGTGCATCACTCGGACACCCGCGCGTTGCCGGCTCAGCAGGCCGCCGATGTGCATGAGGCACGAATTGTCCCCCGCAACCAGCACTTCGGCGTCGGTCTCGCGAACATGGCGAGCCTTGTCGGCACCCATCGCCACCGACGTGTCCGCGTTCTTGATCGCAAACGTACCGCCGAAGCCGCAGCACTCCTCTGCGGCCGGGAGGTCGACCAGGGTGATTCCGCGCACGGCCTCGAGCAGACGTCGAGGCCGGTCCCCAACCCCGAGCAGCCGCAGCGAATGGCAGGTGGGGTGGTAGGTGACCCGATGCGGGAAGTAGGCGCCGACGTCGTCGACCCCGAGCACGTCGACGAGGAACTCGCTGAGCTCGTACACCCGCGGCGACAATTGGGCCACAGCATCAATCAAGGTCGTGTCGCCGGCCCGGCGGGCCACCACTGCGTGTTGGTGCCGCACCGATCCGGCGCACGACCCGGACGGAGTGACGACAGCGTCGTAACCGGCGAACGCCTCGACGTAGCGGCGCACCGCGGGGATCGCCTCGTCCAGATACCCAGTGTTCACCATCGGCTGTCCGCAACAGGTCTGGCCGGCCGGGAATTCTACGTCGACACCAAGCCGGCGAAGCAGCCGCACGGTGGCCCGGCCGGTCTCCGGGAACATCGCGTCGTTGACGCAGGTGACCTGCAGCGCGACCTTCATGCACGATCCGTCCCGACGCCCGTCCGCATCCCGTAGACCCGCGATTCAGTAGCGTCCCACGCAGCCACATCTCCGCGCGGCTCGTAGCGGTGCAGTTCCTGGGTCTCCCGCAGCAGCCCCCGCATGGCTGTCAGGTCCGGCAGTGGTGCGCCGAGCGTCCGAGCCTGGACGACGACATTTCCGAGCGCTGTGGCCTCTACCGGCCCCGCCAGTACCGGTAATCCGCAGGCATCGGCGGTGAGCTGACACAACAAGGCATTGCGGGCTCCACCACCCACGATGTGGACGACATCGACAACTCGTCCGGACAGTTCTTGGGCCTCCCGGACTGTTCGCCGGTGAGCGAGCGCGAGGCTGTCGATGATGCAGCGAACAGTCTCCGCCGGACTGCTCGGCGGCGGCTGGCCGGTAGCGCGGCACGCGTCGGCGATCCGCGCAGGCATGTCGCCGGGTGGCAAAAAGGTCGGGTCGTCCGGGTCGACCACTGCAGTGAACGGCGACACCCTGCCTGCGTCAGCCAGCAAGGTCGGCAGGTCCATCGTCACACCAGCAGAGGTCCAGGCTCGCTGCGACTCCTGGAGCAACCACAGGCCCATGACGTTGCGCAGGAACCGGATGGTGCCATCGACCCCCCCTCGTTGGTGAAGTTCGCCAGCCGGGCGTCGTCGCTCAGCACCGGGCCGGACAGCTCCACGCCGACCAGCGACCAGGTACCGCAGGAGATATAGGCGAACCGCTCGTCCCGGGCGGGTACGCCGACGACGGCCGACGCGGTGTCGTGCGACCCGACCGCGATCACCGGCAGGTCTTTCGGCAATCCGACACCGTCGCCGACCTCGGGGAGGACCGTTCCGATCAGTTGACCCGGCTCGCGAATTGAGGGCAGGATGTGCGCCGGCAGCCCGAGCCGGGCGGCAAGGTCGGTGGCCCAGGCTCGGCGGCGCACGTCGTAGAGCTGGGTGGTGGACGCGTTCGTCGCCTCGGCACTGACCTCGCCAGTGAGCCAGTAAACGAGCAGATCGGGGATCAGCAACAGCGTGCGGGCCGCATCCAGTGCGGGCGTGTCGAGTGCGCTCACCAGCTGGTAGATGGTGTTGAATGCCAGCTGCTGCAGGCCGGTCGTCGTGTATAGGTCGGTCTCCGGGACAGTTGTGACGACGCGCCCAAGCACGCCGGCGGTGCGAGTGTCGCGGTAATGCACCGGGTTGCCGATAAGGGCGCCGGTGGCATCGAGCAGCCCGTAGTCCACAGCCCATGAGTCGACACCCAGCCCAGCAAGGTCGGCGTGCTGGGACGCTGCACGCAGCCCGTCGAGCACATCGGTGTAGAGGCGAAGGATGTCCCACTGCAGCGTCCCGCGCACCCGCACGGGGATGTTGGGGAATCGGTGAGCCTCCTCCAGCACCAGCCGTCGCTCGCCCACCCGGCCGACCATGACCCGGCCGCTTGACGCGCCCAGGTCGACGGCCGCAACAGCAAGTTCAGTCGTCACCGCAGAAAGCCCGCGGCAACCCCGGCATCGACGGGGATGTGCAGGCCAGTAGTGCGGGACAACTCGCCAGCAGTGAGGACGAAGACGGCGCTGGCGACGTGCTCGGGGAGTACCTCCTGCTTGAGCAGCGTGCGCTTGGCGTAGTAAGCGCCGAGTTCCTCCTCGGGAACGCCGTACACCGCAGCCCGCTGGGCGCCCCACCCGCCGGCGAAAATCCCCGATCCGCGTACAACGCCATCGGGATTGATCCCGTTCACCCGGATGCCGAGCTCGCCCAGCTCGGCGGCGAGCAGGCGGACCTGGTGGGCCTGGTCGGCCTTCGTTGCGCCGTAGGCGACGTTGTTCGGGCCGGCGAAGACCGCGTTCTTGCTGGAGATGTAGACGATGTCGCCGCCCATGCCCTGCGCCTTCATCACCCGAGCCGCCTCCCGCGACACCAGGAACGAGCCCTTGGCCATCACGTCGTGCTGGAGATCCCAGTCGCGAACCGTGGTCTCGAGGAGCGGCTTGGAGACGGACAGGCCGGCGTTGTTCACCACCAGGTCCAGCCCGCCGAACGCCAGCACCGCCGCGTCGATCGCCGCCTTCACCGCGTCCTCGTCAGAGACGTCGGCGGCGACACCGACCGCGATGTCGGCTCCGCCGATCTCGGCCGCAGCGGCGGAGGCTTTCATCGCGTCGAGGTCGGCGACAACCACGCAGGCACCCTCTGCCGCGAGCCGTTCTGCGGTTGCCTTGCCGATGCCGGACGCGGCGCCGGTGACCAGTGCGACGCGGGTGGCCAGTGGCTTGGGCTTCGGCATCCGTTGCAGCTTTGCTTCCTCCAGTGCCCAATACTCGATACGGAATTTCTCTCGCTCGTCGATGGGAGCGTAGGTGGACACGGCCTCCGCGCCGCGCATGACGTTGATCGCGTTGACGTAGAACTCGCCGGCCACCCGAGCGGTCTGCTTGTCCTTGCCGTAGGAGAACATCCCGACGCCGGGCACCAAGACAATCGCCGGGTCGGCGCCGCGCATCGGCGGGCTTTCCGGCTCGGCATGCCGTTCGTAGTAGGCCCGGTACTCCTCGCGGTACTCGCGGTGCAGCTCCATGAGCCGGTCGATTGTCTGGTCGAGCGGCGCCGAGGCCGGCAGGTCGAGCACCATCGGCCGGACCTTGGTCCGCAGGAAGTGGTCCGGGCAGGACGTACCCAGCGCGGCCAGCGCCGGGTGCTTGTCCCGGGCGACGAACTCAAGTACCACGTCGCTGTCGGTGTAGTGGCCGACCTGCGGCCAGTCGGTCGACGCGAGCCCGCGGATCACCGGCGCGAGGGCGGCGGCTCGGGCCCGCCGCTCCGTGTCGGGCAGCGGCTCGTACCCGGGGATGACCGGCCCGAACGGCTCGGCGACACCATGCTCGTCCAGGTAAGCCTGCGCGGTTCGGATGATCTCCAGCGAGTTCGCCTCACACTGCTCGCTGGTATCGCCCCAGGCGGTGATGCCATGCCCGCCCAGGATGACGCCGATGGCCTGTGGGTTGTCCCGCTTGACCGCGGCGATGTCGAGGCCGAGCTGGAACCCGGGCCGCCGCCACTGCACCCACACCACCCGGTCGCCGAAGATCGCCTTGGTGAGTGCCTCTCCGTCTACGGCGGTCGCAACGGCAATGCCGGCGTCGGGATGCAGGTGGTCGACGTGCACGGCGTCGACCAGCCCGTGCATGGCGGTGTCGATCGACGGCGCCGCGCCGCCCTTGCCGTGCAGGCAGTAGTCGAACGCGTCGACCATCTCGTCCTCGCGCTCGACGCCTGGGTAAACGACGACGAGCGCGCGCAGCCGGTCCAACCGCAGTACCGCGAGTCCAGCAGCGGTGAGCGTGCCCAGGTCGCCGCCTGAGCCCTTGACCCACAGCAGCTCGGTCGGCTGCTGGGTCACCGGGTCGATGACATTGCCCTTCGCTGAGGCGTTGCCGCCGGCGTAGTTGGTGTTCCGCGGGTTCGAGCCGAGCCGGTTGGACCGGCCGATGAGCTCGGCAACCGGCGTCGGAGTTGTGTCGGTGGTCATGGTGGTCACCTACGCGCCCCAGCCGGCCGCTGCACCGCCGACCCGTTCGGTGCGGATCCGCTCGCCGTAACCGGAGCGGTGGTATGCGGCAACCGGGTCCGGGTCCAGCCCCATATCCTCGCGAAGCTCCGCCAGCAGCGGGCGGACGTCGGTGTTGTAGGCGTCCATCAGCACGGCGTTTGCCCCGAGCACGTCACCGGCGTCCTGGGCCGCCGCCAGCGCTGAGTGGTCGACCAGCAGCGCCTTCGCCGTGGCCTCCTGAACGTTCATCACCGAGCGAATCTGGCCGGGGATCTTCGACTCGATGTTGTGGCACTGGTCGAGCATGAACGCGATGCCGGCATCCGGCCGCAGGGCGTCGGCCTGGACGATCTCGTGCATGATCCGGAACAGCTGAAACGGGTCGGCCGACCCGACCATCAGGTCGTCGTCGGCGTAGAAGCGACTGTTGAAGTCGAAGGCGCCGAGCTTCCCCGCCCTCAGTAGGAACGCGACGATGAACTCGATGTTCGTCCCTGGCGCATGGTGCCCGGTGTCGATGACCACCGTCGCCTTCGGCCCGAGCTCCACGCAGTGCGCGTACGAGGTGCCCCAGTCCGGCACATCCATGACGTAGAAGGCCGGCTCGAACAGCTTGTACTCGAGCAGGATGCGTTGGTCGTCGCCGAGCCGGTCGTATGTTTCGCGCAGCGCCTCAGCCAACCGGTCCTGGCGGCCCCGGATGTTGTCCTGGCCCGGGTAGTTCAACCCGTCGGAGAACCACAACTTCACATCCCGGGACCCGGTCTGCTGAGCGATCTCGACGCATTCCAGCAGGTGGTCGGTGGCCTTGCGACGAACGCCCGCGTCGCGATTGGTGACGCTGCCCAGCATGTAGTCGTCATCCTGGAACACGTTGGCGTTGATCGCGCCCAGCGAGACACCGCGTTCCTTCGCATGCGCGGCCAGCGCCGAGTAGTCACCAACCCGGTCCCACGGGATGTGGAGCGCCACGGTCGGCGCGACCCCGGTGAAACGGTGCACCTGCGCCGCGTCGTCGATCTTCTCCTCCGGCGTTCGCGGCACCCCGGCTTGAGCAAACACCTTGAACCGGGTCCCCGAATTGCCGTATGCCCAGGACGGAGTCTCGATCCGCTGCTTCCGCAGCGCATCGAAGAGCCCGGCCCTTGTCGTGCTGTCCAGGTCGGTCATGTCAATTCTCCCGATCCTTCCGCCCGCTCCGATTGGTCATCGAGGTTAAGAATCTCCGGCAGTACCCGCATCCCCGGTCGGGAGTTACGCCATTGAGTACAACGAAGAACGACGCCATTTCTCGACCGAGACCTCTTGCACTGCGGCAACCGCGCCGAACGACTTGCTGACGCTACGTAGGTGATGGCCATTCCCACTCCCAGATATCCGCTAACGCACGGTGACCTTGTTCGTGCCCGCGGCCAGCTCGATCTCGGATCCGTCCTCCCGCACCACGATCACGGGGACCGGGCTGTCGACCTCGGCGTCAGAGCCGATGATGCGTACCTCAAGGAAGCCGTGTCGAGTGGGCACCGCACCGGCGAGCTCGTCGAGCCGTCCGGGTCGTGGCGCGATCCGGGCACGCGCGAAGCCGGGACGGTCCGGCGTAATACCCAGCACGTAGGCGACCAGATCCCGAGTCGGGCCTGCGCTCCATCCGTGGACCGGTGTGCCCCAGGTCCAGCACTCGGCGAAGGTGTCGTACCCATCGACGAGGAACGTCTCCCACCGCCGCACCAGGTCGATCAGCTTCTCGCCCCGGCCGGCCCGAACGACCGCGTCGTGCACGATGTAGCTGCCGAACGGCTCAGCGCTGACCAATTCGCGGTCGACGTCCCAATCGACGGACAGGGCGCCGGTGATCTGGGCGGCCATCTTCTGCGAGTCGTAGCCGCCGTCGGCTGCGCCGATCCAGGAACGAACGACGACCCGGTCCGGGTCGGTCATGGCGTCGGCGATGGCAGCCCACTGCGGCTGCGGGGCGAAACCAGAGACGATCGCGGCCGCGTTCGCCAGCTGTGACGCCGCCGGTTGTTGGCCGCCGTCCACGATGTGATCGACGTAGAGCCCGCGGTCCTGGTCCCAAAAGTCCGCGAATCCCCTGGCTGCGGAGTCGTACAAGGTTCGTGCCCAGGCCGCTGCTCCGGGCTCGCCGACCGCGTCGCTCATCTCGGCGAACTCGGCCAGTCCACGACCCCACAGCCCGGTCAGGATCGAACTGCGCCCGGACAGGAAGATGCTCGACCAATCGACGAGGTTCCACTCCGGGACGTCGCTGATCGTGCCGTGAGCGTCGACGTAGCCGGCGTACCACCCCAGGACGCGTTGCGCCGTCGGCAGGTGCCGGCGTACCCACGGCAGGTCGCCCTCGTACATGTACATGTTGTAGAGCCGTGCAGCCAGCTCAGTGACCAGTCGGGGATGGTGAGGCCGCCACCGGCCTCGATATCACCGACCACGCTCATCGGCAGGATTCCGTCGGATCGCGGAGAGTTGCCGAGCTCGACGTAGTTACGGGCCAGGCCCCAGTCGTTGTTGGTCGTCAGATCGACCAGCTGATGCACCACACCGTCGCCGACCCAGGCCCGCTGCTCTCGGGTCGGGCAGTCGGTGTAGGCGTCGAACGAGTTCAGCTGCTGCAGCGGGTAAGCCGGCCCGGCGAAAAATCGTTCGAGCTCTCGCGAACCCTGCATGACGACCCGGCCGTCCACCCGCACGGTGGCTCGACCGCCGAGTGACAGCGACAGCCGGTGCCGTCCGGACACCGCTGACGTCAGCACGGTTGACCAGCGGTGCGGCCAGGCCTTCTCCATCTCGTCGGGCCCAACACTGTGGTCAATCGATAGGAGCACCCGAGTCGTCGTACTCCCGTCCACGCCGATGCATTCGACGAGCACGCCGGGGCCCGAGCCGTCCGGCAGCGCGAACGCCGCCGCCGGAATAATCGGCAGCGGGACGTCGCCTAGCGAGCCCTGCGCCGGCAGCACCTCGACGGCCGAACCGGCCCGGGCGCACAGGCCGTCAAGGGGCGACACCGCGCGCTCGGGGTTGATGGTCACCGACGCCGACCCGCCCACCGCGTAGATCGCGTCGGCCCCGGACGGCCCGATCAGCGTGATGGAACGGACGTCGGTGCCGAGCGGAAGTGTGTCGTCGCGATTGACCAGCAGGACCGTACTGGCGACAGCGGCCCCCCGAGCAAGCTCACGGTGCTCCGGAGTCGAGGGCATGCCCGGTTCGGGCAGCGGGTGGTCGGCGAGCCCAGAGCCGATAAGTGCCCGCACCACGTTGCCAACGATCGTGTCGAGCGTGTCCGGCGGCAGATCCGGGGACGTCAGCATCTCGGCCGTCCGGTTCCCCGGGCCAACGAGCGCGCCGAGGTCGAGACCGGCAGCAAGGGCCTTCGCGTCGTCGCGAACGGCAAAGATGAAGTCCGGGCAGTAGAAGCCACGCCAGCCCCACTCGCCTCGCGGAATGTCCAGGACGTCGCGGCTCTCGCAGACGTACTCCCCGTTGAGTCGGTTGTACGAGCCCATCATCGACCACGCGCCGGCCTCGACGGCCATGCGGAAGGGCCGCAGATAGACATGTTGCAGCGTCGCGCGGGAGACCCGGGCGTCTATTGCTTCGCCTCGAGCCCACGGCGGTCCGTGACCGGTCCGTCGCTCCTCGCTGTTGTACGCAACGAAGTGCTTAAGCTGGGCGATCACGTTGTTGCGCCGTACGCCGCGCACGTGGGCCGCCCCGAGGAGTCCGGACAGGAACGGGTCCTCGCCGAACGCCTCGGGGATGCGCCCACCGCGGGGGTCCCGGGCGAGGTCCAGCGTCGGGCCGAGCAAGACGCTATACCCGGCCGTACGAACCTCCGCCCCGACCGCAGCGCCGTAGCGCTCGGCCAGGTCCTCGTCGAAGGACGCCGCCAGCGCGATGCCGGCGGGGAAGGCGGTAGCTCCCTCGATGCCACGCAGGCCTGTTCCCGCGTCGACGTAGTGCGGCCACGGCAGGCCACGCCGCTGCAGTGGAGACCAGTCGGACAGCGCCATGGCGATCTTCTCGTCCCGGGAGAGGTCGACGAGAAGCGACTCCACCCGAGCGTCGAGGAACATGGTTGGGTCGAGCCACGTGCCGGACACCGAAGTAATGGCCACGCTCAGCCTTTGACAGCCCCGGATGTCAGTCCCGCCACGATCTGCGGTTGTTACAGCCACCCCGGCGGGGAACACCCGTGGTGGTCGTGGACCGGGTTTCCCCCCGCCACGAACAGTGCTCGGTCTCGGTGGACGACGTCCACGGCGGCGAGCTGGGAGTGGGGCATCTCATCGGCATCGGCCACGAGCGCATCGGGTTCGTGGGCGGACCACTGTTGCTGGGCCAGGTGACCGATCGTCTTGCCGGCGCCTGTCGCGCTATGTCCGCCGCCGGCAGAGATCCAGGGGACCTCGTTGTGGTCGAGACCGACGCGCCGACCATCAGCGAGGGTCGCGAAGCGGGCGCGCGGATCGCGGGATTGCCCCTGGCCCAGCGCCCGACAGCGGTGTTGTGTGCCAACGACCTGCTTGCGATGGGTCTGCTTCACGAGGCCCTTCAGCTCGGACTGCGCGTCCCGGAAGACCTTGCCATCGTCGGCTACGACGACATCGAGTTCGCCGCGGCGGCCGCCGTTCCGCTGACGTCGGTACGGCAGCCACGGCACAAGCTCGGGCTCACTGCCGGCCGGTTGTTGCTCGAGGAGGTCGTGGGCGACTCCGACCACGACCACCAGCAGGTTCAGTTCGCCCCCGAGCTCGTCGTGCGCGCATCGACGAGCGTCAAACCGCGCGCCGGTTTGACACCGGGGTAGTCGTACCCCTGCCGATCACGCTTTACGACGGCCTCTCGTCAGCGTTGGAGAGCCCCGGCAGGCTCAATGTCGGCTCTCCGAGACGTGGAATGGCCACGAGCTCTCGAGGCATCGCTGACAGTCGAAGCCCTCGTCGCAATTGACCATTGGGAGCCGGAGTACCAGCGGCCTATGCGGTCTCCGCTTGGGGTCCGGCAGCCAGCTCTGCTGGCTGCCGCTGGCATCCTCGATCCAGACAAGTTCGCGACGTTGCATGACGAGCTGTTGTCCATCGAACACCGCTCGACAGGTTGCGGCTGCTGTCGGTAGGGACGAGCCGCCTCGACAGCTTGACGACGAGCCGCGCTTCGGCCTGGGGCAGGGTGGGTCTCGGGCCGGGCGACAATGCTCCTTCGAGCCGGGCGGTCTCGACGACTGCCATTTCGGAGAAGTCACCTCGGGTCGCCGGACTACCTAGTGTCCGCCCGTCGACGCCGGATCATCGAGCTCCGTGACCGTCCCTGGCGTTGCCCAGCGCCGGGCAGTCCAGCTGTCAATGGCCCGGTTGCCGTCAACGCTTGCAGTAGGCAGTCGAGCGATTGCGCATATCGACGCCAACAGACTTCTCCTGGACCGGACCGACCACGCGGCGGATGATCGGCGACGGAAGGGGTCGTCCTCCTCGCCGTCGATGACCTGCAATGGGCGGATCCGGCCTCGCTTGCGATGCTGAGCCATGGCCAGGACGACGCCACGTTCGCACGAACCCGTTCGCAGTGGGCTGCATGGTGGAGGAGCCACTTCCCGGACTCGCCGGCCTCGGTTTGGTGACGTCTGCCGCGCCAAGCGCGTTTCGGCCAGGATCACGGGAACGGACGCTTGGTGAGCGCAGCACATCAAGACGAGACGGTGCCGCAGGAGAGTCCGCCGCCACTGCCCGGCCCCGTTCTCATCCAGCAGACGTTGCGCGACATGCTCTTCGTGCACTGGCCGCTCGAGTCAGAGTCGGTGCGCCATCTGTTTCCCGACGGCACTCGGCCGGACACATTTGGCGGCCGGACTTATGTCGGAATCGTCGGCTTCACTGTTCCGTCGATACGGCTTGGTGGCGTGGTTGACATCGGGCCCATGTACCAGCTCAACGTCCGGCTGTACTCCATCGACGACTATGGGCGGCAAGGCGTCGTCTTCTTGTCCATGGACGTGACTCGGCCGGACATGGCGCTGGTAGCCCGGTTGGTGCCCCGGCTGCCCTACCTCTGGTCTCACCTTGAACCGACTCGCCAGGCACCAGCGGTCGTTGGGTTCAATGTTCACAGACGGCTGCCACCTCGGCTGGTCGCTCAAGTCGAGGTCGAGGTAGGCGAGCCCGTGCCGCGTCTGTCGGCACTGGACGTGTTCCTTACTGCACGGTGGGGGCTGCACACCCGCACCATTCTCGGGTCGACTTGGATCCCGATCACACACCCGCCCTACGTGCTACACCGGGCCCGACTGCTGCATTCCGACGACGCTTTGCTCGTCGCTGCCGGTGTGCCCATTTCCGACGAGAGGCCAGTCGGTGTCCTGTGGTCGCCCGGGCTGGACGCGCAGATTGGCCGGCCTGACAGGCTGGCCGATTAGAGCCGCGGCTCTAGGGTAGTGCACATAGCCATGACGTACGCGCTCCTCAACAAGCTCACCACGAAGCCGGACCAACGCCAGCACGTTGTGGACATCTTGCTCGAGTCGGGCACGCTGTTCGACGACAACTCCGATTGCTTCCTGTACCTGGTCAGCGAAGCCACCGAGGACCCCAACGTCATCTGGGTAGTCGATCTGTGGACCAGCAAAGAAACGCACGCCGAGGCGCTCGAGAATCCCGAATTGCGACCGTTCGTGGAGAAGGCGATGCCGCTGCTCGAAGGAATGCCGGAGCAGATCGAGATCCGTCCCGTCGGCGGCAGGGGTTTCCCGGAATAACGCGCAGGCCATGGCGACTTACTCGCGACCACGCAGGGCTCCGACGTAGACGCCGGCAAGGACGAGTAGTCCGCCCAGGACAAGGCCCGCGCTGATTGGCTCGTCGTCCAGCCACGCCGAAAGGACGACCGTGACGAACGGGATGAGCACGAACCCGTACGCCGCCCGCGACGCGGCCCAGTGACGGAGCACGACGACGTACAAGACGAACACCACACCTGACCCGATCACCACGAGATAGGCGATTGCCCACCATGTCTCGGCCCGATTCGGGAACGTCCACCGCTCCGCAGCGATGGCCGAAGTGACCAGTAACAGCGCCGCTCCCATCGCCATGCCGAGGGCGTTCAAGGTCACCGGGTGTAGCGGCGGGAACCGACGAACAAGAACGGCGCCTTGCGCGAAACACAGCACGCTGCCGATCGCCGCCAGCAGTGACGGCAATGGGACCGACTCTCTGAGCGGCGCCTGCGACATCACCGCGATTCCAGCAAGGGAAAGTAGACAGCCGGCAACGGCCGCAGCCCGGAACCGCTCCTGGCGCCAGAGCACCGCGAGCAACAGCGTGGCGAGTGGCACGAGCGCCAGAACGATCTGGCCGAACCCCGCGTGCATCCGAACCAGTGCGTAGTAGGCAAATGCAAACGCCCCGCCGAAAGTGAGCGCGCCGTACAGCAACGCACCGGCCAGCGCTCTACCCCGGGGAATCGTCAGGCGTAGCAGCGCCGCTACTGCCAGCAGCAAAGCCGCACCGAGCGCGAAACGCAGACCGGCGCCCCACAGCGGAGCAAGCTCGCGATTGCTGAACCTGATGCCAACCGCGTTGCCGCCGGCGAGAAGCGAATACGTAACGAAGGCGGCCAGAGCCACCTGATCCTCGCCGCTGTGGCGCTGGCTGCTGGCTGCGGGTTCCCGTGCGACGGTCACTACGACCTCCTAGGTCACGGAGCCGCCTCAGCCGTGACAAATACGGGACTGTTGCAAACCGCTGCCGTCGGCGCCGCAGGGGATGGGTTCGCATTATCGACCGTCGGTAGAGGTCAGCGACCGGCGACGACAACCGGCAGCCGGCGGCGTCCCCAGCGTTCCAAGGGGCCGTCGAACACACCGGGTATCTGGGTGCCACAAGTCCGGCAGTTGCCATGCTCGTCGAGCTGATAACCGCGGATGTCGTACCAGTCACGGACGATCAGGGCAGACCCGCAATTGGGGCAGTACGTCGTGCCGCCCTCGGGATCATGGACGTTGCCGGTGTAGACGAAGTTCAGGCCATTGGATACAGCGATCTGGCGCGCCCGACCGAGGGTCGACGCCGGCGTACGCGGCACGTCGAGCATCTTGTAGTCGGGGTGGAATGCCGTGAAATGCAGCGGCACGTCGGGTCCCAGCATGTCAGCGATCCACCGGGTCTCGGCGTCGATCTCGGCGTCGGAGTCGTTGTGGCCAGGGATGAGCAGCGTGGTGATCTCGAACCAGACGTCGGTCTCGTATCGAAGGAAGCGCAACGTGTCCAGCACCGGGTCGAGGCGGGCTGCGCACACCCGGTGGTAGAAGTCGTCGGTGAACGCCTTCAGGTCGACGTTTGCCGCATCAATGTGCGCGTAGAACTCAGCCCGCGGCTCGGCACACATGAACCCGGCCGTCACCGCGATCGCTTTGATCCCGCTCGTGACAGGCGTCGGCGACATCGGCGGCGTATTCCCAGAAGATCACCGGGTCGTTGTAGGTGAACGCGACGCTCCGGCAGCCGAGCGACTCCGCCGTCCGCGCGATCGTCTGCGCAGACGCCTGGTCGGCCAGGGTGTCGATCTCCCGAGACTTGGAGATGTCCCAGTTCTGGCAGAACTTGCAGGCCAGGTTCCAGCCTGCGGTACCGAACGAGAGGACTGGCGAGCCGGGCAAGAAGTGGTTGAGCGGCTTCTTCTCCACCGGGTCCACGCAGAACCCGCTTGACCGCCCGTACGACGTCAGCACGATCTGGTCCTGCACGCGGGCGCGGACGAAGCACAGGCCGCGCTGACCCTCGTGCAGCCGGCAGGCGCGCGGGCACACGTCGCATTGAACCCGGCCGTCGTCGAGCCGATGCCAGTGACTGGTCGGCACGGTGAAGGGATCGTCGATAGTGGGCGCTTCGGTCATGGTTCCGCCTTGGTCAACGGTATGCCCGAAGGTATGCAGAGGACTACCGTGTGTTCACCGCATCGAGGGATACCTGCGGAGGTGGTGGTCGGGTATGCCGCCCATCGGATGGAACGTCGAAATCCAGTTCGAGGAAGACGAGTCGCTGACCTCGGCCGCAAGCCTGATGAGGCTGCCGGACGGATCGGAGCTGCAAGGGCGCGGACAGGCCCGGCGCAACCCGGCCGATCCGGCCCAGCCCCAGATCGGTGAGGAGATCGCGGCGGCTCGCGCACTCTCGGATCTGGTCCATCAGCTGTTGGACAAGGCTGCGTCCGAGATCGAGGACGTCACACACAAGCCGGCACACCTGTCCGCCTGACTCTGTTCGGCGGCCTCGTACCGTGGGGAATGGGTCCGGAGGTCTGCGCTTGGTCGTCCTGCGATGGTCGATGTGACGCCCGTCCTCGCGCCCGAGATTTCCGTCATTGGCTCCCGATTAGCCCTTTTATGAACATCTGGACAGGCGAAGTTCGGCAGCACTAGGCCGGAGGGTCGGAGCGAGGGGGCCCGATGAAGACATTCGCTGAACTGCAGCCCGGCCTGGGGAGCGTGTTGGCGGCCAATCGTCCCGGGTCGCGAACGCCGCATGTCGTGATCGCACTCGCGTCGTACAGCGTGGGCGAGTCGCTGTTGTCGCACTACGGAGAGCGCATCTCGGCGCTCGAGCACCGCTTTCTGCTGGCCGGTCTCATGGTCCACCGCATCCCCGATTGCGAGATCGTCCACCTGTGTTCGTCGGCCCGACGTCGGAGGTGGCCGAGTACTACCGCACTGTCGGGCTGCGGCCAGACGCCTTCGCGCGGCATACCCGCTTTGTCGCCCTGGACGACACGTCAGTGCACAGCTTGGCCGACAAGCTGCTCGGCCGACCGGAGCTGATCACGCGCTTGCGGGAGCACATCGGTGACCGGCTGGTCATGGTCGAGCCTTGGAATGTGACGGAGAGCGAGGTCGCTGTCGCCGAGCAGCTGCAGGCCCCGATCAACGGAATGGATCCCGCGCTGCGCCACCTCGGCTTCAAGAGCGTCGGCCGACGCATCTTCGTCGAGGCGGGAGTCCCGGTGCCCTACGGCCGGGAGGATGTACGAACCGTCGGGGATGTGGTCGCGGCCGTTGGCGCGATACAAGCAGCTCGTCCCGATGTCCGCACAGCCGTTATCAAGCACGATGACAGCGGTGCGGGCGACGGAAACGTCTTGCTCGACATTCGAGAGCCGGATGGCGAGGCTTCTGGCGCTGACGCCGTACGCCGCCGGGTGATGGGGTTGCCCGCGTGGTACCTCACCGATCTGGAAGCAGGCGGGGTCGTCGAGGAACTCGTAACGGGCGTTGAGTTCAGTAGTCCGAGCGTGCAACTCGACTTGCAGCCGGACGGCGAAATCGTCGTGCGAGCGACTCATGAGCAGGTGCTGGGCGGCGAGGCGGCGCAGGTCTACACCGGTTGCCGATTCCCTGCCGATCCGGCGTATGCGAAGACGTTGGCACGGTACGGATACGCAATCGGGGAGCAACTCGCAGCCGCCGGCGTGGTAGGCCGGGCGAGCGTCGACTTCGCGCCACGCGGGACGCCCCCCGCCGGTGGTCGCTGTATGCGCTCGAGGCAAACCTGCGCCAAGGGAGGAACAACGCACCCGTACGCAGCAATGCGAAGTCTCGTGCCCGGCAGGTACGACGCGGAGGTGGGAACCTGGGTCGCCGCGGACGGTAGTCAGCGCGCATACTGCTGCACCGACAATCTTGTCGACATTTCGTGGCTTGGCCTTCCGCCCGGGGTCGCCATCGACGCTGTCAAGGCCGCGAGATTGTGCTTCGACCATCGAATCGGGACAGGCGTCGTTCTGCACATGCTTGCGGGCCTTGGCATCGACGGCCGCTTCGGCATCACGGCAATCGGCGAGGACCCACCCGAGGCTCAGGCGATGTACGACGCTACACGCGACGCCGTCGCAGCCGCCGCGGATACCTGGCTACGGCTCGGCGACCGTGCTCGCTGAGCACATACCACCCCCTCAGGCCGACGGGTTGTCCGAAACGTAGAGGAACTCCGAAACGCCGAGCAGGGCGAGCATCGGGCGGACGACGACTGGAACGTCGCTGTTCGACTCGTTGCGGACGATCCGCGGATTGCTGAGTCGCACCTGCCGGCCGCGAACCGTCAGCGAGCAGCCGCCCGCCGCGAGCACGTTCTTCACCCAGTCGGTGTCTGAACCGTAGGTAAGCGCGACGACGTAACCCTCAAGCGTCTGGAACACGTTTACCGGCGTGCGGTACGCGCGGCCGGACCGCCGGCCGGTGTGGTCGATGATCCCGAACCCCGGCAGGCGGCCAGCAACGAGCGACGAGACCCGGTTGGTGACGATCCGGTTGAACCGAGCGACCTGCCTCGGGATCACCACTGGAGAGCGCTACCTCTCCAAGGAGAACCACGCAGCTCGGCGCAGCGAGCCGCGCCATTCGAGCAGCGCCTGGCCAAGGTAGAGCCCATCGTCAACGGTGACCAGCTCGTCGAGCACTCGACGGACCGGCCACGACGGATTCTCCGGCACGTCGCGGTAGTCGATTCGGAGCACCTTGGTTCCGGAATCGAGGGCGCTGGGGCAGGTGGACGTGCGGAACTCGAATGCGCTGCATCGTCGCGCGCTTTCCACTCTCAGCTCGGGATAGCGCGGAAGCGTGAACCGGATCAATCGCCCGGCACCGGCGGTGAAGTCGTTCCGTCCGGTGCTTGTGGAACGGTCGAAGGTTTTGCCCAGCCAGGGCATCCACAGCCGGGTAACCGCCTCGGCCGGCCAGTCGACACCGAGCCCAACGGTCATGGCGAGCAAGCGACCCCGGAGCCTGCCATCCAACGCGTCCGGTGTCGCCGCTTCGGCAAAACAGATCTCGAGCTCGTGCAGCCCAAGGGCGCGATCTTGCCGCAGCCGGCTGACAGCACGCCAGAACGCCACAGGTCCGTCCCCGCTCATGCGTCGAGTCTGACTCTAAGGTTGCCGGTGTGCAGCTGAAGCCGGGAACGTCATGGGCGGAGACCTATGCCCGATGCGAGTCTGTCGCGCCGGAGGCCTTCGATTCGGACCGGATTCTCAACCTGGTCGCAGGAGAGTGGCGGCGGATCGGCCGGCCCGGCGACCATGTCACTCCGGTCGACGGTTCGCCGATCCAGGGACCTCCAAGGGTGGACCACGCCATGGCGTTTTCAGCCGTGGAGGACGCTCGCCGTCAGCACGAAGCCTGGGGCAAGGTAGGCCTAGAGGAACGACGGGAGCGCGTTACCCAGGCCGTCGACGATCTCACCGCGCACCGCGACCTGCTCGCGTTGTTACTCGTGTGGGAGATCGGCAAGCCGTGGCGGCTCGCCTGCGCCGACGTCGACCGGTGCCTGGACGGTGTGCGGTGGTACGTCGACGAGATCGAACGGCAACTCGCGCTCGGCACGGCTGACGAGCGACGCCCACTCTCCGGCCCGGTCTCCAACATCGCGAGCTGGAACTACCCGATGAGCGTGCAAGTCCACGCCGAGCTCGTGCAAGCGCTCGCCGGCAACGCAGTCGTCGCCAAGACGCCAAGCCAGGGTGGCTTCCATTGCCTGACGCTCGCGCATGCATTCCTCAAGCGCGCCGGGCTGCCGGTCACCCTCGTCTCCGGCGTGGGGAGTCAGCTCGGCGACGTTCTGATCAGCAGCGACGGCATCGGGGCGCTGGCGTTCGTCGGTGGCCGGTCAAATGGCCGGGCCGCCGCGACCACCCTCTCGGACAAGAGCCGCCGGCACTTCCTCGAGCAGGAGGGCCTCAACGCCTGGGGCATTTGGGATTTCACCGAGTGGGATTTGCTCGCCCAGCACGTGCGGAAGGGTTTCGAGTACGCCAAACAGCGGTGCACGGCATATCCGCGTTACGTCGTTCAGCGCCGCTTGCTGCCGGCGTTCCTCGAGACCTTTCTGCCGGTGATCGAGGACATCCGGTTCGGTCATCCGCTCGCCGTCGCGTCGCCCGACGATCCGCTTCCTGAACTCGACTTCGGACCGGTCATCCACGCCCGCAAGGCCAGCGAGCTCGCCGAGCAGTTCGACGAGGCGCTGGCCGGTCGTGGGTTGCCGCTGTACCACGGGTCGGTGGGAGACGGGCGGTTCCTCGACGGACAGGACACCTCGGCATATATTGCCCCAGCCGCGGTGCTCGAGCCGCCGCCACAATGGTCGCTGCACCATGCTGAGCCATTCGGGCCGCTCGATTCGGTCGTGTGCGTGGACACCGAGGCCGAATTCCTCGCGGCGATGAACGTCAGCAACGGCTGCCTGGTGGCAAGCATCGCCACGGACGACCACGACTTCGCGGCCCGAGTAGGAGAGCAGCTGCAAGCGTTCAAGGTGGGTATCAACCGGCCGCGTAGCCGGGGAGACCGGGAAGAGGTCTTCGGTGGGATCGGCGAGTCCTGGAAAGGCGCGTTCGTAGGCGGCGACCTCCTGGTCCAGGCGGTGACGCTCGGGCCGGCCGGCGAGGTCGAGCGCCTCTACGGCAATTTCCCGAACTACTCGTTGTACCCGGACCGCTGACACTGGCGTGTGCGGGACCGTATCAACACCGTGGCTGACTGCTCTCCAACAGATCAGGAAGCGACCACGAAAGGGGAAGGATGATCATCAAGCCGGAGACAACGTCATCGGCAGAGCTGCCAGCGACAGACGACGACGGATCGGACCTCGCCGAAGTCGTCGAGATTCAGACCATCAAGCGAGTCAGTGGCCGCTACGAGGCCTCCGTCGGAGAGAAGGCGTCGTTCGAGACTGCTGGCCGGGCAGACGCACGGACGATCTCTTCGCTGCCCCACGTAGCCGAGGCGAGCCGCGAGGAACTGCGGTTGGACGTCGATGGGATGTACCCGCAGCAGACCGCAAGTGGCGTGGCCGCCTTCGGGCTCCAGCGGGTCCAATGGATCGCGTCTCTGACACCGGACGGCGATCACCACTGGCAAGGCACGATCTTCTACCTGGACGGGCCAGCCGGCGTCTTCCCCTACACGACGGTGCAGGTGCAGGTAAACCCTGGGGCGAGCGTCCGCCACCACAAAGCCGAGGTGCGGTTCGAGGCACCTGGCGGGTTGAGCCGGGTGCGGTCGTTCGACTACAAGTCTCGCTACTTCCACAAAGTCGACTTCGAGTTCGACGCTGCCGAAGGCGAAGCCCCAACGACCGTGATCGATACGGCCGCGCACCCCAACCATGCAGCGGGGCTCCCGGCGGAGCAACTGACCATGCGGAAGGTCTACCAGCGGGCAGGCTTCTACGTATCGCAGTCACCGGGCGGGAAGGTGCCGATCACCGGCGCCGGCGCGAACGCCCAGTGGAGTGACAACGAGATGCACGACGCGATGCAAGTGTTCTGGTCGCGGTTCAGCGCGACGTCGCAGTGGGCGATGTGGGTCTTCTTCGCGTCGCTGCACGAGCAGGGCACCAGCCTCGGCGGGATCATGTTCGACGACATCGGGCCCAACCATCGCCAGGGCACCGCGATCTTCAACGATGCGTTCATCTCCGTGCCTCCGTCTGGCGATCCGAACCCAGCAGCGTGGGTACAGCGGATGATCTTCTGGACTGCCTGTCATGAGATGGGCCATGCATTCAACCTCGCGCACTCGTGGCAGAAGTCGCTGGGCACGCCGTGGGTTCCCGGTCTGGCTGACGAGCCGGAGGCCCGCAGTTTCATGAACTACCCGTTCCGGGTCACTGGCGGCGAGAGCACCTTCTTCGCCGATTTCGAGTACCGATTCAGCGACGCCGAGTTGCTGTTCCTGCGCCATGCGCCGGAGCGGTTCGTACAACAGGGCAACGCGGACTGGTTCGACCACCACGGCTTCCAGGAGGCGCGGGTTTCACCGCGGCCCGCACTCCGGCTGGGCCTGCGGGTCAATCGGAACGATGGGATGTTCGAGTACCTCGAGCCCGTCACCCTCGAGCTCAAGCTGACCAACGAATCTGCCGACCCACAGATCGTCGACGCCAACATCCTGCGCGGTGTGGAGTCGATGACTGTGGTCATCAAGGCACAGGGAAAGCCGGCCCGGGAGTTCACGCCGTTCGGGCGCTATTGCTACATGCCGGATCACGTTGTCCTCTATCCCGGCGAGTCGATCTACGCGCCGCTGGGGGTATCTGTCGGGCTCAACGGCTGGGACATCGCCGAGCCCGGTCGCTACCTGGTACAGGTTGTGCTGCACCGCGACGACGAGGACCTGGTCTCCAACGAGCTCTACCTTCGCGTGGCGCCACCACGCCGTTACGAGGAGGAGCTGATTGCCCAGGACGTCTTCACCGAGAACGTCGGACGCGTGCTCACCGTACGCGGGTCAGAGTTCCTTTCCGACGCGAACGACGTCCTCCGCACGGTTGTGGACCAACTCGGCGACCGGCGCATCGCGATCCACGCGGCCGTCGCCCTGGCGACGCCGGAGTCAAAGGACTACAAGGTCCTGACGTCGGCACCGGACACGCCAGCCGGCTTGAAGGTCGAAAGCCGCGCCGCCAAGCCGAAGGAAGCCCGCCGGTTGTTCGATCAGGCTCTGATGTCCCGTCGGCAGGACGCTGCTGAAACCCTCGGCCACATCAGGTACCTGCGTGAGGCCGATGCTGCGTCTGAGTTCCTCGCCGAGGCAGGCGATCCGGCGGCCGCCGCGGAAACCCAATCGGTCGCCTACGAGACCCTGTCGAACCGGACGGTCCGGGAGCGAAAGGTGCTCTCCAGCGTGCTCGACGCGGTCGCCCGCAAGCGCGACGAGTACGAAGCAATGGCCAAACCGGCGAGGCCGCAGTCGACACGCGGCAGGTCGACCAGGAGCAAGTCGACCGGGAGCAAGTCGACGCAGTCGAAGTCCAACAAGTAACTGTCGAACGGAGCCCTTTGGTCACAGATAGCCGAAGGGCTCCATCGACGTACGGAAGACGACTTCGCCGTCCTGCAACGAGACGCCGATGTGCATCCGGTCGGTCACCGTCTGCTCGAGGCGGCCGGACAACCCACGCGATGGCACGCTGACCTCGACGACGACTTGTTCCTCCTCGATCGGAACCTCGAACGATCCGGCCAACCCGATCTGCATGCGCGTGCTGACGTCGGTGCTGTCAAAGACCTGCTGGCCGTTGACCAGCACCACGACCGCGTCCTGCTCGAAGCCCTCCTCCAATGCCACGCTCAGGACACCCACGCCGCACCCCTCTCGTTGCCGCCAAGTTGTCTCAAGATCGCGCCGAGGTTAGTCGACGAGCGTCACTGCGGTGGAGAACCCGGTGCCGCGGGACATCTGCAGCGCGATGTGCAGGAAGCCGAGCCCCTCCAGGTAGCGGGCGTTGGCCAGCGGCCCGACATCGATCGGACGCAGCCCACCGGCTTCCACCAGCCCCGCGACAGCACTCTTGGCGTCGGTTTCATCGCCAGCGATGAACACGTCGAGAGGTAGGTCCTTGACTTGTCCCTCGACCAGCGTGCCGGCGAACGTGGTGTTGAAGGCCTTGACGACCTGAGCCTCGCCCGGTGCCAACTTCGCGATCTCCTGGGCAGCCGAGCTGTCCGCCGGCGTGACCAACCCGTCGAAAGTCGCGAAGTTGATTGGATTGGTGATGTCGACGACGACCTTGCCGGCGAGCTGGTCGGCATACTGCTCGACCAGCGGTGCTGCGGCTGCATAGGGAACCGCCAGCACGACGACGTCGCCAGTCAGCGAATCGCCGATGGCTCCGCTGGTCGCCGCACCGCCGAGCTCGCCGGCGAGATTGGTCGACTGCTCCGGATCGCGCGCGAGAATCTGAACCTGGTTGCCGCCGGCCAGCGCGCGGGTGGCGATGCCGCGGGCCATGTTTCCGGAACCGAGGATGCTGACGGTGGTCATGAGGCGTCCTTCCGAACGACGAACAGTTGATGTTTCAAGTAAGTCTGACGCGGCAAGGTTGAAACGTCAAGTAAACTGGCACGTATGACCCAACCGAGATGGCTCTCGGCCGACGAGCAACGGTCTTGGCGCAAGCTCGCCGGCGTGTTGACGTTGCTACCAGCCGCGCTCGACGCGCAACTGCAACGCGATGCCGGCCTCACGCACTTCGCTTACTGGGTGTTGGCTATGTTGTCCGAGACGTCCGGCCGCGCACTGCAGATGTCCGAGCTCGCTACGGCATCGAGGTCGTCATTGTCCCGTCTGTCTCATACCGTGGCCCGGCTGGAGGAGAACGGGTGGGTCCGCCGTGAGCGGTCATCCGACGACGCTCGCGCCACAGTCGCCATCCTCACTGACGAGGGTTATGCGAAGGTCGTCGACACTGCGCCCGGGCACGTCGAAACCGTTCGGACGCTGGTCTTCGACGTGCTCAGCCCCGTCCAGGTGCGTCAGCTGGCGGGCACCTGCGCAGCGCTGCTCGACGCGCTCGGCGCCGAGGAAACCCCAGCGGCTCGTTCCGACGCCGGCACGAACTCTCGGGTCGGCGGGCCGACATAAAGCTGCTTCGGCCGCGCGATCTTCTGCTCCTTGTCGTTGATGAGCTCCAGCCATTGCGCAACCCAGCCGCTGGTGCGGGGAATGCCGAACATCACCGTGAACATCGTCGTCGGGATCCCTAGGGCCTGGTAGATGAGCCCTGAATAGAAGTCGACGTTGGGATAGAGCTTGCGGCTGACGAAGTAGTCGTCCTCCAAGGCGATGCGTTCAAGCTCGAGAGCCACGTCCAGCAGCGGGCTTCCACCGGCCGCGTCGATGACCTCCATGGTGTGCCGCTTGATGATCGTCGCCCGGGGGTCGTAGTTCTTGTAGACCCGATGACCGAAGCCCATCAGCCGCTCGTCACCCCGCTTGACGCCCTCGATGAACGACGGGATGTTGTCGACCGACTCCACGCGTTCGAGCATGGAGAGAACCGCCTCGTTGGCGCCGCCGTGCAGGGGCCCGTACAGCGCGGCGATGCCAGCTGCGACAGCCGAATACGGGTCAACCCGCGACGAGCCGACGGCGCGTACCGCGTTGGTGGAGCAGTTCTGTTCGTGGTCGGCGTGCAGGATCCAGAGCACGTCGATGGCCCGCTCCACTCGGGGGTCGACCTCATAGTGGTGCTCGGACATCTTCCACATCATGGACATGAAATTGCCGACGAAGGACAGCTCGTTGTCCGGATACACATAGGGCAGTCCCTGCGAGTGCCGGTAGCTGAAGGCCGCGAGGGTCGCGACCTTGGCGACCAGCCGTACGATCTGGCGCTGAACGACCTCGTCGTCATCGAGCTTCGACGATTCCGGGTAGAACGTTGACAGCGCGCCAACGGAAGCGAGCAGCATGCCCATCGGGTGCGCTGTGTACCGGAATCCCATCATGAACTGCTTGATGTTCTCGTGCACGAACGTGTGGTGGGTGATGTCGTGCACCCACTGGTCGTACTGATCTGGGGTGGGCAGCTCGCCGTGGATGAGCAGGTACGCCACTTCCAAGTAGGTGGATTGCTCCGCCAGCTGCTCGATCGGATATCCCCGGTACGAGAGCTGTCCTTTGTCTCCGTCGAGAAACGTAATGGCGCTACGGCAGGACGCCGTGTTGACGAACCCCGGATCGAAGCTGGCCAGGCCGGGATCGTCGTCGTCAACCTTGACCTTCTTCAGCTCGCTTGCCTTGATGGCACCGTCATCCAGCGGCAGTTCGTAGGTGCGCCCGGTCCGGTTGTCGGTCACGGTCAGCGACTGCTGTGGGCCTCGATCTCCGCTGCCGCCTCGCTCGTCCTGTGTCACGCTCACGGTCAGACCTCGCTATCTGTCGGAGTCGCAGGATCCCATCGTTTCGCATACAGAGCATGCGGGAATAGCGGACCTGACGTCGAGAGTGTGGAGACGGGAATGGACTGGTCGGAGGCGCCGCGGCATGCGGCACTCGTCGACCTGCTCAAGCGTGCCCATTTGTCCCAGCCGGACGAGCTGCCCGCCGAGATCAACGAGGCCGTCCACCCGCTCGGTATTGAGATAACTGTGTACGTCGTCGACCATGAGCAGCACCTACTGTGGCCGCTGACCGAGCGGGGCAAGCCAAGACCGGAGCCCTTGTCCGTCGAAGGGACGTTGGCGGGCCGGGCGTTCGCCTTGGTGCGGACGATGGCAGCTGGCGAGCCGAACCATCCCGACCGGCTGTGGGTGCCGATGATCGACGCCTCCGAACGGCTCGGCGTGGCGGAGGTCGTCCTGCGCGAGGTGCCGGCGGATGTGGCCGATCTCCGCGAGTTCTGCGAGATCTTGGTTGGGCTGGTCGGGCACCTGCTCACGGTGAAGCTGCCGTACGGGGACTCGATCGAACAGGTCCGCAGGACGCAGCCGATGACACCAGCTGCCGAACTGTTGCTTGCATCGCTCCCGCCACTGACGTTCAGCTGCCATCGGCTGGTGGTCAGTGCCGTCCTCGAACCGAGCTACGACGTGGGCGGCGACGCCTACGACTACGCGGTCGACGGTGCCACCGCCCAATTCATGGTGCTCGACGCCATGGGGAGAGGAATGAGAGCGGCGCTGACGTGCGTCGTAGCGATGGCTGCCATGCGCACCGCCCGCCGTGAGGACAGGGGGCTCCACGCGATCGCCCGGGCCGGCGATCTCGCGCTCGACGAGCACTTCGGGGACCAGCGGTTCATCACCGGTGTTCTCGGCGAGTTGGAGATGGACACGGGTCGGCTTCGTTACATCAACGCCGGCCACCCCGCCCCATTGCTGTTGCGTAACGGTAAAGCGGTTCGTGCGCTCACGAACGGGCGGCGAATGCCCCTCGGCCTGGACGACAGCGTCGTCGACGTGGCGGAGGAGATCCTCGAGCCCGGGGACCGGCTACTCCTCTACACCGATGGCGTCGTCGAGGCGCGCGACAGCGCGGGCGAGCTGTTCGGCACCGACCGCTTGGTCGATCTCGCCGAACGCAGCGCAGTAGCCGGGCTACCGGCGCCGGAGACGCTACGCCGTCTCGCACACAGCGTGATGGAGCATCAGGGTGGCCTTCCCACCGACGACGCCACGATCCTCTTGGTGGAGTGGTCTGAGAAGGCCGCGGAACGGACCCAGCCATGAGCGAGTCTTTGCGCAGACGGGCATTTTCCGGCGACATGTCCCAGCGCCCCCGAGCGCGGGCCACCGCAAGGGTTGCAGAGGTCACCCGCGAATACACGGTCGTCATCGCGAGCGGTGAGATCGACTTCCAGAGCTACCAACCACTGCAGGAGTTGCTGATGACCCAGCTGCGCGCGGGCCGGTCGAGGCTGGTGCTCGACCTCGATGCGGTGAGTTTCTGCGACTCCTCTGGGCTCGGGATGTTCGTGTCGATCCATCGCCGCGCGGGCATGGCTGATGGCTGGCTTCGGCTGGCCTGCCCGAATCCACAATTGCGCCGCATCCTCGCTGTCACGAACCTCGACCGGTTGCTGGGCGCATTCGAGACCGTAGACGCCGCGGTTCAGCCGTAGGCGCGCCGCGTCGCCCGCTCGCGGGCCCCCGGCGCGCTCTCAAATGACCACGGGGTCCACCCCTGTGCATACACCACCAGGCTTGCAAGCCTCGCGGCGTATAGGTAGGCATCGACCCCGTGGTCATTTCGGATGGGCGGCGGCGGAAGGAGTGGACTCGCGGCCTTGCAAGGACGTGGCCATCCGGCCCGGGGATCAGGGACTTTCGACCCTGCCGCCGAGGGATGTGTTCGGTCCATCGTTCGGGTCATGGGTACCGAATCGGAGGATCTGACGGTGGAGCTGGATGAGTCGGCGTGTTGGGCGTTGCTGCGTTCCGCCGCGGTGGGTCGGCTGGCGATTGTGGTGAGCCATCGGCCGGAGGTCTTCCCGATCAACTTTGTGGTGGATCACGCCACCGTGGTGTTCCGCACCGCCGAGGGGACGAAGCTGGATTGGTCGGCGGGCCGGGATGTGGCG
>JBKPAG010000013.1:0-10233 GCA_046726315.1 Actinomycetota bacterium | reverse complement strand
GTCGTCCGGATAGTCGAAGTCGACGAACCCCTCGACCTGCCACTTCGGTTCCCAGATCGCGTAGTCGCTGCCAAAGGTCATCTTGTCCTCACCGACCCAGAACATCAGCTCGCCGATGCACCGGGCGCAGAACCGCGGCCGGGCGTGCATCAGCGCACCGATCACCACGGACAGGCCGGCGTACACGTTTGGCTCTTGCGTCGCCATGTAGCAGAAGTCGTCGATGCGCGGGATCCCGGAGTGCTCGACGATAAAGTTCAGCTCCGGGAAGTCAGTCGCCGCGTGGTCGACGTCCGTCATGTCGAACGCGTCCTTGTCCAGCGGCCAGATCGTCGGCCCTTTGTGGGGGTGGATGTTCTTGATGCCGAGCTCCTGGCACGCCTCCAGGAACCGATACGCCTCCGGATCGGTGAGCTTCCAGCCGCGCGAGCCCTGCCGCCACTCGGCGGTGTACAACTTGACGCCACGGCACCCGTACTGCTCGACGTCGTGCCGCAGTTTCTTCAGGCCGTCCTCGCCCTCGCGCGGATCCCAGCGGGTGTTGAGGATGAACATGCCCGGGTGCTTCTCGTACAGGATCGCGTCCCGCTCGACGGTGTTGAATCCTTCCTTGTACCACTCCGTCAGATTCGTGGGCTGGAAGATCGCCACGTCCACGTGGCCGTCGTCGAAGACGTCCTTCATCAGGTCGTCCTCGGAGTACTTCTGGTACTTCGCCAGCGGCCACCGGGTGTCCTCCGGCCCCAGCCCGTGATAGCCGTAGAAGCATTCGATCCAGCCCTTGGCGTACTGCTCGGCCCCCGGAACCCAGTTGTCCGGCGCAGCATTCCAGTAATGCATGTGGCTATCGACGACGAAGTACTTTTCTCCATCCTTCTCGTACACGGAAGCCTCCTTCTCCGGGTAGAACCGAATGCTCCTGCCGTAGCGGCTAACTCGATGCAGCCGTCAGGCCGAAGCCGAGACACTCGGCCTGATCCGCCGGGTTCGCCGCCATGATCGTCCGATCGTTGGTGTGGACCTCCCGCCCATCGTGGGTGGACGTGACAAAGCCCCGTTTCGGGGCGCCGCGTGCTGCATGAGGCTGCTGCCGAACAGCTCGGCGACCACCGGTTCCAACACTACGTCTGTAGCAACACTGCTTCGCACCCTCCATCAGTGGGGCTCTACGCCACCAAACGTGGAGACCTCGCCTCAGTCCTCTGCGGCTGCGCATCGACCGGCACTGGCGATGGGCGGCGCAGCGGGGCACTCCGGAGGTGGGCTGCTGGTCGGCGATTGACTGGTTCTTCGGGAATCCGCAGCAGCCGTTGGTGGTAAGCGACAGCGACGTCCTTGCCGTCGGCCGGGTGGTGTCTCGAGTTCTGTGGTGGGCAGCCACCGGTGCTGCCGGAGAACTACGAATTGCGACACGTGAGCTTGAAACGGACGCGGAACTTGTCGCCCCCGAGGGCGGGCTGGTTCGCCAACGGGTCGAACAGGAGCCCATCGGCATGCGGTGATGGTCGCGAGCTGTGACTGTGCGCCGACTCAGAGCGGCCAGGCGTGCACCGGCTGGCCGGTCTCGGCCAGCTCAAGGTAGCGCTCGAGCACCAGTGCAAACGCCTGGTCCCGACCGACCTCGGGCTCAAGCGCCTGGAACGCCCGCCACTGCCAGCAGGCTCCGGTCTGGGCTGAGCGCACCCGCTGGTCGATCACGTCGAGCAGCGCGATGTCCTCCGCGGCCACTCCGGCCTCCCGGAGTCCTTCCGCGGCCCGGGACAGTAGTCGCAGCACCAGTTCGGCGCCTGGCTGGACCACCATGTTGCCGCGGTCGTCCGGCCAGGCGAGCAGGCAGCCCAGCCCGGTCCGGGCGGCGTGGTAGAAGTTGTTCCGGACTTGTTCGAAGGGCGTGGTCTCAACCCAGACGTGGGACGTTGGGGCGAGCGCCAAGGCGAGCCCGACCAGGAAGGCGGCGTTGGCGAGCATGTCGACAAGGGTCGGGCCGGCGGGCAGCGCACGCATCTCTATGCGCAGGTGCCCTCCATCTGCCGAGTCATAGATAGCGCGGTTCCACCTCCAGACCGTGCTCTGGTGCAGCCGCAGCTCGTCCAGGCGTGGCGGTCGCTGGCGGGCGATGCAGTCAAGCGGGTCCTCGTCGCTGAGGATCGGCAGCAGCGGCTGGTGAAGCCGGACGCTCTCTTCGAACAGTCCCAGTGGCCCGCCGCGCACCCATTGAGTGCCGAAGTCGACCCGGGGCGGGCGGCGGGTGCTGTCCCCGTCCGGGCGGTCGTCGACGGACTGCTCGAACAGCGCGATCCGAGTTTCCTCCCATAACCAGCGGCCGAGCAACGTCGGCGAGTTGCCGGCCGCGGCCAGTACCGGCGCGGTGGCCAGCTGAACGGCGTTGAAAGTGGACGCGAACTGCTCTGGCGCGATGCGCAGATGGACCTGAAACGCGGTATTCGCGCCCTCCAATGCGACGTGGTGGGTGGTCATGTCTAGCCGTTCCCGTCCCTGGATGCGGATCCGGAACGGCTGCCGGCGCAAGCGCTGCAGGCTGTGGTCCAGCGCTCGATAGCGGGGCAGGTCCGTCATCACCCCACGGTCGAGGTGATGCCGGGACAGCGTCGGCAGGATGCCGATCATCACGACTCGCGCCGAGTGGGCGGCAGCGACCTCGCCGACGACCGCGAGCAGGGCGCGCAGCTCGTCGGACATCGCCGTAAAGGGACGGCCGGCCAGCGGCGAGGGCCGTGGGTTGAGCTCGAGGTTGAACCGGTCGAGCTCTACCGTGACCCGTGAGTCGCGGACGCCGGCCAGGATCTGCGTGTTCCGCCGAACGGGCATGCCGCGACCATCGACCAGGAACAGTTCCAGCTCCGCCCCCAGGGTCCGCGGTTGCTGACCGAAACCCGAACGGGACAGCAGAAGTTGCAGCGCCGCGAGGTCGTGCTCCAGACGCTCGGCGAACTGGACGTAGTCTGACTCGTCGAAGCGAACGCGGTCGATCCCGATACCCACGACACCCCACCTCGCGAGATGCTTCCTCGGCCCGCACTGACGAGGCTCCGACCTGGCCTGCTCGGCGTTTATGGCCAGCTGTAGTCGCCTGCTGACAAGCGTCCTCGGCTCCTCTTTTCCAACAACCGTACGGGCATCGCGGATGCGAGCGCTTCGATCTCGGCGAGGGTGCCTTCACCTTCACGACACTCGTCTCACGCAGTAACGCGTGCCTCGCATCCTGGGACTGAGTGCGGGCCACGGACGAGCTCCAACAGGCGCCTGCACCGATTCTCCACACCGCCGAGCAGTGGGCCCCGTTGCGAGTCATCTTCGTGCACCACTCCACTCCGGTAATGCGGCTCTTCATCTTGACCGGGCAACGAGGGTGAGTTTGGCCCTCGGCGAGCCTCCGGGATGGGGCCCGTGGCCGCCCGATTCTCGCTGTGTTCAGCGAAGCAGCGGGAGGGCCACGTGTGAAGGAGCGGGTGACGACCCGGCCGAAGGATCGGCCGTATGGGGCGGCGCCGCTGCTGCTGCGCTGGCACAAGCGGCGCTGGCGGCGCCGGGAGGCCTCGTGTGCGCGCGGCAGACGTTCACCGAGACGATCGCCCAGATGCCCCGAGGGGCGCGGGTCACGACCCGGCTGCGCGAGGCGTGCGCGGACGCGGAGAATCGCAGCGTCGATGAGGTGGCGGGCGCATCGGGTGTCGTGGCCGACGGTGCAGCGGGCGGTGGACGCTCGGGCGGCCGAACGGCTGGGCGAGCCGGCGCCGACCCGCATCCTGGGTCTGGACGAGACCCGGTTCGGCGCGCCCCGTTGGGTGCGTGAGGAGAGCACGGGGAAGTGGCGGTTGACCGACTAGTGGCAGGCCGAGTTCGTCGATCTTGCCGGGATCAGGGGTCTTTGGGGCAGGTCACCGGGCGCACAGCGCCGCCGTGGCGGCCTGGCTGAACGAGCGTGCCACGCGTGGCGGGCCGCGGTGGAGGTGGTGATCGACCCGGCCGCGCCGTACCACACCGCGCTGCGCCAGACGCTGCCGCGGGCCAGGATCCTCGTCGACCACTTCTACCTGGTCGCCCTGGCGAACAAGACGGTGACCGGGTTGCGGCGGCGGGTCACCCGGGAGCGGCTGGGCCGCCGCGGCCGCAACAGCGACCCGGCCTGGGCGAACCGGCGGCTGCTGCTGCGCGGCCGGGAACGCCTGTATGACACGGCAAGAGATCAGCAGGGCGACTCCCACGCTGCCAGTCGCAGTCTGAGTCCCGTCCGCGTCGCAGATCGCCCGGCCGCGATGAGCAGCCGCAGGCGGCCGTTGGAGGTGATGGTCCTCATCGCGCCGGGGTAAGCGGCGGCCCGATTACCGTCACGCCGTAGGGCTCGAGGATCTCGGCAATCCGCACCGGATCGGGAGGTCTGTTCAGCGATGCGAAGTAGGCCTCCTCCTCGGCGAACATCTTCTCGATCTCCACCGGCGCCACGGTACTGACGGCCCGGACTGGACCGTTGGAAAGGTTGGCGAAGCGGTGCGGAATGCCCGGCGGCATGATCAGGCAGTCACCTGCCTCGAGCTCGATGCGTTCGTCTCCCAGTTCGACGGAAAGGACGCCTTCGATCATGTAGATCGACTCGTGCTCGTGGGTGTGGATGTGTTGGGGCGGGCACGGAGCGCCGGGTTCGATCCGAGCCTCGCCGATGAGGAAGCTCCGGTCGGTGGCGGCGCCGTTCGCTAGGACTTGCCAAGGGGTGGGGGATCCCGTCGTCCAGCGGGTGATCCGTTCAGACATGCTCATCGGGCCGCCCCAGCCCTTAGTAGCCACGCTCCCACATGGCACTGCAACGGCCCCCGGATGGGGCGGAAGCCTCAACGAGCGCCATCCCAACCTCGCGGTCGTCCCGACGGCGGTATCGCAGGCCTAGAGACCGAGCCACAGCGCGTGCGCTTTGAAGAGGAACTACCAATCCGCGGCCTCCGCAACACCCTGACCGCGGCATGAGCGTGTGTTGCTAAGGCGGGATGAGTGCGTTCTGCCGGCTCGCGAAGGCACCTACCGTGGACGGTGCATTGTTTGCAGCCTGCCGCCGTCCAGGGGCGGGTGGCGCCAGGCCGCCTGAGCGGTTCGCGTCGGGAGCGAGCAGGCGATGTCCATGCGGTGCGGCGACTCGAGGAAGATGACCTCAACCCGAAGGGTGTGCTCGTCCAGCCAGCCACCGGACGTGGCGACGGGCACGGCGTCGCCGTCACTGTCGCGCGGGGCGGAGACTAGCCAGTCCCCAGCGCCGACAGGGAAGGTGAGCGCGTCGGCTGGCTCGGCGATGTTGACTTCGAGCGCATGGTCTACCCTCCTCAGCGCGACCGAGGTGAGCGGTGGCGCCGGAAGGCCCTCTGCGTGCGGCCCCACCGGAAACGGCCCGTCGGTCCAGTCCTCCCAGCGTGGCGGGGTGGATTGCGCCGCGCACGGTGGAAGCTTCAGGCCGGCGAGCCGCTTCGCGAGGTCCTGCTGCGCGCCGTCGTCCGGCCGCCTCGTGGCGAAGCCTGGCAGTAGGTGTGCCCACACGTGGTCCAGCACCGCCTGCATAGCCTCTGTGCCCCCAGTGGTGGCGACCACGGCGTCCTGCTCGGGAAGAACGACGCAGAACTGCCCGAAGGCGCCGTCGCCGCGGTAGCCGTGCCGGGACATCCAGAACTGGAAGCCGTAGCCCTGGCACCAGTCGACGTTGTCCTGGTTCGGGGTGTCGATCTGCCGAGACGTCGCCTGCTCGACGTAGCTTTCCGGGATCAACTGAATGTCGCCCCAGCGGCCGCGCTGCAGGTACAGCTGACCAAGCTTGGCGACGTCCTCGGTGCGGGCGAACAGCCCGCTGAAGCCCTGCTCCCGCCCGGGCGGCCAGGTCAGCCAGCCGACCTCACCGATGCCGAGCGGGTCGAACAGCCGCGGCCGCAGGTACTCGGTCAACCGCATCCCGGCGGCGCGCTGAATGACGCTCGCCAGCGTGTACGTGCAGGGCTGGCTGTAAGCGAACACGGTCCCCGGCTCCTCGTCCGGCGGCACCAGCAGAAAGCCGCGCACCGGCTCCTGCGGGTCACGCGTCACGGCCTCCTCCAGCATGTCGCGGTTGTGCCCGCTGGCCATCGACGCCACGTGCCACAGCGTGACCGAACGGCTGCGGGGATCGATGATCTCCTCATCGAACTCCGGAAAATGCGATACCACGGTGTCGTCAAGGTCGAACCGTCCCTCGCTCAGCGCGAACCCCAGCGCAGTGGAGGTGAAGCTCTTGCTAAGCGAATAGAGCAGCCTGGTCCGCTCCGGAGCATGTGGCGCCCACCAGCCCTCCGCGACGACGTGCCCGTGCCGCAACACCATCAGGCTGTGCAGCTCGATGACCGGGTCAGCATCGACCGCCTCAACGAACGCCAGCACAGCGGCCGGATCGACCTGCTGGTCCGCCGGACTGCTGCGAGGGAGGTCCTTGCTCACTACGGCCAGCCTAGGCACCGGATTGTGAAGTCGCGTGCACCGAGCTCGCGGCGGTCCGGACGCCGGCTCAAGCTGCCATCCACAACGATCTGGACCAGGCACACCACCCGGCCACCCGCCCGTAAAGCAACGAAGGGCGAGATGATGCCGACGCCCGCTATTACTGCGGCCGGTGAACGCGCGCGCCTCACGTCGGCAGGCGCGCATCGCGGCATGTTCGTGCGTCTCTCCGGAACAGTTGGTCGTGTTCTGGCGGCCAGGGCTAGGTGGTCCTTCCAGAGGCGACCGTTTGCGTTCGTGTACGGGCCGCTCGTTCGACGTTTCGCTTGAGTACCGCCAACATCCGCGCCTGCATGATCCAGACAACCAGGGGGGAGAGCCAAGAGGAGACGACTCCAAGCCATCGAGGGCGGAAGACTTCGTAACCGCCGATAACGAGACGTGTGCTCCCGCCTGGCAATTCGTTCAACAGGAAGCCCCAGAGTCCTTCGGTGTAGGCCGATGGCCGTGGCTGCTTTGGATCAAGGCTGCCGCCTCGCAGATCGCTCAACCCATGCAGCCCCAAGAATCGATTCGGTTCAAGCGCTACAACCTCCCACGCGTCCACGGGGCCGTGGCAGCGTGTCCAGTACTTCACGTAGTCGCCGAGGTCGAGGTCTTGCCACTCGGGATGGACTTCTCGAGCACTTGGGCGACCGGCGTTATCGAGATGGTCCCAGGAGTACCAACCCCCACGGTCCCCGCCCAGCTGGACGAGCCACGGCCACACCTGGTCCGGCGGCGCATTGATCGTGACGGCCATCGTCGCCCCCCTCTTACCGTCGGGAACCAGGTCGACACCGGGATAAGGTCCAGCGACTTCCTCATCGGTTGCGCCCCAGCGCATCAGCCGAGGGCGCACCCAGGCTGCGTAGACGACAGCTGCCGTCCCGGCCACTCCCGCGATCGTGCGTGCGACTGTCATACGACAAGCGTCAGAGGATGTGCATCGCCTCGCAGGGACCAACGTCACGGCCGGTGGCGGCATCACTGGCGGTTCGCCGCTGGAGCAGGTGCTCGGTCCGGTGTCGAACCGCGACGGTCCATTCGTCGGAGACATTTCCGGTCACCTCAAGTTGGCGCTGCCTTCGGGGGCCATGAATGCCCGCAGATTTCGCACGATCTCCGCGGTCTGTTCGTCCTGGGGGTTGTGGCCGGCATCGTCAATGATCACGAGCTGCGACCCGGAAATGCCGTCCGCCAGTTCCCGCTGACACTCCGGGGGGAACACGAAGTCGTCCCGCCCGGCCATCACGAGGGTAGGGACGATGATCTCACCGAGGCGGTCCATCACCGACCAGCCGGCCAGCAGCTCACGGCCGGCGAAGATGAAAGCCTGAGGGCCGATCCTCGACCGCCATCCACCGTGCGCCAGCTCGCGGGCCCAGGCGAGCCAGCCGGAGCCGTGGCTGTACGCGCCGCTGATCCGCCCGAAGATCGGGAAGTACTCGCGTGGGCTGAACACGCCATGGAACCATCGACGGACCAGCAGTGATCACTGCGGAAAGCCACCAGGTCCAGCTACGCGCCCGGGTGTGGGCGTTCCGGGCGGGCGATCACCCGCATCCCCGGCGGGTCCGCCAGCGCGCCGGATGGCAGCAGGCCGGTCAGCTCGCACACCTGCGCGAACTGGACCGGGTCGCCGTCGATGTCGACCGCGCGGTTCACGCCCGGGCCGTGATCGCGGCGAGCACGTCATAGAGGCGTGCAGGCTCCTTCGCGGGGCCGAACACCTCACCGACACCAGCCGGGCGTCGTGAGCTCACGCCCCGGCCCCGCCGCGCCGATCAGCGTCCTGGTCGGCCGATCAGACGTCGACCTGCAGCAGGGCGCTGGGCACACCTCCCCCTGGAGCGCCAGCGGTGAGCTACGCCGACGCGGCACTCGGCCGACATGCCGCGGCGTGGGGGCATCGAGCGCTGGGAAACCGCTGTCGGATTCGTCGTCATGGGCCAAAGGTGCTCCTCGTGAGTGTTCCCATGAAGGTGCGGCCATGCTGGCGTCGTGTTATCGAGAATCAGCCCGCGATGCCGTCTGTACCGTCGGTCAGGTTACGGACGTCGAAGATGTCGCCGCACAGCTGGATGGCCGCCTCGATGATCAGCGGATCGGTCTCGCCGGGCGGGTAGACCCGCAGGTATGTGGACTCGGGCTGGCACGCACCGGCGGCGTCGGACGCCCAGTGCAGCACGGTGCTCACCTTGCTGCCCGGCTCGAGGGTGAGCCGGACGTGCGGATTGCCGGGCGCGTTTGTGACGGCGGGCCCAAGCTGCTGCATCTGGGCGTCGAGCGCACTCGCCCCCGGGTAGCCCTGCAGATGGCAGACCCGGTTTCCGATGTTGGTGAAGACCAGCGTGGCGTACCGATTCCCCGCGGCCGGCTCGACCCGCCCGAGCGCAACACTCAGCTCGGTGCTCTCGCAGCGGGGGGCGACGGCTATGGGGGACGGCGAGCCCGCGACCGGGGGGACGACGGCCGACGGGGCCGGACTCACCGCGGGTGTGGGCGTGGGACTCGGCGGGGGCGTAGGGGTCGTACTCGGTCGACCGGCCGGCTCCACCACCACTCGATCATCGCTGCCCCAGACCTGTAGTGCCGTGGGCACCGCCACGACGATGAGAAGTGCCGCAGCTGTAGTGCTTACCGCGGCACGGGTCCAGCGGCGCCGGGAGGCGGTACGCCGGATCCGATCGAACGCCCCGGTCGGCGGCGGCAGCGGCTTGACGCCGGGACGCAACAAGCGATCGAGGTCGCGGGGATCGTTCACCGCAGGCCCTCCAATTCTTCTCTCAGGCGCGCCCGAGCCCGATGCAGATCGCTCTTGACCGTGCCCTCATTGCGGTTGAGGAGTGCGGCAACCTGCCGTACCGGGAAGTCGGCGTAGTAGTGCAGCAGCACGACGGCGCGCATGCCATCGGGCAAAGACTGCACGAGCGCGCGAAGCTCGGTGTCCGGCTGCGTTGCCTGTTCATCGGCGGCCGGCCTGCGGACGAAGGCGCGCCGGGTGGCCCGCCGCTCGCGCTCGGCCTTGCGCCAGTGATCGCGGACCAGGTTGGTGGCTGTCACGTACAGGAAGCCGCGCGGGTCCTCGACCCCCGACCAACGGGACCACAGCCGGACGAAGGCCTCGCTGGCGATCTCGTGCGCGGTTTCCGCATCGTCGACCAGCCGCCGGCACCAACCGGCCAGCCGCGGGTAGTGGGCTTGAAACAGCTCTGACGCGGCCTGGTCCCGGGATCGGATCGTCCCGTCTTCCACGCTCACCCCGGGCACCAGCATCGTTGCTCCTCGGCCGTACCGGAAACGTACGCTCCAACGCCAAGGACGCCGGTGCCCGGCACCAGGTTGCATCCACCCGCGGGCTATAACTGGATCGGTAGGGCTTTATGCCGCTGTCATTCCGGTTGCTGCTGCGGCTGCAGGGCAGCGTGGTGCGCGTGCTCGTACTCGACTGGGGATGTAGCCCGGCGAGGCGTGCAGCCGGTTGTGGTGGTGTTCTCCTCGACCCTGAAGAACCCGTTGGCGTGGGCCAACACGCGCTTGGTCGACCTGGACCCGGTCGAGGCCGTACGGTCGATGAAGGAGGACGGCGCCGGTCCGTTGCGCACGATCGGCAGCCTCACTTTGTGCCGGTCGTTGCTCGAGGCAGGCCTCGTCGACCGCTTCCGGGTGGTCGTCTTCCCGGTCATCACCGGCAGCACCGGGCGGGAGCGGATCTACGACGGATAT
>JBKPAG010000012.1:0-85112 GCA_046726315.1 Actinomycetota bacterium | reverse complement strand
CGCGGTGTGGGGCATACAGCAGGCCAACCCGGTCTACGCCGCCCGCTACCGGCACCTGACCACCCGGGAGCACAACAAGCTCACCGCGCCGCAGGCGCAGGCCGTGATCGCTGCCGCGATCCTGCGGCAGCTGCATGCGGTGATCACCACCGGCCGAGCCTGGGACCCCGACGTGGCCACCTCCGGCACCCGGCACCGGCAGGCGCGTCCGGTCGCTGCCTGACATCAGCGGCCGCTCAAGCGGGCGGTCGGGGCGAGCCCGACGCGGCATTGAGACACACCGTGATCTCGACGCTCATCATGGGCAGCCCCGCCCGTCGTCTCCACAACCCGATTACACGCTGTTCGGCCCAGCCCCATTACCGCTATGCAGGGACAGACGACGGGCGCGGCACCGACCAAACCCTTGACACAAAGCCACTTACGCTGATGAGCGCGCACTTCCACTTGCCTGCGCCAGTTCGCCGAGCGGGCGGTCGGTTGGTCAATCCGGAAGGCGCCGGTGCCGAACGCTGCGGTTCACGCCCGTCGAGCGACTTCGGCTCGGGCGGAGATCCATAGGGTGTGCGGCTGGTCGCGCTCGCCATGCAGTTCGAGCATTCCGTGGACCAGGTCCTCTGCGGTGCCGCCCTTCTTGGCGAGGGTGGTGAAGTCACGCAGATATTGCTGGCTGGCGGCGAGGTTCTCGGGCAGGTCGGCCGCACCCACGCTCTTGTGACCGGCGACGACAATTTGCGGTTTCAATGCGGCGACCTTGTCGATGCTGGCGATCCAGTCTTCCCGTTTGGCTTCATCGGCCTCGTACATCATCATGTGCACGTTGTTGTAGACGACATCGCCGCAGACAACGGCGTCGGCAACGGTACGTGGAAGATCGTCGACCCCTCAACGTCGCCTTGGCCGACGTGGATCAGGTTGACGACCTGACCGTCCACGAGAATGTCGTCAGTGTTCAGGACCTCGGGCACCACCGGCGTCTCGGGGAGTTCGCCGGGGAAGCGGGACGTCCAGTACTTGCTGGTCTTGTTGAACTCCACCTCCCAAGCGGCGCGGCCGGCAACCTCTGGAGCCGCGTACTCGCGAGCCTCGGGGGAGTGCTCAAGAAGACGCGCGAGACCCAGCCAGTGGTCCGAGTGGCCGTGGGTGATGTAGACACCCGTGATCGTCTTGCCGAAGCTTTGCGCCCAGGCGCCGATCTGGTCGGCGTTCTCGAAGGTGAGTAGGGCGTCGATCAGGATCGCTTCGGTCGGCCCGGAGATCAGTGTGCTGCTGGACGGTGCCCAGGTCGCGACTTCCCCTTCCCCGAGCTGGTCGGGACTCGCGTAGGGCCGCATCGGGGCGACGTAGACGTCAATCGAAAGCGGACTGGCGCTCATCTCTCATGCTCCATGGATGGCTTCAGGCGTCAGCTTGGCGATCTCGGCCCGCGCGGCTGCGACGAGTTCATCGTTGGTGTGGGCATGACCCCATAGGCCCCACCCACCTTCAGGCGCCTCGGTGAGCAGCACCCACGTGCGCTCGGTCAACGACGGGTCTCCGGCAGCAGTCGCGACGAGATCGGTCAGCGTGCGCACGACAGCGATCTGCTTGTCACGGTCGAGAGCGCCGGCGTTGGTCAGGACCTGCACACGGACATAACTGCCGTCGCCGTCCACGTTCGCCAGCGATGTCGCCGGCAGGTCATGCACGAAGGCAGCCGTGTTCTTGCGGAACATCGGAATGTTCGGGACTCCTTCGACCGCCATCACTGCAGCGGCGAGGTCTCTGGCGAGCTGCGCGGTGTCGGGGAAGGTCCCGGTCGCGGCGTACACATCGATCACCGGCATTGGCGGTCTCCACCCAGGTTCGGCGTGATTATGACGATCGTCATAATCACTATGCAACATAACATAGAATGCGTCCATCGCAAGAGGAATCGGGAGGTGAACCTTGGCTGGCGACGTACGGCAGCGGATGGTGCTGAGCGCGCTCTATCTGATCGCCGAGCGCGGGGTTGGGGGCACGTCCATCGCCGACGTTCTGGAGCGCAGCGGTGCGCCGCGCGGCTCGGTTTACCACCACTTCCCCGGCGGGAAGGACGAGATTGTGGGCGCCGCCATGGAGTACATGGCTACCGACGCCCGAGCTCCGCTGCTGGCGCTCCGCGGCTCCGACGTCGCTGGCGTCGTCACCGGATTCACCAACCTGTGGCGGGGGGTACTGACCAGGAGCGAGTTCGCAGCCGGCTGCGCGACAGCCGGCGTCACAGTGAGCGGCGAGTCAGAGACGGCCAGGGCTAAGGCGAGAAAGGTCTTCGAGCTCTGGATCGCGGACCTCACGGATCTGTTTGAAGCAGCAGGTGTCGACCCGTCGAGGGCGGCCGACTTCGCGTGGATGCTCTTCGCCTCGACCGAGGGCGCACTCGTCTTCGCTCGCGCGGAACACAGCATGCGGGCCCTTGACCTCGTCGAGCAGCAACTCCTCGGCCTCGCGGCGACCCTGGTCTGATCAGCGGTGTTCTCAAGGTGTGACGTTCGCTCAGGCGAGAGCGGACATAACGCCAGCCGCAACGAGGGCGCCCACCGCGGCGCCAGCGATGACCTGCCCTCCGGTGTATCTTGCAGAGTGACTCGTGCCCAACAGATCGACCAGCGTGATCCAACCGAAGATGATCTCACTTCACCGCAATCCGGCGCTTGACGGGCGCCCGCCCGGATCTCGGCAAATGAGTCACCGCCGACGCCAGCGCAACGGCCCGCTGCTTGCTCATCCTGATCGCCGCTGCTGGTTCCTGGGTCAGGTGCAAGAGCAGCGACTGGGCACCCAGGGAGGCCATCAGCACCGCACACATAGCGACCAGGTCGGCCAGGTTCGATACCCCGGTGAGGTCCTGCGTTGCCACATACACCGACGGAACGAAGAACGTTGCCGCGAGCGCAAGGGCAACGAATGTAAGGAGGAGGGCGACGGGCTCGGTTGGTTCGCTGCCGAGTCAGACTGACCGCTTCGTAGATCGCCGCCAGCCAGAGAATATCGAGATGCTCTGGACCATTACCTGATCCCGCACCTTGGTCCGATCCGGCTGATGGAGTTACGTGCACATCACCTGGACCGGTTCTATGCGGCCATCGCGATCGGTATCCGCGGCAGGCCGTTGAGCCCGAGCTCTATCCGGCGTATCCACGCGGCACTCAGATCCGCCCTCAACACGGCGGTGAAGAGGCGGCTCATCCCGTACAACCCGGCCATCCACATCGAGCTAGCCCGCGGAGAACCCGAAGCGACCCAAGCCCTGGACCGCCGAGCAGGCGCAGACCTTTCCCCGCAAGACATCGAACGACAGGCTCGCGACGCTCTACCGACTCATGCTCGTGACGGGGCTGCGTCGCGGAGAGGCGGTCGGCCTTCGATGGGAAGATGTCGATCTTGAAGGCCGGTGCTTGTTCGTTGTCCAGCAGATCACCGAGGTTCGCGGCAGGGCTGTGCTCGGCACACCCAAGACCAAGCGAGGAACCCGCCTTGTCCCGCTCGACGACGCCACGGTCGACCAGCTGCGGGACCACCGAGAGGCTCAACAACTCGAGAAGTCCGCGTGGGGTCCGGCCTGGAATGACCATGGATTCGTCTTCACCCGGGAGGACGGCCGGCACCTCAGGCCTGAGTACGTAACGCGGCACTTCCTGACGCTTGCGAGCGGCGCAGGCCTACCGGTGATCCGGCTGCACGACCTCCGACACACCAACGCCAGCCTCGCTCTCGCCGCCGGCGTCGAGCTCAAGGTCGTCTCTGAACGGCTTGGTCACTCGACCACGACCATCACGGCGGACCTGTACACCCACGTGCACAGAGCCGTCGGCCGTGCGGCTGCGGACAAGATCGCTTCCGTGCTAGAACCACCCGTCGACATCGCAAGAGCAGATGCAAGCGCAATGCCAGCGCAGCAGGTCCCTGAGGGGCCGGAGAGGAGGGGCGATGTTGCATCGCCGCAGGTAGATGGGGTGCGCCATCAGGGACTCGAACCCCGAACCCGCTGATTAAGAGTCAGCTGCTCTGCCAATTGAGCTAATGGCGCGACGACTCATCAGGCTAGCATCGGCGCCTCGCCGCTCGCGAAACGCTAAATCAGAGGTCATGAGTCGGCGGGCAGCAGCGTGGCCGCGCCCCATAGCGAGCCATGGCACGAAAATGCCGTTCATCCAGCGTCAGCAGCCCGTCTGGTACCTCGCTGCGATGACGACGAGCGACGCGTCGGTGAGCCCGAGCTGTAGGTCCCTGTACCGATCGATGATTCCGCCCGCTGCGGCGACGGCACCGGAGTCGATGTCCACGAGCTCGAAGGCATCGCGGGCGACCTCGTCGAAGAACTCACGCGCCGCGTCGACAAGCTGATCTTCGTTGTGTGCTGCATCAGGCGAGCGACACATTGAAATTAGGTCCAACGCGGTCGACGTAGGGGGTCACCGAAGCCAAACGCCTAGAGCTCAGCCCCGATCCCCGGCGGTCACAGCTCGAAACGCTACGGGTACCGACCCATCCTCGCCGTGGCCGCTATCGCACCTGCCCCTGGACCAGATCGCGACACCGCTTACGGGCAGCCCATCCCAGCAAGGAGCCCGGGTCCGCCTAGATCAGAACGCGTCCACGCCGACCAGGAAGTGGAAGTTGTCCGGGCCGACGGTACGTCTCAACGTAGCTAGGACATGTCCTGCGTTGTCATATGGGCCTTCTATGTAATCGGGCTTCCCGTCGTTTCCGAACGCGATGGCGCTGGGACCAGTCCACTGCCCGAGGTGATCCGCTGCCGCGTCGAAGTCAGGGTGCGGCTGGAAACCAAGACCTCGCGCGTGCTCGACGGCTCCGAACACGAGGTGCTGCGCCATCTCAAGGGGTGCTGCCAGCGGTGCGGCGGGGAACGCGGAGAAGAACAGGCGCCTGAACCTGAGCAGGTCACGTTCGGGCATCACGAGCGGTCCCAAAGCGTTCTTGACGCCCAGGCAATAGACGTCGACCAGGTATCCGCAGACGCTGACTTGGCGGCGATTCGCCCGACGCGCCACGAGCACGCACGCCACGCCCGACGGGCCGTCGTCGTCCGCTTCGATGTCGGGCCAGTCCAAATGATCGCTGACGGTCAGCCCAATGCTCCACCCCGGACTCACCCAACACTCGACCACCTCCGCAGCCGGCACGAGGGCTTGGTTTTGAGCTGCGACCGTTCGAATGAGGGGAGCGACTGTTGCTGATGGCATACCTAATATGCGTGCTATCTGCTTCGGCGTTCGGCCGTGGATGCGCAGCGTGCGCACCCGCTCCAACAGGTCGACGTTCGCGGAATCGATTGGCACCCCCGCATCGTCGTGCAGGCCCAAGTGTGAACACGCGTGACACGCCGTGGCGGCTGAACTGATCGCTTGGGGACCTCGCCCAGGCTCTGGCTGCCGCCGCTTCCGCGGGAGCCTGCGATCTATGCACCCGACCGGATGCGGGTGACTGGAACGACCCGGCGCCGCCGTACTGAGCAGGAGCCGATCTCGCCTGCGAGCAGGCTCGAACCACAGCTTGTCGTCTCGACTGTGCGGCATCACGTGGTCACGTGCTGGGCAGCGATCGTCGACCCCCATTCGATGTGATGCTGATGGATCCAGGCCTGGGATTTCTCGGTTACCAGGTACCGGAAGACCAAGGGCAGCATGACGGCTTGCAGTGCCCGGCCGACAGGCCCGGCGGTCTTGGCGCTGCTGGACCGGGCCCCTTGAGCGACGATGCGTTCCACCCGCCTGCGGCGAAGCCGCTCGTAGGCGTCCAAAGCGCGGGGAACGTCGGGCAGGTCGCGCAAGGACATGGCCAGCACCACGGCGTCTTCGGCGGCCATCGAGGCGCCCTGACCGGAGCTCGGTGAGGGAGCGTGCGCCGCATCGCCGATGATCACCATCGGCCCCTTGTGCCAGGTCGGCATCCGTGGCAAGTCGTGGGTGTTGTCTGCGATGAGCTCGAGCCGTCCGGCAGCGATGAGCTCGGCCGCCGGTCCGCGGTCTTTGGCGAACAAGTCGCGCAGCCGCTGCTGCCACTGCTCGGCGGTGGTGGCGGTGCGCTCGGCTGCAGTGACCTGCTCGCGCGGGACGTTGACGAACCAGACTGTTCCACCAAAAGGATCGACGACGTAGCCGAAGAACGCCTGCCTGCCGAAGATCATGTACCAATTGCCCGGTTCAGCATCGGCAACATGGTTACTCGTGTAGCCACCGAAGTTGACCAGCCCGACATAGCGGCCGGCCGGCGCGGTCGGGTCGAGGAGCCGGCGGGTCTGCGAATGAACCCCGTCTGCGCCGACCAGCAGGTCGGCCGTTGCACGGCTGCCATCCTCGAACTGGGCTGTCACGCCGCCGCCAGGTGTGGCTGCGGCTTGGACGAGTCGCTTGTCGTACTCGACCCGGATGCCGCGGCCGACCGCCTCCTCGTGCAGGGCCCGGTACAGCCGAGCCCGCTTGATGGTGTGGCTGACGGTCCCATCCGGCCGCCTTCCGCCGTTGGATACGGTGCCAAGCTGCCTTCCGGTGCTGCTCACCAGTACGTTGACGGGCGTGGGGAAGCCTGCGGCCAGCACGGGTTCGTGCGCGTCGATCGCCCGGAGCGCGTCCAGGCCGTTCGTGGCGACGGTGAGATAGGAGCCGACCTCCTCGGCAGTAGGGCCGTGGGCCTCGTAGACGGCTGCGTTGATGCCAGCCCGTTGCAAGGCCATGGCGGCGACCGGGCCTGCGACGCCACCACCGATGATCAGAGCGGTGCGAGCGTGAGTCATGACTGTTGTCCTTCCGTAGTTGCGGGTGGTCCATGGAACTCGGCCCACTGTTGGCCCCAGCCGGTTTCCGGATGTGTGATCTGCTCGATCAACCGCTCGATGAACTCCGACTCGGCGTCCAGCAGCGCGAGCCGGAAGTCCTCTTCGACCAGGAACAGCGGGTGCACCCCGGCCGCCAGCGTGGTGCCGACCAGTCCACGGATCTCGGTGCGCTGGGTGGCGAGCCGCCGTAGCCGCCGGCCCAGCAGTTCGACGACGTCGTCCGGTGGGAGCGCCGCGATGAAGGCCAGTGCGGCGACGAATCGGGGGTACTCGTGTTGCGGTATTTCGAGCAGCTCGCGCAGCCAGTCGTGCTGTTCCTTCCGGCCGACGTCGGTGATGGCGTACACGGTTCGTTCCGGACGGCCTCCGGCCCTCGTCGTCCCTTGCTCGACGACGAAGCCGGCCTTTTCCAGCTGGTGGACCACCATGTACAGCGAGCCGTGGTTGAACTTGATGCTGCGCGCATCACCGTGTTCACGCAGGGTCCGACCCAGTTCGTACGGGTGCATCGGCTTCTGGGTCAGGTAGGACAGCACGGCAAGCGCCAGCAGGTTGCCGACCTTGCGCCGCTTGGTCATTCGCGCCTCACGTCCTAATCACTTGCTGATATTCGGATCAGGATAGTCAGAGGCAACGAGGCTTGCAAGGATGACGTGGGCACAAGGGGCCGTGCATGTGGTCGACTTCGGGGGCCTGGACGAGACGTCGGTTCCCTGAACGGTTATTCCGAAGCCGTCACCAGGTCCAGACCCGGCGGCGGGGGCGGGGGTGGAGCGGGCGGGTGGACTCCCAGATTCGCCGCCACTCGGCGCCGCCGGAGGCAGCCGCCTGGCCGGGTAGGGGCAGGGAGCCGTCGGCTTCGGCCCGCAGGGCGCCGTACCAGCCCAACTCCTCCTCGGCTGCCAGACGGGCGACGGCGCGCATCATCCGGATCCGCAGCTCGCGGAACCCCTCGCCCTCCGCCGGATACAAGGGGCGCCCGTACCGGACGCTGATGCGCGGCCGACCCGGCACCGGCCAGTTGCGTCCGCGGGGCATGGCCGCATACGCGCCGCGCAAGGCCACCGGCACCACCGGCACACCCTTGGAGACGCACAGCTGGGCGGTGCCCGGCTTGAACGCGCTCATCCAGCCGTCCTCGGAGCGAGTGCCCTCAGGGAAGAGCAGCAGGTTCCAGCCGTCGTCCAGCAGCTCCACCGCGAGGGACCGCAGCCGCCGCGAGCCGTGCCGCTCCACCGGGAACGCGTTGAAGAACAGCGCCGTCGCAGCCGCCCGCACCCGGGCGTCGAAGAAGTAGTCCGCCGCGGCACCCACGGCGAGCCGGTCGGCGAACCGGCGAGGGAGTGACGAGACGATCAGCGGCGCATCGAGGTGGCTGGAGTGGTTCGCGACGAACACGGCCGGCGGGCGCAGGTTCTCCAGGTACTCGACGCCCTCGATGACCGGGTCGGTCTGGCTCCAGGTCACCGGCTTCAACAGGCCTCGACGTAGGCCGCTGCGCACAGTCACGGCGAGCCGGGAACGGGCCCAGGCGGTCGGAAAGTCGTGCTCCTCCTCCTCCAACACCCAGGGGTCGGCAGTCCGCGGCACGGTGGAACGCCCCCGCCAGTCCCGGCCGTGGCGCAGCAGCCGAATCTCCTCGCGCACCTTCATCAGCGCACGTCCGCCATCACCAGCGGGGGAGCGTGCAGGTAGCTGATCGACGGGCTGCCGCCGACAGTGTGCGAGGCGATCTCCAGAGCGTCGGCCAGGGTAGATGCGGCCTTGAATCCCATCCGCGCCGTTGTCTTGCGATTGCCGCCGACGAATATCACCTCGCCCAGGTGCTCCAACGCGTGAGCGCCCCAGTACCACATGTAGAACGGGTGCACTCCGTGGTAGGCGAAGCTCTTGCGATAGAGCTGGACGTACCAGGGATCCGTGGCGAACTGCTCCTCGTACTTCGTCTCCAGTACCGCTGGGTCGGTGCTCTGAGTGAGCACCTCGTCGAAGAAGTCGATGTAGCTCGGGTGGTGGACGGGATGGAACTCGCCCGGCACCGGGTGGTAGAAGATCGCCGTGCCGCCGGCCCGCACGATGGGCCGGTTCCGGTACAGGTTGAAGAAATAGCCGAGCCCGAGCGACATCACCAGGATCGGGTTCATGATCGAGTTCACGTTGTATGGGCAGATGTACGGCAGCCCGAAGATCGCCACGTCGGCCTGCCCCGGCACCTCGGTGAGCTGCTGGCGATGCACATTGGCGATCGTCAGCGGGTGGACATCGCCCGGTCGTCCTGCGTTGACGCCGGTGACCCCGTACGGCGCGGCGGTGGCCTGCCACACCCGGCGGCGCGACTTCGTCGGCAACAACTCGTTCGCCCGCCTGACCGCAAGGTATCGGCCCTGGTCGGCAAGGTTCCATTCCCATTCGCGCTTGTTCAGGAAGCCGGTCGAGGACGGGAACGTGTCGTTGTTCAGAGTGGCCTCGATCTGGAACACGGTGACCCGGTCGTCGATCACTCCCCGCATTCGCTCGTAAGAGTGGTGCATGGCCGAGTTCGGCGGGTCGTTGAACGACCGGGAGTGCCGCAGCGTGTGGACATTGTGGTGGTGGCGCAGGCTGCGGTAGCTCGCCAGGCCGACGGAGACCGACTTGGGCCCGCCGCTCATCGCCGTCAAGGTGATGTTCACGTAGACGACGAGATCGCTCTCCATTGCCCGACGATTGAGCTCGACCACCTCGCCCTGCGACGTCGACCCGACCTCGACCAGGTTCGCGGCGTCCTCCGCGTCGTGGTTGCGCAGATGGTCAGGGGAGAACGACCGGAAGACCCGGTCGCCCACGATTCGCCGCAGCTCGGCAGGCGTCATCCGCCGGTGCAGCGAGTTCCCCGCGATCAGCTCGACGTCGTCCACACCCTTCGCCGCAGCCAGTTCCAGGACCTGCTCGATGATCCGCTGCCTGATGTCGGGTGTCTGCATCGGAGGCAACGGCAGCGAGATGTCGTCGAACACGATCGTCAGCCGCATACCGGGGCGCAGCAGCTCGGACAGCGGTTCGATGCCGACGGGGTCTCGCAACGTATGCGCGATCGCGGCGTCCACATTGCGAAGCGCAGGCAGCGAGTCGGGGGGGTAGATGACGTTGGTACCGAGCGGCAGCCGCTCCAGCCGGAAGCCCTCACCCTGGTGTACGAGAAGCGGCGGCGTTCGCTCGTCGACCTCGAGGACGAATCCTGGTCTGCTCACTGGTCCACCTCAGTCCCGGCGCGGGTCGAAGACGATCTTGACACTGCCCAGCCGGCCGGCGTCGGCGGCATGGCCGAGCGCATCCCGCCAACGCCCCAGCGGATAGGCGGGCTCGACCCAGTCGTCGAGCGGAGCACCGCCGGCCAGGTCGACAGCCTCGGCGAAGTCGGAACGGGAACCGTCCGAGCCGCCGGAGTCCGACGCGTAGGCACCGACGAGGGAAAGCTCGCGGTACCACAGCGGCGTGAGGTCGACGCTGCCCGACGGCATGCCGGACACGACGACCGTTCCCCCCGAGCGCACCAGCCGCAGCGCGGTGTCGAGCCCGCCGGCGCTGCCGGTGCACTCGAAGGCGATGTCGACCCCTCCGAGTAGGAATTGAGAGCCGCGTTCCGGGACATGCATGCGCGCGATCGTGGCGCGGCGCAAGGCTCGGGCCGCCCGTCCTGGAGGATGGACGGCTGTCGCCCCCAGAGCCAGCGCCCGCTCCTGCTGGTGCCGATGCTTCGCGACGACATGGACGCGGACCGACGCGCTCAGCTCGTGTAGGGCGAGCAGGGTCAGCAGGCCGACCGTCCCGGCGCCGATGACGACAACCGATGCGCCGGTCGGAACGTCGACGCGGCGAGCCGTATGGATCGCGCAGGCCAACGGCTCCACTAGCACAGCCCGCTCGTCGGGCAAGGTGTCAGGCACCGGATGCAGGCGAGATCCATGGGCCACGAGCTGCCGGCTCCAGCCGCCCCCGGTGTCCGCGCAGAAGCCGGTCTGTAGGCCGGCGGAGAGCACGCCGGTCGTCACGTGGTCGCAGCGGCTTTCCTGCCCGGCCTGACACCAGTGGCACTGCTTGACACCGCGCGGCTCGCACGACAGGACGGGGTCGAGAACGACCCGGGTGCCCTTCGGCAGCCCGGGAAGTTCGTCGAGGGTGTCGCCCACGACCTCGTGCCCAGGCACGAACGGCATCGACGTCATCGGAGACAGGTACGGCGAGGATTGGCCCGAGAGCAGGCCGAGGTCGGAGCCGCAGACACCGGACAACCGTGGCGAGACCCGGGTCCACCCCGGACCGGGCAGTTCGGGTGCGGGCCGGTTCACCAGCCGCAGCGGAGACACGTTGCCTGCGATCATTCCGGACAGGCGACTGCCCACTCCGGTCGACGTGACCGCTCGCGCAGCCAGGTACCGAGCCGGTGATCGTTGGTACTCAAGGGCCAGGATCATCGGTCCGGCTCCGTCGCGACGCTGTCGACGAGTGCCTCCAACGGGCCCTGGGTGTGTTCGCCCCACCGATGAATCCGCCAGTGCCGACGCTTGGCGTGCCGGAACAGGTACGGGTCCGGATTCACGGCCTGCGGGTTGCCGACCAGCTCCATCCATGGTCGGTCGGAGTGGCTGTCGCCATAGGCGTACGAGCGGGACAAGTCGGTGCCGTTCTCGTCGGCATAGCGCATCAGCCAGGCGGCTCGGGCCTCGTCCACCAGCGGTGGAGTAGCGAGGTATCCGGTCCATACACCGTCGCGGCTGTGCATGTGCCCAGCGATGATCTCGTCGAACAGCGACGCGAGTGGCTCGACGAGGACGTCGATCGTGCCGGTGATGAGCACCGTGCGATGACCGGCGTCGCGATGGTGCCTGATGCGACGGACGGCCTCGGGCATCGTCCGCTGCAGCAGGGCCTCGGAAAGTACGTCGTCGACCAGCCGGCGCAACTCGGCTTCGTCGACGCCCTCGTACCGGCGCATGAAGGTGCGGATGAAGTCACCCCGGTCGCGTCGTTCGGCCCGCAGATAGCGGGGGAGTGACCGAATCAGGTCCAGCACCTCGCCCGACCACCTCGATCTAGGCAGAGTCGCGAGCTTCGCCCACAGGTAATGCTCGATCGCGTTCGACGCGACAACGGTTCCTTCGAGGTCGAATACGGCGGCGACATCGTGGCGTTCGGGCAGGATGACAGCATCGGAGCCGGCGCGGGACCGTGGCCGGGCCGAGAACGTCCGCATCAGCTCGGTCACGGCGGGGAAGTGGACACCCTGCAGGTAATGCGTCCAGTCGATCTTAGCGGCGTCGAATCCGTGTTCGTCCCGCCGTTGGGCTGGCAACGCCGCGTGCAGGGCGTGCGTCATCCGGTCGTCGTAAATGACCTCTGCCTGCGTATACGACTGGTAGAGATCGGCGTACTTGCGCAGCACCTCCAGATCCTGCTGACGGCGATGCACCGCGCCCATCCAGTCCCTCGTTCGGTCCGAGGCCGGCATCCGCAGCAAGCTACGCTCGGCGAAGTCGACGGCGCGCTCGCCGGTACGGAGCATCCGCAGGACCTGGCTCGTTCCGGGGAACCGCCAAGCAGGCACCTGGATGTGGCCGCGCTCGCTGTCCGGCATCGGGTTGTGGCGGAAGTACTCGTGCACGTGCTCGTACATCGCGCGGAACGGCAACGGGTTGCGTGCGCCGGAGCTGACGTGGAAGTAGGAGGCTCTGGAAGGCTCCGGCGGCGCGGCGGCCACAGCCAGAATGGCGTTGACCACGAGGTCGACGGGGATGAGGTCGAGCACGCTGTCGGGCAGCCCCGGGAACTCCGGCAGGATCCCCCGGCCGTACGCGATGATCAACGGGTCGGCCATCTTGTACCCGTCGATCCAGCCCGGATATGGATGCGCCAGCGCACTCTCGACGATGGCTGGGCGGACGATCGACAGCCGGTGCCCCTCGGCGGCCCACAACTGCTCGGCTACCCGCTCGCCAAGCGCCTTGGTGAGCGTGTACACGTCCGGCCAGCCCAGGCTCTGGGCCCGCATCCGGCCGTAGTCGACCAGCCGTTTTGTCACCCAGTCCCGGCGGCCCTCCTCCGCGGCCTGGGCGACCCGCTGCGGTCCGGCCTTGCCATGTTCACCACGAGCTGCGGACATGGCCCGCCGCAGGACTTCCGGCCGTCTCGACGCTGCCTCCACCTCGGCCCTGGCCCGCGCCGCTGCGGAAGCCTCCACGACCCAGTCGACGTCGTGGTTCAAGGGGGCCTCGGACACGACGCCCTTGCGGACGCCGGCGACGTAAGCCGTGGAGATATGGACGACGTGCGGATCGGTCCCAGCGCGGTCCAGGGCCTGGTAGAGCGCGGCGACCCCCTCGACGTTGGTCCGGAAGGCCTCGTCGATCGGCGGGTCGAACGAGACCGTCGACGCGCCATGGATGACCACGTCGAGATCGGCAGGTAGGGCGACCGTATCGCCGGGCGAAGATTCGGATGTGGCGTCGAGGTCGCCTTCGACCACGCTGACCTGCTGCGCGACTGCTCGCTCGACCTCCGCGTCGCCGACCTGGTCGCGCCATTGTTGGAATACCGGCTTGCGGAGCAGGCCGGGCAGCCGGGCGGCGCCGGCCGTATTGCCCCGGGACCGGATCAACAGGCAGACCCGGGTGTGCGGGTACGACGAGAGCAGTTTTTCCAGCATGGCCTGGCCCAGAAAGCCGGTGGCACCGGTCAGCAAGACGTGCCGGCCGGCCAGCGGGCCACCCGCGCGCCGGCCGGGTCCCGCCTGGTCCGCTCGCGCCACTAGGACACCGCCACTCGCACGGACTCAGTCGTCCGCCACCCACGCGGACGACTCGGCGGCCGCGCAGCCTTGGGGCCGACACCGAACTTTGAGCGCTCGAGCCGTTCCCGAGCCTGCGAGTTGTAGAACGCGAGGTGCCGGGATTCCTGGTTCTGGATCCGCCGCAACAGCTTGGTGAGCTCGGGGTGGTTCTCGCGCTCGATCAGCCGTGCGTACGCAGAATGCGCCGACCACTCGTTGATGGCGCCCCAGGACATGTGAACGGCAACGAAATCATCGCCGATGATGTTCGCCGCAATCGACTGCTGGATCGGTGCTACCCGGTCCCGGAACCCCTGCGCCAAGCGCACCCTGCGGATGTGGCCGTAGTCGGCATTGACGTCGTGTGCCCGAAGCACCGCGTCGAGCGCATCACCATGCCAGAACTCCTCGTAGGCCCACATCGTCAGGAACGCGGTGACCGCGGGATCCTTGTGCGACGGGGTGACGAGCAGGTCGCGTAAATAGCAGATCGTGTGGCTCTCGACGTCGGACATGTAGCGCAAACAGCGCACTGCGGAATCCGACAGCGGCCGGTCGCCGAATGAGTCGAAGTCGACGTCGTCGGTGCGCACCCGGTGCGCCGTCGCGGTGTAGCCGGCGATGTCGAACACGCCCTCAGGTTACGGGCGTGGCCTGGAGTGCGGCTATCTGGCTGCAGGCATCCAGCGATGATCTGGGGTGACTGACGGGACTTGAACCCGCGACGTCCTGGACCACAACCAGGTGCTCTACCAGCTGAGCTACAGCCACCACGTCGCGCAGGTCGTGCGCCGTAGCAGTATACGGCGCACGCGGAACTGCCGGCGCTTTGCTGCGCTGGCTCGCTGGACTACTCGGCCACCTCGACCACCCGCGGATCGGCCAGCCCACGCCCAACCGTCAAGGCCGCCAGTCGAGCGGTAGCGCTGTCCGGGCCGGGCAGCGGCACGAACACTGTTCGCTGGTAGTAGCGCAGCTCGTCGATGGAGTCGCGGATGTCGCCGAGCGCCCGGTGGTTGCCGGACTTGGTGGGGCTGGCGAAGTACACGCGCGGGTACCACCGGCGAACGAGTTCCTTGATGGAGGAGACGTCGACGTTGCGGTAGTGCAGCCAGGCCTCGACCTCCGGCATATCGCGGGCCAGGAAAAGACGGTCCATGTGCACCGTGTTGCCGGCCAACGGCGTCCGCGCCGGCTCGGGAACGTACTTGCGCAGATAGTCGAGCACCACCGCGTTGGCGTGGTCGAGCGTGACCCCGATGGGAAACTCGTCGATCAAGCCGCTGGCCGTGTGCATCTGCCGGACGACGTCGCTCATCTGGGCGATCGCCTCGTCCGGAGGAGATATGACCAGGTCAACGCCGTCGCCGAGGACGTTGAGATTGCTGTCGGTGACCAGCACGGCTACTTCGACCAGCGCGTCGTGAACGAGATCGAGGCCGGTCATCTCGCAGTCGATCCACACCAGCCGGTCATTGTTCACAGACATACCCTACGTGCGTCAGCGACGCCGACGGCGGCCATGGTGAGAACCTGTGGACGAACGCACCGCAATGGCGAGCAGCGCCAGAGCAACCGCCACGATCACGATCGGCTGCCACATCGGCTGGCCTCCGACCAGCAGCACACCTGCTGCGACCACCGCGGCGAGCACCCCGTAGAGCGCGACCTCCAGCGGGGACGTGTCGGCCGCCGCATCCTGCGCGGAGGGGACTGCGGCATGGCGGCCATGCTTCGGCACGATGTCGACGCTACTGATAGTCCGATGACCGTCAGGCGGGCGGGATGTTCTGGTTGTGCCGGAAGACGTTCTCCGGGTCGTATTGACCCTTGATGGCCCGCAGCCGGTCATACTTGGCTGCGCCGTAGGCCTCCCGGACGCGCTCCTCGCCTTCGTCCATCAAGAAGTTGACGTAGACGCCGCTGTGATGAGGCTGCAGCGCTGTCCAGAACGTCCGCGACCACTCCCGCTCCTCGTCGAAGCCGGCCTTGCTGCTCGTGGTCGCGTTGATGTTGAACGTGTGCCCATTGGTCCGGCCGTGGAACGCCGTCTCGTCGTCACCAACCCGAGCAACGGCGCCGCCGAGCTGGAAGATCGGGAATGCCGTAAGCGGCGAGCGGATCCGCTGCGCGTGTTCGGCGGTGATGTCGATGACCTCGTCGCTGAGGGTGTCGACGTCGCACGACCGGAAGTAGTACCACCAGCCGTTGGGGAACGACGGGTCGAACATCGCCTGGTGATCGACGAACGGCTTGCGCATGTTCAGGTCCAGCAATGGTGAACCGTACGCACGCAGCGGCGCGACGACCCGCTCGCCGTCCTCTACCGGGCCCGCGTAGCAGGAGACAACCGTGACGACGGGCCGGCCATGCAGCTCAACAGGGATTGTCGGCAACGGCGGCGCCTTGCGATGAACGACGGCGGTCGTCAGCTCGTCCGGAACGTCGGTGATCCAGTCGCGGTAGAAGCGCAGCACGTTCGCCGACTCCTCTATCGGCCAGAAGATCGCGCCCGCGAACACCTCGGGTCCGAGCCGGTTGAGCCGGAACTCGAACTCGGTGACGACGCCGACGTTCGCGCCGGCTCCGCGGACCGCCCAGAACAGGTCCGGGTTCTCGTCCGCGCTGGCCTTGATCACCTCTCCGTCAGCGGTGACCAGGGTTACCGACAGCAGCTGGTCGATCGTCAGTCCGTATTTGCGCATCAGCCACCCGATGCCTCCGCCCAAAGTCAGCCCGGCCAGACCGGTCGTGGTCACGATGCCCGCCGGCACGGCCAGACCGAACACCTGAGTCTCCGCATCGAGCTCGCCGAGGCGGACACCGGCCTGCACCCGAGCCATTCGGCTAGTCGGGTCCACCTGAACCTGCTTCATCAAGGACAGGTCGACGACGAGGCCGTCGTTGCAGACGGATAGTCCCGGGAAGCTGTGCCCACCGCTGCGCACCGTCAGGTCGAGTCCGGACTCTCGGGCGACCCGGATGGTGTGGCGGACGTCGTCGACATTGGCGCATCGGGCTATCAGGACGGGATAGCGATCGATCGAACCGTTCCAGATCCGGCGATGTTGGTCGTAGTCCACGTCGCCCGGTTCGACGATCTCACCGTGGAACGCCCGCTGGAGCTCGCGGACCGCAGTCGGATCGAGCCGGAGCCGGTCTGTGGTCGTCATGGTTGACATCGTGGACCATTGCTGAGCGCCTGTCAGGGACTTATCGACGATGACGATGCGGTCCCGCCCGGTTGCCGCGCTGTGAGCTTGCTGTGAGTCCGGACGATCTCGTTCCCGCCGCGGCATTGGCTGGTTAACGTCCGTGGCACGAGGTCGACAGGAGATAGCAATGACCCACAGCGAACCGCCGCCCGAGCACGATCTCGGCCTGGCATATGACCTGACAACGCTCAGCCGGAGGCGGGCATTGACACTGTTCGCCGGAGTGGGCTTGGCGGCGCTCGTCGGGTGCGCGCCGGAGGAGGAGTCGCCGACCACCGCGTCGAATGCGACCACAGCGCCGACCGAAACCGACACGGCGGCGAACTGCGAGGAGATTCCGGAGGAAACGGCCGGTCCCTATCCGGGCGACGGGTCGAACGGGCCGAACGTTCTCACCGAGTCCGGCATTGTCCGCAGCGACATCCGCTCCAGCTTCGGCTCGGCGAGCGGAACCGCAGAAGGCGTCCCGCTCGCTGTGACTCTGTCGCTGTTGGACCAGGCCAATGGGTGTGCTGCGCTTGCAGGCGCGGCCGTGTATCTGTGGCATTGCGACCGAGAGGGTCGCTACTCCCTCTATTCCGATGGGGCCACTGACCAGAACTACCTGCGCGGCGTGCAGGAGGCGGACGCCAGCGGCAAGGTGACCTTTACCACCATCTTCCCGGCTGCATATTCGGGTCGATGGCCGCATATCCACTTCGAGGTCTATCCGAGCCTGGCCGAGGCGACCAGCGCCGGCAGGGTGCTCACGACCTCCCAACTTGCGTTCCCGGAAGACGTGTGCGGGCTTGTCTACGCCACCGACGGCTATGAACAGAGCGTGGGCAACATGGCACAGACTTCGTTGGAAAGCGACATGGTCTTCAGCGACGGGGTCGACCAGCAGCTCGCCACGATGACCGGCGACGTCGGCTCCGGGTTCATGGCCACCCTCGCGCTCGCGGTCTGAGCGGTCGGTCAAAACGCGACTGACCGATGGGCGGTGGCGATCACCCAGATGGTCAGCCTTCAGAGCACAACGTCGGCGAGCCGGTCGACCTGCGAGATGTCAGCGACGGTCGGATCGAGGATGATGTCGTCGACGCCGACGTCAGCGAACGCGGCAACGGTGTCCTTGATGGCGCCGGCCGATCGATGGGCAGCGCGCGCGATCGCCTCGGCTCGGTCGCCGAGCTGACGGTAGTAGCGGCGCAGATATTGATACGACGCGCTCTCGACGTCGTCGCCGAGGGAGAAGTAAGCGAGGGCGGCAATGCGCGGCTCGCCGTCCTTTCCGGCATCTCGCCACGACGTGCGGACCCGCTCGACGAACGGAGCGATTCGGTCCGGAGGCATGCCTCCCGCCGTCCAGCCCTTGCCGTGCTGCAGTGTTCGGCGGAGCGTGGCGTCGCTCATGCCGCCGATCAGCAGCGGAACCGTGCCGGCGGGCACCGTTGGCGTCACCGGCTCTGGGCTGCCTGCGACCGGTTCGCCGCGCCACGCCCGGATCATCGTTTCGAGCATCGCGTCGGTGCGCCGACCGCGGTCACCGATGTCGGTCCCGCTCGCGACGAAGTCGTCCGGGCGACCGCCCACACCCACGCCGAGAGTCAGCCGTCCACCGGAGATGCTCGAGAGCGTGGCCGCCGCCTTCGCGACGTGCACTGCGTTTCGGGTCGGGAGGAGCAAGATGTTCGGCAACAACTCGATGCGCTCGGTTACCGCTGCCGCCGCGGCCAGGGCAATCAGCGGGTCATGGTTGGGAAACGCCACGCGGTCGATGGTGGCCAACGTCGGGAAGCCGCGCCCTTCGGCGGCAGCCGCCCACTTCGGCAGCAAGTCGCCGGGACAGCCGGGAACGGGGTTGGGCAGACCGATGCCAACGCGCATGATCGGACTCTAGCCAGCCGACTGGAAGGAGTGGCGAGAGTGACTGACAGCGAGTCCACGGCCGAGCCTCGACGCCGGCTCAGCCCGCGCCGCCTCGAAGCCTTCAGTGACGGCGTGTTCGCGATCGCGATCACGCTGCTGGTGCTGGAGATCTCGGTCCCTGAGGGCTCCGAAGACGACCTCTTGACCGCGGTGCTGCAGCAGTGGCCGTCTTACCTCGCGTACGTGGTCAGCTTCGCGACCATCGGCGTGACGTGGTTGGAGCACAACGCGATCACGGACTACATGGAGTACGCCGACGCCATGGTGGTGCGGGTGAACTTGCTGTTGCTCCTGCTGGTCTCGTTCCTGCCCTTCCCCACCCGTCTGGTCGCGGAGAACATCGGTCACCGCGACGCCGAGCGGGTCGCCGCGACTATCTATGGGTTGAACCTGCTGCTGATCGCGGTGCTGATGTTCGTACTGTGGCGATACGTGGTCAGCGAAGGGCACGTGCGGGCCGATGTCGGCGACGAGGAGATCGCCGTCGCCACGCGTCGGTTGACGCCAGGGTTCGCCGGCTATGTCGGGCTGCTGGTCCTCGGGGTGTTCTTCCCGACGATCGCCGTGATCGGCTATCTCGGCGTGGCTTTGTTCCTGTTGATTCCGTTCAGCGCTTTCCGCCGCCGATCTTAGCGGTTGGCCCAGGTCTGCGCCGTTGCCGCTGCTCAGCGCGCCCGGAGGGATTCGAACCCCCGACCTGGTGGTTAGAAGCCACCGGCTCTATCCGCTGAGCTACGGGCGCCTTGCTGCTATCCCATTGTGGGGGACGGTGCGGCTGCTCAGCTCCGTCTGCCCAGGCCGTCGACGACCTCCGCCCCTGGCCAGCCGGCGAGTGTCGCGCCCGGGAGGGCCAGTTTTGATCGCCGCACGCCGCTGCCGATCACCGTGTACGGCAGTTCGGCGACGGCGGCGTCGACCAGCACCGGCCAGCCGGTCGGTAATCCGATCGGGGTGATGCCGCCGTATTCCATCCCGGTCGCCAGCACCGCCTCGTCCATCGCGAGAAACGACGCCTTGCGGACATCGAGGCGGCGTTTCACCACATTGTTGACGTCTGCCCGCGAGGTGGCGAGAACCATGCAGGCGGCGACGCGCTGCTCGCCGCCGCGTCGCCCCGCGACGACGACACAGTTGGCCGAGATCTCTGGTGCGACCCCATACGCCGTGCAGAACTGTGCAGTGTCGGCGAGCTCCGGGTCGATCTCGGCGACATAGATCTCGGCGTGGGGGCGCGCATCGAGGGCCACTCGTACCGGCTCGGCCAGCAGATCTGGTCGCACGCTTGCCGGGACGGTCGCCAACGCGCCGATCGACGGGTAGGTCACGCCGCTATCGGCGCCAGGTCGGGACCGTGATGGCCCGCGCCAGCGAGTGGAAAGCCAGGTTGAACGCGACAACGGCGGGTGTCGCGTCGTGCGGCACGCCCAGCGTCGGCACGTCGACCGCATGCACGACGAAGTAGTACCGGTGCGGAACATCGCCCTCCGACGGCGCAGGCCCCCCGTAGCCCGTCTGTCCGAAGTCGTTGCGCACCGAGAACGCGCCGGGCAGCTGCGACTCGTCGGCGGTGCCGATACCCCTGGAAAGCTCGGTCGTCGTATCGGACAGATCGACCAGCACCCAGTGCCAGAAGCCGCATGGTGTGGGGGCATCGGGGTCGAAACAGGACACCGTGTAGCTACGGGTCTCCGCTGGCGCTCCCGACCAGCGCAGGTGGGGCGAGACGTTGCCGCCGCCCACACCCCAGTCGTCGAAGGCGTGCTGGTCACTCATCTGCTCGCCGTCATGCACGTCGTCACTCTCGACGGAGAACGTTCCGACCTTCGGCAGGAGCTCGTACGGGTCAGGGGCGGTGGGCCGTTCCAGCGACATTGCGACCTCCTCGTCTGCTGTGTCGTGACCGACCGTATTACCCGGACGGTGACAAGCACATACCGAATCTGTCGAGTGACTTGGCCGCGAGCACGGAGACCGGCAGGATGCATGGCCGTGCCGATCACCGAAGCGCCCGACAGCGTCCTGGACGCGCTCGGGCTCCTCAAGGATCGGCTCCAGGCACTGCGCCTGCCGCTCGACCTACCCAGCGCGGGGGGAGCACGCCGAGTCCGCCACGAGATCGTCACCCAACTCGACGACTACGTGCTGCCGCGGCTGCGAGAGATCGACGCACCGCTGCTCGTCGTCGTCGGCGGCTCGACCGGCGCCGGCAAGTCCACGCTGGTCAACGCCATCGTGGGGCGCCCGGTCAGCGAAACCGGCGTGCTGCGCCCGACAACGCGCGCGCCTTTGCTCGCACATAATCCCGACGACACTGACTGGTTCACTGGCGATCGAATCCTGCCCAAGCTGGCCAGAGTCACCGGTGCCGAGCTGGCCGAGCCTGGCACGCTACAGCTGGTCGCCGACGAGTCTGTGCCGAAGGGTTTGGCGCTGCTCGACGCGCCGGACGTCGACTCCGTCGTCACCGAGAACCGCCAGCTTGCAGGCCAGCTGCTGGCCGCGGCAGATCTCTGGCTGTTCGTGACGACCGCAGCACGTTATGCCGACGCGGTGCCATGGGATCTCCTTCGCGCTGCCGCCGAGCGCAGCGCCGCGGTCGCCGTCGTCCTCGACCGCGTGCCTCCCGACGCCGAGGACGAGGTGCGCGGGCACTTCGCCGGCATGCTGTCCGAGCACGGGCTCGGCGCGGCGCCGCTGTTCGTGATCGAAGAGACAACCGTCGCCGACGACGGCATGCTGCCGCCCGGTCATGTCGATGCAATCTCGGCCTGGTTGGGCGAGCTCGCGTCCGATATGGCGGCTCGCGGTGATGTCGTGCGGCGCACACTCGACGGCGCCGTCGAAGGGATCACCCGACGTACCCCACCGCTTGCGGAGGCGTCGGACGAGCAGCACGCATCGGCGAAGCGCTTACGCACCACCGCCGAGCGGCCCTACGCCGAGGCGATCGAAACCATCGACCGGGCGACGCGCGATGGCAGCATGCTGCGCGGTGAGGTGCTGGCCCGCTGGCAGGACTTCGTGGGAACGGGTGACTTCTTCCGGTCCCTCGAGGAGACAGTCGGCCGGGTCCGGGATCGGATCGGAGCATTCCTCAGTGGACGTCCACAGCCTGCTGTGGACGTCACCGAGGCCATCGAGCATGGGCTGCAGGCGCTCCTGGTAGACGAGGCCGACCGTGCAGCCGAGCGCGCCGACGCCGCGTGGCGGGCCGACCCGCCCGGCCGCTCACTGCTCGTCGGCGACGACCTCTCGCGCAGCAGCGCCGATTTCGTCACGAAAGCGGCGGCGGAGGTTCGGGCCTGGCAGGCTGGCGTGCTCGAGCTGGTCCGCACGGAGGGGCAGGACAAACGGTTTACGGCCCGAATGCTTTCCTTCGGAGTCAACGGGCTCGCGCTCGCGCTCATGATCGTCGTGTTCGCCTCCACAGCCGGTCTGACCGGAGCGGAGGTCGGGATCGCCGGTGGGACGGCGCTGGTCGGCCAGAAGTTGTTGGAGGCGATTTTCGGCGATCAGGCGATCCGGCGGCTCGCCGACGAGGCCCGAGCCGACCTTGGACGACGGGCCGAGAAGCTACTGTCGCCGGAACGGGAACGGTTCACGGGCCGGGTGGACCAACTGGAGCTGGACGCAGGGGCTGGGCAGGCCGTGCGCGAGGCACTGGTCTGGGTCGGGCAGGCCCGCAAACGAGAGGCCGGCGGATGAAGCTCCTGCGCCGGCCGGCCCGGGCCGGGCTACCAGAGCGCCTGGACGCGTTGGCGGCGGCCGTCGAGGACGGTGCGGGACGCCTGCCATCGGAGCTCTTGGACCACGTCCAAGGAGTCGTCGAGCGGGCGGGGCAGCGCCGCCGGCTGTCCACCGATCACACCGTCGTGGCCCTCGCCGGCGCCACCGGTAGCGGCAAGTCGTCGATCTTCAACTCGGCGGCGGGAATCGAACTGGCCCGAGTCGGCGTCCGCCGCCCCACGACCGGCGAGCCGCTGGCGTGCGTCTGGGGCACCCAGGGGGTCTCACCGCTCCTGGAGTGGCTGGGCATTCCGCTGCGGCACCGAATTCCCAAAGAGAGCATTCTCGACACCGGCGAGGACGACGCGCTCGACGGCCTGGTGCTGCTCGACCTGCCCGACAACGACTCGACCGAACAGTCGCACCGTGCTCAGGTCGACCGGTTGGTGGAGATGGTCGACCTGTTCGTCTGGGTCCTCGACCCACAGAAGTACGCCGACGCCGTCCTGCACGAGCGCTACCTGCGGCCGCTGTCGGGACACGCCGCAGTGACGGTGATCGTCCTCAACCAGGTCGATCTGCTGTCGCCGGACGATCTCGATGAGTGCATGCGCGATCTACGCCGCCTGCTCACCGAGGACGGGCTGCCCAAGGTTCCCGTCATCCCGATGTCCGCGCATACCGGTGCCGGCATGGAGAAGTTCCTGACGGTGCTGCGCGAAGCCGTCGTTCGCCGCAAAACCGCCGATGACCGGGTCACGGCCGACGTCCGCGATGCGGCCACACGGCTGCTGAGCGTGGCAGGGGAGGGGGAGCCGGCGGGCATCGGCGACGACGACCGCTGGCGGCTGGTCGACGCCCTTGCCCATGCCGCCGGTGTCGACGTGGTGGCCGACGCTGTCGGCCGGTCGTACCGGCGGCGGGCGGGTGCGGCGACGGGGTGGCCGGTCACACGTTGGCTGGCCCGCTTTCGATCAGACCCGCTGCGCCGCCTTCGGCTCGACCGCACCGATGTCGACGCCGCACTGGTGCGGACCTCGCTGCCGGCAGCGACACCGGTGCAGCGGGCCAGGTCGGACTCCGCCATCCGTCGGCTCGGCGATTCCGCGTCTCGTGGCGTCGCGGGCCCATGGGTCGCGGCGATCCGGTCGGCCGTCAACACCGCCGCCGACCGGTTGCCCGATGCCCTGGACCAGGCCGTCGTCTCGGCCGACCTCGGGGTCGAACGGCGGCCGCGGTGGTGGATCGTCGTGAACGTGCTCCAGTGGCTGGGGCTGGCTGCTGCCCTGGTCGGGGGGGTGTGGTTGGTCGCCCTCGCGGTTGTCGGCTATCTCCAGTTGCCGGAGATCGACACTCCAGGCTGGGGCTCGGTACCGCTACCGACGGCACTGCTCCTCGGCGGCGTGCTGCTCGGCATCCTGCTGGCCGTGGGGAGCCGGATCGCGGGCCGGATCGGCGCCGAGAGGCGAGCCGATGCGGTGCGCCGGAAACTCCGCGTCGCAGTCGGAACTGCCGCCGACGAGGTCGTCGTCGCGCCGGTCGACGCGGAGATCGACCGCTATCGCTCGTTCCGCCAGGCGGCGTTGGTCGCCCGCGGTTGAGCCGGTTTCCACAGGCCGGCGGATACCGGGCGATTGTCCACACCGGCACTGCTTCACGCTTCCACGCAGGCAGGTCGAGGGTGAGCATCAGGCCATCCATTCCGGCACGTGCAGAGCGCAGGAGGCGCCGATGTCCGATGGCTTCATCACCCTGGTCGGCAATGTCGCGAGCGATGTCCGCACCATCAAGTCCGAACGCGGCACCGCGATCACCAGTTTCCGGTTCGCCCACACCCCGCGCCGAATCGACAAGCAGACAGGCCGGTGGGGTGACGGCCCGACGTCCTTCTACGGGGTCACCTGCTGGCGTTCCCTCGCCGAGCATTGCCGGGATTGCCTGCACAAGGGTGACCCCATCGTCCTCTTCGGGAAGTTGCGGATCAGAGACTGGCGCACCGAGGACGGCCGCCTCAGCCGCGACGCCGAGATCGACGCGATCAGTGTGGGACACGACCTGGTTCGCGGGACATCGCGGTTCGTCCGCTCTCGGAAAGAGCAGGTCGACGTCATCGATGAACATGAGCTCGCGGCCAGCATGCGTATGGAGCTTCTGGTCCAGGAACAGGCGCAGGCCGCAAACGAGCCGCCGGAACCACCCGACCAGGATGACCAACCCGCCAACGCACCGGCTGCCGCCTGATCGGGCGCCCCGCTGGGCAGACCTGTCCGTCGGCGCCGACCACGTAGGCTGGTCGGCGCTATGGCGGAGTTCATCTTCTCGATGCGTCAGGTGCGCAAGGCGCACGGCGACAAGGTCATCCTCGACGACGTCACCCTGCACTTCTTGCCTGGGGCGAAGATCGGTGTGGTGGGCCCCAACGGGGCCGGCAAGTCCACCGTGCTGCGGATCATGGCGGGCCTCGACCAGCCGTCCAATGGCGACGCGACGCTCAGCCCCGGCTACACGGTGGGCATCCTCGAGCAGGAGCCCAAGCTCAACGAGGACAAGACCGTGCTCGGCAACGTCGAGGAAGGCGTCGCCGAGACCAAGGCGATGCTGGAGCGGTTCAACGAGATCGCCGAGAAGATGGCGGTCGACTACTCCGACGAGCTGCTCGACGAGATGGGCCGCCTACAGGAACAGCTCGACCACCGCGAGGCCTGGGACCTGGACTCGCAGCTCGAGCAGGCGATGGACGCGCTGCGGTGCCCGCCAGCCGATGCCGACGTTAGCGTCCTCTCCGGCGGCGAACGCCGCCGGGTGGCACTGTGCCGGCTGTTGCTGCAGCAGCCCGACCTGCTCCTTCTCGACGAGCCCACCAACCACCTGGACGCCGAGAGCGTCCAGTGGCTCGAGCAGCACCTGGAGAAGTACCCCGGCTGCGTCGTGGCCGTCACCCACGACCGGTACTTCCTCGACAACGTCGCCCAGTGGATCCTCGAGCTCGACCGCGGTCGGGCTTATCCGTACGAGGGCAACTACACGACCTACCTGGAGACCAAGCAAGCGCGGCTACGGGTCGAGGGTGCCAAGGACGCCAAGCGGGCCAAGCGGTTGAAGGAGGAGCTGGAGTGGGTCCGCTCCAACGCCAAGGCCCGGCAGACCAAGCAGCGGGCCCGGCTGGATCGGTACGAGGAGATGGCCGCCGAAGCCGAGAAATCCCGCAAGCTCGACTTTGAAGACATCCAGATCCCGCCCGGGCCGCGCCTGGGCACTGTCGTTGTGGAGGCGGCCGAACTCTCGAAGGGCTACGGCGATCGCCTCCTCATGCACCAGCTGTCGTTCACCCTGCCACGCAACGGCATCGTCGGTGTGATCGGCCCGAACGGTGTAGGCAAGACGACGCTGTTAAAGATGATCGTCGGCGACGAGCAGCCCGACGACGGCAGCATTCGCGTGGGCGAGACGGTGCGGCTGTCCTACGTCGACCAGGGCCGGGCCGGCATCGACCCGCGCAAAACCGTGTGGGAGGTCGTCTCCGACGGCCTGGACCACATCAAGGTGGGCCTGGTCGAGATGCCCAGCCGCGCCTACGTTGCAGTTTTCGGCTTCAAGGGTCCAGACCAGCAGAAACCAGCGGGCGTGCTCTCCGGCGGCGAGCGCAACCGGCTCAACCTCGCCCTGACGCTCAAGCAGGGCGGCAACCTGATCCTGCTGGACGAGCCGACCAACGACCTCGACGTCGAGACCCTGCAGTCGCTGGAGAACGCACTGCTCGAATTCCCGGGCTGCGCGGTGATCAGCTCACACGACCGGTGGTTCCTCGACCGGGTCGCCACGCACATCCTGGCCTGGGAGGGCGACGCCGAGAACCCGGCGAAGTGGTTCTGGTTCGAGGGAAACTTCGAGGCCTACGAGAAGAACAAGGTTGAGCGCCTTGGCGCCGACGCTGCCCGTCCACACCGCGTCACCTACCGCAAGCTCACCCGCGACTAGTGCCGCGACACATCTCCCACGTCCCGCTGCGGTGGGCCGACATGGATGCCTTCGGCCACGTCAACAACGTCGTCTATCTGCGCTATCTGCAGGAGGCTCGGGTCGACATGCTGTTCGTGCACGCGCCGGAGCACGGCGCCGAGCAGTTGGCCCGTGGCGTGGTCGTGCGCCGGCACGAGATCGGCTACCGGCTGCCGCTGCATTTCCGGGCGGCGCCGATCCGCGTCGAGACCTGGGCGACCGAGGTCCGAGCCGCCTCGTTCGCGCTCGGCTACGAAATCCTCGATATCGGACCGGACGGGTCGCGGACTGTCTATGCCGTTGCGGCCTCGGTTTTAGTGCCATTCGATCTCGCCGCCGATCGCATCCGCCGGATCGCGTCGCGGGAGCGAGAGGTGCTCGAGAGCTTCCTCGAGCCGGACGGGCCGGTTCCCGGACGGGCCGCCTGATGCGCCACGTCTTCGACTGCGCGGTCCGCTTCGACGACCTGGACAGATACGGCCACGTCAACAACGTCACGTTTGCCGAATACCTACAGGAAGCGCGCGTCGACTTCGCTCACCGTTACCTGGCCGACTCGATGCAGGCGCACGAGGGGTCGGTGGTCGCGCACCAGTCGTTGGAGTATCTGCGGCCGGTGTCGTTCCGGACCGCTCCGCTGCACGTCGCGACGTGGGTGACTCGGATCGGCACCTCGTCTTTCGACGTCGCGTACGAGATTTCAGACGACGACGTGGTGTACGTGCGTGCGACCGGCGCGCTGGTCGCGTACGACGTCAGCAAGCACCAGCCGCGGCCCCTTACCGAGGCTGAACGGGCAGCGTTGGCAAAGTTCCTCGAGCCATGACGTTGCTGAAGCCCGAGCACGCCGGGGCTGCGGCGGATTTGGCTACGTTCGCCCGCCGAGTCGCCCGGTTCGAGCCCGAGGCAGTCATCCGGATCGTCGCCGACGGCCTGGTGGCCGGCTGCTTCGCGGAGACACCCTTCGACGCCTTGGCGTTGCGGGCAGTCGCCCTCGCCGCACCCCTGTCCGCCGACGTTGTGGTCGAGGCCGGAACCCTGGCCGCCCGGGCGGTCGGCGCCGATGGAGAGCTGGAGTTGCCGCCTGCCGTACCCGCCCTGCGATGGACGAGCAGCCTGCCGCCGCGAACTGGATGGACCGAACAGTCCCGGGAACTGGGGCCGGCGGTCGCGGAGCGGGTCGCTGCCGGTGTCGACGAGTTCCGCCGACGGGCCCCCGACGTCACGGCCGGTCTCCCGCTACGGGAAGGGCGGGTTGCGCTCGAGCAGTTAGCGAGTGATATCTGGGCCCGTGAGCTGGCCGCTGGCATACCCCTCCGCCTCGCGCATGCCGCCGACTCGTATGGGTTCCTCGGCGACGGCGATGTCGTGCTCCAGTCGGTGGGGAAGTGGTGGCGCCTCGACGCCCCCCACGGCTCGGTGTTGGCGCGCAGCGGGTTGGCGTTGTTCGCCCTCTGAATCAGGTGGCGAGCCAGGCGGCGGCGTCGGTGGGCAGCTGCCCGTCCACGAGCGGAACGCTGGTGACCAGCACCCGGGAGTGATCAGGCAGCTCGATCGGAACCGATCCGAGGTTGACCACACAAGCGAACTCCGGCTCCCGGCTGAACGCGAGCACGTCGGCTCCGGCCGACGACAGCCAGTTCATGTCTCCCTCGCCCAGCGCCGGGAGCTCCCGGTGCAGCCGGAGCAGGCGGCGGTAGAGCTCGAGCATCGAGTCAGGCTCGCCGCGCTGCGCCTGGACCGCATAATCGCCCCAGCCGGGAGGCTGGGGAAGCCAGGATCCGTTGACCCCAAAACCATAGGATGGTCCGCGGACGTTCCAGGGAATCGGCACCCGGCAGCCGTCCCTCCCGCGCCGGGTGTGCCCGGAGCGCTTCCAGATCGGATCCCGCAAGGCCGATTCGGGCAGGTCGAGCACCTGCGGCAGGGCGAGCTCTTCGCCCTGGTAGACGTATGCACCTCCGGGCAGTGCAAGCGTGAGCATGATCGCCGCTCGGGCCCGCCGAGTGCCGAGGGCCAGATCCACCTGGGCCGGATCCGCCGGCGGGTCGATCCGCAGGCTCGCACCGGTTTGCTTGCGCCCGTACCGGGTCAGGTGACGCTCGATATCGTGGTTGGACAGGACCCATGAGTTCGCCGCCCCGACCGATATACGCGCCTGGCGCGACGAGTCGATCGTCGCGCGCAGCTCGGGCCCGGACCACGGGGCCAGCAAGTAGTCGAAATCGAAGGCCAGATGCAGTCTCTCCGAATGCACGTATCGCTTGAGCCGTTCCGGTGAGTCGACCCAGGCCTCGGCGACGAAGATCCGCGGTGGATCGTAGGTGTTGGCGACAGCGCGCCATGCCTGGTAGATCTCCTGCAGGTCGTCGCGGTCGTTGAAAGGATGCGCGCCCGCGGCATGCGTCGGGACCCCGTTCTCGTCGTAGTGGAGATCAGGGAGGTTGGGATCCTTGACCAGCCCGTGCGCCACGTCGATCCGAAAACCGTCGATGCCGCGGTCGAACCAGAACCGCAGCACGCCGACGAACTCGTCGCGGACCTCCTGATTCGACCAGTTCAGGTCGGGCTGGGTGACATCGAACAAATGCAGGTACCACTCGCCCCGCGAGCCGTCGCGTTCGGTTACGCGGGTCCAGCCTGCCCCGCCGAACATGCTGCGCCAGTTGTTGGGCGGCAGGTCGCCGTTCGGCCCACGGCCGGGCCGGAACAGGTACCGTGCGCGTTCCCGCGAGCCGGGTCCGGCTGCGAGTGCTGCCGCAAACCATCGGTGCCGGTGCGAGGTGTGGTTCGGGACTATGTCGATGAGGACGCGCAACTCATGGGCGTGTGCCTCGCGGATCAGCGCATCGGCGCTCGCAAATGTGCCGAACTCCTCCGCGATGTCGCGATAGTCAGACACGTCGTACCCGCCGTCGTTCATCGGGGACGGATACCACGGGGTGATCCATATCGCGTCGACACCAAGGTCGCGCAGATACGGCAATCGCGAACGGATGCCGGCGATGTCGCCGACTCCGTCGCCGGTCCCGTCAGCGAAGGAACGGATGTACACCTGGTAGATGACGGCCTCACGCCACCAGGCAGGTTGCTGGTCAGCTCCCTGGGTCACCGGGCGAGCCTACGCGGCGTCAGTCTTCGAACGTATTGACCATCGAGTACGCGGCCCGATGGAGGTAGTCCCACAGGACGGCTTGCTGAGCTTCGGGGAGTTCGAGTGACTCCACGGCTACGCGCATGTGGTGCAACCAGTGCTCCCGCGCCTCCGGGTTGATCTTGAACGGTGCGTGCCGCATCCGAAGCCTTGGATGGCCACGCTGCACGGAATACGTTGTCGGTCCGCCCCAGTATTGCTCGAGAAACATCCGCAACTTCTCTTCAGCTGGGCGGAGGTCTTGGTTGGGATAGATCGGCCGCAGGACGGGATCGTCGGCGACGCCCTGGTAGAACCGGTGGACCAGGCGCTGGAACGTCTCGTGCCCACCCACTGCGTCGTAGAAGGTCTCGGCCTGCTCGCTCACGCCGCCTATTCTCGCAACCTCAGCAGGTCCGCGGCAGGATGGTCGCAAACCGGCAGTTCGACCCTGGAGGAACGGCATGGCCACCACCCGCACCGCCACGACCCAATGGCAGGGCTCGTTGTTCGAAGGCTCCGGCCAGGTGACGCTCGAGTCGTCGAAGCTGGGCACCTACGACGTCACCTGGGCGTCCCGCGCGGAGGAGCCGAACGGCCGCACGTCGCCGGAAGAACTGATCGCGGCGGCGCACTCCTCGTGTTTCTCGATGCAGCTCTCCAATGGGCTGGCCAAGGCGGGCACACCGCCCACGTCGCTACAGACGACCGCACAGGTCACCTTCCAGCCAGGAACCGGTATCACCGGTATCCACCTCAGCGTTCGCGGCGAGGTGCCGGGCATCAGCGCCGAGGACTTCCAGGCCGCCGCTCAGGATGCCAAGCAGAACTGCCCGGTCAGCCAGGCGATCACCGGGACGACGATCACCCTCGATGCCTCGCTTGTCTGACCACTAATAGATGTGCAGCTGTTCGAGGAGCGCCCATGGGTCGTCAAGGGACTCGAACAGATCCTTGTTGTGTTTGATCATCTTGCTGCGCATGTAGACGCGAAGCCACTGCTTGTAGATGTGCAGCTCATATCGATCGAGCATGTCTCTGAGGGGCCGATCACGCTGCTCGATTAGTCCCGCCAAAAACATCGCACACTCGAAGCCCAGTGAAATCGACTGAAAGTACGGAGTAATCTCCAGGTTGCCGAGCAGCTCGCCATGAGTTTCCTGCTTGATCTTGTTGATGAACCGGTCCATCGACTCTGCGACGCTAGGAAAGTTGGCGCGAAGCCACGGGCCGTCGAAACGCGACGGCATCGCTGCATAGTCCTCGGCAGTGATTTTGACGATGCCCGTCACGTGCGTGATGCTGCCGTCGTAGTATGTGCGGTGGACCGCCGGAATGAACTTGTAAAGCACATTCTCGATGTTCTTGTAGTACTTGCAATACTCGTTGCATGCGTACACTTGCCGTACAGGAAGGTGACGACGAGCGCGTATTCGAGCCGGATGTTTAGCGTGTTGGCGGCTTCATCCACCCCGGAGCCAGGCGCGAGGTGATCTCGAAGCACGGATCTGCTGCCCGTGCAGTCGATCAGGATGTCTCCCGGCTCGAGCATCGCCATCGCGTCCTGCGCCCTTACGACGCCGAGGGTGCGCTGCACCCCATTTGAACCGCGCGCATTGATCAAGTCGCTAAGAGCGCGCTCGATGGCGTTGAGCGGACGGAACCCCAGTGCCCATTGGCGAAGAAGTGCCATCAGGTCCGCAGGAATGGATTTTCTGAACGCTAGGTCCTCTTCAAGCTCCTGAGGATCGAAGATGGCCTCGACGTTGTCTCCATCGATGTAATCGGTACGGTAACTCTCAACTGAGTCCGCCACGAGGTACTCAGCGAGCTGAACCATCCGGGTGCGCGAGTAATCGCGTCGCTTCTCATAGAGACGTACGGAAAACCCCTCCATCGACTGGAGTGTGCCGTGAGCAGAAGGCCCACCGGTCCGGCCCCGACGCCGTGCACTCGTCCCGTGGCAGGCAGGGTCTCGAAGGTTGTAGAACCGGATGGCGCGGCTATTCCAGGTGGCATGATGGGAGTGTCTCTCGGAGGCTGCCGTCCGCGCAGTAGGCGGCGACTGGCGTGTGACCACCCGCTCCAGCCGCAAACTTGGCTCGGCTGAGTTGGTCACTCGGGCCTGGCGCTCGAGATCTCCACGCCCTCGGCGGTGAACGTGCGCATGATCCGCTCGCGCAGCTCCCGGGCGAGGGGCCATTGCTGAAGCGGCTCCGTCTTCACCACCAAACGCAGCAAGTACGCGTCTGCTTGAACGTCCTCGACGCCCCAGATCTCCGGGTCTTCGAGGACGTGCGCACTCCATTCCGGGTCGGAAGCGAGCTCCGAAGCCACGTGCTCGATGAGTGCCCGCGCTCGCTCGCTGTCCTCGCCATAGGCGACCGGCACGTCGAGCACCGTCCTGGCCCACCCGTGGCTGGAGTTCCCGACTCGGTCGACCTCACCGTTGCGTACGTACCAGACCGTTCCGTCGACGTCCCGCATCCGGGTGACCCGTAGTCCTACCGCCTCGACGGTGCCGCTCGCGGGTCCCATGTCGATGACATCGCCGACGCCGTACTGGTCCTCCAGCAGCATGAATATCCCGTTGAGGAAATCCTTGACCAGGTTCTGCGCACCGAAGCCGAGTGCAACGCCGAGAACGCCGGCCGACGCCACCAGCGGGCCAATCGGGTAGCCGAGTATTTCCAGGCCCATCACCACCACGATCACGCCGATGACCACGGTGACCATGCTCTTGAGCAGCGACCCGAGCGTCGCCGCCCGCAGCGCCCGCCGCTCGGAGTAGACCCCCGTGCTGCCGAGCACAATGCGGGCGGCACGTCGCGATCCGAGCAGCCGATCCGGCGGTTCAGCCGCTGATGCCCGCGCGACAAATCGGTCGATCAGCCGGTGCGCCAGGTAGCGCACGACCACGGCGAGGATGAGCAGGCCGAGAAGCTTGAGTGGATTGTCGAGCAGGACGTCGGTCCACCACTCCTGGGTGAAGCGCTCGGGCTCGTTCACGTGCGCACGCTAGCCCAGGTGCGCGGCGAGGAACGCAAGCTGGTCGGCGGCGAGCTCCACTGTCCGTGAGATCGCTCGGGCACCGTGCCCGACCTCGCGTTCGGCTCTCAGCAGAATCGCGTGGGTGGCCGCGTCGGCGGCGGTGGCGGCCTGTAGGGCGGCGCACATCTTCCGGGCGTGCATGGTGTCCACGCGGGTGTCGCCGTCGAAGACGGTGAACAGCACTGCCGGATAGGCCACCCCGTCGCGGACGTGGTGATAAGGCGAGTAGGACAACAGCCAGCCGAGTTCGGTGGGATCCTCGGCGCTGCCGTACTCGTCGGACCACGTGGCTCCCAAGCCGAACTTCTCGTACCGCACCATGTCCAGTAGCGGCGCAGAGCAGACCACTGCCCGGTAGAGCTCCGGATGCTGGGTCAGTGCCGCACCCACGAGCAGACCACCGTTGGAGCCGCCTTCGATGGCAAGCAGTTCGGGTGTCGTCCAACCCGCGTCGATGAGGTATTCGGCGGCGGCTAGGAAGTCGTCGAAGCAATTCTGTTTGTGCTCGCGCATCCCGGCGCGGTGCCAACTCTCACCCGCCTCACCTCCGCCGCGGAGGCCGGGTGCCGCCCACACACCACCTGATTCGACCCAGGCGAGAATGCTGGCGGAGTATGCGGGGGTCATCGCGAGCCCGAAGCCGCCGTATCCGTAGAGCACGGTGGGCTTGGGCTGGTCCGGGCCGTCGGTGGCCATGACGGGAGATACGACGACCATGCGTACCTCGGTGCCGTCCGACGAGGGGTAGATCACCTGCCTGGACCGCACCGCGGGCACGGACACCGTGCCGGGGCTTTCCGCCCAGGTCGTGAGCTCGTCGGTGCTCGCGTCGAAGTGCAGGACCATCACCGGAGTGGTGTGGTCGGTGTAGGCGAACCACGCCTCGTGACCGCCCTCCGGCCGTTCGGAGAGCCCCCCAATGCTGCCCAGCCCAGGCAGGTCCACGGCAGCAATGCGGGCGCCGCTGCCGAGATCGTGCACCGTGATCTCGGACAGTCCGTGTCGGGTCCAGTTCGCCAGAAGCACCGGACGATCGAGATCGTCGAGGATCGCATAGTCCTCCAGCACGGCCTCGGCGTCTTCGGTCAACAGGTCCTGCCACATCTGCAGGTCTGGATCAGCCGGATCGGCAATTGCCAGCCGGCCGCGTGAAGCGTCCCGATCCGTCCAGATATAAAGCCGCCCGTCGCGTCCCACGTGGGGAAAGGCCCGAGCGTCGACATCGACGTGGATCGGTCGCAGCTCTGGCGCGGCGGGCTCGGTTGCTGAGACATCTGCGAGCCACGCGTCGTTTCGCGGTGCGGTTCCTACCGAAGCGGTCACCACCAGCCAGCGGCCGTCCCGGCTCATTGACACACCGAAGTAACTGGTCTTCGGCTGGCCCGCGCCGAACACCTCGACGTCGTGTTCCGGTTCGGTGCCGAGCCGGTGCAGGTACACCCGCCGATGGAACTGCTCCTCGCCGTCCGGTACCGCGTCAGCAGGGAGCCTGCGGACGTAGTAGAAGGCCTTCCCGTCCGGCAGCCAGGCGACGGGTGAATAGCGCGCCCGGTCGATCGGCCCGTCCACGTCCTGGCCGTTTAACACGTCCAGGACGCGCAGCACCGACTCCTCCGTCCCGCCGACCGACAACTGGTATGCGAGCAGGTCGCCCTGCTGCGACGGCTGCCAGCTGTCGAGCGTTGTCGCCCCGCTGGGATCGATGACGCTCGGGTCGACCAGTGTGCGCTCCGTTCCTTCCGGGTCGATGGTCAGCAGCACCGCATGCTCCTGGTCTGCAGTCCGCCGAGTGAAGAACGCCCGCTCGACTCGCCACGCAGGGGTACTGATGGATCCCGCAGCGAGCAGCTCAGCGAGCCGCTCGCGAAGACGGGCCCGATCCGCCCAACCGGTCCGGTGCGCCGCCAGCAATTCTGCTTGCGCGCGTGACCACTCGATTGTCTCCGGGTCGTCGGGATCCTCCAGGCGACGGTAAGGGTCCGGGATCGTTACCCCGTGCAAGACGTCGGCATCGTCGCCACGGGGCGCGGGCGGGTAGGGCACGAGCGTCGACGTTAGTCGTTCCGGCCAACGATCCCGTCAGTCGACGGATACCAACCGCGCTCCGCGCGCATCAGCCAGGTGTTTCGCCTCGGCCAGGAGTCTCTGCTGCTGCCGACGCGTCAGCTTGCGCCACATGTGTGCGGAGACTGCCAGCCGGCTGCCCGTTGCTTTTGCCCGCCATGTACCAGTGAGTTTTTTTCCAGGAGCGCGCCCTGCGCACCAACGGGCCGAACAGCTCTTTGCGATGCGCGGCATCGGGCGTGAGCAGTTCACGGTCGACCAGACGCAGCAGCGGGTCGTTCGGTTGTAGCAGCCGGACCCCCGACACGGTGTGTGTCTCGGGCCGGTTCCTTGCCGCCGCAGCTGCGTGAGCGGTTGCCCACATGCGGTTGGCCGCAGCCGGACTCGTTGGTAGCCAGCCGGCCAGATGGGCTGGATCTGCGGGTTCGGCAAGGATGGCGAACCGCCGGGCGAGCTCGTCGCGAGCACTCGCCGGCACGGCTGTTGGTTCGTCGTCGGCGAGTTTCAGCGTCGTCGTCCGGCCGTCACTAAGCACGACGGCGCCCGCCTGAAGTGCTCCGAAGCGGAACAGGTTCTCCTCGGACGTGGACGACCCGGCAGCGCGTGCAGTACGGGGCGGTACGGGTCGGCGCCGAGCTTGGTGACCTCTGTCGAAAGCTCCGACCGCGTCAGGGTGCGTCTGCGGAGCACCTGTCTCATCGCGGACTCCGTCTGTGCGAGCCCTTCGAGCGGGCTCCCTCCGTCGCGCAGGAGGCGCGAACCGTAGTCGTACAGCCTGGCTGCGAGATCCTCTCGTCGAGCCCGGAGCGCCGATATCCACCAGCCAAGGTTCGATCTGCGGACAACGTGCGGCGCGCCCCGCAGAGTCCATGCCACCACGGTTTCCCGATAGGTCGACTGTGCCATCACACCGGGCGGCGAGTGCAGCGACGGCCGAGCCGGGCGGTGTGTCCTGGACACCCAGGTCGAGAACCCTCGTTGCTTGTTCTCCCGGTATGCGTTTCACGAGCCCTGTGCGCAATTACCGCTGCGGCCACGCGCCGCATACGGTCGGCATCGTGTTCCCTGCTCAAGGCGCGGCGACCCCGAGGGCAGCCATCAGGGCGAGGCCCTCGACCTCCGCCGCTCCGCCGGCGGGCGTCAGGGTTCGGGCCTGCTGGTAAGGGCATTCGGCCGCAGCGAACGCGGCGGCAGCTGCCAGCAACCCGTCATGGTTGTCTGCACGTAGCGCGGCCGCCCGGTCGACGATGGTTGTCGCGATCGGGTTGCCAACGGCGATGGCGTGGGCTCGCTCCAGCCGTTCACGGGCGTCGAATTGGCGGGTGAGGACCGCGGCTTCGCCCTTCAGCGCGGCAAACCATTGGCGCCACAGCCCGCTGATCCAGCGTCGCAGATCCTCCGGCTCGCCGGCCAGTCGATCAAAGGCCTGCCGGTGTTGACCGCGGTGCAAGAACACGATGGCGTCAAAGGTGGCACCGTAGCCGGCCAGCCGCTCGGCGGAAACACCCAAGGCGTCGACCATGGCCAGCCAGTCGGCGCGGGCGGCGTCGTCGCCGGCGAGGCCGCATGCCATGGCGATGGCAGCAGGCATGGTCGTCGAGGAAGGGCGATCTGGCTACCGCACAGGTGATCGTGACCGACGCCATGGGCCGGAAATGTCAACAATGTCCGCGTCGCCAGTGAGCGGTTCCGCGAGGGGTGGGAGCGGGCAGGCCGGCCGTCGGGTACGAGCTACTGGACGCGTTTTCGGCGACGTGCGGCTCGGGCAGCCTCGGTGACCATGCCCAGTCCGGCCTGCGCTCCGGTCAGCGCGTCCAAAGCTCCGCCAGCTCGCGCCGGTCCGTCGCGCCGAGCTTGCGCAGCAGGGACGACACGTGACTCTCGACGGTGCGCACCGAGATGAACAGCTTGGCCCCGATTTCGGCGTTGCTCAGATGCTCGCCGAGCGCGTCGAGCACTTCCATCTCCCCGAGATGCCCGATTGAATCCTGGGCTGAGCCATGCGGCCATTGTGCCCGCGAAGGCGAAGCCGCCCCGACTCCGTGGTCGATTCCGTTGCCGGATCAGTGGTCGGCACGGATGTGCGCGAGCGTCGGCACGACGAAGCTGGCAGTCGAGAGTCGGAACACGTCAAGGTAGGACACCGTGCACCCGGACATGGCAAACCAGGTGGCTGAGCTGGCCACGCCGAACTCGTCGCCCAGGCCGCGCACCAGCGGCTGGTCGATAAGGCCAGGCAGGGCCGCACCGGCCTGGCCGGCGGCCGCCGGACCCCTCGCCGCTGGTGGCGTGTTCTGCCCAAACGGGCCCTGGCCACGGAATGAGGTTGGCATTCTTGGACCATGAGCCAGCCGCAAATGCGAGTGTCGATGCCCGACGAGCAGGTCCCCGGCGTGTACGCGGACTTCGTGAGCGTGTGGCACACCAATGACGTCTTCACGTTCGACTTCGCCGCGCTGGCCCGACCACCGACGTTGGTCGAAGGAGACGACGGCACGAAGGTCACGACGGCCCAGGCGCAGATCGTGTCCCGGGTCCGGGTGCCGCCGAGCCAGGTGTTCGAGATCATGAAAGCCCTCGAGCGGCAGCTCACGGCCTGGGAGCAAGCCACCGGGCGGCGGCAGAAGCCGCCGCTGGAGAGTTAGCCGGATCCCTGCCGGGCAAGGACGCGACGCAGGATCACCCGCTCGCCAACCGTCCACGCCGTGCTCGCGAGCAGGTATATCCCAGCGGCGAGCGGCACGAACGCCGCGATCGCCAACGTCCCGAACGGCAGCCAGCTGATCAGTCCGGCTCCGCGGACGTCGACCCTTGGGCTGATCCGACGGGTCATCCAGGACACCAGCCCGATGAGCGCCAGGAGCGTGGCGAAGACCAGGACGTGCGGATCGGTGGCCACGTCGGCGAGGTGGGCCCCGAGCGGCAGGCCGGCAATCGTCTGGCCAAGCAGGCCGTTGGCACGTCCGTCGATCTCCTCGACGAGGAACAGTCCATAGAGCACCGTGAAGACGGGGGCTTGAGCCAGGGCGGGTAGGCAGCCGGCCAGCGGGGTGGTCTGCTCGCGGGCGTAGAGCGCGGAGAGCTCGCGGCGCATCCGTTCGGGATTGTTTCGGTACTTGCGTTGGATCTCGCGAACGTTCGGCGCCAGGCGACTCCTTATCTGTTCGGCACGGACTTGGGCATAGCCCAGCGGGATGAGCAGGACCCGGATAGCGACGACGAGCGCGACGATTGCGGTGGCTGCGCTGGCCGCGCCGAGGAACGGATCGAGGATCGAGACCAGGCCAGTGACGACGGTGTGCAAGGCGCCGATCGCGGCCGCGATGGGAGTAAAGGAGTACATGGGTCAGCCCCTCGTCGGATGGGAACGGTCGACGAGACGGCGCGAGTGGGTGTGAGAGCCCTACCCGGCCGTTGGCTGCACAGCGGGTGCTCGGGGTTGCGGCCGCCCGGCAGCGTCCGGATCGCGCAGCCGGAGGAAGATGGTCTGCTCCGACCGTTGACGGGCCGCCGAGCGAAGCGCAGACCAGGACAGTCGAGGCGGTCGTGCTGCCTGCGTGGCGACCGCCAGCAGGACAGCGGTCACGGCCGCCAACACGGCTACGGCGAACACTGCGGTGACGCCGCCGTGCAGGTCTGTCGGCACCGCGAGGACCGCTGCGAGGCTGACGAGCACGCCCACGGGACGAGCGTACTGTGACGGCTCGACGCCGAGGACGTTCCTGTGCGGGTGGATCAACGATTCCCGCAGCTCTCGGTCCTTGACTGCACCGATGCGCGGGTGCTGGCGGAGTTCTACCGTCAGTTGTTGGGCTTGCGGTATCGGCCCGGGGATAAGCCGCCAGCTCCCGGAGAGCCGGACACGGCGGGTCAGGACTGGTTGTGCCTGCGGGACGCCGCCGGAAATCCCCGCTTGGCGTTCCAACAGGTGGCGGTGCTGCCGGAGGTGACCCGGCCGGAGGGCCCGATCCCGCAGCAATTGCATCTGGACCTGACGGTGCCGACGGCAGCGGAGCTCGAGGTCCAACACGAGCGGGCTTTGGCTCTCGGCGCCCGACTGCTCTACGACCGCTCCGACGATCCGGAGGAGCTTCTACGCGTCTACGCCGATCCTGCCGGACATCCGTTCTGCATCTTCGTGGTGAACCAACCCACAGTCTGACGCGCACCGAGCCGCGCTCAGACACCGAGCGCACACTAGCGTTGTCCAGGTGACCGACCCCGACGACGTGCGTGCGTCGGACAGCGAACGGGAAGCGGCAGTCGAGCGCTTGCGGGCAGCATCCGTCGAGGGACGCCTCACGCTGGGGGAGTTGACCACGCGAACCGAGGCCGCTTATTCCGCCCAGACGCACGGTGAGCTCGCCAGGATCACCGCCGATCTACCCGAACGGTCATCTAGTGCGCCGCGCACACAGCGGGTACAGCCTCATCGAATGGTTTCTGTGTTCGCCAACGTGGCGCGCAGTGGCTGGTGGCGCGCCGAAGGCACGATCTCACCGGTGACCGTGTTCGGTGATGTCGAGCTGGATCTGCGGGAGGCGGCTGTGCCAGCCGGCGAAGTGGAGATACGGGCCGTGGCCCCGTTTGGCGACATCGACGTCGTTGTTCCCGACGGAGTCATCGTGGAGCTGACCGGGTTCTCGGTGTTTGGTCGGAAGAAGGTGGACGTCCGCAGGCCAGCATCGATCGGGTCGGCGCCAGTCGTGCGAGTCCGTGCCAGAACGGTGTTCGGAAGCGTGCTCGTCCGCAGCTAGACCCGGCCTCTTGACTGATTCGAACAAACGTTCGATAGTGAAGTCATGGCGGCACTGCTGGCTCCGACTCCCGACGCCGTTGTCGCGGAGCCAGACCTGCTGCCAGTACTGCCGGCGTTGCACGGTGTCCTGCCCGGGCTGCGCCGCGGCCAGGTGGTGTCGGTCGACAGCGCTGGAGCGCTGGCAACGGCGCTGGCGGCTGGAGTGTCGGCCGACGGGGGATGGTGCGCGGCCGTCGGTATGCCGGATCTCGGTGTCCTGGCGGCCGTCGCAATGGGGGTGGATCCGCAGCGGCTGCTGCTGGTCGACGAGCCGGGCGAGCGATGGCCGGAGGTCGTGGCCACCATGCTCAATGCGGTCGAGTTGGTGCTGCTCCGCCCGCCCATGCCTCCGTCGGCGGTGCAAGTACGACGGCTGACGGCGCACGCTCGCCGCCACGGCGCCGTGCTGGTCGTGACGGGTTCCTGGGAGGGCTCCCAGGTAAAACTGCGGGTGGCGTCGTCGCTGTGGACCGGCCTTTCCGACGGGCACGGACATCTCCGCGGACGTCGGGTCCAAGTAGTGGTCGAGGGGAAGGGCCCACCGCGAAAGGCATGGCTATGGTTGCCGGGTCCGGACGGCTCGATTGGCCTGGCCGATCTCGTCCCGGTCGAGGAAGCCGGATGAGCGCACGGACGCTTGTGGTGTGGTGCCCGGACTGGCCGGTTGTCGCAGTCGGCGCCGACGCGGATACGCCGGCCGCGGTCGTGGCGGGCGGGCGGATCACGGCGTGTACGTCGGCAGCCCGGGAGTCCGGCGTCCGGCGGGGCCAACGGTTACGCGACGCGCAGCGACACTGTCCGGGTCTTGCGGTGCACGCCGAGGAGCCGCAGGTCCAGGCCCGGTGCTTCGAGCAGGTGGCGTCGGTCGTCGAGTCGTTCTGCCCGCGGGTCGAGGTAGTGCGGCCGGGCTTGTGCGCGGTGCCCGCGCGGGGGCCGTCGCGCTACTTCGGCGGCGAGCAGGTGCTGGTCGATCTCGTTTGTGCGGCAGTGACGGCGCGGGGTTTCGAGTGCGCAGTCGGGGTGGCCGACGGGGTGTTCGCGGCGGTGCTGGCGGCGCAGGTGGAGCCGGCCGGGATCGTGGTTCCCTCGGGGGAGACCGCCCGGTTCCTCGCCCCGCACCCGCTCTCCGCGTTGAGTGTCGTGCGCATCCTCCCCGATGAGCTGGAGCTGGTAGGGCTGCTGCATCGGCTGGGCATCCGGACTTTGGGAAAGTTTGCCGCGCTGCCGTCGGGTGACGTCCTGACCAGGTTCGGGGTCGATGCCGCGGCGGCGCACCGGCTGGCCAGCGGTCGCGAACCGAGACCTCCGGCCACCCGGGCACCGGGTGAGGACCTGGCCGCGGTGCTGAAGCTCGATCCGCCGGTGGAGCAGTCCGAGTCGGTGGTGTTCGCCGCCAAGAGCCTGGCTGACCAGTTGCATGCCAACCTCGCCACCCGGGGGTTGTCCTGCGTTCGGGTCGAAGTGGAGGTGACGACCGAGGACGGGCGGAGCAGGTCGCGGCTGTGGCGGCACGACGGGCTGCTCTCATCGTCGGCGGTGGCCGAGCGGGTGCGCTGGCAACTCGACGCGTGGCGGGTCGACGAACCGGGCTCGGCCGATGCTCTGGTCGGGGGCGTGGTGTTACTGCGGCTGGCTCCGGACCAACTGGTTCAGGGCAGTGGCCACCAACTCGCGCTGTGGGGGCCGGGGGTGGCCGACGACCGGATCGACCGCGCAGCCACCCGCGTGCAGGCGATGCTCGGCCATCCCGGGGTGACCACACCGGTGTTGGCTGGTGGCCGTGGGCCGGCCGAGCAGGTCCTGCGGGTGCCGTGGGGAGACCGGCTCGAGCCACGGCTGCCCGCCGAGGGACCATGGCCGGGCCGGGTGCCCGAGCCTTTTCCTGCTGTCGTTCATTCCTCGCCGGTGCCCGTCGCTGTCACCGACGTTGACGGTCGGCCCGTAACGGTCAGCGGACGCAGCGAGGTCTCGTCGGCACCGGCTGCCCTGTCGTTGTCTGGCGGTCCAACGCTGGCGGTGATCGGCTGGACCGGCCCGTGGCCGTCGGTCGAGCATTGGTGGGACACCGAACTCGCCCGTCGCCACGTCCGCTTCCAGGTGTGCACGGCGGACGGCCGGGCGTGGCTGCTGGTCCTGCATCGTGGGCGGTGGCAGGTCGAGGCGAGCTACATATGATCCGCACGTGACCGTCACCGCTCCGTACGGCACCTGGAAATCGCCGATCACCGCCGGCCTCGTCGCCGCAGGCGAGATTCATCTCGGTCAGGTGTCGCTGGACGGAGACGACGTGTACTGGGTCGAGAGTCGGCCGGCTGAAGACGGTCGCAACGTCCTGGTCCGCTGGCGTGGCGGCGAGATGGCAGACGTCGTGCCGACGACGTTCGATGTGCGCACACGGGTGCACGAGTACGGCGGCGGTGCGTATGCCGTCCGTGCGGGCGTCGTCTACTTCGCCGACTTTCGTGACCAGCGGCTATATCGCCTGGCCGAACCGGGTGAGCCGGTTCCGATCACACCGGAGTCGGACGCGAGGCATCGGTTCGCGGACGCCGTGGTCGACGCACCTCGCGGCCGGCTGATCTGTGTGCGCGAGGACCACACGGCCGGCGGCGAGGCGGTCAACGCCATCGTGAGTGTGGATTGCGCCGGCGACGAAGCCGGCGGCCAGGTGCTGGAGAGTGGACGTGACTTCTACTCGACACCACGCCTCGACCCGGACGGAACGAGGTTGGTATGGCTCACCTGGAACCACCCCAACATGCCATGGGACGGCACCGAGCTGTGGCTGGCCGATGTGCATGCCGACGGGTCGCTGGTGAACCACCAGCTGGTGGCAGGCGGCGAACGCGAGTCGATCGGCCAGCCGGAATGGTCGCCGGATGGCGTACTGCACTTCAGCTCCGATCGGACCGGTTGGTGGAACCTTTATCGGTTTCAGGACGGCCGGACCGAGGCGCTGTATCCGATGGATGCCGAGTTCGGCGGACCGCAGTGGGTGTTCGGGCAGAGTTTCTATGCGTTTGTCCAGCCTTCCTTGATCGCATGTGCTCTCGTGCAGGATGGAATGACGCGGCTGGCAGAGCTGGACATGCAGACGCACGAGCTGCGCGAAATCGAATCGCCCTACAACACGATCAAGGTCCTCCGCGCGACCCAGCAGAACGTTACGTTTATCGGCGAAACACGCACGAACTTCTCGGAAGTCGTGCAATGGGAGGTCAGCTCCGATTCGTTCACGACATTGTGGCGATCCAGTGAGCTGGCGATAGACCCGGGCTACATCTCGGTCGCGCAGCCGATCGAGTACCCCACTGAGAACGGCTTGACGGCGCACGCTTTCTTTTATGCCCCGAAGAACAGGGACTTCGCTGCGCCGCCTGGCGAACGTCCACCGGCCGTTGTCATGAGCCATGGCGGGCCAACCGCGGCGGCCTCTGTTGGGCTGTGCTTGCCGATCCAGTTCTGGACCAGTCGCGGCTTCGCCGTGCTCGACGTGAACTACGGCGGCAGCACTGGATACGGCCGGGATTACCGTGAGCGGCTGAACGGGCAATGGGGTGTCGTCGATGTGGACGATTGCGTGAACGGCGCCCGCTTCCTCGTTCGACAGAAGCTGGTAGACGGCGACCGCATGGCGATAACGGGTGGCAGTGCGGGCGGCTACACGACCCTATGCGCGCTCACCTTCCGCGATGTGTTCACAGCCGGTGCGAGCTACTACGGGGTGAGCGACATCGAAGCCCTGGCGAAAGAGACTCATAAATTCGAGTCGCGTTACCTCGACAACCTGATCGGGCCATACCCGGAACGTCGCGACCTGTACGTCAAACGCTCGCCGATTCACTTCGCCGACCAGATCTCGGCACCGCTGATCTTGCTGCAGGGTCTCGATGACCCGGTCGTGCCGCCCAACCAGTCGGAGGCGATGTTCGTCGCCGTCCGGAACAAGGGATTGCCGACCGCATATGTAACCTTCCAAGGGGAGCAACACGGCTTTCGCAACGCAGAGAACATCAAGCGGGCGCTCGAGGCCGAGTCGTATTTCTATTCGCGTGTGTTCGGGCTCGACGTCGCCGATGAGATCGAGAAGATCACGATCGAGAATCTTGATTGAAGTTGACTGCACGGAGAGCAGTCAACGCCGCGACGGCCGCGCGCTTCTGCTCCTTGCGCCACGGCGGTCCCACCTGCGCGCCAAGTCCTGCGACGATCTCCGCAATGACCGCATCCTGGAGCAGTTCATCGGCGCGCCATCGTGGAATCTGGCTGACGTCCAGCGGTGTTTCGGTTGCTGCGTCGACGAGTGCGTCGCGATACAGCTCTCCCTCGGCGGCGTGCATGAGCGGGTGCGCGGTCAGTGCCTTTGCTACCGGGATCGGCCGGTCCGTGTCTCTGCCGATGACGCCCACAGCCACCACGTCCGGCAGGCCCCCGATCAGTTCGCCGAGGCGCCGCACCGCTACCTGGCGTACGATCTTGATCGCTTTCTCGACGTGCGGCACGGCCGTCGACAAGTCCCAGCCTTCGACTGCATGGAAGACCTGGGCTGGGACGCGATTGTCGGTGAGGTCGATTTCCCACCGACCGAGCATCGCCAGCTGGTTCGTTCCATCCTCGCCGATGGCGACGGCACTGGCGGAGCCGGTTCGATTGCAGAACCCGAGGGCGGTACGACCCACAGCTCCAGTCTGCCGCCGCGGCGGCGTCTTCGTTGCCGGGTCGCTGGCCGCTGAGTCTGTCGAAGGATCCCTGGATTCTGGGACGGTTGTCCCCAGAGGTGCCACAAGGGTTTTGCTTGTCAGGCGTCCTTGCTATGCTCGAACACATGTTCGATACAGCGGAAGGCCAGACACCCCGCGAGGGCGCGGGTGTCGACTATGGCCACGTCATGCCGTTGCGGCCGGGGGCGGTGGATCCGGTGCGGTTGGCGGCGCTGGTAGAGGGCATCGAGGCGGGTGGGTTGGTGTGGGATCCGGTGGAGGAGGCGCTGTTCGGCCCAGACCCCGACGTTGACGCAGCGGCGTTGTTCGCCGCCCTGGACGCCGAGCCCGCCGCCGGCGGGCAGATTCCACCCGGAGAAGAATCCCCGCCGGCTGGTCCGGCCGACGTGGCCGAGCCGTCGGTGTTGGTGCCCGAGCGCCTGCCCAGCGTGGAGGACATGGCGCCCGGACCCGAACTGGCCACCATCTTGGACGCTGCGAACCTGCCGGAGGTGGGGGCGTATGAGCTGGTGGAGACCGTCGCCGGTTGGCAGCGGATCGGGTCCTGGGCGGCGGCGAAACAGGCCACCGTGATCATGGAACTGTCCCGTCGGGCGGAGATGGCGCCGGCGGCGTCCGGGCAGCAGATCGAGTCGATGAGCCCGCTGCGGGTCACCGGCCTCGAGGTCGCCGCCCGGCTGACGTTGACCCCCCGCGACGGTGAGGGCCTCGCCGCCCGGGCCCAGGTCTGGTGTGCGGACCTGCCGGCCACCGGCGCCGCGTTGGAGCAGGGCCGGATCGATGCCCACCGGGCCGAGGTGATCGCCGCCGCGTTGCGCGGGCACGACCTGGGACTGGCCCGCACGGTGGAGGCCGAGGTGCTGGAGCGGGCCGAGGAGTTGACCGCGCCTCAACTGCGCCGGATGATCATCCGAGCCCTGCACCGGTTGGACCCGCAGACCATGGCCGCCCAGGCGGAGAAGGCCACAGACAACCGGTTCGTGCGGGTCACCCCGGCGAAGGACGGGATGGCCTGGCTGGAGGCCTACCTGCCGGCCGCCGACGCGGCCGCGATCGAAACCGCCGTGGCGGCCGCCGCCGCGGCGAGCAAGCGCACCGACCCCGACGACGGGCGCACCCTGGCGCAGCGGCGGGCGGACGCGCTGGCCCAAATGGGCTGGCTGGCTTTGGCTACCGGACGGCTGGGCGGCTGCCCGTGCGGACAACGCCTCGACGGCCGGCACCGCCGCCCTGTCGCCGTGCAGGTCACCGTGCCGATCAGCATGCTGCTCGGCCTGGACGACCAGCCCGGGCACCTGGCCGGGTATGGCCCGATCCCGGGCGAGGTGGCCCGGCGACTGGCCGGCTATGGCACCTGGCGTCGGCTGGTCACCGACCCGGTCAGCGGGGCGCTGCTCGACTACGGCCGCACCCGGTACACCCCGCCGCCGGATCTAGCTGATCACGTCACCGCAAGGGACCGCACCTGCCGGTGGCCTGGCTGCGACCGGCCTGCCTCGGCCTGCGACCTCGACCACACGATTGAGTACCCGTACGGGCCGACCGCGGTCGGCAACCTCGGCCCGTTCTGCGAAAACCACCACATCGGCAAACACCACAGCCGGTGGACAGTGCGACAACCGGCTCCCGGCCGATTCGAATTCACCAGCCCTGCCGGACACACGTACACCATCACCCCCGACCCCCTCGGGCCCATCCTCCAGCCCGAACCAGCCGCCGGCGACCCTGACCCGACGCCGAGCGATCCCGACCCACCAGACTCGGCCGATCGCCTGCAGCCAGCCGCCGACATTCCCCCGTTCTAACTGGGTACGGACCAGACGATCATGGGCTGGCACAACCCACCGATTCCGTGGAAGGAATTCGAGCGTCGCCTGTCCTGGGCGGCGCCGGGGGAGCCGGCGAGGCAGCAGCCGTCGGAGCAGCCTGGACCTTTGCGGCACTCCGCAGCAGAGCCAGCTGAGCACGTCCCCCAACCGCCGACACCACCCGGACCGGCCTGGGCCGAGCTGCATTGCCACTCCTCCTACAGCTTTCTCGACGGCGCCAGTGACCCGGACGGCCTGGTGGCAGAGGCGGCCCGGCTCGGCGTAGAGGCGCTCGCGATCACCGACCACGACGGCATGTACGGGGTGGTCCGGCTGGCTGAGGCGGCACGAGGTACTGGGATAGGGACGGTGTTCGGCGCGGAACTGAGCCTGGATCTCACCGAACGCCAGACCGGCCGGCCGGATCCGGAGGGGCGTCACCTGCTGGTGCTCGCCCGTGACGCCGAGGGTTACAGCCGGCTGTCCAGCGCCATCAGCACCGCCCAAATGCGCGGCGGGGAGAAGGGCCGTCCGGTCTACGACGACGGCGAGCTGGCGAACGCGCACGCCGGGCACTGGGTCGTGCTCACCGGCTGCCGCAAGGGCTCGGTGCCGGCAGCGCTCGCGAAAGGCGGCCTGGAAGCAGCGGAATCCGAACTCCACACGCTGGTCGAGATGTTCGGCCGCGACAACCTCAAGGTCGAGCTCATCGACCACGACCAACCTCTTGACGACGCCCGCAACGACGCGCTGTTCGAGCTGGCCGGCCGGGTGGGCGTGGGCGTGGTCGCGTCGAACAACGTCCACTACGCCACTCCGGCTGATGCCCTCCTGGCTCAAGTGCTCGCGGCGGTACGGGCGCGCAGCAGCCTCGACGACATGACCGGCTGGTTGCCGGCGAACGGCACCGCTCATATCCGCTCCGGGCACGAGATGGCCGCCCGGCTGGCCCGGTTCCCTGGCGTGCGCGAGGCCACCGTCGAGCTCGCCCGCGAGTGTGTCTTCGACTTCCGGGTGGTCGCCCCGAACCTGCCTGACCGCACCGTCGGCGAAGGCCACTCCGATGCGAGTTGGCTGCGGTACCTGGTCGCCAAGGGGGCCTGGACGCGCTACGGCCCGCGCGGCACGCCAGCGACGAAGCAGGCCTACCAGCAACTCGACCACGAGCTCGCGGTCATCGAACAGCTGGGTTTCCCCGGCTACTTCCTCATCGTCCACGAGATCACTCAGTTCTGTCGCGAGCAGGGCATCCTGTGCCAGGGCCGTGGGTCGGCGGCCAACTCGGCGGTCTGCTACGCGCTGGGCATCACCAGTGTGGACCCGATCTACCACCAGCTGTTGTTCGAGCGGTTTCTGTCCACCGGGCGGGACGGCCCGCCGGATATCGACGTGGACATCGAGAACGGCCGCCGTGAGGAGGTCATCCAGCACGTCTACCGGCAATACGGACGCGACCGCGCCGCTCAGGTTGCCAACGTCAACACCTACCGACCGAAGATGGCAGTGCGCGACGTCGCCCGGGCGCTCGGGTACAGCCCAGGTCAGGCCGATGCGTGGAGCCGTCGGCTGGACTTCCGCCTCGGCCCCCAAGTAGGCCCGCGCGGAGAGAAGGAGCCGGCCAAACCATTGCCGCCGGAAGCGGCGGACGATGCGGATCTGCCCCCGCTGTTGGCCGCCCTGGTCGCGAAGCTGCAGCGGCTGCCGCGGCACCTGTCGATCCACTCCGGTGGCATGGTGCTGTGTGATCGTCCGATCGGCGAGGTCTGCCCGGTCGAGTGGGCCACCATGCCCAACCGGAGTGTCTTGCAGTGGGACAAAGACGACTGCGCCGCCGCCGGCCTGGTCAAGTTCGACCTGCTCGGCCTGGGGATGCTCTCCGCCCTGCACGACGCGTTTGACCTCATCGACGCTCACCACTGTCGGCGGTTGGATCTGAGCACCATTCCGAAGGAGGACCCGGCGACATACGCGATGCTGTGCGACGCCGACTCGGTCGGCGTGTTCCAGGTCGAGTCCCGGGCCCAGATGGCGACGTTGCCACGGATGCACCCGGAGACGTTCTACGACCTGGTCGTCGAGGTGGCGCTGATCCGGCCAGGGCCGATCCAGGGTGGCTCGGTGCACCCGTATCTGCGCCGGAAGAACGATCAGGAGGCGGTCAGCTATCCGCACCCGAGCATGCAGAACGCGCTGTCCCGCACCCTGGGTGTGCCGCTGTTCCAGGAGCAGATGATGCAGCTCGCGATCGACTGCGCGGGCTTCGACCCGATGGAGGCCGACCAGCTCCGGCAAGCGATGAGCTCCAAGCGCTCGACCGAGCGGATTGAGGCGCTGCGCGGTCGCCTGCTCGAGGGCATGGCCGAGCGGGACATCCCACCGGAGGTGGCCGAGGACCTCTATCTCAAGCTGTTCGGGTTCGCCAGCTACGGCTTTCCCGAGTCACACGCGATCAGCTTCGGCTACCTCGTCTACGCCAGCTCCTATCTCAAGCGCCACTACCCAGCAGCGTTCACCGCGGCGTTGCTGAACAACCAACCCATGGGCTTCTACGCCCCGCAGACGCTCATCGCCGACGCCCGCCGGCACGGCGTCGAGATCCGTGGTGTCGACCTCAACGCGAGCGCCGTCAAGGCCACCTTGGAGGAGGCCGTCGTGGTACCCGACGGGCTCGCGCATGCGCCGAGCGAGCCGCAGCCGGCGATCCGGCTCGGCCTGCAGAGCGTCCGCAATCTCGGCGAAACCACCGCGCAGGCGGTCGCCGACGGCCGTCCCTACGCCGACCTGGACGACCTGGTCCGACGCGTCCAGGTCTCGTTGCCCGCCCTGGAGGCGCTGGCCACCGCCGGCGCGTTCGGCTGCCTGGGCCTCGACCGCCGGGAGGCGCTGTGGGCAGTCGGCGCGGTGGCCGACACCCGTCCCGACCAGCTCCCAGGCACCACTCCGGGTGCTAGTGCGCCTGAGTTGCCACCCATGACGCCGACGGAAACGACGTTCGCCGACCTGTGGGCAACCGGCTCCTCGCCGAGCAGCCACCCCGTCCAGCACGTGCGGGCGCAACTGGATGCCTGGGGTGCCCTGCCGGCCGCGGCACTGGCGACGACGGGCGACGGCACCCGGGTGTTGGTGGGTGGGTTGGTCACCCACCGCCAGCGTCCGCCCACGGCCGGCGGAGTCGTCTTCATGAACCTCGAGGACGAGACCGGCATGGTCAACGTCATCTGCCCACGCCAGACCTGGGACCGGCATCGCCGGGTGGCCCTCGAGTCCCCCGCGCTGGTCATCGAGGGGCGGCTGGAGCGCAGCGACGGCGCCATCAACCTGCTGGCGTTGCGGCTCGCACCGCTGCAGATCAGCGGCAGCGTCCGCAGCCGGGACTTCCGCTAACCTCGCTGCGCGTGCGTCTCGTCATCGCGCGTTGCCAGGTCGACTACGTGGGGCGGCTGACGGCGCACCTGCCGATGGCGATCCGGCTGATCCTGGTCAAGGCGGACGGATCAGTCTCGATTCATGCCGACGACCGCGCCTACAAGCCGCTGAACTGGATGAGCCCACCGTGCCGGTTGGAGGAGGCCGACGGTTTCTGGACGGTTGCGAACCCGGCCGGTGAGCGGTTGGTGATCACCCTCGACGAGGTGCTGCACGACAGCTCACACCACCTCGGCACCGATCCAGGTCTGGTGAAGGACGGGGTGGAGGCGCATCTCCAGCAGCTGCTGGCAGACCACGTCCAAACACTCGGAGCCGGCTGGCGTCTGGTGCGGCGCGAATACCCGACCGCGATCGGTCCGGTCGACCTGCTCTGCCGCGACGAGAGCGGTGCGACGGTCGCCGTCGAGGTCAAACGGCGCGGTGAGATCGACGGAGTCGAACAGCTCACCCGTTACCTCGACTTGCTCAACCGCGATCCGTTGCTCGCGCCGGTTCGCGGGCTGTTCGCCGCCCAGGAAATCAGGCCGCAAGCGCGCACGCTTGCATCCGACCGCGGAATCAGTTGTCTGACCCTCGACTACGACGCGCTGCGCGGCCTCGACGACCCAGCCGCCCGGCTGTTCTGACCGCGCATGGAAGACTTCGCGGCATGGCTCGCGAGTTCTCGACTGTCGGTGTCGTCGGCTTGGGCACGATGGGTGCGGGCATCGCCGAGGTCTTCGCGCGTAGCGGGCTGACGGTCGTCGCCGTCGAACGTGACCAGGAGGCGCTCGATCGGGGCCGCAGTCATCTGGAGGACTCGACCGAGCGTGCGGTGCGCCGCGGCAAGCTCACCGCGGCCGAGCAATCGCGCCTTCTCGACAGCATCACCTTCACGACGGATCTGAACGGGCTCGAACCGTGCGAGCTCGTGGTCGAGGCCGTTCCCGAGCATCTTGACCTCAAGCGGGAGATGTTCACCCGGTTGGACAAGATCGTCGGGCCGGACGCGATCCTGGCGACGAACACGTCGTCGCTGTCGGTCACCGAGATCAGCGTCGCGACCGAGCGGCCTCGCCGGGTCGTCGGCATGCACTTTTTCAACCCGGCGCCGATCCAGGACTTCGTCGAGGTCGTCCGCACCGTCGTCACCGAGCCAGCTGTCGTCGACGATGTGACTGCGCTGGCGCGCCGCCTGGGCAAGGCGCCGGTCGAGTGTGCCGATCGAGCCGGGTTCATCGCCAATACGCTGCTGTTCGGATACCTCAACCACGCAGCGGCGATGTACGACGCGCGTTACGCGACCCGCGAGGACATCGACGACGCGATCCGGCTCGGCTGCGGCTACCCGATGGGGCCGCTCGCGCTGCTCGATTTGATCGGTCTTGACACGGCCTACGAGATCCTGGACACGATGTATCGGCAGGGCCGCGAGCGCTTACACGCGCCCGCACCGGTGCTGCGGCAGATGGTCACCGCCGGCATGCGCGGCCGCAAGACCGGGCGCGGCTTCTACACCTACCAGGCGCCGGGCTCGCCGGTGGTAGAGGACGACGATCGAACGCCGTCGGACGGGCATCCGGATGCACCGGTCCGCGCCGTTCGTGCTATTGGCGTCGTCGGATCCGGCCCCTCAGCGACACGCATAGCCGCCGAACTCGCAGCGGCTGACTTCCAGGTCAAGACTGTCGAGCGCGACGGCGCACTGGACGAGCTCGCTTCGGTCGACCTCGTCGTCGACGACGTGACCGAGGAGGTTCCCGCCAAGCAGGCGCTCTTCGCCGGGCTGGACGAGATCTGCAAACCTGGGGCGATCCTCGCGACCGCGACATCGACCGTCCCGGTCATCGAGTGCGCAGCGGCGACGTCGAGGCCCGCCGACGTCGTGGGCATGCACGTCTTCGATCCGGCCCCGACCACGTCGCTCGTCGAGGTTGTCCGGACGGTGTCCACCGCCGCCAACGTCGTCGCCACCGTGCAGGACGTCTGCCGCCGGGCCGGCATGCATTCTGTGCTCTGCGGCGACCGAGCCGGGTTCATCGTCAACGCGTTGCTGTTCCCGTACCTCAACGACGCGGTCAAGATGCTGCAGGACAACTACGCCAGCGCCGACGACATCGACACCGCGATGAAGCTGGGGTGCCGGTTGCCGATGGGGCCGTTCGAGGTGCTCGACGAGGTTGGCCTGGACGTTGCATGGGCGATCCAACGCGCCCTCTATCTCGAGTTCCGTGAGCCGGGATTCGCCCCGGCACCGCTGCTCGAGCAGCTGGTCACCGCTGGTTACCTGGGCCGCAAGACCGGCCGCGGGTTCCGCGCGCACTTATGACGCACTCGGTCGGGCTGATCCTGGCTGCGGCAACCCGAGGTGAGTTTCCCGAGCCGGACGGCACGGTCGAGGTGTTCGGTCCGTGGCGGTCCGGGGTCGAGGGGGTCGTGGCGTTGACGGGGCGCGTGTATGTGGCGACCGAGCTGCCTGTGGACCAGGTCCTCGGCCGTGGTGTAGATGGGTTCGGCAGCGCGCTCGGCCCCGGTTTCGTCGGTTGGCTCGCCGGGCCCGGCGGCTGGCTGGACAGTCTGGACGTGTTGGTCGGTGCAATTGGGACGGGTGCAGGAGGGCCGCCGCGCCGAGACGATCTCGCCGGGCACCGACGGGCCCGACATGCCCGACAAGTTCGAGGTGACGTGGTGGTGCACGCTGACCAGCGCGGTGTTGTGACGGTCGCGACCGGCATCGGCGGACTGGCCGAGATCGGGGTCGAGGTTGCCGAGTCGATGAGAAACCGCGGAGTGGGCCGGGGCCTTTTGGTCGATGCGCTGGGCTTGTTGCCGTCCGGCGAACCGGTGATAGGGGCGATGGCACCCGGGAACGCGGCGAGTCTCCGGGCCTTCCTTGCCGCCGGGTTCAGCCCCCTTGGGGCCGTACATCTGGTGCGCCCGGCTCGGGCCTGATGTCAGCCGCAGCCGCACGCCCCGCCGCAACAGCCACCGACCGAGGGCCGTTCCGAAACGCCGACGGCCCGCCCGGTGACCGCGACGGTAGAAAGCAGCTTCACGGTGTCGTCGTGCCCCTGCGGACAGCGAGCCGGCTCACGCGCGTCGGCCATCGGCCGCGAAACCTCGAAGGTCGCGCCGCATGCACGGCACCGGAAGTCGTACCTCGGCATGGCAACAGGATATGTGGCCGCTGCGACAATGTGCGCATGTCCCGCCGCCGAGCCGCTCGTCGTCCGCCGAGCGGCGGCCACGAGCAGGTCGAGTCGTGGCCGGACGGCGATTGGGTGGTACGCAGGCTCACCGGCAGTTCCTCCACCAAGCCGTACCGGTGCCCCGGCTGCGACCAACTGATCTCTCCCGTGACGCCACACGTTGTGGCGTGGCCGGTCGACGGTATGACGTTGTCCGGCGGCGGAGCGGCCGAGCGCAGGCATTGGCACACCAGCTGCTGGCGGGCCCGGGACCGACGCAGGCCGTGACCCTCATTTCTCCGCAGCCGAGTCCTCCACGACCTCGCCGTCGATGACGTCGTCGTCGGCGTGCCCAGTCTCGACGGCAGGCGGCGGCCCGTTGCCTTCGGCGCCGGGAAGGCTCATCGCGCCGAGTAGGTTGCGCAGCTGGGTGAGGTGACCGGTAATCGCGTCGCGCTGACGAGTGAGGTCGGCCACCTCACGCCGAGCTACCGTCAGGCTCCGATTCGCCTCCGACTTCGCCTCGCCGAGCATCGTGTCGGCATGGGCCTTGGCCTCGCCGACGAGCTGGTTGGCGTTGCGGCGAGCGCCTGACACCAGCGCCTTGGCCTGCTCGTCAGCCTCCCGGCGGACCTGCTCCGCGCGGTCGTGAGCGGCCTTGGCACGGTTGTCGGCGTCGGCGGCCCGCGCCTCGGCCTCGGTCACGAGCTTGTGGGTCTTGGCGACCGCGACCTCGTGGCGTTCGGAGTCCTCGCGCTCGGCCTGTTCGCGTTTGCCCGCCAGGGCAAGCTCGAGCTCGGTCAGCTCCTTGTCGGCCCGCGTTCTGACCTCATCCAGGCGCGCCTCGGCCTCGGCTCGCATCTGCTCGATGTCACGCTTGGCGTTGCCACGCAACTCCTCGACCTCGCGCCGGGCGGTGGCTCGCATGTCGGTGACTTCACGCTCGGCCGCGGTGCGGAACCTGGTCAAGTCGCGTTCGGCCGTGGCTCGCTTCTCGGCAGCGTCGTGCTCGATGGCAGCGCGCACCTTGGCGGCCTCGCGCTGGGCGGCCTCGACAAGGTTGGCGGCCTCTCGCCGGGCTGCCGACCTGGCCTCCTCCGCTTCGGCCCGCGCGATGTCGATCTGCTCGTCGGCCTGGCGCTTCGCCGAGGATCGCGCCTCCTGGGCGTCGTGCTCTGCGGTGGCGCGCATTTCGGCGGCATCGACGCTGGCCACCGATCGCATCTCAGTGGCCTCGGCCTCTGCTTGACCGACCACCTCGGACGCCTGCTCCTCGGCCAGCCGGAGCAGGTGCTCGATCCGTGCGCCCAACCCCGAGTACGAGGGCTGCTCGACCTCCCTCAGCGAGGTCGTGGCCTGCGCGAGTTCCTGGCGCAGCCGGACGATTTGTTTGTCCAACTCTTGCGTTCTGGCGCGTTGCTGGTTCAGCGCAGCCTCGAGCTGGCGGACATGCTGCTCGACCTGGACGCGGTCGAAACCACGCACCACCGTCGTGAATCCACCGGTGGGCGACCCGTCGAAGATGGACAGCCCGTTCTCGGGCAATTCCCGTACCGTCAGTGTGTCCCGTGCCTTGTCCATGATCTCCCTCGTCGGGGGTGTCGACCCCCACTGACGGGAGTCGGCACAACGTTGTGGACCTTGTGACTGCCTCGTGCCGTACCGCTCGTGTCTCCCCGTCCCGGACACCGAGCACTAAAGGCGGTACGCAGCGTACTCCGGTCATCCCGGTGGTGTGGACCGGTCTCACCGGATTGGCTCGGCCGCTCTAGCCTGACCGGCATGACCGGACTGTTCTCTGCCATCGATCATGTCGGCATCGCCGTCGCGGATCTCGACGAGGCGATTGTGTGGTACGCCCGCACGTTCGGTATGCAGGTCGTCCATGAGGAGGTCAACGAGGAGATGGGAGTTCGCGAGGCGATGCTCAGGGTTGGCGACGAACCGTCCGGCGCCGAAGTCCAGCTGCTCGCCCCTTTGCACTCCGACACGACGATCGGACGGTTCCTCGACCGGTTCGGGCCAGGAATCCAGCAACTTGCCTACCGCGTCGAAGACATCGACGCGGTGACCCGGACCCTCCAAGAGCGTGGTATTGAGCCGCTGTACCAGGCTCCCCGGCGCGGCACAGCTGGCGCCCGCGTCAACTTCATTCACCCGAAGGACGCAGGCGGCGTGCTGATCGAACTGATCGAGCCACCCCGGTCAGATGTCCTTCGCGAGCAGTGACGTGCCCTCCTGCCAGCGAGCAAGCGCCCAGAGCAGGTCGGAACAGCGGTTGAGATAGGGCACCACGTGCGACCCTTCGGCAGCCGTCGAGAGCACCTCCCGCTCGGCCCGGCGCACGACGGTCCGGGCGACGTCCAGCGCCGCGCAAACCGGGTTGGCTCCGGGTACGACGAAGTCCGTGGGCGGGTCGAAGCGGCCCATGACGTCGTCGATGCGCTCTTCCAGGGCCATCACCATCTCGGCCGTCACGAGTGACTGGCCCGGCTTTCCCTTGCTCCGACGCTCGGGGTTGGTGGCGAGCTCGGCCATCAGCACCCACAAGTCGTGTTCGACGGCGACGAGCAGGGTATCCAGCTCACCCCCGTTTTTGGCTTGGGCACGGGCCTGTCCGATGAATGCCTGGGCCTCGTCGACCGAGCCGTACGCCATCGGTGCCGGGGCGTTCTTCGGCACCCGGCCGCCGTACAGCAACCCGGTCGTTCCGTCGTCGCCACGGCGGGTATAGACCTTCACTGGGCCACTCTTGCATGCACCCGTATCGTGACAATGACGAGTCCTTTGGAGGTTGTCATGTCGGTCATCGTTGCCGGGGCCCGTACCCCGATCGGACGGTTGCTCGGATCGTTGACGGGCTTCTCCGGCACCGACCTTGGTGGGATTGCGATCAGGGCAGGGCTGGAGAAGGCCGGTATCCGGCCCGATCAAGTGGACTACGTGATCATGGGTCAGGTGCTGCAGGCCGGCGCCGGCCAGATCCCGGCCCGGCAGGCGGCCGTTCGGGCCGGTATCCCCATGACTGTGCCCGCATTGACCATCAACAAGGTGTGCTTGTCGGGACTCGACGCGATCGCGCTCGCCGATCAGCTCATCCGGGCCGGCGAGTTCGAAATCGTCGTCGCTGGTGGCATGGAGTCGATGACCAATGCGCCGCACCTGCTCATCGGCTCCAGGGAAGGGTACAAGTACGGCGATGTGACCGTTCGGGACCACATGGCCTACGACGGTCTGTGGGACATCTTCACCGACCAGGCAATGGGGGCGCTCACCGAATCGTGTAACTCGGTCGGCCTCGAGCTCTCCCGGGAAGAGCAAGATGCGTTCAGCGCTCGCTCCCACCAACGCGCCGCTGAGGGTTGGAAGAATGGGATCTTCGACGACGAGGTGGTGCCCGTCGAGATCCCGCAGCGCCGGGGAGATCCAGTCCTGTTCGCCGAAGACGAGGGCATTCGAGCCGACACAACGGTCGAGTCGCTGTCGAAGCTGCGCCCGGCCTTCGGCAAAGAGGGCACGATCACGGCGGGGTCGGCATCGCAGATCTCGGACGGGGCCTGTGCGGTCGTCGTCATGAGCAAATCGAAGGCCGAGGAACTCGGGCTGACGTGGCTCGCCGACATAGGTGCCCATGGGGTCGTGGCGGGGCCGGACTCGACGCTACAGAGCCAACCGGCCGGCGCTATCCGGGCCGCGTGCGCGAAGGAGGGCATCCAGCCGACCGACTTGGACGTCATCGAGATCAACGAGGCGTTCGCCGCCGTCGGCATCGCGAGCACCCGGGAACTTGACGTCGACGAAGAGCGAGTGAACGTCAACGGCGGCGCCATCGCGGTAGGGCATCCGATCGGCATGTCCGGTGCCCGGTTGGTACTGCACGTTGCCTTGGAGCTCCGTCGGCGTGGTGGCGGCACCGGTGCCGCGGCCCTGTGTGGTGGCGGGGGCCAGGGCGACGCCCTGATCCTGCGGGTGCCGCGGTCCTGAGTGGCGTCCATCCCCGACCTGGTATCGCGCGCACGCGCCGGCGACCCGCGTGCCGTCGCGCGGCTGATATCTCAGGTGGAGGACGCTTCTCCCGCGCTGCGTGAGGTCATGTCCCTGCTCGCGCCAAACACCGGCCACGCCGGCGTCCTCGGGATCACAGGGGCGCCCGGGGTCGGCAAGTCGACGATGACATCCGCGTTGGTCTCGGCATTCCGGGCCGAGGATCTCCGGGTCGGAGTGCTGGCGGTCGACCCTTCGTCACCGTTCACCGGAGGCGCTCTGCTGGGCGACCGGGTTCGCATGCAGGAGCACGCCACCGACCGTGGGGTCTACATCCGATCGATGGCGACCCGTGGCCACCTGGGCGGCCTGGCCTGGGCGACACCACAGGCGCTGCGGGTGCTCGATGCCGCGGGCTGCGACGTGGTCATCATCGAGACCGTGGGGGTGGGCCAGTCCGAGGTCGAGGTCGCTGCGCTTGCCGATACGACACTGGTGCTGCTCGCCCCGGGCATGGGTGATGGAATCCAGGCCGCGAAGGCCGGGATTCTCGAGGTCGGCGACGTGTTCGTCGTCAACAAGGCCGAGCGCGACGGTGCGGACCAGGTGGTGCGGGATTTGCGCGGCACAATCCGGCTCGCCGAACGCGGCCCCGGCGACTGGCGGCAGCCGATCGTCAAGACCGTGGCCGTGCGGGGGGAGGGGTTGGACGAGGTCATGGAGGCCGTCGACAAGCACCGGGCCTGGCTGGAACGCTCGGGCGAGCTCGATAGGCGCCGCCGCCGCCGGGTCCGTGACGAGATCGAGGCGCTTGCCGTCACGGCCGTGCGCCGCCGATTCGGCGATCTGCATGGCGACACTCGGCTCGACGCCCTCGCCGACCAGGTGCTGAGCGGCCGGAGCGACCCGTATTCTGCTGCTGACGAGATCATCGCCGCACTATGAACCCTGATGTGAACCCTGATGTGAACACTGCCGGAATCAGGCGGCGTGGTGTGCAGACAGATCGGCCGGTTTCGGGTACAACGAAGATTGCAGGCGTGTGATGCGGCCACCGGAGAGGACCTCCAGTGAAGACGGTGCTGACCATCTTGGTCGTCGCCTTCCTTGTGTACTACGTGATCACGGAACCCACCAGCGCGGCGAATGCGGTGAGCGCGTTACTGTCCGCGCTGGTCAGCGCTGCCAACGCGGTCATCACGTTCTTCAGCAGTCTGTTCTGAGGTAGAGCGCAGGGATGCGCACACCGCGTGAGATTCTGACCGGGGCATACGACCGCTCCGTGCGGTGGCTCGACCGCATCGCGGAGGATGGCCTGCTCCGGATGCTCTGGTGGCGGATCAAAGGCTGGTTCGGGCACCGGATGGTCGCGCGCAAGCTGATTCCCGGCGAGCGGGTCATCTCCGAGGTGATGCACGCCAAGATCCTCTACGTCGTGCCTGCATTGATCGCCCTGGCCGGGCTGTTCCTGCTCGTCCGCTGGTTGCCCATGGTGTCCGCGGACAACGCGTTGATCCCGTTGGTAGTGATCCTGGGGATTTTCGGGTACGCGTTCTATCGGTTCCTGAAGATCAGGCGGGACCGGTTCGTCGTCACCGACTCCCGCGTCTTCCGGGTGTGGGGCGTGTTTACGCTGCACGAGGCGGAGATGGAGATCGTCCGGGTCCTCGACATCACGGTCCTGCGACCGTGGTACATGCGGCCGATATCGACCGGGCACATCATCCTCGAGAACGCCGCCCAGGAGCAGGGGTTGCGGGATATCCGGGTCGTACCGGACCCAGAGCTCATTGCGATCGATATCCACCGCCGGCGGCGGCAGATGATGGGTCTCGGCGGCGACGAGGAGTCCTTGACTCCGCGGCCAGGCCCGGCGCCCCGAAGTCGCCGGCGGCCCGACCACCCGCGCAGCCCCGGTCCGACCACTGCCCGGCGCCGGTGAATCACTCCATGCCCCGCCCGCTCGACCTCGGATTCGACCCGATCCGCCGCGCCGCTCAGATCTGGACCGAACGCTTCGGGCCGGCCGACGCGATGGCCGCCGCGACATCGGTGATGCGGGTGCAGCAGCTCCTCCTCGGACAGTTCGACCGCATCTGCCGGCCGCATGGCCTGACTTTCGCCCGTTACGAGGCGTTGGTTCTGTTGACGTTCAGCCGGACCGGCGCATTGCCCATGGCCAAGATCGGCGAGCGGCTCATGGTGCATCCGACCAGCGTCACGAACACCGTGAAGCGGCTGGAAGCAGCAGGTTTCGTCACCCGGGAGCCGAACCCTCGCGACGGCCGTGGGACGCTTGCGCGGGTGACCGATCAAGGCCGGGAGGTCGTCGACAAGGTCACCGGGGAACTGATGGCGGCCGACTTCGGCCTCGGCGCCCTCGACGAACGGGAGCAAGGGCTCCTGGTCGACCTACTCCGGTCGATTCGGGTCAGCGCCGGCGACTTCCGGGAGTGACGCGCGTCGATCAGCGACGAATCCGTGAATCCGGGCGGGCCAGCAGTGCACCGACATGGTCTGGCAGCTGTCCGGAGAGGACGTCAGCGATTGTCGTGGCCTCCAGAACGTCACGCAGACTGGCGCGCACGGCGACCCAGACATCGGTGAGCGGCGCCGCCGGACCTGGGTAGGCCGTGTCTTCTGGCGGCATGCCGCGAACAGCCGCCAGCGGTCCTTCAGCGGCTCGGATGACGTCGGCCAGCCGGATCGCTGCGGGGTCGGCGGCGAGCCGGTAGCCGCCTGCGGCGCCGCGGTGGGCCTCGAGTAGGCCAGCCCGCCGTAGGTCGCCAAGAATTGTCTCCAGGAACTTGCCGGGGATGTCCTGCGATTCGGCGATCTGCTGGCGTGTCGTCGACGCCGGCGACCGGGCGGCAAGCTCGATCACGGCGCGGACGGCATAGTCCGCGCGGGCAGTCACGTGCACGGTCGCATCCAACCAGCTACAGGCGCAGTGCTCCGAGCCCCCTGCGTTGTCGGACCCCGTTGGCGATGGCACTGAAGATAGCGTCCACGATCATGCCGATGACCAAGATGACGATCATGATGGCGATCAACCGCGGGGCGTTGGCGAACTCGCGCGCGAATGTGAGGTCGTTGCCGAGGGAGGGTTGTTTGGCGATGATCACCAACAGCTCGCCCGCCATGAGGCTGCGCCAGGCAAAGGCCCAGCCCTGCTTCAGCCCGGCCAGATACGTCGGCAGCACAGCGGGCATCACTATCGACGTGTACAGCGTGACCCCGCGCGCGCCCAACACCCGCGCTGCGCGAAGCAGCTGCGGCGGCAGGTCGTCGATCCCGGAGATCAGGCCGTTGGCGATCGACGGCGCTGCGCCGAGCACGACCACGAACAGGATCGCCTGCTCGGTAAAACCGAACAGCAGGATCGTCAATGGGAACCAGGCGATCGACGGCATGGTCTGCAGGCCCGTTATCAACGACCCGACGGCTGCCCGCAGCACCCGCACGCGCACCACGGCAAGGCCGACCAGGGTTCCGACCACGATCGAGAGCGTGAACCCGACGGCTGCCCTGCGCATCGTGGTGGCGATCGCCTGCCACAGGTCCGGGCCCTGCACTCGCTCCAGCAACTCCTGGGCAACCGTCAACGGCGACGGGAGCACGTACTCGGGCCGGAACCCGGACCAGACGACCAGCTGCCAGACCGTGATGGCAAGGGCGGCAGCGGCCAGCATCGGCCAGGCTCGCGACCAGACCGTGCGCCCGACCCGTTTCTGGTCGCCATCCGCCGGCACACGAGGAGGCAGCTCGACCGTTCGCGTGGCGCTCATGCGTTGCCTCCCCTCGGCTGGGCCTGTAGCCGGTCGGTCAGCCACCGAGCTCGCTCGCTCACATCGGGCGAGTCGATCCGGCGTGGCCGCGCGATGTCGACCTCGATGTCGATGTCGACGCGACCCGGCGCCGGCTTCATCAGTACGACCCGGTCGCCGAGACGGACGGCTTCCCTGACGTTGTGCGTGACGAACAGCACGGTCAGGTGGCGTTCGCGCCAGATCCGCTCGATCTCGTCATGCAGGACGTCACGGGTCATGGCATCCAGGGCCCCGAACGGCTCATCCATGAGCAGCACCGACGCGTCCTGCGCAAGGGCGCGGGCCAGGGCCACCCGCTGCCGCATGCCACCGGAAAGCTCGTGCGGACGCTTGTGCTCGAGGCCGCCGAGATGCACCAGCTCGAGCAGCTCGGCCACCCGGGCCGGGCGGTCGGCTCGTGGCACTTCGGCGAGCTTGAGGGCCAGCGCGATGTTGCCACCCGCGGTCAGCCACGGAAACAACGTGGCGTCCTGGAACATCATGGCGACCCGGTGGCCACCGACGTCAACGGAACCGGCAGTCGGCTCGTCCAGGCCGGCCAGCAGGTTGAGCAGCGTGCTCTTGCCGCACCCCGACCGTCCGAGTAGACAGACGAACTGGCCGACCGGCACGTCGAGGTCCAGGCCTCCCAGCGCCACGGTGTGTCCATGTCCACTGCCGAAGGTCTTGACGACACCCTGAACGCGGACGCCGGCCCCATTCGACGCCGGAGCGTCGACGGGGCCGGACTGACCCAGCGAAGTGGTCATCGCGCCGACACCTGTTCCTTCCCGGCATTCGCGAGCAGCGTGTTCAGCAGGTCGAGGTCGTAGAGCCCGTCGAGCTCGACCGCGTCGAGCAAGCCGACTGCCTCTGCATGCGCAGCCCCCTCGACCAGGGAGTCCGCCACGGGATCGGCTGTGAACACGACGTTCTCCCAAGCAGCCGAGAGCAGCGCCGGTTCCATCGCGTCGCCGGTCAGGTCCTTGATCGCCTGGTTGACGATGGTCTGGGCTTCCTGCGGGTCGGACTCGATCAACTCGATTGCCTCGAGCTCGCCTGCGATCAGCGCTTCGACCAATGCCGGGTTCTCCTCGAGGAACGGTTTGCTCACGATGAGCTGGGTGGTCACGAACTGCCCATCCGGCCACAGCTCGGTCTCGTCGACGAGCACGTGGGCACCGCCCTCGTCGACCAGCCGGGTTGCCCACGGCTCGGGCAGCCAACCGCCGTCGATCGCACCCGAGGCAAAAGCGCCCAGCGTCTCGCCATTGGCCATCGGGGTGATCGACACGTCCCCGCCGCCCTCCTCGGTGGTCTCATAGCCCTGCTCCTGCAGCCAGTACCGCAGCGCCACATCTTGTGTGTTGCCCAGTTGGGGAGTGGCGAGGGTCTTGCCGACCAGATCTTGCGGGGAGTCGATGCCTTCGCGGACGACGAGGTACGCGCCGTTGGCTGCGGCTCCCGAAACCACCCGTAGGGCTTCACCGTTGCTCTGCGCATAACCATTGATCGTGGGGCTCGGCCCGATGAACGTCGCGTCGATCGCGCCGGCGAACATCGCCTCGACCGCCTCGCCGCCGGCATTGAACGTCGTCGTCTCGAGCGTGACGTCGCCCAGCTTCTCTTCGAAGATGCCGTTTTGGACTCCGATGAGCGCCGGCGCGTGGGTGAAGTTGGGGAAGTAGCCGAGTCGGAGGGTGTCCGCGCTCGCGCCGGTTCCTTCCGCAGCAGTCGGCGCGGTCGCGTCGTCGGCGCCGCAGGCCGCCAGGAGCAGGACAGCGGCGACGGCAGGGAGCGCGGCGTCTCGAGGTCGGATGGACATGCAGGTTCTCCTCGATAACATGGTAAAGCGATAGGAAATCTAGGACTTCAGATCGGTGGATGCAAGCAGAAGCCCGACACTTGTCTCGGGGAGCGAGACGAGGGACGCTTACTTGGACGTCCTACTAAACGTGCGGCCGTCGGGAGGAGACAGTCGTGGATGCGGAGCAGATCGAGGCAGGACGCCGGCGGTGGCTGGCCCGGATGGAGGCGGCCCGCCGGGCCGGCCAGATCCGGGATGCGGACTTCAGCACCCTGTCCGGCCTCGACGTCGACCCGGTCTACGGACCGCCCGAGGGCGCGGACGATCCACGGTTCGAGCGGATCGGCTGGCCGGGGGAGTACCCCTTCACCCGGGGGCTCTATCCCAGCGGCTACCGCGGCCGGGCGTGGACGATCCGTCAGTTCGCGGGCTTCGGCAATGCGCGCCAGACCAACCAGCGCTACAAAATGATCCTCCGCTCCGGCGGCGGCGGCCTGTCGGTTGCGTTCGACATGCCTACCCTGATGGGCCGCGACTCCGACGACGACCGCTCGCTCGGTGAGGTGGGGCATTGCGGCGTCGCGATCGACTCTGCGACCGACATGGACGTCCTGTTCGCTGACATTCCGCTGGGCGAGGTCACCACGTCGATGACGATCAGCGGGCCGGCCGTCCCGATCTTTTGCATGTATCTGGTGGCAGCGGAGCGGCAGGGTGTCGACCCTGCCGGGCTGGACGGGACGCTGCAAACCGACATCTTCAAGGAGTACATCGCCCAAAAGGAGTGGCTGTTCGCGCCGGAGCCGCACCTGCGCCTGATCGCCGACCTGATCGAGTACTGCGCCCAGCGGATTCCGGCGTACAAGCCGCTGTCCGTGTCCGGCTACCACATCCGCGAGGCCGGTGCGACGGCTGCCCAGGAGTTGGCATACACACTCGCGGACGGGTTCGGCTATGTCGAGCTCGGGATGTCCCGCGGACTCGACGTCGACACGTTCGCGCCCGGGCTGTCGTTTTTCTTCGACGCGCACGTGGACTTCTTTGAAGAAATCGCGAAATTCCGGGCGGCCCGGCGGATCTGGGCCAGGTGGATGCGCGACACCTATGGCGCCACGACCGACAAGGCGCAGTGGTTGCGCTTCCACACCCAGACCGCTGGCGTTTCGTTGACCGGTCATCAGCCGTACAACAACGTGGTCCGGACCACGGTCGAGGCGCTGGCCGCGGTACTGGGCGGCACCAACTCACTGCACACCAACGCCCTCGACGAGGTGCTCGCGCTGCCGACCGAGCTAGCTGCCGAGATCGCGCTGCGAACCCAGCAGGTGCTGAGCGAGGAAACCGGTGTCGCGAATGTCGCCGACCCGCTCGGCGGCTCGTGGTACGTCGAGGCGCTGACCGACCGGATCGAGACCGAGGCCGAAGCGATCTTCGACAAGATCCGCACGATGGGCGAGACCGAGACCCGCTGGCAGCAGAACTACGGCCAGATGACCGCCGGGATCTTGCGCGGGATCGAAGACGGCTGGTTCATGTCCGAGATCGCGGAGTCCGCGTTCTGGTATCAGCAACAGGTCGAGAAGGGCGACAAACGGGTCGTCGGCGTCAACGTGTACACCGATACCGTCACCGGTGACCTCGACATCTTGCGGGTCTCACACCAGGTCGAGACCGAGCAACGGCGCACCCTCAGCCAGCGCAGGGCCGCACGTGAGGACGGCCGTGTACGAGCCGCGCTGGCTCGGATGGTCGATGCAGCGCGAGGCGACGAGAACCTGATCCCCCCGATGCTCGAGGCCGTCCGTGCCGAGGCGACGCTGGGCGAGATCTGCGACGCCCTGCGGGCCGAGTGGGGGGTGTATACCGAGCCGGCCCGGTTCTGATATGGGCGCCCTCAGCGGCCGAGATGATCAGGTGAGCGCGTTCATGCCGGGCGGCGCGCCAACCTGCCGATGCGATCAGGTGAGCGTTCATGCTGGAAAGCGCGTCCTGTCGCACCTGATCCAGTTACGTCCACATTGTGAGAAGCGATCAGGTGCCCCAAAGGCCCCAGTAGCAGGCTCTCGTTCACCTGATCGTCCTGGCGACGGCGATCAGGTGACGTAACGGCGATCAGGTGCGTGTAACGCACAGGTGAGCCGGTGACCCCCTCGTTGGCGGTTCGGTCACCGGGCGGGGCAGGATGAGTGGGTGAGCACGGAGAGCTTCATGCGGCCGGGTGCTGTCGATCTGTCTGGCCTTGCAGAAAAATCGCGCCCGACGGCACCGGGCGGGAACGGCGCAGTCGTGTCCGACCTCGTCGTGGACGTGACGGATGCGACGTTCGAGGCCAAGGTGCTGAAGCCGTCGCTGACTGTGCCGGTGGTCATCGACTTGTGGGCGGAGTGGTGTGGGCCGTGCAAGCAACTCTCGCCGATCCTGGCGAAGCTGGCGCGCGAATATGACGGCAGGATCCTGCTGGCCAAGGTCGATGTCGATGCCAACCCGCAGCTCAGCGCGGCGTTCCAGGTGCAGTCCATTCCGTCGGTGTTCGCCGTCCTGAAGGGGCAGCCGGTGCCGCTGTTCCAGGGTGCCATTCCCGAGGCACAGGTCCGTCATGTCCTCGACCAGCTGCTCGAAGTCGCGGCCACCAACGGGGTTTCCGGCCGGCTTCAGGTGGCCGCAACGACCGACGGCAGGGACACCGAGGAAGCGGTCCCGGAACCGGCGCACGACCCGCGATACGACGCGGCGGCCGCTGCGATCGAGAAGGGTGACTTCGCTGCTGCGGCCGAGGCCTACCGCTCGATGCTGGCCGAGTCGCCGGCCGACCCGGACGCGAAGGCGGGGCTGGCCCAGGTCGAGCTGCTCCGGCGGGTCAGTGACGCCGACCCAGCGTCGGCTCGGCGCGCAGCAGACGCTGATCCTGCCGACGTCAACGCCCAGCTCACCGCGGCCGACCTCGACATCGCCGACGGGAAGGTCGACGACGCGTTTGCCCGGCTGGTCGACACCGTCCGGCGGGTGATCGGTGACGACCGCGACCAGGTCCGGGCCCGGCTGTTGGAGCTGTTCGACATCGTCGGCGCGTCTGACCCGCGAGTCGCGAGGGCCCGTTCCGCCCTGGCCAGCGCGCTGTTCTGAGAACAGCCTCTAGAGAGCCGTGATGGACGAAGCGGAGGTCGGCCGTTTCGGCTCGCTGTTCTCGGAGTTCCTCGAACGGGTCGTGTACACCGCGGGCTCGGCGCCTGGGGGCGCTGAGCCGCTGGTCGACCGAATCGAGTCGTTTCTCGGCTCCGACCCGCTGGGGCTGCCAGTCGTGAGCGAGAAGTTTCCTTCGTTCGAACACGCGACCGTTCAGCTGGCCATCGATTACCTGCTGGTCCGGCCGGGTACCCGGCACGAGCTCGTCGGCGTCGCCGGTGGCGGCGGGCGTGAGCATCATTCGCTTACCGAACTGCTGGAGACGGGTCGCCGACACGGCGCGTTCTGGATCGGCGCCGTGGACTATGCGGCGGTCCCGGTGTCGGTCGACGAGGAGCGGACCTGTGTGCGGTTCGGGCTCTACTTGATCGACGACGGTCGTCGGCGGTTCGCGGTGTTGCTCCGCGGAGGCAACCCGGAGCAGGGTGTGCCAGCACAGCTGGAGGTGCTCGCGCCGAGTGCCGAAGACGCGCGCGGCTGGCTCGCAGAGTTACGTGATGAACGCGCGGCGCGCAACGTGTTGCGCGGGCAGGTGCTGTCGTTCGAGCCGAGCAACTTCGATCCGGGCGTCGGCCCAGTCCGGTTCCATCGTCGCCCGGAACTCGGGCGCGACGACGTGATCTTGCCGCCCGGCACAGTGGAACGGATCGAACGGCAGGTCGTCGGGGTGGCTCGGCACCGCCGCCGGCTGGCGGCGGAGGGACGACACCTCAAGCGTGGCGTGCTCCTCTACGGACCGCCGGGAACCGGCAAGACGCACACGGTCCGCTACCTCACCGGAGTGTTGCGCGAGTTCACCGTCGTCTTGCTCGCCGGTCAGGCCATCCGGTTCGTTGCCGAGGCCTGTGCACTGGCTCGAACGCTGCAGCCCTCGCTGATCGTGCTGGAGGACTGTGACCTGGTCGCGGAAGACCGCTCGTTCACACCGTTCGGCAACCCGCTGCTGTTCACGGTCCTGGACGAGATGGACGGGCTCGGCAGCGACATCGACGCCTGTTTCCTGCTGACGACGAACCGCGTGGACCTGCTGGAAACAGCGCTCGCACAACGGCCGGGCCGGGTCGATCTCGCCGTCGAGATCCCGCTTCCCGACGCTGACGGCCGGCGCCGACTGCTTGCCATGTACGGCCGGGGGATCGAACTGCCCGGGTCCGACGTCGAATTGGTCGTGGAGCATACCGACGGGGTGCCGGCGTCCTTCGTCAAGGAGATGACCAGACGCGCCACGTTGATCGCCGCCGAACGCGGTTCAGATTCGACCGAAGCCATGGACGTCCATGCCGCGGTCGACGAGCTGCTGACTGCCAACGAGACATTGACCCGCCGCCTGTTGGGCACCGGTGAGGGCGGCGAGCGAGATTGGCCGGAAAGCGACGAGCGGGTTCTGGGAGGTCCACGACGCGGGCGCGGATGGTTCGCGTATGCACCGCACCCCAGCCGCTCGCCGTTGGACGACTGATTCCGTCTCAGACCTCGGCTGAGTCCGCTGGAACCTGCCGTAGCCACAGCGTGCCAAGTGGCGGCAGACGAAGCGTGACCGACGCCGCGCGGCCATGCCACGCGACGTCCTCGGTCTCCACCGCTCCGAGGTTGCCGACACCGGAACCGCCATAGTCGGTGGCATCGGTGTTGAGGATCTCGGTCCACTCGCCTGGCCGAGGGAGGCCAACGCGGTAGCCCTCGTGGGGCAGCGCGGAGAAGTTGGCCAGACATGCCAGTACCGATCCGTCCGAGCCCCAGCGCAGGAACGAGAACACGTTCCCCGCGGCGTCGTTGGCGTCGATCCACTCGAACCCAGTGGGGTCGGAGTCCTGGGTCCACAACGCCGGGCAGTCCCGGTAAATCGCGTTGAGGTCAGTGACCAGCCGCTGGAGTCCGGCATGTTCGGGATGGTCGAGCAGCCACCAGTCCAGCTCGTGCGACTCGGCCCACTCGGCCTCCTGGCCGATCTCACCGCCCATGAACAGCAGCTGCTTGCCCGGATGTGCCCACATCAACGCGAGGAATGCGCGCAGGTTCGCCAGCTGCTGCCAGCGGTCGCCGGGCATCTTGCGCAGCAGCGAGCCCTTGCCGTGCACGACTTCGTCGTGCGAGAGCGGAAGTAGGAAGTTCTCGCTGTAGGCGTACATCAGCGAGAACGTCATCTGGTGATGGTGGTACTGACGGTGGATCGGGTCATGGGACATATAACCGAGAGAGTCGTTCATCCAGCCCATGTTCCATTTGAGGCCGAAGCCGAGCCCGCCCAGATGAGTCGGTTTCGTCACCCCCGGCCACGCCGTCGACTCCTCCGCGATCATCACGATGCCCGGCAATCGCTTGTAGGCCGTGGCATTGACTTCCTGGAGGAACGAGATGGCCTCGAGGTTCTCCCGACCGCCGTAGACGTTGGGCAGCCAGTAACCCGCGGGCCGCGAGTAGTCGAGATAGAGCATCGAGGCGACGGCATCGACCCGCAGGCCGTCGATGTGGAACTCCTCCAGCCAATAGATGGCATTGGCGACCAGGAAGTTGCGAACCTCGGGCCGGCCGAAGTCGAAGACGTACGTTCCCCAGTCCGGCTGCTCCCCACGACGAGGGTCAGGATGCTCGTACAGGTTCGACCCGTCGAAGAATGCAAGCGCCCAGTCGTCCTTGGGGAAATGGCCGGGCACCCAGTCCATGAGCACGCCGATGTCGGCCTGGTGGAGCCGGTCGATCAGGTAACGGAAGTCGTCGGGCGACCCGAACCGAGACGTCGGCGCGAAGTACGACGTCACCTGATAGCCCCAGGATCCGCCGTATGGGTGCTCGGCAACCGGCATCAGCTCGACGTGAGTGAACCCGTGGTCGGACACATAGGCCGTGAGTTCCTCGGCCAGGTCCCGGTACGACCGGCCTCGCCGCCACGAGCCCAGGTGAACCTCGTACACCGACATCGGCCGGTCGTGCGCCGGGTCCAAGGTGGGGCGTCGGGCCATCCAGTCGCCGTCGTCCCAGATGAACGCCGACGTGAACACCTCCGAAGCGGTGGCCGGGGGAGTCTCCGCGCGGAAAGCGAGCGGGTCCGCTCGCAGCTTCCACGAGCCGTCGGCGCCGTGAACCAGGTACTTGTACCGCGTACCGTCGCCGACGCCGGGGACAAAGAGCTCCCAAACGCCGCTGTCGCCGACCCGGCGCATGATCTGGTCTTGACCGCTCCAGTAGTTGAAATCCCCGGCCACGCGGACCTCACGAGCACGTGGCGCCCAGACGGCGAACGACGTGCCGGTGACGCCATCGGAGGTCCGCACGTGAGCGCCGAGGACATCCCAGAGCTGCTCGTGGCGGCCCTCGGCGATCAAGTGCAGATCGACCTCGCCGAGGAAGGACGGCACCGTTGTCATATCGCGAGATTAGCGTGTGCCGAGGCCCGCTCGGTACGTGTCAGTGGACCCCGGACGCATGCCCGGGGCCCACTGGACTAGCTGGGATCTACCTCCTCATCGCCTTACGGGTCCACGACGATCGTGCAGGTGTACGTGTCCGGCGCGAGGTCGGTGCGGGTCAGCGAGCCGTCGCCGTCCGGGTCTGTGCTGGCGGTGACGCCATCGCAATCGATCGTCGACGCGGTGCCGCCGTCGACCTGCGAGTTGACGGAAACCGTGAGGTCGGTCAACGGCGTATTCCGAAAGACGGCGGTGGCCTCGTTACCGTCGTCGCAGCTGGACTCCGTGTTGACCGTCACGGTTCGCGTGTCGCCGGGGTCGTCGACCGAGTAGCCGGCCGGCACGGTCTCGGTCACCGTGTAGTCGCCGACGAACGAGCTGAGCACGAGACCGTCGACACAGGCCTCGCCGTTCTCGTCCGTGACTGCAGTGACTCCACCAGCCGGGAGCTCACCACCGGTTACCGTGAAAGTGACGTCCGCATGCGGGTGGTCACCAGTACCGTCCGCCGCGTGCTTCCGGGTCTTTACGATCAGGATTGCGCCCTTCTCGCGTGCGTCGTGGAAGGTGCAGGTCACCGTCTCACCGGCAGACAGCCCGATCGCCGCTGGATCGCTGCCGTCGTCACAGCTGGACGACACCAAGTTCCAGCCCGTCGGTACCGTCTCTGCGACGTCGTACGTGCCGGGCGAGAGGTCGGCGAACGTCTCCGAGTCCTTCCCGCCGGCACCCGCCGCCGTGGTTGTCAGTGTGAAGGGGGACGGCGTCAGGGTGCCCGAAGTGAAGTCGAACGATCCGGTGCCGTCATCGGTGATCTTCTCGACGATGATCGCGCCACGTGCTTGGTTCGTGTATGTGCAGTCGAGGATGTCCGCCGCGTTGTCGATGGCGAACGTCACTGTCGCCCCGCTGATCGACGGTGTGACCCCCGTACTGGCGCTGCAGTCGAGACTCAAGAAGTTCCACCCGGTTGGGATCACGTCCTCCACAACGGTGTAGCCGGTGCCGAAGAGGACGTTGTTGAACGTCCTGACCCCGTCGTCAGTCAAGGTGAAGGTGTTCGCCGTGGCGGGGTCGGTGCCGAACGACTTGGTGTAGCCGAACTGCGTGGTGTTCGGGTCCTCATCCGGGTTCGTCTGCTTCCGGATGATCACCGTACCGCAGTTCGTGATGTTCACGGGCACAGGCTTGATGAAGTCCTTCAGCTGGGACGTGAAGGCGTCCGAAGCCCGACTCTTCAGGAACGCGCTGCCGAATGACTCACACTGACCCTCGTCGAAGATAAAGTCGAGGTCGAGCTGGGCCTCGCCGAACGTGCGCGGGCTGATTGGGTTGACCGTGGCGAGCCCGTCCGACTCGGCAACTGGAATCGATGTTGAGTTGATCGTTCCTGCGGCCTGCGTGCCGGTGAGGTCCACCGCTGGGCCCCACACCGAGCCAGTCCACTCGCGGACCTTGATCGCCGCGGTGGCGCCGCCCTGCTCGATGCGGTACTCGATGAGCAGGTCACCAGCCGTGCGGACGGGGTTGACTCCGTTGCCGCAGTCAGTCGAGGACTGGTTGAGCTCGAAGTCCATCAGCGTGGTGCCGCTGGGCTCCTGGACGCGGGTCCAGAACAGGTTCAGGAAGCCTGCGCCACCCGCCTCCGGCTCGACGTACGCGCCGAAGGTGAGGAGGTCGCTCTTGTTGTTGGGGATGCTGCCCGTCGTCGTGCTATGACAGGTGTCGTCTTCCTTGGCGCCGCCGGAATACGAGTCGTCGTTCTGGCCCGTGGCCAGGTCAGTTCTGCGTGTCTCGCTGACGCTCGCCCAGTCGATGGACGGCGCGGGGTCGTCGACCTTGAGGTTCGCGTTGACGTCGATCTCGAAGTTGCTGCCGGGCAGGCTTGCCTCCGGGTGACTGGCGAAAGCCGGAAGCATGGCGAGACTGGCGGTCACCAAACCAAAGACCGCGAGGCCACCGACCCACTTCCATCGGCGACCCCAGCGGGACGGCCTGGGTTTCGGAATGTTTGCGGATACTGTCACCTATTTCTCCTTATCGAGTGATGAAATCCCGTAGTCGTGATCAGGCGCGACCTGCGGCGGGGATCGTTGGCGCAACGAGGAAGTCGGGGTCCGGCTGGAAGCAAGACGGTGTGATGGTGACCGGCGAGTGATCCCCCGTGGCGTCAGGCGAGCCGGTTGCACCCGACCATGTGGGGACACGGAAAGTCCGCTGCGCGGAGGCCCGCGCGGTTCCCACACTCTTCGCAGGTAGAACGCTGTGTACGGAAGGGAACATGACACGTCGATATGGCGTTCGCGGTCGGCCCCTGGGCCGACCTGAGCCGACCGAGGCACTTCGTCCGTCACGGGCCCCCCTGCATTGACGCGGCCTGTGGGCCGCGCTTGCCCCCCACCCCCGTTGCGCGGGTGACCTCTCGGCCACCAGCGCCCCGCACGGTATCAGCTGAAGGAACGTCGAGAGGTTCGGTCGCGTGACCTCCGCTGCGGAGGATTCGGGAGTGCTCCATACGGCTGCGGGATCTGACCTCTCTGGTTTCCTGGCCCGCGGACATGCCCGCGTGAGGTCAACCTCGCGCCCGGTGCCCGGAAAGCAGGCGACCAATTGCCTGCTGCGCCTACTCGACCAACCCGACATGCAGAGAACCGGCCGCTGAGCACGGCCGGTCCTCTGTGCTTGAGGTGTCCGGTACTTAGCAGGCGCCCCGCACATCAGGCAGCAGACATCCGGTGTCGAACGTGCCGGGGATCGGCTCCGTAATCCCGTTTGTAGTGTCGGTGATCGCCACATTCGTGTAGACCACCTGCGCGATCTCCAAGCTCTGACCAGCCGGGCAAGAGAAGCCCCCCGCCGATGGCGGGTTGAGTGTGAGCGACGCCGTCACCTGGCCGTTCTTGCCCGAGTTGAACGTGCCCTCTGCGCTCACCGGGCCACTAACAGTGGTCTTGTTCTGCGCACTCGGGTTGGCTCCGCCCCGGTTGACGCAGACGTAAGTTGCAGTCGCATCCGCAGTTGCCTCGTAGTCGATGTTCTGGTTGGTCCCGAGCCCGGCTTCCTTGAATGAGACCACTAGGTTTACGCCGTCGATTTCAGCGTCTGCCCGGACAAAGTGCGGGCTGACCGCTTGCGCTGGTAAGACCGCTGCCAGCAGTACCAGCAGCGGCGTACAAAGTACTACCAAGAGTCGTTTCATAGAGGGGCCTCCCCCGTTCGGTTTCGCTGTGACGTGCCTACCAAGATTGAAGAGCACACACCGCGCGGTAGCGCATTTAGCGCCTCGGCGAGTGGGCTGCGTGGGGTGGGTGCCCGACCGCGGCAGGGGAATCGTCAGCTCAGCTGCTCGGAGGTCCGCGCGGTAACGACGCGGCCCGACGCCACGACTCTCGCACCAGCTCGACGTGAGTCAGCCGTTGCCCTGCATACGTCATCGGCGGCCCCCAGCATGGACAGCAACGTCTGCAGGCCGCCGTTGCCCACCCTCCGGTGCGAGATGAACTGTTGGTTCGTCTTCGCGGTCTCATCTAGAGCAACGTCAAAGGGTTTGGTTGTGTTACCTACCTCTCACGTGCGGCTGTGTGTGCATTTGCCATGTGCAACGGGCGGGGCGCCGCTATTGTCGAGAACTGAGGGACTGGGCTGCGGCCTTGGGGGGAGTGCCTTGGACCGGACATGCTGAAGCAGGGGTTCCCAGAAGCGCTGGTCCAGGCACGCGCCGGTGACGAGCAGGCTTTCGCACGGATCTACGGCGATCTTCAGCCGGCGCTGCTGCGGTATGCACAGGCACATGCTCCGCGCACCGCCGAGGACATCACCGCTGAGGTGTGGCTCCAGGTCACACGTGCGCTTGACCGCTTCGTGGGGAACGAGCAAGAGTTCCGGGCGTGGGCCTTCGCGATAATGCGGAACAAGATCGTTGATCAGGTTCGACATGACGCTCGTCGGCCCACGATCCTGTTCGCTGACACCGAGCAGATCAACGGCAACGGGCACGACGCGCGTGACGTGGCGGAGGACTACGAAGACGACGAAGCGACGAGGCAGGCGCTCGCTCTGGTGCGGACGCTTCCGCCAGCACAGGCGGAGGTGATCTTGCTGCGCGTGGTTGCAGGACTCGATCCTGCATATGTCGCTCGGCTGCTGGGCAAGACGCCAGGTGCGGTCCGCGTCCTCTCACACAGAGGACTCAGGCGGCTCGCGGGGATCCTGACCGAGCAGATGGCGGTTGAAGGTATCGGTTGATGAGCACCCGCGAGCCTGCGCTGCCGGGAATGGTCATCGATCAGATCCTGGGTGGCCAACCCGTTGGAGCGGAAGCGGCGCCCGAGGCGCGGGCGCTCGTCGTCTGGGTGGCCACGCTGCAGCAGCCGGCTCGGCCGGGTGAGTTACGCGGTAAGGCAACAGCAGTCGCTGCCTATACGTGGGCGACAAAGACACACGCTGTGCGGGCGCGTTCCTCGCCGGGGATGCGGCCCGCTGTCAGCGCCAAGGCGGTCGCAGCGGCGGCGCTGGTCGGGGTAGTCGGCGTGGGCGGGATCGCGGCCGCCGCTGACGGTTCTCTTCCGGCTCCGCTGCAGCACATCGCGCACGTGCTTTTCGGTGCACCGCCCTCTGCCGGCGACACCCGGACCGACGACCCCACCGGCGGCAGCGCACCCGTCCCGATGCCCACCGACATGTCGGCGTCGACGCCACGCCAGTACCTGTCGCCGGTCACATCGGTTCGAGGCGCTCCGACGGAGTTGCCGGTGTCCGAACCCGGACAGCCCAATGACCTCGCGCAGCCCGGCGGGGCGGGTCCGACGACAGATGGCTCCACTACGACGGTCGGCCCGAGCGGCTCAGACTATGCTGAGCCCGTTTCGTCGGCCGAACATGCGGGCGGTCCACCACCAACGCCCACTGCGCCGCACGAGCATCAGGGTGGGTCGCACGAGCATCAGGGACCGCCCGAGCAAGCGGGACCGCCCGAGCAACCGGGACCGCCCGAGCAACCGGGACCGCCCGAACAATTGGGCGGGCCACCAGAGCAACCCGCGGGACCTCCCGCAAAATCCGCGGAGCTGACTGGGCGGGCGGACGGGCTGCCCGAGGCGTCGGATGGGTCGCCGGAGCAATCGGATGGGTCGCCGGAGCAACGTGCGGCGCTCCCCGCACAGCCAGACGGCCCCGCTGCCGCGGTGATCGATCAGGGTGCCGCGGGACGGCCAGAATAATCTGACAGTGGTGCGCTAATCAGTGGCAGTGACTAGTCGTTGGGCTCCGGCGAGGGGGATCACCAGCCAAGACGGTCGGTTGCGGGTTTCGTAGACGGCCTCGTAGACGACCTTGTCGATCTCGTAGGCCCGTAGCAAGACGTCGAAATCGCGCGGATCACGGCCGGCGCTCTTGGCATATCCGTCGCAGAACGCGGACCGATTGCGCTCGATCCACTCCTCCGCCCGGTACGCGATCTGTTCGCTGCCGGGGTGGTCGACGACCAGCAGATGACGGGCCGCGTAGTCGAACGAGCGCAACATCCCTGCGACGTCGCGAATCGGCGAGTCGAGCGCAACACGGTCCGCCAGCGGCTTCTCGGGCTCTCCCTCGAAATCGACGAGCTTCCACCCGACGACCGTGCGAATGACTTGGCCCAGATGCAAGTCGCCGTGGATGCGCTGTGCGTCGACCGCATCGGCCACCTGAGCCAGGTCATCGAATGCCTGACGAAGCCCGGGAGCCAACGGCGTCAACTCGGGAACGATGCTGACGGCTGCGTTCAAGCGTTCGCGCATCCGTGACGCCAGGTCAGCCACCTCGTCGCCAGAGAGCGCTCTGGCGGGCAGGACGTCGGCCAAGCACGCGTGCACCTCCGCGGTCGCCATTCCCAGCCGCGCCGACTCCGCTGCGAAGTCGCCACCCACCTCGTCCGCCCGGAGGTCGGCCTCCGCGTACAGGTCACGGACGCTCGCAGTCGCCAGCGCCCATCCATCGGTGGCTGTGACCAGGAACTTCTGCAGCATCGCGAGGCCGGCTTCCACGCGTTCCCCGGAACGGTCCGTCCACGCGCCGTCCAGCCAGCCAAGCAGGGGCGCTACATACTCGCAGCCCGCTCTGGTAAGAGCATCGTGGATCTCGACATCAGGGTTGAGGCCCGGGACGAGCCGGCGAAACACCTTCAGCAACGCCGCGTCGCCATACGCCAGCGATGTGTTGCTCTGCTCGCCAGTGAGCACGAGCGACACCTCGCCGAGCGGCAGCTCGGCATCAGGCTCGGTATGGAATGTCAGCGCCTCGAGCTGGTCCTGAGCCCCGAATCGTCGTAGCAACTCGGCCGTCGCTTTTTTGTCGTGCAGCGCGTCGTACGCGAAACGGCCGTCGATCTCTCCCAGCAGCACGTGGTCGAGCCGGTCGCCAGGCTGATGCCGGATGCTGACCGGCACCTGGTAGACGTCACTGGCATCGCCTTGGGTGACCTCGACGAGGAGGTGCCACAACTCGGGATCATCGTCGAGCAGGCGGGTTGCGGCCGCGACCCGGACATGGTCGATCGGCTGGTTCTTGCCCGCAAACCAGCGCTGGTGAACCAGCCAGCCGGGCAACAGCGCTGCGATCGCGTCGACGCTCACGGGGTCGTCTCCACGACGGGGGGCACCAGCCGGAACCAGTAGAACCCGTGTGGTGCGAGGGTGAGCAGGTAGGGCAGCTCGCCGATCAGAGGGAATCGCACCCCGCCCATCAGCTCGATCGGCTGGCAGCCCTCGTGCCGGCGAAGATCGAGTTCGACCGGCTGGGGGAAGCGGGACAGGTTGTTGACGCAGAGCACGATGTCGTCGCCGAATTCGCGCACGTAGGACAACACACTCGGGTTGGAGCCGCCCATGTCGGTGAAGTCGCCCAGGCCGAAAGCCGGGTTCTGCTTGCGCACCTCGATCATGTGTCTGGTCCAGTGCAGCAGCGAGGATGTGTTCGTGACCTGCGACTCGACGTTGGTCACCTGGTAGCCATAGACCGCGTCCATGACCACCGGCAGGGTCAACCGGCCCGGCTCGGCGGTCGAGAACGCGGCGTTCCGGTCAGGAGTCCACTGCATCGGAGTTCGAACGGAATCGCGGTCGCCCAGCCAGATGTTGTCACCCATCCCTATCTCGTCTCCGTAATAGAGCACCGGCGAACCTGGCAACGAGAGCAGCAGGGCCGTGAACAGCTCGATCTGGTCGGTGTCGTTTTCCAGCAGCGGGGCCAGCCGACGGCGGATGCCGATGTTCGCCTTCATCCGCGGGTCCTTCGCGTATTCGGCCCACATGTAGTCGCGCTCATCGTCGGTGACCATCTCGAGGGTGAGCTCGTCGTGGTTGCGCAGGAAGATCCCCCATTGGCAGTTGGCGGGAATGACCGGTGTCTGAGCCATGATCTCCGAGATGGGGTAACGCGATTCGCGCCGGACCGCCATGAAGATGCGGGGCATGACAGGGAAGTGAAACGCCATGTGGCACTCGTCGCCCCCCACGGAGAAATCCCCGAAGTACTCCACGACGTCGGCCGGCCATTGGTTGGCCTCACAGAGCAACACCGTGTCCGGGTACTCGTCGTCGACGACCTTGCGGACCTGTCGGAGAAAGGCGTGGGTGCGAGGCAGGTTTTCGCAGTTCGTGCCGTCCTCCTCGAACAGGTAGGGCACGGCGTCGAGGCGGAAGCCATCGATGCCTAGGTCGAGCCAGAAGCGCAGCGCGCCGATCATTGCCTCGCCCACGGCCGGGTTCTCGAAGTTGAGGTCCGGCTGGTGGCTGAAGAAGCGGTGCCAGTAGTACTGGCGGCGGACCGGGTCGAACGTCCAGTTCGACGCCTCGGTGTCGACGAAGATGATCCGGGCGTCGGCGTACCCGGTGTCGTCGTCTGCCCAGACATAGAAGTCGCCGTATGGTCCGTCCGGATCTTCCCGGGACGCTTGAAACCACGGGTGTTGATCACTGGTGTGGTTCATGACGAAGTCGATGATGATTCGCATGCCACGGTCGTGGGCGAGCCGAACGAACCGGCTGAAGTCTTCCAGCGTCCCGAACTCGGGCAGAACGCCCTTGTAATCCGACACGTCGTATCCACCGTCGCGCAACGGCGACAGATAGAACGGCGGGAGCCACAGACAGTCGACACCGAGCCAGTGCATGTAGTCCAGCTTCTCGGTCAGTCCGCGCAGGTCTCCGACGCCGTCACCGTCGGAGTCCTTGAACGAGCGAATGAGCACCTCGTAGAACACGGCGCGCTTGAACCAGTATGGGTCGGTGCCGGCGGCCGGCAGGTGCTCCTCGGTGCTCACGCGCCCCACCGGCGGACGGTGAGCACGTGCGCCGGCTCGACTGTTGGGTCGAGGCGAACGAAGTCGAACTGGCCCCAGTGGAAGGTCTGGCCGGTCAGTTCGTCGTGTGCGGCGAACGTCTCGTGCCAGTCGAAGCCGAGCGCGGGCATGTCTATGGAGATCGTGCCCTCTCTGGTTCCGTGCGGGTCGAGGTTCACGACGGTGACCACGATGTCCTCGCCGCCGTCGGGCAACGGCTCTCGTTTCGAGAAGCAGACGATCTCGGAGTTGTCGACCCAGTGGAAGCGCAGATTCCGCAGCCGGTGCAGCGCCGGGTGAGCTCTGCGGATCTCGTTCAGCCGGGTGAGATACGGCGCGAGCGACTGTCCCTCCCGGGGCCCGCCCGGCTCATATGCCGCCCAGTCCCGCGGCCGGTACTGGTACTTCTCCGAATTGAGGTACTCCTCGCTGCCGGGGCGGACCGCGACGTGTTCGTAGAGCTCGTACCCGGAGTACACCCCCCACGTCGGCGAGAACATCGCGGCCAGGACAGCCCGCACCTTGAACGCGGCCGGACCCCCGTACTGCAGGTAGGCGTGCAGGATGTCTGGGGTGTTGACGAACACGTTCGGGCGCATGTACGAGGCGGAATCCCGCAGCTCAGTGAAGTACTCGTAGAGCTCGTCTTTGCTGTTCCTCCAGGTGAAGTACGTGTACGACTGGCCGAAGCCGATCTTGGCCAGCGCGTGCATCATGGCTGGCTTGGTGAATGCCTCGGCCAGGAACACGACGTCGGGGTCGGTCTGCCGGATCTCTTCGAGCAGGCGGTACCAGAAACTCACCGGCTTGGTGTGGGGATTGTCGACCCGGAAGATCCGCACGCCGTGGTTCATCCACAGCCGGACGATCCGCAGCATCTCGGCATGGCTGCCCTCGGGGTCGTCGTCGAAGTTGAGCGGGTATATGTCCTGGTACTTCTTCGGTGGGTTCTCGGCGTAGGCGATCGTGCCGTCCGCCCGGTGGTTGAACCATTCCGGATGGTCCTTCACCCATGGGTGGTCCGGTGAAACCTGTAACGCGAGGTCGAGCGCCACTTCCATGCCGAGCTCGCGGGTGGCGCTGACGAAGTCGTCGAAGCTGTCGAATGTGCCGAGCTCAGGGTGGATTGCGTCGTGCCCGCCGTCCTCGGATCCGATCGCCCACGGAACGCCCGGGTCGTGCTCGGAGGGCGTCAGCGTGTTGTTGGCGCCCTTGCGAAACGTTTTGCCAATGGGATGGACGGGCGGCAGGTAGACGACGTCGAAGCCCATGGCTGCGATGGCCGGCAGCCGCTTCGCGGCGGTTTCGAACGTCCCGGACATCCACGCGCCGTCGTCGTTGCGGTAGGCACCTTCCGAACGGGGGAAGAACTCGTACCACGAGCCGTACAGCGCCCGCTCACGGTCGACCCGCACTGTATGGGGCCCGTCCTCGGTGACGAGATCGCGCAGCGGGTAGGCGTCCACGATGGCCGTGACGTCCGGCGCCAGCGCGGCGGCCAGGCGGACCGGCGGCGGCCGTCGGTCGTCGCGCACCGCCTTGGCAGTGTCGCGCAGCAGGCGCCGTTCGGCGGTCTGCCCGCGTGGTAGGGCAGCTGCCGCCTGGTCGAACAGTGCAGCGCCCTCGGTGAACACCAGCTCCACGTCGATCTTTGCCGGAATCTTGACCTCAGCGGCATGTCGCCAGGTCCCGATGGGGTCCGACCAGCCTTCGATCGTGAACGACCACTCTCCTTCGCCATCAGCCGTGAGCTCGGCGAACCACCGGTCGCTCCATGGCTCGCGCTTGTACATCCGCATCCATTGGCGTTCTACGCCTGCCGGATCGCGAAAGCTGACCGAGGCCGCGACAGCGTCATGGCCTTCCCGGAACACGGTCGCGGACACCTCGAAGGTCTCCCCGATGACGGCCTTGGCGAGGTAACGTCCACACCCGATTACGGGTTCGACGTCCAGAATCGGGATGCGTCCGGTCATAGGGCAAAACTATCGAGTCGATCAGCTCAATGACGACGTCAACACTTCGTCTCCTTCGGCATCGACTACCCGGAAACAGCGTCAGGGGCGTGTCCGTACTGGGTTTCGGAAGCCTGGCGCTCATCGGATGGCCGAAGCGATTACCGTACGCGGGTGCGAGCGATCCGACGACTCACCGTCCGTACTGTGCTGCCGGAGGCATTGGCGCCGCTGGGCGAGCTGGTCGACAACCTCCGGTGGTCCTGGCACCCACCGACGCAGGAGCTCTTCGCGGCCGTGGACCCGGATCTCTGGGAGGCGGTCCGCCATGACCCTGTCCGCCTGCTCGGGGAGGTGCAGACGGAGCGACTGCAAGCGCTCGCGAACGAGACCGCCTTTCTGAACAAGATCCGTAACGCCCATCAGGGCCTCCAGCGTTACCTCACCGAGGACCGCTGGTATCAGCGGGCCGATGGCGACGCCCCGCGGACGATCGCGTACTTTTCACCGGAGTTCGGCATCACCCATGTGCTGCCCCAGTACTCCGGTGGGCTCGGGATTCTGGCTGGTGACCATCTCAAGGCGGCGAGTGACCTGGGCGTGCCGATCGTCGGGGTCGGCCTGCTCTATCGCAGGTATTTCGTCCAGTCGCTCTCGCGAGAGGGCTGGCAGCAGGAGCGCTACCCGCTGGTCGACCCGAACAACCTGCCGATGAGCCCGCTGCGCAACGACGACGGGTCGCCGGTTCGTGTGTATGTCAACCTGCCCGGAGCACGGCGGCTGGCCGCAGCGGTATGGGTAGCTCAGGTCGGCCGCGTCCCGTTGCTGATGCTCGACTCCGATGTGGAGGAGAACGGCCAGTCCGAGCGGGAGGTCACCGACCGTCTCTACGGCGGCGGCAGCGAACACCGGCTGCAGCAGGAGATGCTGCTCGGAATCGGTGGGGTTCGCGCGCTGCGCGTGTACAGCCGAGTAACGGGCACAGCCGCGCCGGAGGTCTTCCACAGCAACGAGGGGCACGCGGGCTTCCTCGGCTTGGAACGGATCCGTGAGCTCACCGAGGAGCAAGGGCTGAGCCTGGAGGCCGCGCTGGAGGCGGTCAGGTCAGGCACGGTATTCACCACGCATACCACGGTCCCCGCCGGGATCGACCGGTTTTCACGGGAGCTGATCCAGCAGTACTTCGGCGGTGACAACGCCTCACCGGGCCTGCCGGTCGATCGGATTCTCGCCCTGGGCACGGAGGACTACCCCGGCGGTGATCCCGAGATCTTCAACATGGCGGTCATGGGACTGCGGCTGGCTCAGCGCGCCAACGGTGTGAGCCGGCTGCATGGCCAGGTCAGCCGGGAGATGTTCTCCGGCCTGTGGCCGGCGTTCGACCAGAACGAGATCCCGATCACGTCGGTCACCAACGGCGTCCATGCGCCCACCTGGGTCGCGCCCGAAGTCATGCGCCTGGCCCGCCGGGCGGGCGGCCCCGACCTGGTCGAGCGAGGTGAGGGCTGGGAACAGGCGGTCTCGAAGGTGCGGGATGCCGAGATGTGGTCCACCAAACGAATCCTCCGGGCGCGTTTGGTGCAGGAGGCCCGGCGGCGGTTGCGCGAATCTGCCCGGCAACGTGGAGCGAGTGAGGCGGAACTGGGCTGGATCGATGGCGTGCTCAATCCGGACGTGCTCACCATCGGCTTCGCCCGCCGGGCAGCGTCGTACAAGCGGCTCACCGTAATGCTGCGCGATCGGGACCGTCTGCGCGCGATCCTCCTGCATCCACAGCGGCCAGCCCAGATCGTGATCGCCGGTAAGGCTCACCCGGCCGACGACGGCGGCAAGCGGCTGATTCAGGAGATGGTCCGCTTCACCGACGAGGCCGACGTCCGGCATCGGATCGTCTTCCTGCCCGACTACGACATCGCGTTGGCCCAGACGTTATGTCCCGGCTGCGACGTGTGGCTGAACAACCCGTTGCGGCCGTTGGAGGCGTGCGGCACCTCGGGAATGAAGGCGGCGTTGAACGGCGCACTCAACCTCTCCGTCCGGGACGGCTGGTGGGACGAATGGTTCGGCGCCGAGTTCGGCTGGGCGATCCCCTCGGCCGAGGGTGTGGAAGACGCCGAACACCGTGACGACCTCGAGGCCGCCGCTTTGTACGACATCATCGAGCAACAGGTCGCGCCCCGGTTCTACGACACCGACGGCGGGGGAGTTCCTCGCCGATGGCTGGAGATGCTTCGTCAAACCCTGACCTCGCTCGGCCCCAAGGTGCAGGCGACCCGAATGGTCCGGGACTACGTCGAGCAGCTGTACCGGCCGGCTTCGACGTCCTGCCGGGCGCTGAACGACGAGTTCGACGGCGCCAAAGCGCTGGCCTCGTGGAAGGCCCGCGTGCGGGAGGCCTGGACCGGCGTGGCTATCGAACACGTCGAAAGCACCTCTGGGGGCGACGCGTTCGAGATGGGGCAGTCGCTGTACCTGCGGGCATTCGTCTCACTCGGCTCGTTGTCCCCTGAGGACGTCGACGTACAGGTGGTGCACGGACGCGTGGACGAATCCGACCAGCTGCGCGAGCCGCAGGTCAGATCCCTCGAGGTGGCCGAGAAATACGAGAATGGGCGATACCGCTTCGACGGCGAGGTGAGCCTGCGGCGCACCGGCCCGTTCGGGTACACAGTGCGGGTCGTTCCCCGCCACGAACTGCTCGCCAGCGACACCGAGCTGGGCTTGGCCGTTCTGCCCACATAGTAGAAAGCTCGGCGGGCATCATGAGGCCGCCAGCAGGATCAGGCAGCTGCGTGCGGGGACGGTGACTGCGTCGCTTGCCTTGTGTCGCGCCTGCGGGGTTTGGACGCCGGCGGTGTCGAGCACGACATCGTAGGTCTGTGCCCACTCGTCGTCGGGCATCGTGACGTCGATCGGGTCGGCACCCGAGTGCAGCCAGAGCAGGAACGAGTCGCCGACGATCCGTTCGCCGTGCGGCCCGCGTGATCGGATCCCGTCGCCGGCGAGGAACATTCCCAGAGTCCGCAGGGACTCGTCATGCCACTCGTTCTCGGTCATCTCGCGGCCGGACGGCGCGAACCAGGCGAGGTCCTTGCGCGCCTCATCGACATTCGGCCGGCCCTCGAAGTACCGCCGTTGCCGGAAGACCGCGTGCTCATGCCGCAGCCAAAGCAGAGTACGGGTCATGGTGAGAAGATCGCCGTACTCGTCGCGCAGCGACCAGTCCAGCCAGGTCGTTTCGTTGTCGAGGCAGTAGGCGTTGTTGTTGCCACCCTGGGTGCGCCCCATCTCGTCGCCAGCAAGGAGCATCGGGACGCCAGTGGCGAGCAACAGCGTCGTCAGCAGGTTCCGCAGTTGCCGCCGACGCAGGATCAGCACGTCCGGATCGGTGGTCTCGCCTTCGGCGCCGTGGTTCCAAGAGCGGTTGTTGTCCGTGCCGTCCCGGTTTCCTTCGCCATTAGCCTCGTTGTGCTTGTGGTTATAGGACACCAGGTCACGCAGCGTGAACCCGTCGTGAGCCGTGATGAAGTTGATCGACGCGTACGGTCGCCGTCCGTCGTCTCCGTAGAGGTCGGACGAGCCGGAGAGCCGGAAGGCGAGATCGCGCACTCCGGCGGCCTGGCCACGCCAATGATCGCGCACCGTGTCGCGGAACCTGTCGTTCCACTCCGTCCAGAGGTGCGGGAACTCACCGACCTGGTACCCGCCTGGCCCGATGTCCCAAGGCTCCGCAATGAGCTTGACCTCGCGCAAGACGGGATCCTGTTCAATGACGGTCATGAACGAGCCCAGCATGTCGACGTCGTGCATCGACCGGGCCAGCGCGGCGGCGAGGTCGAACCGGAACCCGTCGACGTGCATCTCCGACACCCAGTACCGCAAGGAGTCCATCACCAGGCGCAGCACGTGCGGGTTGACGACATCGACCGTGTTCCCGCAACCGGTGTAGTCGTAATACTGGGACGGGTCTGCGGCGTGCTGTCGGTAATACGCGAGGTTGTCGAATCCGCGGAAGGACAATGTGGGGCCGGTGGGACCTTCTTCGGCCGTGTGGTTGTAGACGACGTCGAGGACGACTTCGAGCCCGGCCGCATGCAGCGCCTTGACCATGCCCTTGAACTCGTTCACCTGCTGACCGTGGGAGCCGGTGGCGGCGTAGCCGGCATGGGGAGCGAAGAAGGCAACGGTGTTGTAACCCCAGTAGTTCGCCCGGCTCCGTGCTAGCAGATGGGACTCGCTGACGAACTGGTGAACCGGCATCAGCTCGACGGTGGTGACGCCCAGGTCGAGCAGATGCTGGATCGCGGCGGGGTGGGCCAACCCCGCGTAGGTTCCGCGCAAATCCTCGGGGATATCCGGGTGGCGTTTGGTGAAGCCACGCACGTGCAACTCGTAGACGACGGTGTCCCACCACGGCACCCGGGGCCGGGTGTCGCCCGCCCAGTCGAAGCCGTTACGTTCGATGACCACGGCTTTGGGCACATACGCCCCGTTGTCCGCGCCGTGCTCGAATAACGCAGCGTCGTAGGTCAGGTCTCCGGTAACGGCTCGCGCGTAGGGGTCCAGCAGCAGCTTGGCCGGGTCGAAACGCCGGCCCTGAGCCGGATCCCAGGGGCCATGTACGCGCAGCCCATACCGCTGCCCCGGCCGCAGGTCGGGGAGCCGGCCGTGCCAGACATCGAACGTGCGATCCTCGAGCGCGACCCTGGTTTCGTTGTCCGCCTGGTCGATGAGGCAGACCTCGACCCGCTCGGCCTCGGGCGCCCAGGTGGCGACGTTCGTTGCCTCTCCGTCGAACGTCGCCCCCAGCGGGCTCCAGTGGCCAGGCCAGGGCGGGTGCGAATCAGTCACCCGGGCACGGTACCTGGCAGTCCGTCGGGGCACTGTCAGATCGGAATGTCGATGAACGGCGAGGAATAGTTCGGCTCGGTGCGCAACACCGTCTCCGCTTCACTCGCCGAAAGTGCATGCCGGTCCGCCTCGGCGCGAACCACGAGGGACAGCAACCGGACATCGCTCGGCGTAGCAATGCCGGTGACCTCTGGCCTGGCCAGGACCCATGCGACCGTGGCCGTGATGAGGCTCTGCTCGTCGAACGGCTCGTACCATGTGGTGTAGGACTTGTCCATTCCGTCCGGCCAGTTGCGGCGCGCGACCGTCTTGATGATCATCAAACCGACGTGCTGGCGCTGGACCTCGTCGACCAGCGCCTCGTAGTCGCCCAGATAAGCGCTGTCTCGTGCCAGTACCGGATTCAGCGGCGTCAGCACCGTGGCGAAGGGAAAACGACGCAACGCCTCGAGGTGGGTCGCCGGTGCCTCGTTTCCATGACCGGTGATGCCGATCGCCCGGGCCAGACCCTCCTCCTGCGCTCGCACTGCTGCGTGCAAGGCGCCATCGGAGGCAGTCGCGAGATCGAGCTCCTCACGGTCGCCGACGGCGTGCAGCTGGATCAGGTCGACATGGTCGGTCTGTAGGCGCTCGAGAGAGGCGTTGATCTGCTGCCAGGCAGCGTCAGCGGTGCGCTCCCCGGTCTTCGTGGCCAGGAACACGTGGTGGCGAAGCCGCGACATGGCCGCCCCGAGTCGCAGCTCGGCGTCGCCATAGCTGGCGGCGACATCGAAGTGGTTTACGCCGGCCGCGAGCGCATCGTCGATCGACTGGTCAGCGACCTCTTGCGTGACGTCGGACAACGCGGCGGCGCCGTAGATCAGCACCGAGCTCTGGTGCTCGAGCCGGCCGAGCCTGCGGTATTCCATGGCGGCAACGTACCTGGTCCAGCCGACACTGGGCGGGTCGAGGGCGCCAGGTCATGCCGCGTGGAGGCGGCTGCGCTCGCCCGGATTTGCCGGCGGGTCGTCGCTAGCCCGGGGCTTTCATTGGTGGTGATGCGAGCGGCCGTGTCGATCATCTGAAAGGTGCTCCTGACCAGCGAGGATGTGGCTTGTCGAAGGTCCACATCGGGCGGGTCGAGGAGCACCTTTCAGGTGAACAAGGGTAGCG
>JBKPAG010000011.1:0-133341 GCA_046726315.1 Actinomycetota bacterium | reverse complement strand
CGAAACGTCCGGGTGATCCCGATCCTCGTCGACGACGCGCGGATGCCGCACGCAACCGAACTACCGGCCGACATCGCCGCACTGACCCGGCGGCAGGCGGTCGAGATCAGCCCGATCACCTTCGACACCAAGCGGCTGATGGCGACGGTGCACAACACGCTTGTCGCGGTGCACACCCGGCCGGCCGCCGAACCGCCTTCCATTGTCGTACCGCCGACGCTGGAGCCCGGACCGGAGGTGAAGCCCGAACCGGAGGTGGAGCCCGAACCGGCGCTGCCACCCGAACCGGAGGTCGGGCCCGAACCGGAGCTGAAGCCGGAGCCGGAGCCCGGACCGGAGGTGGAGCAGCTGCGGCGGCGGTCTCCATGGCGTCGTCGAATCATCACCGTCGCGGTCGTGGGCGTCGTGCTGGCCGTCGTGCTGGTCTTCGTCATCCAAAACCTGGGGCCACCGGACGACCCCACCGTCGAGCCCACCAGCACACCGTCCACCAGCGCGTCGTCCACCAGCCCGCCGCCGCCCACCTCCACCGGGCCGGACGTGCTGGCGCGCCGCGGAGGGAACGAACTGTACCGGCACGGGACGCTGCAGGCCTTCAGCTCGGCCGCGGAAGCCGGGTACGCGGTGGAAACCGACGTGTGGTGGACCAAAGACGGCGTGCCGGTGCTCGTGGATAAACCAGAGGACGAATTGACATGCGACGGGTCGGCGCCGTTGAGCATTCCGGAGACCGACTGGAGTGAGCTTCGCGAGAACTGCAAACTTCTGGGGGAAGACGAGATACCCACTTACAGCGAAGTGATGGAAGAAATCGCCCGCTATCCCCAAGCCTGGGTGTACCTCGAGCTCAAGACCGATCCGGACGAGGACGAGATCCGCGAGTTCCTCGGCGTCATCGAGAAGCACGAGATGAGCCAGCGAACCGTGGTCACCTCGTTCGAACCTGATTGGCTCGCGAAGATCAGGACGGCCGAGCCCACCCTGCCCGGGATGCTCTACCAAGGACCCAGCAGCTTGATCGCTCCGGAAAAGGCTGGCAAGGACGGGTACGGACTCTGGGGCGTCCATGTGCACAAGGACGTCGTGACGAAAGGCTACGTGCAGGAACTGAAGGCTGCCGGCGTGAAAGTGGTGCTCGTCGGGGTCGTGTACGACGAAGCGGAGTGGGCAAAGGCTCTCGAGGTCGACGCCGACAAGGTCCTCACCAATACCCCTCAGGCCTACACCGAGTGGCAGGAAGGGCAGCCCGGGACCTAGCTCTCAGCGAGCCGGACGCAACGCGCGCCGGTCGTCGAACGGGTGGGCGGCACGGTCGGCGGCCTCCGCTGCGCTGATCAGACCAGCCAAGGCGCCAGCCCCACCAGCGGGCAGCGCCCACACCCCTTCGATCTCCACCAGCCGGGTGCCGGGTGTCTCCAGCCAGCGCAAGATGCACTCGGTTTCCTCGACGGTGGCGGCAGGCAGCGGCGGAGGCGCGGAGAGGACGGTCTCAGCGGTGGCGACCAACGCCTCGAGGTACCGCCTGGGGTGCTCACCCGCGGGAGTCGTGCCTGCGCCGGCGAGACGGCCGAACCGGACGACGTGCAGCTCCCAACCGCCGCCGTCGAGCCGCCGGGCCGCGACCAGGTGCGGTACAGCAGCCAGCGCGGCGATGCGCTGGGAGCGCGCCGCTGCCCGGACGAACACCGCCATCCGGTCCCGGTGGACCGCCGCCTCCTCGTAACGCTGGTGACCGGCGAGGCGTTCGATCCTGGCCTGCAGCCGCTCGACGAGCCGGCGGACGTCGGCGGTGAACGCTATGCGGACCGCGTCCACGTGCCGCGCGTATGCCGCGACGGATTCGCCGCCTTCGCACGGCGCGCCGCATCGGCCCATCTCCGCCAGGGCACACGCGGTGCGGCGCCGGGTCGGCGAGAGCCGGTCGGTGCACTGCCGGATCGGCACCGCTTCGTGGACGGCCGTCATGGCCGCTTCGGCCAGCCGGCGCGACCCGAACGGACCCAGATAAGTCGCGTGGTCGGCCTTGACCTCCCCAACCAAGGACAGCCGGGGAAACGGCTCGACGGTGATCTTGAGCCAGCTGGCCCGCTCGGGGAAACGAGAGCGACGGTTGTAGCGAGGCTTTCGCTCGGCGATCAGCCGCAGTTCTCGAACCTCGGCCTCGAGCGGGGTCGCGCAGACGATGCCCGTGACCGACTCGGCGACGGCGACCATCTCGGTCATTCGGCGTCGAGTCTCCGATGCGGTGAAGTACGTGCGGACCCGCGTGCGCATGTCCTTGCTCTTGCCGACGTACAACGCCACGCCCCGGCCATCGACGAACACGTACACACCCGGCGAGTGCGGCAGGCTCTCGGCGAGGAACCGTTTGCGACGCTGAGCCGGGGTAACGGTGCTTTGCCACGTCGCGAGCTCCTCGACGGTGTGGACCCCGACGTTGCCCAGCCGTTCGAACAGGCCGTGCAAGACGTCGACTGTCGCCCGGGCGTCGTCGAGCGCACGATGGGTCGGCATGGTCGAGGCCCGGAACAGTCGGGCCAGCGTCGCGAGCCGGCAGTCATGGGCCTCGTCGCGAGCCAGCACTCGACGGGCCAGCCGGGCGGTGTCGAGTACCTGCAGAGTCGGCCAAGCCCGGCCGGTGGAGTCGCACGCGGCCTTGAGAAAGCCGACGTCGAATGGCGCGTTGTGCGCAACCAGCACGCTGCCGCGGGCGAATTCCAGGAACATCGGTAGCACCGCCTCGACAGGAGGGGCGGCGGCGACCATGGCGTCGGTGATGCCGGTGAGAACGGCCACGAACGGCGGGATCGACATCGCGGGCCGGACCAGCGTCTGGAACTCACCCAGGACCTCTCCGCCGCACACCTTGACCGCGCCGACCTCGGTGATGGCGTTCGCTTCGGGCGAGCCACCGGTGGTCTCGAGATCGACGACGACGAACGTCGTGGCGATCAGCGGCGTGCCAAGCTCGTCCAGCGTGCCCTGGACACCGACTACAGGCGGGCCCATACCCGTTGACGGTATGCACGCCGACCGACAAGCGGCGTGCCGACGCGCCGCCATGCTGGCCGCATGCCGGCCGTCATGCCGGCTGGCGCCCGGAGCTACCCTCGAGCCGAACCTGAGCCGAGCAGTTGCTGGGGAGTGGATCCGTGGTCATACCTGCGCTGTCGTCGACGACCCGCTGGCGGTGTGCCCAATGCGGCAACCTCACCCGATTCGACGTCGTTCGGTCGAGCCGGGTTCGCGAATTCGTCCACCTCGACCTTGCCGGCGAGCCACGAGTCGAAGAGACCGAGGTGCTCGACGAACGGGTTGAGCAGGTCCGGTGCCGCTGGTGTGCGAACACCGACTCCATCGAGGTCGTCCAGCGCATCGACACCATCGCCAGCCAAGGTGCCGACGGCACGTGAACGCGCTACCGCAACCCATCCGGCGGCGGGTCCTGTCGCTCGCCGCCGACGTCCTGGGCGGCCTGGACGCAGACCTGGTCCCTTCGTCGCTACGACGGGTCGCACGGTTCACGGCGTCGAAGCGGGCTCGGTTGGGTGGCTCGGCCATCGCGGCTGCGCTGGAAGCCGATGCCGGCTTCCGGCAACGCGTGCTCGAAGCAGCACGGGCAGCGCAACCGGGCCTGGTCGAGACATTGTCCGCCGGGTCGACACCGCCGGCGGCGGATCCGGCCGATGTGGCCGTCGTCGTGTACCTGCTGCATGAAGACGGCTGGGATGAGGTCGTTGCCGCCGCTGCCGGGGAAGTCAGCCGTGCGGAAGAGGAGGAGCAAGCCGCCCGCGCCGACATCGCCACCGTGCGGTTACGCGAGCAGATCACCGCGGCTCGCGCGGAGGCTCGGGAAGCCCGGGAACGATCCAAGGCGGAGATCGATCGGCTCAAGTCCGAGAACGCCGCCCTGCGCCGACAGGTCACACAGTCGAGGGACGACGTGCTGCGCGCCGAGGAAGCCGGCCGGGCAACCGCCGCCGAGGCGGCCAGGTTGGCTGAGCTCGCCGAATCGGCTCGGGCGTCCGCCGAATCCGAGGCCCGCCGGCTGCGCGGTCGGCTGGCCGAGGCGGAGGAGGCGTTGAGTGGCGTCCGGCGAGCGAATCGGGACGGGCGCAGCCTCGAAACGGCGCGGCTGGGCCTCCTGTTGGACACCTTGGCCGAGGCTGCGGCAGGTCTACGCCGCGAACTGGCGCTGCCGGTGTCGGGGGTTCGGCCGGCAGACACGGTCGACGCCGTGCAGCCCGGCGTCACCTCCACGTCGGTGCGACCCAGTGACGACGCTTCGCTCGACGACGTGCTCATGTTGCCGCGCGTCCACTTGGTCGTCGACGGATACAACGTCACCAAAGGCGCCTGGCCGTCGATGCCGCTCGAGGCGCAACGCAGCCGTCTCGTCCAACGGCTCGGCGCCTTGGCCGCACGGACGGGAGCGGAGGTGACTTGCGTCTTCGACGGTGCCGACGTGTCGGTGCCGCCGCCCGTGACACCCGCACAAGGAGTCCGGGTGCGGTTCAGCCCGTATGGAGAGAGCGCTGACGACCTGATCCGGCGGCTGGTCGCCGCTGAGCCAGCGGGGCGCCCCGTCGTCGTGGTGTCGTCTGACCGGGAGGTTGCCGACGGCGTGCGGCGCAAAGGCGCCCGCGCGGTCGATTCCGCTGTCCTGGTGCCACTTCTCGGCTGAACGAATCGCCGCAGTTGAACTTGCCCGACGTGCGTCGGCTGGCTAACCTGCCACGCGGTGCCTGCTTCCCCTGCCGGCCGAAGGGTCGACGAGCAGGCGCTCCGCCGAGTTCGGCCCGGTTTGTGTGCCAGCAGATCGAGTCCGGAGCCGGGGACCCATGTTCCCGGGGTGAATCGGGCGCCCATGAACAATGTGGCGCGTCCGTAGGGTGACTTCCTCACCCGAACCCGTCAGCTCACCCGGTAGGCGGTAGCTGAGGAAGGACCCGCGTGCCTGCGCACGGCCGCTCCAGTAGTTCACGTCGCGCTCTCGTCGCCCTCGGCACCGCCGCCATCGCCGGTCTCGGGGGGCTCATGGTGGCTCCGCCGGGTCATGCCGACCCCAAGCCCACGCTCGACGAGGTGCGCACCCAGGTCGATGCTCTGCACCGCAAGGCCGAGCAGGCCACCGAGAGATACAACGCCGCCACCGACGAGCTGGCGGAGGTCAAGCGCCGCGTGGCCAAGGCGCTCGCTGCCGTCGAGAGCCAGCAGCAGAAGGTCGACGAACTCAGCGCCGACATGGCCGGATTCGCAGCGGCCAGCTACCGGGCCGGCGGCATCGACCCGACCTTGAATGCGCTGGTGGCCGACGATCCCGCGGAGTTCCTGGCCAAGGCGTCGGTGATCGACGCATACGCCAACCAGCAGGCCGACCAGCTGGCGGCAGTCGCCGCCGAGCAACAGCGGCTAGTGCAGAGCAGGCTTCTCGCCGACGAGGAGCTCAACCGGCTCAAAGCCGTCGAGGCCGACATCGCCGCCCAGCAGGACACGATCGAGCGGCACCTTGCCGACGCCGAGGAGTTGCTCGCCGGCTTGGAGGCCGAGGAGAGGGCCACGCTCGACGCCGAACGCGTCGCGCGCGAGCGTGCCGCGGCGGCCGAACGAGCCAGCCGAGGTGGTGGGAGTGAAACGCCGTCACCGGACGTTCCCGCATCCGGTCGGGGCCAGATAGCTCTCGACTTCGGACTGGCTCAGCTGGGCGAGCCGTACAGCTACGGCGCGGAGGGTCCGGACGCCTGGGACTGCTCCGGGCTGACGATGATGGCGTGGGCGCAGGCGGGTGTTTCGCTGCCCCGCTCTGCCAGCGCTCAGATCGGAGTCGGCACTCGGGTCTCGTACAGTCAGATGCAACCGGGAGACCTGGTGTTCTTTTACAGCCCGATCAGTCACGTCGGCCTCTACGCGGGCAGCGGCCAGGTCGTACACGCCACGCATCCGGGTGATGTCGTCAGCATCGACCCGATCTCCTACATGCCCTTCTCGGGAGCAACCCGGCCCGGCTGAGGCGCTGACGTCGACGCCTACGATCGGTGGATGAGCCGCCGGGTCGCCGCGCTGGGCCTCGCGGCTGTCGCACTGGCCGTCCTTGTCGGGTCGGTGCCAATCGCCAGTTCCGGCGCACCAGTTTCGGCGGCACAGCACGCGATCGAGCGAGTGCTCGACCAACGGGAGCAGGCAGTTCGCACCGCCGATGCCGACTCATGGCTCACCACGCTCGACCAGAGGGCGAACTCCGGACAATGGGTCCAATTCGCGGCACTGGGTCGGCTGGGGCTGCAGGCGTGGTCGGAGCAGCTGACCGCGCTCGATAGTGGCCCGAACGGCTCGTGGCGGGCGCATGTCCAGGTGCGATACAGATTCCCAGGCGACCGTACCGATGCGGTCCTCAGCGCTGTGCTCGACATCACACCACGGTTCCTGGTCACCGGCTCGTCGCCGGCCGCGTCGGTCCCGTGGGAGATCCGCGGCGCGCGAACGGAATCCGGTCGACACTCACTGGTGGTCGGCGCAGCTGCTCGCCCGGTTCTGCGGACCTACGCCGCCGAACTCGACCGAGCGTCGGCATCGGTCGGAAGGTTGCTGGGCGAACCGCCGCCGCGGTTGGTGCTGGTGATCCCGGACGACTGGAACCAGGCCGGACGCATGGTCCCGGCCGGCGCAGGGCCCGGGTTGGCAGCCGTGACGAGCCAGCTCGGGCCACCGGGAACGAACGATGGTCCAGTGCGCATACTCGCCGACGCCGGAGTGCTCGCCCGGCTTGACCCGGCATCCCGAACCGCTGTGTTCGGACACGAGGCATTCCACGTGGCGTGCCACGGTCTGGGATCAGTTCCGCTGTGGCTGGCTGAAGGACTGGCCGACTACGCGGGCTACCGCGAGTCGGGCATCGAGGTCGAACAGGCCGTTGCTGGGCTGCTCCGGCACGCCAGAGCGAATGGCCCACCCACAGCGTTGCCAACGGACGCCGCATTCGCTGATCGACGGCAGGCCACCTGGGCGTACGAGGGTGCCCACCTAGCAGTGCGCCTGCTCGTCGAGGAACATGGCAGTGCGGATGTGATCGCTCTCTACCGGACGGTGGCTGCAGCGGGACCCGCCGCAATCGAGGCGGCTATGCAGGAGGTCTTGGGCACCGACGTTGCCTCGATCACCGCGACCTGGCGGGCGGAGGTGGCCTCGCTTGCCACCAGGTGACGGCCCGGAGGGATCTGGGGGACCGAGCCTCCTGCCGTGGGTCCTGACGGCGGTGCTGCTCGCAGCAGTGGTCCTCACGATTGTGATGACCACACCGTGGGATCCACTGGGGGGAACGGACGCGGTCGAGGCCGACGCCGGCCGCGACTTCAGCGCCACCGAGCTGGCGGACGCCGACGCCTACCAGAACCAGATTCGCCCTCCCACCTACATCGGCCTTGGTGTGGGACTCGCCGTGGCGATCGTGTTGGGTCTGACGACGCTGGGCGCTCGACTCGTGACTGCAGCGGCTCGTCCCGCGGGCAACGGGTGGGTGTTGCAAGTGCTTCTCGGTGGACTTGCCGTGCTCGCTGTCGTGCGGCTCTCGACGATCCCGTTCTCGGCCTGGGCCGAAGCCGTCCGGCGCGAGTTCGGCCTGTCCACGCGCTCGTGGGCCGGTTGGGTGGCCGATGTCGCCAAGTCCTTCGGCCTGCAACTTGCCGGAACACTCCTGGCGCTGATGGTGCTGGTCGCGCTGGCCCGGGCGATGCCGCGGTGGTGGTGGGCGGTGAGTGCCATCGCCGCAGTGGTGTTCGTCGTCGCGCTTGCCTTCATCTACCCGTTGGTCGTCGAGCCGGTCTTCAACCGGTTCACCCCGCTGCCCGACGGCGAACTGCGAACCTCGCTGTTGGCGATGGCCGAGCAGGACGGCGTCGATGTCGACCAGGTCCTCGAGGCCGACGCTTCCCGGCGGACGAGCACACTCAATGCCTACGTCTCCGGTCTCGGCGCGACGCGGCGAATCGTCGTCTACGACACGCTGGTCGAGCAGTCTCCGCCCGAACAGGTGCGCAATGTCGTCGCCCACGAACTCGGGCACGCCGTGGAGCAGGACGTCCGGGACGGATCCCTGGTCGGAGCGCTGGCCGCGGCGGCGGGTGTATGCGCGCTGGGCGGGCTGCTGGCCTGGCCCTGGCTGCTGGCTCGGGCCGGGGCGGCCGGCCCGCACGACCCTCGCGTGCTGGCACTGGTGCTCGCGATCGTCGCGGTGCTGGGCCTGGTGACCGCGCCGGTCCAGGCGCTGGTCAGCCGTCGAATCGAGACCCGCGCAGACATCCACGCCTTGACCCTGACCGGGGACCCACAGACGTTCGCCGAAATGCAGCGGACGCTGGCCCTGGCGGCCAAGGCGGACCTCGAGCCGCCGGCAATCATCTTCGGCATGTTTGCAACTCACCCCACCACACCGCAACGGATCGCGGTTGCCCGAACCTGGGCACAAATGCACGACGTGCCGGAACCTGCGGACCTCGCGCCTGTGGCAGGCTCGGGCCGATGAGCCGCACGCTGGTCGTCACCAACGACTTCCCGACCCGGCAGGGCGGGATCGAGTCGTTCGTGTACGCGCTCGCCGACCGGCTGCCCCCGGACGAGGTCGTGGTGTACACGGCGTCGATGCCCGGTGACCGCGAGTTCGACGAGCTGCTGGCGTTCCCGGTGGTGCGGGACAAGTCCTCGATGCTGTTGCCGACCCCATTGGCGTCGCGTCGGATCGCCGCCGTGCTGCGGGCCGAGGGGTGCGACTCGGTGCTCTTTGGCGCCGCTGCACCGCTGGGATTGCTCGCCGATGGCCTGCGGGCAGCAGGGGCTCAGCGGGTCGTCGGGCTCACCCATGGCCATGAGACCTGGTGGGCCCGGGTTCCCGCGGCCAGACGGGCGTTGCGCCGTATCGGCGACGCGTGCGACGTCTTGACCTACGTGTCGGAGTTCTGCCGGCGTCGCATCGCCTCTGCCCTGTCTGACGACGTGTCCAAGCGGATGCAGCGGCTAGCCCCCGGTGTCGACACCGAGGTGTTCCGCCCCGGCGTCGGCGGCGCTGCGCTGCGCGAGCGGTTGGGGATCGAGCCGGGCCGTCCGGTGCTGGTCTGTGTGTCGCGGTTCGTCCATCGCAAAGGGCAGGACGCGCTGATCAAGGCCATGCCCCAGCTACTGGAGTCGATCCCGGACGCATTGCTCTTGCTCGTGGGCGATGGTCCCAACCGTCCCCGGCTGGAGCGCCAGGTGCGTGATGGGGGTGTCGGCGAGTCGGTCGTGTTCGCAGGTGCGGTCCCGTGGTCGGAGGCGCCCGGGTGGTTCGATGTCGGCGACGTGTTCGCGATGCCGTGCCGGACCCGGAAAGGCGGCCTCGAGCCCGAGGCCCTAGGAATTGTCTTCCTCGAGGCACAGGCCTGTGGCCACCCGGTTCTGGTCGGTGACAGTGGCGGCGCGCCGGAGACCGTCCTGCACGGTGAGACCGGCTACGTCGTCGATCCGTTCAACCCGGTCGGCATCGCCGCCCGTGCCGCCGACCTGCTCGGCGACCTGGACCGGGTCCGGCTGATGGGCGAGAAGGGCCGCGCCTGGGTCGAGCGGGAATGGAGCTGGCAGGAGTCGGTGTCCACCCTGCGCGGGCTGCTGGCCGGGCACCGGCCTACGGCAGTGACTTAGTCGGCGGGCGCGGCGGTGACCAGGCCGGCGCGAACGGCGGCCATGATCGCCTGTGCCCGGTTGGCGGCGCCGAGCTTGTCGTACAGCTTCGAGACGTGGGTCTTGGTCGTGGACTCGCTGATGTAGAGCTTGCGGGCGATGCTCGACACGCCGAGTCCCTCGGCCAGCAGTTCGAGCACCTCGCGTTCCCGGCGGGTGAACTGCGGCCCCGTCGGATGCATTCGTCGATGCATGGCCTCCGCCAGATCGCTGGCGGCGAACGACGCTGGAGTCGCCGCGGCGTGCCTCGCTGCCGCCACAACGTCGTCACTGGATGCGCTCTTGGGCACGAACGCCGATGCGCCTGCGTCGAGCGCGGCGAAGAGCTGGTCGTCGCCGGCATACATGGTCAACACGACCAGTCCGAGATCGGAACGGGATGAACGAAGCACCTGGGCCAACTCGAGACCGCTACCGTCCGGGAGCCGCACATCGAGGACGACGATGTCGGGACGGAGCTGATCTGCCAGCCCGGTCGCCTCGGCGACCGAACCGGCTTCTCCGACGACCTGGAACTCCGGATGACGTTCAAAGGCGCGCCGCAAGCCCTGCCGGATGAGCTCGTGGTCATCGACCAGGAGCACCGTGGTCGGCACGGCTCACACCTTCCCGTAGGAACCGTCCAGGGATACGTTGACGACCGTACCGCCTTCGCTGCGATCTTCGACGACCAGAGTCGCGCCCACCCGCCGGCTGCGTTCAGCCATGATGTCCATGCCGTAACGGTCCCCGGCTTCGCCACTCAGGCCCACGCCGTCGTCGACCACCCGGATGCACGCCGATGGCGGGTTCACCGACACCGTCACCCACAGATTGCGGGCTTTGGCGTGCTTACGCACGTTGTTGATCGCTTCCTGGCCGACCCGCAACAGCTCCGCCTCGATCTCCGGCTGAAGGCGCTCTCCCGTGCGTTCGTCGTTTGCGAGGTGCACGCGCAGACCGGTTTGGGAGCTGACTTTTCGCGCATACCGCGCAAGCGATGTCCCCAGGCACCCGTCGGCCGGGACGTCACTGCGCAGATCAAAGATGGAATGCCGCAGATCGGACAGGATCCGGCCGATTTCCTTACGCAGGGTGACCGCCAGGGACTTCAGATCCGGCCCAGTCGCACGCGCCTGCATGTCGTCGACCAGATATCCCAGCGACGCCAGCTCCTGGGCGATGCCGTCGTGGATCTCGCGGGCCAGACGATGCCGCTCCTCCCGTGTGGCGAGCTCTCTGATCTCGTCGAACAGCAATGCCGTCTCAAGCCGCAGGGCACCGTCGTCACTCGACCGCGCCAGCGCTGCCAGCTCGTCGGGCGTGACCGGCTCGCCGAGATCGGCCACGACCACTCCGATGGTGCGGGTGCCAATCCGTACCGGCACCGCGATCCGATGAGTTCCGGGGGCCAGAACCGCTGTCGTCGGCGACTTGGTCTGCATGACCTCGTGCGCCAGCCGGTCATATGCCGTATCAGCGAGCCATCGGTCGTCCTCGCCGCCGCCGGCGAGCGGGACCAGCGCCCCACCCTCTTTGCCGACGAGCAGCGCGGATCGTCGCACCGGCACCGCAGCAGCGACGTCGTCGAGAATGCTGGTAGCGAGGGTGACGGCGTCCAAGCCACCGGAGAGTTGACGCGAGACCGCCCGCAGCTCCGAAAGCAGACGGTAGGCGGCTGCGTACCGTGCCACGTCGGCGGAGTACAGCCGCTGTTGGCGGCGCACCAGTGCACCCACCAGGCCCATGCAGAGAACCAGCACCATCCAAGGCACCATGCCGAGGTACGTCCCAACCGCGAACGGTGCTTCCGGAGCCAGCACGGCGCCCACGAGCAGGCCAGCCGTGCTGACAGCGGCGCAGGCCAGCCCGCCCAGCCAGCTCCCGGCCAGCCCACCGGCAAAAGCGGGCACCAACAGATACGGCAGCCCGAGGTAGGCGTCGTGCATGCCCAGCCCGATCACCAGCGCGGCGGCCGCGGCCTCGGCCGCGGGTGCGATCCACAGCCGGGGAAGAACCCGCTCGGCGACGCCGCCGCCGACCGTCACGACCCCGAGCGCGGCCAGCCACCACCACGATTGGACGACATTGCCCGCTGCGCCGGTCAGCGCCACGATCAGGGCAAGCATTCCTGGCCGCGCGACGGCAGCGAACCGCCACGGCCGGTCGTCAAGTGGGCGGCTCCCCCTACCGTTCACCCGAGCATGGCGCAACTGAACGCCCACACTCATGCGGGAAAGTGTGCAACATCCGAGGGCAGGGTGGGTTGGTCCGACGGTGATTTCTGCTGCGCGGGATCTGGGGATGGCCGTGCAGATACGACCGGAAGGAGCTGACGGCGTGCCGGAGGCGTCGGTGGACATCATCGACGAGACGTTTGTCGTGGCCGGTCGAGAACAGGTCGCGGAGCGCCTCGCAGACCCGGACCGATGGCAGGCGTGGTGGCCGGACCTGTTGCTGCTGGTCACGCTGGACCGTGGTCTGGACGGGATTGTCTGGTCGGTGTCCGGGACGCTGACGGGGACCGCCGAAATCTGGTTGGAACCATGGCACGACGGGGTGATCGTGCACTGGTTCCTCCGCGCGCGGTCGGGCGAGCCGGCCGACGCCACTCGGATCCGGCGCGCCTACTCGAAAGCGTTCAAGCGACATGTGACCGCCCTCAAGGACGAGCTGGAACGAGGCCGTCTGGCGGGCTTGCCGCGCGGAGAGACCTGACCGGTAGTCTCCGGCTCGCGACCTACGACGGGAATTCGCATGGCCGAGCAGACCACATCGAGCATCACCATCGCGGCTCCGGCCGCCGAGGTCATGGCGGTGATCGCCGATCTCGGGGCTTACCCCGAGTGGACGGCCTCGGTGCGTGAGGTCGAGGTCTTGACGGTGTACGAGGACGACGCACGGCCGGCCGAAGCCCGTTTCGTCCTCGATGCCGGGGCGATCAAGGACACGTACACGCTGTCCTACGAGTGGGACGACGACGAGCAGGTGCGCTGGACGCTCGTGAGTGCCAAGCTGCTGCGCGCTCTCGACGGCTCGTACACGCTGCGCGAGTCGGCTGACGGCATCACCGACGTCACCTACCAGCTGACTGTCGATGTGGCGATCCCGATGCTCGGCCTGATGAAAAGAAAGGCCGAGAAGGTGATCATCGACACCGCGCTGAAGGAGCTCAAGAAGCGCGTGGAGGGGTGAGGTGGGCTTCACGATCGGCCTTGACGTCGGCGGTACCAAGATCGCCGGTGGGTTGGTGGACGAGGCAGGCGCGATCGCGGCGCGCAGCAGACGGGACACGCCGTCGACCGATCCCGCGGCGATTGTCCGAGAGATCATCACAGTGGTCGACGAGCTCCGGGCGGGCCGCGAGGTGGACGGCGTCGGTGTCGGCTCGGCCGGATTCGTCGACGCCGCTCGATCCACAGTGATGTTCGCGGCGAACCTGGCCTGGCGTGAGGTGCCGGTCCGGGACCAGGTGTCCGGTGCCACCGGCCTGCGCGTCGTGGTCGAGAACGACGCAAACGCCGCGGCGTGGGGCGAGTTCCGGTTCGGCGCCGCCGAGGACGTCGATGACATGGTCTGCGTGACCGTCGGCACCGGAATCGGCGGCGGAGTCGTACTCGACGGCCATCTCTATCGGGGTGCGCACGGCATCGGCGGCGAGCTCGGCCATGTACGGATCGTTCCTGACGGGTACTTGTGTGGATGCGGCAACCGGGGCTGCGTAGAGCAGTATGCGAGCGGCCGAGCACTCGTTCGGGAGGCGAGGGAGCTCGCGGATTCGCATTCGATCTTCGCCGCGCGGATGCTCGAGATGGCGGGCGGCGACCCGCAAGCGATTACCGGCCCGATGGTCACCCGAGCCGCCCAGGAGGGTGACCCGCCGGCTCGCGAGCTGATCGCCGACCTCGGCCGATGGCTGGGCGAAGCGCTGGCCTCATTTGCAGCGATTCTGGATCCGGCCGTGTTCGTCATCGGCGGCGGCGTCTCCGAGGCGGCCGAGTTGTTGCTGGCTCCCACCGTCGCGGCGTTCCGGCGCAACCTGACCGGCCGCGGTTACCGCCCCGAAGCGGAGATCCGGATTGCAACACTCGGCAACGACGCCGGCATCGTCGGCGCCGCCGACCTCGCCCGCCGCTGAACCGCTCTCGTCATCGGCGGCCCATGCAGAGTTCAGGCGCGTCCACCGGCCGAGGTGAGGCCGATCTGCGGATGCCGGTCGCCGACGGCCATTGCTGCGAGCCGGTCGAGCCGGTCCAACGCCTCCGATGGCAGCCGTATGTCGAGCGCGGCGACATTCTGCTCGAGCCAGCGAATCCGCTTCGTCCCGGGGATGGGAACCACCGGCAATTCCCAGACCTCCTGTCGATGGTGCACCCAGCTGAGCGCCACTTGCGCGGGCGCGACACCGAGGTCGGCAGCCACCTGCCTGACCTGCCCGACCAGGGCCAGATTCGTGTCGATCACCGGGGACGCAAGACGCGGCTGCGACCGTCGGATGTCATCCGCCGGGAGTTGCTCGACCGGACCGAGCGTCCCCGTGAGAAAACCTCGTCCCAGCGGCGAGTACGGCACGAAGCCCACGCTCAGCTCATGGCAAGCGGGGACCACGGACTCCTCGACGTCCCGGCTCCACAGTGACCATTCCGACTGCACGGCCGCGATCGGATGCACAGCGGCGGCGCGCCGCAGCTCACTTGCGGTGGCCTCGGACAGTCCCAGATGGCGCACCTTGCCGGCGGTAACAAGCTCAGCCATCGCGCCGACCGTTTCCTCGATCGGAACAGTGACGTCGACGCGGTGCTGGTAGTAAAGGTCGATCACGTCCGTCTTCAGGCGACGCATACTCGCCTCGCAGGCCGACCGGACGTAACCGGCGTCGCCGCGCACCGCCTTTGTCGCGGCCGAGTTTGCATCCGCGACCAGGCCGAACTTCGTCGCCAGCACGACCTCGCTGCGATGCTCAGCGAGCACCTTGGCGAGCAGTGCCTCGTTTGCACCGGCAGCGTAGTAGTCGGCCGTGTCCCAGAACGTGACCCCGAGTTCGAGTGCACGCCGGAGCACCGCGAGTGATTCGGTTTCGTCTCCAGCGCCGTAGCCGTGGCTCATGCCCATACAGCCCAGTCCCTGTGCCGAAACCATCGGTCCGGTCGATCCCAACATCGTGACATCCATGGGTTCGCACGCTATCTAGGCTGGGCTGCCGTGGTGCGCCTGCGGGTGGTCAGCTACAACGTCCGGTCATTGCGCGACGACAGAGCCGCGCTCGTGCGGGTGATCCGCGACCTCGACCCGGATCTGCTTTGCCTGCAGGAGGCGCCCCGGCGGCTGCGCTGGCGCGGACGGTGCGCGGCACTGGCCCGGGACACGGGTCTGCTCTACGTCGGCGGCGGTGGGACGACAGGCGGCACTGCGATGCTCGCCTCGTTGCGCGTCGACGTCCGGAGTACCCTCGAGTACCGCTTCAGCCGAACCCCCGGGCTGCAGCAACGCGGTGCGGTCGCTGCCTTGGCCAAACTCGGCGCAGCTCAAGCGGTCGTGGCGAGCGCGCACCTCGGCCTCGACTCCGCCGAGCGGTTACGCCATCGCGGTGAACTGGTCGGGCTGGTCGATCGATTCGGCTGCGCTGTGACTGTTCTGGCCGGCGACATCAACGAGCCGTCGGACAGCCCGGCATGGCGTGCCATTGCTGCAGAGTTCGCCGATGCAGGCGCTGCAGACGACACACCCACCTTCTCCACGCAGTTTCCCCGCCGTCGTATCGACGGCATCTTCGTTCGCGGACCGGCCCGGATCGATTCGTACCGAGTCATCGATGGCGTCGATGTGGTCGCTGCGAGCGATCACCGGCCCGTGCTGGTCGACGTCGAACTCGACGCCTTGCCGGCTTGGGGGCGGTAACGCAGATCAAACGACGGCGCCGTCGTCGGGATCATGGGGATCGTGGCCGCGCATTCGCGCCACCAGTGTTGCGAACCCGGCGAACAAGGCGATGACCGCAAGCGTCGTTGCCCACGACGGCAGGTGCCAACCCAATGCGACGGCGACGACCAGAAAAACGGGAACCCCGAGGACTCCTGCCCAGGCCAGCCGGGACACGTGGTCGCCACGCGGCAACGGGGGTGGGGGCGGAGGGATGAAGTGGCCCTCTGCCTCGGCTGGTGGACCAGCCGGCTCTGGGTGCGACGTCCCGGTCAGGGCCGAATCGTCGGCGTCGAGCCCGCGGTCCTCGGATATCGGCGACCGCGGGTCCTCGTCCGGTGAGGCGTGAAAGGCCTCGACCAGATCGGCCCAGACCTGCTCGTCGTCACGCGACACGGTTAGCCGCCGTCCTGCGTGGCAGGTGCGAGCCGGCGAACGAGTTCCAGCGATCCCGCGAAGATCTTCTCGGCATCGTAATCGAGGGTCGCCACGTGATAACTCTCGCGCAGGGCGACGACGGTGACGTCGATCGAGGACACGCGGGACCGGATGAGCCCAAGGCTCTTCGCGTCGACGAGGTGGTCCTGATCACTTCGATAGATCAACAACGGTTGGGTCACGGTGGGCAGATCGGCAGTAACCAGCCGCCACAGCCGGGTCAGTGAGTGTAACGCCCGTAACGGAGTGCGGCTGTAAGCGATCTCGTCCTGGCCGGGCATGGCGATGTCACCCGACAGCGCAGACAGTGATGGCACCACCCGGTGCAGCACAGGCAGGGGCAGCAGCCGCTTGTCGCCGCTCGCGATGGCAGGGTTCACCAGGACGAGACCGCTGACGATGTCGCCGTGTGTTTCGGCGAGGCGGAGGGCCAGGCAGCCGCCCATCGACAGCCCACCCACGAGCACCTGGTCGCAGCGGTCGGCCAGCCGGAGCAGGGATCGTTCGGCCGTGGCAAACCAGTCTGGCCAACGGGTCATGTTGAGCTCCTGCCAGGTGGTTCCGTGCCCGGGCAGCAGCGGCACGTCCACCGTCAGCCCAGCAGCCGCCAGGTATTCGGCCCACGGCCGCATGGCAGCGGGCGAGCCGGTCAGGCCGTGCAAGAGCAGCATGCCCCTGGGCCCGCCGTCCCGATGGAACGGCTCGGCTCCCGCGACGATCGACATACCGTCTCCTGGCTGGATGAGGTCGGCCAACGGCATCGTCGCACGGCTCCTCGCAGCCGGGGGCTGATGGTCGCGGTCCAGTAGTGTTCGGGCGTGTTCTATTGGTTTCTCAAGCGGGTCATTCTGGGCCCGCTGTTGCGGCTCGTGTACCGACCGTGGGCCGAGGGCCTAGAACACATTCCCGCTCAGGGCGCGGCGATCGTGGCGAGTAACCATCTGTCTTTTTCCGACTCGCTGTTCATGCCGCTGGTCGTGCCACGCAGGGTGACCTTTCTCGCCAAGAGTGATTACTTCACCGGCAGCGGGTTGAAGGGCTGGCTGACTCGGGTGTTCTTCCGCGGAGTCGGTCAGGTGCCCATAGACCGCGCGGGCGGCAAGGCGAGCGAGGCGGCCATCCGAGCCGGGCTGAAGGTCCTCCGCCGTGGCGACCTGCTCGGGATCTATCCAGAAGGAACCCGCTCGCCCGACGGCCGGCTCTACCGCGGCAAGACCGGCGTCGCTCGGATGGCATTGGAGGCAAAAGTCCCGGTCATCCCGGTGGCCATGATCGACACGGACAAGATGCAGCCACCCGGTCGGCTGATCCCGAAGGTGATGCGCCCCGGCGTGCGCTGCGGCAAGCCGTTGGACTTCAGCCGCTACGACGGCATGGAGGACGACCGCTATGTGCTGCGGTCGGTCACCGACGAGATCGTCTACGCCCTCATGGAGCTGTCCGGTCGGGAGTACGTCGACATCTATGCCCAGCGCGCCAAGGCCGAGATCGCGGCAGCGAGGAAGCAGCACAAGAACCATCGCGAACCGAGTTGATGTATCGCGTGTGAGAGTAGAGCTCTACCAGTCGGTTGTTGGCCCATGCCGCGGCCGGTGCCCGACCAGCGGAACCGGGAGCCCAGTGATGCAGGCGTTCATTTTGGAGAGGTACGGGCCGCCGGAGACGCTTCGGATGGCGGAGGTCGAGAAGCCCGCGCCGGGTACCGATGGAGTCCTGGTGAAGGTCCTGGGAGTGTCCGTCAATCCGGCGGACTGGCATTCCATGCGTGGCAAGCCCCTCTTTTCGCGTGCCACCCTGGGCTTGCTGCGGCCGAAACATGGGATCCTCGGCGTCGACATTGCCGGGCAGGTGGAGGCGGTCGGCGACGGCGTGACCCAGTTCAAGCCCGGAGACGAGGTCTATGCGAATCTCTTAGACCACGGTTACGGCGGCTTCGCAGAATACGTTTCGGTGCCAGTTGACGTCCTGTCGTTGAAGCCGGCGAACTTGTCGTTCGAGGAAGCGGCCGCTGTTCCGATGGCAGCGGTAACCGCGCTGCACGGCCTTCGCCACCACGGACAAATCCAGCCCGGGCAGAAGGTGCTCATCAATGGCGCTTCCGGCGGCATCGGCACCTTTGCGGTCCAGATCGCCAAAACATACGGGCCCGAGGTAACCGGTGTGACGAGCACTCGGAACATCGACCTCGTCCGTTCGCTCGGCGCCGATTACGTCGTCGACTACACGACGACCGACTTCGCCCGTAACGGACGCCGCTACGACCTCATCCTCGACACGGTCGGGAACCGATCGGTGCCCGATCTCAGACGTGCGCTTGCCGAGGGCGGCAAGGCCGCCGTCGTCGGGTTCAGCAGCGTGGCGAAGCTGATGGGCGTTTCGCTGCGCGGCGGCAAGGACATCGCAATGGTCTCGGCGCACGCAGCCACCGAGGATATGGAGCTCCTTTCGAGGCTGATTGAGGCCGGCAAGGTGCGCCCGCACATCGACCGGCGCTATCCGTTCGCCGAAATCCCCGCCGCGATCGCCTACCTGGAACAAGGCCACGCCAAGGGGAAGGTGGTCGTGCGCGTGGCGTGAGGTGCTGTTCAAGTCTCAGCGTGGGCGTTCATCGCGACACCCCGGAGATCGCTCGGGAAGCCTCGCCTGGCATCGAATCAACCGACCGCTTGGCCGATGTCCACCAGCAGGCCAGCGAACCAGTCGACCGTCGGGTCGAACCGCTTGCCGCCCTTGATCCGGTCGAACTCGATGGCGCGTAGCTGTCCATCGTGGTCCTCGTCATGCCCGACGACCCCTCCCTCGCCGCGCAAGGCGCAATCGACGGCGTGGTCGACGCAGGTTTTGATCAGCTCGAGGTCTTGTGCGTTGGCCGCAGCTGATCGGCTGAAGTAGCCGCTCTTCTGGACCATGACCTTCTCCGCCCCCAGCTGCTGCGCGAACTGCTTGCCGAACCAGGCACCCGGGTTGATCTTGTCGAGCTGGACGTGACCGAACGGGTCCCGCTCGACCGGCTCGCCGGCCGCTTCCAGCTCCGCGACGATCGACGCAACGCCGGCGCCCTCGGAGATGAGCAGGTTGACGCATCCGATCTCGTCCATATTGGTCCGCAACCGGCGGGCCTCGGCCTTGATATCAAGGTCGGCTTCGGGCACGTAAACGCCGTGGATGTCCCAGCGGCGACTATCCAGCCCGATCTGCGGGTTCCATTCCTGGTCAGCCAGCCAGGCGCGGTAGACCCGGGCCGTTTCGGCCGTGAGCCAACCGCAGTTGCGGCCCATGACCTCGTGCACGATGAGCATCCGTGGGTTCGACGAGTGTTCGGCCACGATGTTTCGGGCATACAACGCCGCCTGCTCGGCGGCCGTCCACGCACCGAGGCTCTGCTTGACCGGAACGACGTCATTGTCGATCGTCTTTGGCAGGCCCACGACGGTGAGCGCATAGCCATGCCGCTCGAGGTAGGCCGCGAGATCGGCTGCGGTCGAGTTGGTGTCATCGCCACCGATCGTGTGCAGGACGTCGACGGCGTCGCGGGTGAGCTGGTCGGCGGCCACGGCCAGCGGATCCTGTCCGCTTTCCACCAGGCCCCGCTTGACCAGGTCGTCGACGTTGGTGAGCTTGACCCGGCTGTTGCCGATTGGGCTGCCGCCGAACCGGTGCAACAGGTGGGCACGTGATCGGGCCTCTGGCGTCACTGTGATCGACCGGCCGGCGAGCAGCCCGGCGTACCCGTCGGGGTAGGCGATAAGCTCGACCTCGGGGGCGACCTGGGTGTAGCGCTCGATCAGTCCCCCGACGGCCGACGAAAGGCACGGGGCAAGCCCCCCGGCCGTGAGCATCGCGACCCTCCGCACCGCCATCGCCGTGGCCCCTTCGTACATCGCAGGCTGGAGTCGCAATCACCCTACCCAGGTGGCGCATCTTCACCGGCCTAGGCTTGCCCGGTGACCCTGCTCCCCGACGATGCGCTGTTCGCAAAGCTGTCGAGAGATCTGAGTGCCTTCCCGGCCGGCCAACAGCCGGACTGGGCCGACGGCGTCGCCGTCGAGACTGCGGTTCGTCAGCTCCGTGCGCTGCCACCGCTGGTCTTTGCTGGCGAGTGTGACCAGCTTCGGGAGCGGCTCGCCGCGGTGTCCCGCGGCGAGGCATTCCTGCTTCAGGGTGGCGACTGCGCGGAGACGTTTGACGGCTTGACCGCGAACAACGTCCGCACCAAGCTCAACACGCTCTTGCAGATGGCGGTCGTGTTGACATATGCGGCCAGTGTCCCCGTCGTCAAGGTGGGCCGCATCGCCGGGCAATACGCGAAGCCGCGGTCCCGACCGACCGAGACCCGTGGTGGGCTCACCCTTCCGGCCTATCGCGGCGACATGGTGAACAGCTTCGAGTTCACCGATGACGGCCGGGTGCCGGATCCGGAGCGGATGGTGCGCGCGTACAACGCGGCCGCCGCGACCTTGAATCTCACCCGCGCGTTCATCGGCGGTGGTTATGCCGATCTGCGTGAGGTGCATGCTTGGAACACCGACTTCGTGCGAACCTCTCCCGCCGGCCAGCGCTACGAGCGGATGGCCGGCGAGATCGAGAAGGCGCTGTCATTCATGCGGGCAATCGGAGCCGACCCCGAACAAGTCCACACCGTCGAGCTGTTCGCGAGCCATGAGGCGCTGTTACTCGATTACGAGCGGGCTCTGACCCGCATCGACTCACGCACCGGGCTGCCGTATGCCGTGTCGGGTCATCTGCTCTGGGTGGGGGAGCGAACCCGCGATCTCGGCGGTGCCCACGTCGAGTTCGCGGCTCGGATCCACAACCCGGTTGCAGTGAAGCTGGGCCCGACTGCGTCCCCGGAAGACGTGCTGGCGCTGGCCGAGCGTCTCGACCCGGACTGCGAGCCAGGCCGGTTGACCTTCGTCAGCCGGATGGGCGCCCGCACGATCCGGGACACCCTGCCGCCGTTGGTCGAGAAGGCCACCGCGAGCGGGCTGGCTGTTTCGTGGATCTGTGACCCGATGCACGGCAACACATACGAGGCCCCGAGCGGGCACAAGACCCGCCGGTTCGACGACGTCGTCGACGAAGTACGAGGTTTCTTCGAGGTGCACAGTTCCCTCGGCACCGTGCCGGGAGGGCTGCACGTGGAATTGACCGGGGACGACGTCACGGAGTGCGTCGGCGGCGCGGACCCGATCCTGGAGGACGGCCTGGCCGACCGCTACGAGACGTTCTGCGACCCGCGGCTGAACCGGACTCAGTCGCTGGACTTGGCGTTCCTGGTCGCCGAGCTGCTCGAGGCGCGGGCGCGGACGGTCGGCGCAGTGTCAGTGTGACGAGCCGTAGGGCGGTCCGGACACATCGTCGATCTGCAAGATCTCCCCGGCAAGGGTGACGACGTACGCGGTATTCCCGATGAACTCGACCGACGTCGGCCGATCCAAACCGTGGACCACAGCGGTGAATGTGCCGTCGGGATTCACCTCTAGCAGGTTCCCCGTATTCGGTGCTGCCGGAGCACCGGGGGGGCCGCTGAGCCAGACACCCTGTGCCAGGGCGTAAAGCGTGCGCCCGCGGCCGAACTCGACGTCCACCAGGAGCCGTCCGCCGGAAGCGACCTCGGTAGGAGAGGGCGACTTCGGCTGGAACGACCCGACCTTGCCGTCTGCGGGCAGGTGGACATCGGACCGGCCTCAGCCATTTAGCAACTGCACGCCGAACCTGTCGGCATCCCGAATCGCCGCATCGAACGAGCCTAGAGTCAGCTTGTGACGATCGACTTGCGCAGCGACACGGTCACGCGGCCCACGCCGGGCATGCTCGCGGCGATGGCGGCGGCCGAGACGGGCGACGACGTCTACGGAGAGGACCCTACGGTCCGCGCGCTAGAGGAGCGGGTCGCGGAGCTGCTTGGACATCAGGCAGGCCTGTTCACGGTGACCGGTTCGCTGGCGAACATGCTCGGCATCCGGGCCTGGGTCCGGCAGGGTCAGGAGCTGCTGTGCGAGGCGCAGGCGCACGTCGTACGGGCCGAGCTGGGCGGGCACGCAGCCTGGCATGGGGTGACTACCCGGACGTGGGCCCACCCGAAAGGTCACATCGACCTCGGCGCGCTGAGATCGATGCTCGCGCCGGATGCTGGGCCATACCTGGTCTCGACCGCCGCGGTAGCGGTCGAGAACACGCACAACTACGCCGGCGGCACCGTACAGCCAGTCCCTGACCTGCACGCGTTACGCGATCTCGTCGATGGCACCGGCGTTCGGCTGCATCTGGATGGGGCGCGGCTGTGGAACGCGCACATCGCGTCCGGAGTCGAGCTGGCTGCGATGGGGAAACTGTTCGACACGGTGTCGGTGTGTTTTTCCAAAGGGCTCGGCGCCCCGATCGGATCGGTCCTGGTAGGTCCGGCCGAGGTCATCGCGGGCGCTCGTCAGTGGCGCAAACGAATGGGCGCAGGCTGGCGACAGGCCGGAGTCCTGGCCGCGGCCGGAATCTACGCTCTGGACCACCATCTCGAGCGCCTGGCCGACGATCACGCCAACGCGCGGACCATCGCTGGGCTGATCGCCGGAGCCGGCGTCGTGGACCCTGTCTCGGTCGAGACGAACATCGTGCTACTGAACATGTCTGTGGCGAGTCTTACCGCCGGCGAACTCGTCGACGCCGCGCGTGCTGACGGCGTACTGGTCGGGGCGGTCGGCCAGCAGGTCGTCCGGCTCATCACGCACCTGGACGTCACGGCCGACGATTCCCGAAAGGCCGGCGACGCTCTCGCGCGACTGCTGGCAGCCTGACGTTTCTTGGCCCGGCTGTCGACCGCGCTCGCAGGGACCCGGCCGTGCGCTAGGTGACGACGGAGGGCCGGGAGGCTCCGAGGCGCTGGCCGGGACGCCGGCCCAGGAGCGGCGGTAGGCGCCTGACCGCCGAGGCAAGCTGACGCAGGTCGTCGCCGACCAGCGCCTGCGGCCCGTCGACAAGTGCTTCCTCGGGTGCTGGATGAACATCGACGATGATGCCGTCAGCACCTGCTGCGATGGCTGCCCGGGCCAGTGGCAGGACCAGATCGCGTCGTCCCCCTGAATGCGACGGGTCGACGATTACCGGGAGGTGCGAGAGCTGTTGGACGACTGGCACGGCGGAGATGTCGAGGGTGTTGCGGGTTGCGGTCTCGAACGTGCGGATGCCGCGTTCACACAAGACGATGTCCAGGTTGCCGCGCTGGGCGACGTACTCCGCAGCCATCAGCCACTCCTCGATCGTCGCCTGCATCCCCCGTTTCAGCAGCACCGGCAGTTGGGCGCGCCCGACCTCCTGCAGCAGTGCGTAGTTGTGCATGTTCCGAGTGCCGAGTTGGAGCATGTCGGCGTAGGAGGCGACGAGGGGCACATCGTGCGCGTCGAGTACCTCGGTGACGATCGGCAGGCCGGTCGCGTCCCGCACCTCGGCCAGAATTCGTAGGCCTTGCTCGCCGAGGCCCTGGAAGGCATAGGGAGACGTACGCGGCTTGAAGGCGCCGCCGCGCAGCAACGTCGCTCCCGCCGCCTTCGCCATCTCGGCGGCTTCATGGGTCTGTTGCGCCGACTCGACCGCGCATGGCCCGGCGATCAGCGTGAACGTCTCCGGCCCGATCGGCACGCCGAGCTCCGGTCCGCCGACTACGACGGTGCTGCGGGCCGGATGGTTGTGCAGGCTGACCAGCTTGTAGGGCGACGACACCCGGATCACGTCGGCGACGCCTTCCATTGCCCGCAGGTTGAGCGCCCGGAACTCGTCGACGTCGCCCACCAACCCGATGATGGTTCGGCTGACTCCTCGGCTCACGAACGCGTCGCCACCGGCAGCACGCACCCGGTTGACAACAGCGTCGATCTGGGCGGTGGAAGCACCAGGTTGCATGACCACCACCACGGGAATCACCTCCCTGCCGCCGGGCCTCGACCTTATGGCGGGGTCCGCCCAGGTGGACGGTCGGTCCGAGAGCCAAGACGCTTTGTTACGAACAGGTCACCCAACCGCGTCGAAACCGAAAGCTGACACCCCGGCCCTCAGCGGCGCACTTGGAGCCGGACGGTGCTGCCGATCTCGCGGAGCTCGCCGGCTCGCGGATTCTGGCCGGTGACTTCTCGCCCGAATCCCTGATTTCGAACCTCGACATCGAAACCGAGGGCGGAGAGTAGCAAGCGGGCGGCGGTGACATTCATCCCGACGACGTCGGGCACTGGAATCTTCAGCTTTGCATCAGCGGATACCTGCAAGCGGATTTCGTCACCGCGGAAACCGGTGCCGCTTGCCGGGTCCTGCGAGATCACGACACCGGGTGGGACAGAGGGGTCGGCCCTCTCCTCAGCGACCACCTTGAACCCGGCGTCGGTCAGCGCGCTCTCCGCTGCTGCGAACGGCCGCCCGGTGAAGTCTTCGATATCGATCGGCTCCCGGCCTTTGCTCACCTTGATCGAGACCGGCATGTCCCGCCGGAGTTCTTCGCCGGGAGAGACGCTCTGGGAGATGACGACGCCCTTGGGTGTCTCTTCGTGGAATTCTTCGTCGACCGTGCCGACCGCGATGCCGGCGGCGGCCAAGGCCTGTTCAGCTTCGGCTGCCGTCATGCCGACCACGTCTGGCACCTTGTATCGCTCAGGTCCGCGGGACGTGTAGATCTCGATGGTGCCGCTGTGCTGAATTCGCTCGCCGGGTCCCGGCTCGGTCGCCACCACACGTCCGGGGTCGACGACCTCGGAGAACCGCGACCCTGCGTCGACGACTGTCAGCCCTTCCCGTTCCGCCTCGGCTCGCGCCTCCTCGACGGTGAGGTCGATCAACGACGGTGTTGTGGTGTACCGGCCGGCGCCATACCACCACGCGCTGGCGGCGACCCCGGCGGCGAGTAGGAGCACAGCGACGAACAGGATCGGGCCCCGCCACTGGCCGCGCCGGGGTCGCCGCTGTCGGGTCGGATGGGAGACGTCCGGAGCATCTGGGCGCCGGATCGGAACCGGGTACTCGACATGGGAGGTCAGGGCCTCGGCGACAGACACACCAGCCGACTCCCGGGGCTCCAGGCCGAGCACGGCTGGTGCGAGTTCCCCGCGGGCGACTCGAAGCTCGGCCAGGAACTCCCTGGCGTTGGGGAAGCGGCGCAGTGGTTCACGTTGCGTTGCTCGCCGCACGAGTTCGTCGACATGCGCCGGTACGGCGGGCTCGTCGAGCGACGGCTTGGGGACGTCCTCTTCGATGTGCCTGCGGACCACCACGAAGTCCGTGGGGCCGGTGTGCGGTGGACGACCAGTCAGCAGTTCGTAGAGCATCACTCCTGCGGAATACACGTCGGAGCGAGGGGTGGCCACCTCTCCGAGTGCTTGTTCCGGCGAGATGTAGTTGACGGTCCCGAGCAGCAGTCCGCGGGTGAGGGTGGAGGGGTTGGTCAGCGCCTTAGCCAGCCCGAAGTCGGCGACCTTCACCCGGCCATCGTCACCTACCAGAACGTTCTCGGGCTTCACGTCACGGTGCACGATGCCGCTGGCATGCGCCGCATCGAGCGCTGCCAGTACCGGATCGAGGACGTCGAGCGCCTGAGCAGAAGAGAGCCGGCCCTGCTCGCGCAGTAGCTGGCGAAGCGTGCGGCCGTCGACGTACTCCATCGCGAGGTAGACCGTGCCGCTGTCTTCTCCTTGGTCGAAGACGGCCACGACCGCTGGATGGGACAGCCGGGCAGCCGATCGGGCCTCGTCGATGAACCGGGCGACGAAGGCCTCGTCGGCCGCCAGCTCGGGATGCATGACCTTGAGCGCCACCACTCGATCCAGGCGAATGTCCACCGCCCGGTAGACCGTGGCCATGCCGCCGCGAGCGAGCGTCGCCTCGACCCGGTAGCGGCCGTCGAGCAGATGGCCAACAGGCGCCGGCGAGACGTGCAGGTCCACGAAGGGGAGTGTACGGACGCGACAGCCCCCTTCCCCGGATCCCTCGCACTCGGAATGACCACATTCACCACCCTTGTGGGTACCTCACCACGCGCACAGGCCTGGTGAGGTACGAGCTCGCCGGGTGGTGGGCGGCGGCGAGCTCGCCAAGAGGCGCGGCGGGATCAGTCCGCCCGAACCGTGGCCGCGGTGATCAGCCCAGCCAATGCCGCCCGCGGCTCGGCGCCGATCTCGGCTTCGGAGAGCGCGGCGGCGGAGCGGGCGACCAGATCGGCGATCAGCTGTTCCACCCGCTGCAGGGCACCAGTGTCGACGATGATCTCGCGCAGCTCGTCCAGCGCTACAGGGTCGAGCGAGCGGTCGCCGAGGAACTTGTCCATGACGGCCGTCTGGGCAGCCGACGCGCGCTCCTGCGCGTACGCGACAAGCACCGTCCGCTTCCCCTCTCGCAGGTCGTCGCCTGCAGGCTTTCCTGTTCGTTCGGGGTCGCCGAAGACACCGAGCACGTCGTCGCGGAGCTGGAAAGCCTCGCCGAGCGCCAGGCCATACCTGGAGTACGACGCCAGTAGCCGTTCAGCTCCGCCGGCGAGCAAGCCTCCCAGCCGCAGTGGATGCTCGACCGAGTACTTCGCACTCTTGTGCCTGATCACCTGCCGGGCCCGAGCCGCCTGCCCGACGGGGTCCTGCGCACCGGACGCCTGTTCGAGAATGTCGAGGAATTGACCACCGATGAGCTCGGTCCGCATCCGTTCGAACACCGGTCGGCCGCGACGCAAGGCGGCTTCGGAAAGTCCGGAGTTGTTCAGCAGCTCGTCGCTCCAGCCCAGGCACAGGTCACCGAGCAACAACGCTGCCGCGTTGCCGAACCGCGACGGGTCTCCCTGCCAACCGCTTTGCTCATGGATGGCGGCGAACCGTCGATGCGCCGACGGTATTCCGCGGCGGGTGTCGGATCCGTCGATGAGGTCGTCGTGGATCAACGCAGCGGCGTGGAAGAACTCCAGGCAGGTCGCGGCGTTGACGATTACGTCTTCGTCAGCGGAACCGGCACCGCACCAGCCCCAGTAGCAGAAGGCCGCGCGCAGCCGTTTGCCGCCGGCCAGCAGATCGGCAGCGGCCTCGACGAGCGGCAACAGGTCCGGGCTCTGTGCGCTGAGCACCGTGCGCTGCCGCCGTAGATGCAGGTCGATAACCCGCTCCACTCGCGGCCGCAGCGGGCGAACCGGGTCGCTCACGGCTGCCTGCACGAGCAGAAACCCTACGCGCGAGGCCAGTCCCGGGATCCGAGACCTAACGGCAGCTGCCAAGCACACCTTCTAACCTGGGCGGGTGACTCGTGGCCTCCCCTCGACGATGCCCGGTGGTGCCAGCACCATTCGGGAACTGATCTCGTCCGGAGGTCGCTCGTTCTCGTTCGAGTTCTTCCCGCCGAAGACCGAGCAGGGCGAGGAGCTGTTCTGGCGAGCAATCCGCGAGCTCGAACCGTTGCGACCCACGTTCGTCTCGGTGACCTACGGCGCCGGCGGGTCGACCCGCGACACGACCGTGCGAGTCACCGAACGCATTGCCACGGACACCACGCTGACGGCGGTCGGCCACCTCACTGCGGTAAACCACTCTGTGGTCGAGCTTCGACACGTCATCGGGCAGTACGCCAGCGCGGGGATCCGGAACATCCTTGCCCTGCGCGGCGATCCGCCCGGCGACCCGCAGGCCGAGTGGGTGCGCCATCCGGAAGGGTTCGAGTACGCCCACGAGCTGGTCCGGTTGATCCGGTCGGTGGGGGACTTCTGCGTGGGCGTTGCTGCCTTCCCGGAAAAGCATCCGCGCTCGCCCGATCTCGAAACCGACGTCCGGTTCCTGGTCGACAAGTTTCGAGCCGGTGCCGACTTCGCCATCACCCAGATGTTCTTCCACGTGGACGACTACCTTCGCCTGCGCGACCGTGTAGACGCCGCGGGCGGCGACGCGCCGATCCTGCCCGGCATCATGCCCGTGACCAACGTGCGCCAGATCGAGCGCTTTGCAGTGCTGTCGGGTGCGGACTTCCCGCCCGATCTCGCCGAGCGTCTCTACGCTGTGGAGGACGATCCCGAGGCGGTGCGTGCCATCGGCGTCGAGGTCGCTACCGAGATGTGTGAACGGCTGCTCGCCGCGGGCGTGCCGGGGCTGCACTTCATCACGCTGAACCGCTCGACGGCGACCCGCGAGATCTACCGCTCGCTCGGACTGCCCCGCCCCGAGGATGTTGCGGCTCCGGTTGGTGCGGGTATGGGCCGGGTGGCGGATGGGGCATGGTTGCGTTCGTGATCAACGACGATGACTTCACCGGAGTCGTGGTGGTCGGCGCCGGGACAGCGGCGGCGCCGCCCGACCTGGTCCGGATAGATCTGGCCGCCGAGGCGATCGCCGACACCGTCTCCGAGGCGCTCAACCAAGCGACTGTCGGGTTGGCCAGGATTCGCTCGGTGATGGCGGACGCCGGAGTGCCCGGTGCCGATCTGCGCACGACGGACACGTCGGTGCGCGTCGACCACGGTCCGCGCGGTGACGGCCCGCAGCGTTTCGTCGCCCGGCTCGGCCTTTCGGCCGTCGTGCGGGACGTCACAACGGCCGGATCCATGGTGCAGAACGCATTGGAGGAAGCCGGCGAAACCGCCCGGCTCTCCGGCCTGTCGTTTTCGCATTCCGACCCATCTGGACTGTTGGCGACTGCGCGGGACGCCGCGTTTGCCGACGCGCTGGCCAAAGCCCAGCAGTTCGCCGCGCTCGCCGGCCGTCAGCTCGGTGCCGTCGTCGCTGTCGATGACACCGCGGGAGGCGGGCCGGTTCCGCTGCCACACCGGATGGCTGCCATGCCCATGGCAGCGGAGTTCGACATCGAGGGCGGGCAGCAGGAAGTGTCGGCTCGCGTTGTCGTTCGGTGGTCTTGGGCCTGATCAGCCAGCGGGTCTGGTCCGGGGATCAGGTACTGACGTCGGCGAAGTAACGGTCGCGCAGCCGTACCCAGCCGCGGCGGATCCGCTTCAGCAGCCAGATGGCCAACCCAAGGGTGGTCGCTAGCAGCACCAGGGCGATGCCCGCGGCCAGCCACGGGTACTCGGTGGCGAGCAGCAGGACCCCGGCGATCGAGAGGTCTTCGGCGGCGCTCATTCCGATGTTGGACGCCGGTTCCGGTGAGGTGTTGACGGCGAGCCGAAGGCCGGCCTTGGCCGCGTGGGACAACAACGCCAGCCCACCGGTCAAGGTCGCCGTGAGCGCCTGTTCCAGCGTCGAGGCGTCACCGGCAATCAGCAGGCCGAGAACGCCGGCAATGATCGGCCGCACAACCGTATGCACCGAGTCCCAGAGGCTGTCGACGTAGGCCACCTTGTCGGCGACGAACTCGATCGCAGTGAGAATGCCGACCAGGATCAGCACGTCGGTTCGTTGCAGCGCCTCCGGGGTGTCGGCCAGTCCGAAACGCCCGACGAGTCCGACGATCAGGACGGTGCCGTACGCGCTGATGCCCGATGCCCACCCGCCAGATATGGCGTAGGCGATGGTCTCCACCGCTACCTCCTGGCGGCGCCGCCCACCCAAGCCCGCCCGCCAAGCCTACGGGCTGTGGGTTGACGAGATGTCGGCTCAGGGGTGTACTCTGGAAACTGGATCGAACACGTGTTCGAGTCTGCGTGACGGCCTCGCCGGGATGGTCCTCGACCCCCGTTCCGGCGTGGCCGGCACGGCTGGCCAACCTCGATTGAAGGGGGATCCGCAGTGAGGAGTTCGCGGTGACTTCGACTGGCGTTCCGCGGCCCAGCCGCACTGGCCACGCCGTCGTCGACCTGATCGACCAGGCCCACGCCTGCCTGGCCGATGCTGCTTCGGCGGGGACAGCGGCACAGCGGTATGCCGCCGCCCATCTGGCGGCGCTACGCGCCGGCGCTGCCGTACTTGCGGTCCGGGCCCGGTCAGATCCGGCCGGAGCACGGCGAAGCCGCGGGCGCGGCCCGCGAAGCGTCTGGGCGGTCCTCGCCGACGTCGCGCCGGAACTCGGTGAGTGGGCCGGGTATTTCGCCGCTGGGGCCGGCAAGCGAGCTGCTGCCGAGGCCGGGCTGCCACATGCGGTCACCGCTCGGGAGGCCGACGACCTGCTGCGCGACGCCGAGGCCTTCCTCGCTTTGGTGTGCGCGACTGTCGAGATACCGCACCAGCAGCCGCTGGCCGGGATCGGGGCCTTGCTGGCGGGATAGGCCGCGGAGCGGGATGCTCCAGGGGTCCTCGGGCGTTGTCATACCGAGAGGGAATCGCTCGCGACCTCAGGAGTGTCCGTCATGCTCGACCCGAAGGGCCTGTACGAGCTCGTCGGGGACGTTCCGGAGTTGGACGCCCCCGTGCTCGTCTACTCGCTGGACGGCTTCATCGACGCGGGCAGCGCCGGCAAGGGTTTGGTCGACCATCTGCTGTCCACACTCCAGCACCGCACGATTGCGCGTTTCGACGCCGACCTGCTCGTCGACTACCGTGCCCGCCGCCCGGAGTTGCTATTCGTCGAAGACCATTTCGATCGCTACGCCGCACCTGAGCTCGCGCTGCGGCTCGTGCACGACCAGGACGGCACGGCATTCCTACTGCTGACTGGTCCGGAGCCGGATGTCCAGTGGGAGCGGTTCGCGGCGGCCGTGATCGGTCTGGTCGAGCGGCTCGGAGTCCGGTTGACGATCGGGGTCCACGGGATACCGATGGCCGTCCCCCACACCCGCCCGCTCGGTGTCACGGCGCACGCGACGCGCCGCGAGCTGGTGACCGTGGTCAATCCCTGGCGTGGTGAGCTGCGCCTGCCCTCGAGCATGTCATCGCTGCTGGAGCTTCGCCTCGGCGAGGCTGGGCACGATGCCATGGGATTCGTCGCCCACGTTCCCCACTACCTCGCCGAGGCAGACTACCCCGACGCTTCCCTCGTCCTCCTTCGCTCGATCGCGGCGGCGACCGGTCTGGCGCTGCCCGCCGACGCGTTGTCTGAAGCCGCCGGGCTAACCCGCAAACTGGTACAAGAGCAGGTGGATCAGTCCGAGGAGGTCGGCCGTGTCGTTCGCGCCTTGGAGAGCCAGTTCGACGCATTCGTCGGTGAGGCCAACCGCGGAAGTCTGCTCTCAGACCGCGTGGCGATGCCCAGCGCCGAAGAAATCGGCGCCCAGGTCGAGCGGTTCCTCGCCGATCTCGGCGACGGCGAGCCCGACGACGACAGTCCGGGCCGCGCAGGTTGAGCTCGTCACCTCGATACCCTCAGCCTCGTGACGGCGCGGACGTTGACCCTCTATCGGGTGCTGGCCTACACGACCGGTGTCGTTCTGCTGATCTTCACCGCGGAGATCGTGCTGAAGTACGTCTTCCACGTGCATGGCTTCGAGTTCATCGCCATCGTGCACGGCTGGATCTACATGTGTTATTTCCTGGTCAGCACGTACCTGGCCATTCAACTGCGGTGGAGTTGGCGGTGGACTGTGCCGGTGGTCCTGGCCGGGACCATTCCGTTCGCGTCCTTCGTCGCGGAACGAAAGGTCGTCGAGAAGGTTCACCGAGAGCATCCCAGCCTGGTCAGCCGCGGCTGACCCGCCCGGGTCCGCGCGCCGCCGTGCGCGCCGAGGAAAACCAGAACACCACCGCGGCGCCGGCGAAGATCCACCACAGTGCCCAGTACGAGAGGTTCTGCAGCGGACCGACGTTGCGGATGGGTTCGACGACGGCGAGCTCGAGTAGCTGCGGTGCGGCATCCGGCCGCGGGTTTTCCTCTGCCAAGAGCAGATAGCCCTGGTAGAGGTCGGCCTGATCGATGCCGGTCTGGCTGCCCACCTGTTCCGGCGCGATGAATCCGATCTGGCCCCTTGGCAGGGTGGCGCCGGGATCGGTCGCATCGTCGCTGGTTTCAGGTGGCAACAGGTGCCCAGTTACCGTGATCTGACCGGTCGGGACGTCAGCTGCGGGAGCATCCGGCTCGGAAAGCCAGCCCCGGAGCACCGGCAATACTCCCTCGCCAGTCTGCAACACGCCGACGGTGTACGAGCCCAAGACGCCTTCATGCACGCGGGCCGGCACCAGCAGACTGCCATCGGTCAGGTAGGAGCCGGTCGCGACCACCGCTCGGTCGGCAGCCGCACCGAGGGGCCGGCCGGGCGCGGCCAGCTCGGTGATGGGCGCCGCGGGCAGCTCGCGTAGCTTCTCTCGAGCGTCGCTGTCCCGGTACACCTGCAACTGCCACCAGCCCAGCGCCACGAAGGCGACGACCACCGCTGCCGTCGCGATATGCAACACGATCCACCGTGGGGTGATCAGGGTTAGCAGCACCCCGTCGAGGCTATAGAGTCTTCCGAGGGGATCAGTAGGAGGAGACCGGTCGTGAGCCGAGTCCGACGTACTGCCGCGTTCGTCGCCCTGTGGCAGTTCGTCCGTGGACAGAGCCGGGCCGGTGCGCCGAGCCTGGCCACCAGGATCAACGCGTTCCCGCGGCTGATCAGCGCGGTGATGTCCGGCCGCTGGGACGGCCTGGGCAAGGGTCGACTCTCCTTGATGGGTCTGGCCGTGCTGTATCTGCTCTCGCCGGTGGACTTGGTGCCCGAGGGCTTGTTACTCGCCATCGGGCTGGTCGACGACGTCGTGGTCGTCAGCTGGCTCGCCGGTAGTGCGCTGGATGCCACCGAGAGGTTCGTCGCCTGGGAAAGCGTGCAACCTGAGGTGGTTCAAGGCCACGTCATCACAGACCGATAGGCAGCAAACCGCGTTGAAGACCCGGCCCTCGAACCGGCCCCGCACGAGTCGATGGAGACATCTGGGATGACTCGACCCCACCCGCTCACCGCCATGTCGGAGTGGCAGTGGGATCAGGCATGGGAAGAACAGAATCGGCTACTCAAGAACCTGCCCGGCGGTCGGGGTACCTGGCTGCCCAACGTCGTGGAGCCGCGCCCGTGGGGCGTGTTGCGGTGGACGTCCGGACGCCCGGACTACGCGGCATCGACCGGCCAGGCCGTTCCGGAGACATTCGCAGTGCTTCGTCCAGACGTGACGGATCAGCAGATCCGCGACACTGTTGTCGATGCGCTGACCGAGCGGCCCGCCCAGACCCGCATCGCCGGTGTCGGTATCCGCGAACACCAGGTGCGAGCCGCGACGCTGGGCGCGGTCGGTGGCTTGGTGCTTGCCGCGACCGCAGCGGCGCTGGCTGGAGCCGGATGGGTCCTGGTTCTGGTGCTGGCCGGGGCGGGGTCGGTGCTCGGCGGGGTGGCAGGAGGTGCCTTGGCCGATTACCAACTGGCCAGGAGCCGGTCCGTCGTACTGACGGAATCCCCCTACGTTCGGGTGGTGACCGGGCGGTATGCGTCTCCGGAGTGGATCAGGCTACTCGAGGCGTCCTCCCTGCTGGAGGAAATGGCTGTCGGCCACGACGTCGAGGCCGAGGGTCAGAGCCAGGAGGCGGTCCAGGGCGCAGTGTGGGAGGCAGCCGGGCTGCTGCTCAGATCGTCTGATCACACCGGGGTGGAGGTCTTGGCCGACGGCGTGCAGCGTCTGGTCAACGCTCGGCGCGCCTGAACCGCGCCTCCGCTAGCTGGTGTGGATGGCTCGTACCGTGTCGATGGTGTCGGCCTCGGCCGCGGCCTTGTCCGGTCGGTGTCGCAGCACCCGGGCAAACCGTAGGGCCATCCCGGCGGGATATCGCGGTGACTGCTGCACGCCGTCGAAGGCGACCTCGACGACGAGCTCCGGACGCACCGGCACGACCCATTCCTCCGCCGGCCCCTCGGCGAGTTCGAGCAAGGCCTGCGTTTGCCAAGCGAGCATCGCGTCGGTGAGCCCTTTGAAGGTCTTGCCGAGCATCACGAAACCCCCCGGCGGGCCATATCGTCCTTCGGGGTCGCGGGCCCCCAGGTGCAGGTTCGACAGGGTGCCCTGCCGCCGGCCGTGGCCCCACTCCACCGCGAGCACGACCAGGTCGAGGCTGTGTCGCGGCTTGACCTTGACCCAGCCGGCACCGCGCCGGCCGGCGTCGTAGGTAGCCGACAGCGATTTGACGACCACTCCCTCGTGGCCACGCGTCAGTGCAGCGTCGAAGAACGCCTGTGCCGCATCGACATCGTCGGTCACGAGCCGGGGCACCCGCTGCTCCGCGGGCACGATCCGGGCGAGGGAATCCCAACGACGCTCTCCAGCGGCACCCACGAGGTCCTCGCCGTCGAGGTGAAGGCAATCGAACAGGAAAGCAGCCAGCGGGACACTCTCCTGGGCCGTGCCGACGTCGAGCCGACGGCCGATCCGCGAAGCGGTCTGCTGGAAGGGCAACGGACGCCCGTCGTCGTGCAGCGCGATGGCCTCGCCGTCGAGCACGACAGCACCTACAGGGAGGGCGTGGGCGATTTCGACCAACTCGGGAACCCGCGCGGTGATGTCGTCGAGGGTGCGAGTGAAGACCGACACAGCGGATCCGTCGCGGTGCACCTGGACTCGGATTCCGTCGAGTTTCCACTCCACTGCGGCCGGGCCGGTGCGGGCGAAGGCCTCGGCGAGAGTGGGTGCGCTCTGCGCGAGCATGGGCCGCAGCGGCGCCCCGACGACCAGTCGGAAGCGGGTCAGCCCGGCGGCGCCGTTGGACAGAACGGCTTCGGCCACCGGCCGCAGTGATCCGGCTACCGTGACCGCTCGACGAACATCGGCCGCCGGTACCTCCGCGGCGACGGAAACTGCTTCGGTCAGCACGCCGTCGAGCGCACCCTGGCGTAGCTCGCCAGTGACCAGACCGGCCAACAGCCGCTGCTCAGCGGGCGTCGAGCGGCTCATCAGTGTGCGCAGGCGGTCCCGACGAGCCGTCGTGGAGCCGGCCCCGCTTTCGGTGGCGATCTGCTCGAACTCGGCATCGACCTCGCGGACGTGGAGTAAGGGCTCAGCCGCCGAAGGAGGCAGATCGCGCAGCGCGGCGTAGCCCAATCCGGTGCGCCGTTGCCTCAGCTCACCGGACAAGTAGGCGACGACGATCGGCACCTCGTCTGGACCTGCCCGGCGCAGGCACTGGGCCAACAGTCGGGTCTTGGCCAGCCGCGCCGACGTGGCGGCAACGGCGGCAGAAGTCTGGGCCAGATCGTCGAACAGCACAACTGCCGAGTCTGCCCGACGCCGCCGACATGCCCAGCCGCTGAATGCGACGAGTGGAGGGTTCTTCACATCTCCAGGGGCGGGGAGACGTGGGAAACCCTCCACTCGGCGTCGGGGAAGCGCCGGGCTAGCTGGCGTCGGCGTCGCTGCCGAGTGTGACCTGGGCGGTCTGGGTCTCGCCGTTGCGGATGTAGGTGAGCGTCACTGTGTCACCCGGCCGATGGGACCTGACGGCGGCGATGAGCGACTCACCACTGGTGATCAGCCGGTCGTCGAGCTTGGTGATGATGTCACCCTGGGCCAGGCTGGCTTCGTCAGCTCCGCTGCCGGCTTCGACAGAAGCGATCAACGCGCCCCTGGTCTCGCTGTTGGAGTCGCCCACGCTGATCCCGATCCGGGCGTGCGTGGCCTGACCGCTGTCGAGGAGCTCCTCGGCGATCGGCTTGGCCTGGTCGATCGGGATTGCGAAGCCGAGACCGACGGAACCCTCGCCGCTGGGGGAATAGATGGCGCTGTTGATGCCCACGACCTGACCGGACATGTTCACCAGCGGTCCGCCGGAGTTGCCGGGGTTGATGGGCGCGTCAGTCTGGATGGCGTCGATGACTGCCAGGTTGTCCTGAGCCTGCCCGGCCGACACCGGCCGGCCAAGCGCGGACACAATGCCTGAGGTGACGGTCCCTTCGAGCCCGAACGGCGAGCCGATGGCAACGACCTGCTGGCCCACCTCGAGGTCGCCCGAGGTGCCGAGCTCCGCCGGGGTGAGCCCACTGACGTCCTGGGCTTGGATCACGGCGAGGTCGGTCACCGGGTCGGTGCCGACGACCTTGGCCTGCGCGGTGGTCCCGTCGTGGAACGTCACGGTGAGTTGGCCGCCGCTCGCAACGACGTGGTTGTTCGTCATGATCTGACCGTCGGAGGAGATGATGACGCCGCTTCCGGTGCCTTGGCCCAACTGGCTCTGCACCGCGATCGAGACCACGCTGGGCAGGACCTCGGCGGCGACGTCCTCGACGCTGGAGAAGGACGAGGCGGACTGGTTGCTGTCCGACGAAGAGCTATCCAGGCTGCTCTGCGTGGGGGAGCTGCTCTCAGCGGCCTGCTGGTCATTGACAACAGCGACGACACCAGCGCCGGCGGCGCCACCGAGCAGGCCGGCGCCGAGGGCGAGCGCTACCAGGAACGTGGTGCCGCGTCGGGGCTTCGACTCGGCACGCTGGGCCTGCGGATACACCGGTTGGGTGTCGTCAGGACTTTTCGCCCACGGGTCGTAAGGCTCCGATGCTTGGCCCTTCGGTTGCCCGAACGCTTGGCCCGAGGACCGGCCGGTGGGCTCTGTGGTGGGTGTCTTCGTCTCGTCCATGGCACGCAGCCTCCCCGGTCCGGCTGAGAGGAACCTGAGTGTCAGGCAAGAGCCGTCGAAGAATCCGTCGGTGCCCGATCCGGGGCCTCGGGACTGGCTCCGGGGACCGTCATTGTCAGCCGGGCGCCGCCGTGCTCTGACCGGTCCGCCCGAACGGCTCCGCCATGCCGCTCGGCAGCGGCTCGCACGATGGCCAGTCCCAACCCGGAGCCGGGCCTGCTGCGGGCCTCGGCCGAGCGGTAGAACCGCTCGAACACGTGCGGCAGGTCGGCGGGGGCGATACCGGGACCTTCGTCGCACACTTCGAGCACGCCGTCGCGCAGCGTGACCGTCACGGTTCCCCCCGGCGGACTCCACGCGGCCGCGTTGTCGAGCAGGTTGGTGACTGCACGAGCCAGTAGCTGGGCGTCGCCTTCGATCGACCATGGACTCAGGTCCGCCGAGAATGTCAGCTCGGGAGCACGGCGGCGAACACGATTCACCGAGTCGCGGACCACGTCTGCCAGGTCGAAAGTCTCCCGGGTCGACATAGGAGGATCCTCCCGAGACAGCTCCGTCAAGTCGGTGACCAGGGTTGACAACTCCTCGAGCTGTGCCTTCACGTCGGCGATCAGGCCGACCCGTTCGGCGGGGTCCAAACCTCCTTCCCGGTCGCTTTGGGCCAGCAGATCGATGTTGGTTCGCAGGCTGGTCAATGGCGTCCGTAACTCGTGTCCCGCGTCGGCGACCAGCCGACGCTGCCGAACCTGCGCCTCGTCGAGTGCGGCGAGCATGGCGTTGAAGGCCTCCGCGAGACGGGCGATCTCGTCGTGACCGTTCACCTGGATCGGGTCCATCCGGCCGGTCGCTGCGACGCGCTCGGCGGCGGCCGTCAGGTGCTCGACCGGTCGCAGTCCCGTGCGTGCAATCGAGGCACCGGCCCAGGCAGCCAGTGCGATCCCGACGGCGCCCGCGCCGAGCGATACCAGCCCGAGGGTTCGAAGCACCCGGTCCGTGGTGTCGGTCGACTGCCCGAGAGCCAGCGCAAACCCGGGGCCGGCCGGGACGGCAACGACGCGGTAGGTGTCTCCACCGAGCTCGGCCGTGCGGATGCTCTGCGCGGAGGCACCCTGAGCGACTGCGAGCTCCTGCTGACCAAGCGGCGGGGCGCTGTTGACTCCCAGTGGCGACCGGGCGAAGTTGTTCGCATCGAGCACGGCAACGCGTAGGCCAGCCGCCAGCAGCGCGTCGGCAGGGATTCGGATGACCCGGGCGGGGTCGCCGAGTTCTGTGGAAACCGCATTCCGGGCCCGTTCGAGCAGATCCTCATCGACGCTTCGAGTCAGTTGGGCGCGGACGGTGACGTAGGCCGCTGTCGCGGTGACGAGGATGGCCAGACCGACGCCCAGGGCGGCAAGAACACCGACTCTGGTCCGCAGCGGAAGCCGCGTGATCCGGGTGCGCAGCCCCCTCATGGCGGGGTCTCCCGGGCGACATAACCGACGCCGCGGATGGTGTGGATGAGCCGTGGCTCACCGTCGGCTTCGGTCTTCCGCCGCAGGTAGCCGACGTAGACCTCCAGCGAGTTTGCAGAGGTCGGGAAGTCGTAGCCCCACACGTCGTCGAGGATGCGTTCGCGGGTCAGCACCTGGCGTGGATGCCGTAGCAGTAGCTCGAGCAAGGAGAACTCGGTCCGGGTGAGCCGCAGCGAACGCTTCCCGCGCGTTACTTCGCGGCTGACCGGGTCGAGTGTGAGGTCGGCGAGACGAAGGATCGAGCGGGACTCCGCCGGGCCGATCCGGCGCAACAGGGCCCGCAACCGGGCCAGCAGCTCCTCGAGGGCGAACGGCTTGGGCAGGTAATCGTCGGCGCCGGCGTCGAGGCCCGCCACCCGATCGCTCACCTCGTCGCGCGCGGTCAGCATTAGCACCGGCACGTCGTCACCCGCGGCGCGCAGCGCTCGGCAGGCCGCGAGGCCGTCCATGCGCGGCATCATCACGTCCAGCACAACCACGTCCGGATGCGTGGCGGCGACCTTGCGCAGCGCATGCTCGCCGTCGTCGGCCAACTCGACCTGGTAGCCGTTGAACACAAGCGAGCGGCGCAACGACTCTCGGACCGCCGGGTCGTCGTCGACGACGAGGACGCGCATGGTGTTCAGTGTGCCCGCGGCGGCTGAGACGAGCCTGAGAAGAACGCCGGCACCAGGTCGGGGTCGTCGTCGGGGAAGGTTCGGACCGGACCAGGAGCGGTGTCAGCGGTCTCGAAGCGGACGGTGACCCGCCCACGCCCGCTACCCCACACCCAGCCAGGGCCGTTGCTTGTGTGCACGACGTCCATGCCCGCCACCCATCGAAGCGGGTCCGTGACATGCTCCACGGGCTCGGGCTGGTTCGCCGACGGCATCACATCGGCAGAGGTGAACAGGTCTCGCTGCACCCAGTCGGCCAGCCCGGAGATGCCCACTCCCAACAGCCGGATGCCGCCGGTGGTGTCGACCTCGGTGAGCAGCCGCGCGGCCAGCCGGGAAACGACCTTCGCGTCGTCTGTCGGCGCCGGCAGTGTCACCGATCTCGACAGCGTGGTGAAGTCGTGCAGGCGGACCTTCAGCGTGACCGTCCGGCCGGACAGTCCGGAGGCGGCCAGCCGGGTCGCCACACGGGCGGACAGCCGTTCGACCAGCGCCGACAACAGGGCGGGATCAGCCACGTCGCGGTCGAAGGTGTCCTCCACGCTGATGGATTTGGATTCGCGTTCGGCGACGACCGGACGGGTGTCGTCGGCACGTGCCAGCCGGTACAGGGCCCGGCCGTGCGCCTCACCCAGCAGATCGACCAGCTCGGTTTCGCTGATCCGTTCGAGATCACCGACAGTCCGCACGCCGAGCCGGCTCAACCGCGCCGCAGTCGCCGGACCGACACCCCACAGCGAACGGACCGGCAGCGGGCGGAGGACGTCGAGTTCGGTCCCGGGCTCGACTACTGCCAGGCCGTCTGGCTTCGCGTGCTCGGAGGCTATTTTCGCCAGCAGTTTCGACGTCGCCGCGCCGACGCTCGCCGTCAGCCGCGTCAGCTTCCGGATGTCGCGGCGAAGGCCGACGCCGATTGCCCAGACACCTGCGCTGGACAGATCGGCGTACGGCCCGGCCGCCAAATCCACGAACGCCTCGTCCATTGACAGCGGCTCCACGAGCGGAGACAGATCGCGCAACGCGGCCATCACGACGGCGCTCGCGGCGTGATACACCCGAAACCGCCCCGCTACGAACGCCGCATGTGGGCAGCGTCGGCGCGCCTCGGCCATCGGCATCGCCGAGCGAATGCCATATCGCCGCGCCTCGTACGACGCCGTCGATACGACGCCGCGTGGCCCCAGACCGCCGACGACCACAGGCCGCCCACGAAGGGACGGCTTGTCCCTCTGCTCCACGGCCGCGTAGAAAGCATCGAGGTCGAGGTGGAGCACGCTGGGCTCCGTCCGCACCCTCACCGGACTGGCCTGGTCGCGCCTATCCACGCGTCGACGATCTCCCACCAGCCGTACAACCACTCGACGATGCCGTCGTCGTCCCGAGGCACTTCGTTGGCCGGCACGCGCCACCAACGCATGTGGATCTCGGTGTCCATCGGCAGTCCTCGCCAGAGGTCTCCGACGGTGACAAGGTGCTCGAGCCCGGTGTGTGCGACGAACACGGCGTCGGCGGCGGTTGCGGCGCGTAACGCGGCAGTGACACCCCCTGGGCGTGGCGGGAGGACGTTGACCATTCTCTCGGCTCGGACGGCTGCCCGCTGGTGGCCACTTCGGTGCAACCGGGCGATAGCGCGTTGGCGCCGTCTGGTGCTGAAGTTGCCGCCCTCGGGGAAGATCACCAGCGAGTCGTCATGGTCCAGCCCGGTGGCCAACTCGGCGATGTGACGCTCCGTTTCAGCGCCCGCGGTGCCCGGCTGTGGTGCGATGAAACGGTTCGGCAGACGGTTGAGGATGATGTCGATCGCGGGGTCCCATTGGAGCGTGTTCTTGAGCACGATCCGGGGTTCGCGCCCATACCAGTTCATCAGTGCATGAACAACGAGGAACGAGTCGCCCGGGCCCGCGTGCCGAGCCATGACCACCAGCGGCCGGCCCTGGTACTCCGACGGCGGTGGGCCCTCAACCGCGAAACGCACACCCAGCACGCGTTTCGCTTCCCACTCGAGCACCCGCAGGAACCAGCCCATCACCTGGTAATGCGCACGCTGGGACCGTGGCGAATGGATCTCCAGCCCAGGTCCGGATCCGACCCAGAGCCCGAACAGCGCCAGCAGGACGGCGAATTCCAGGATCGCGTAGAGCGCTACGAACCACAGGAATCGCAGCGGCCGCCAGCGCCCGGGTAACAACGGAGAGATCGCCGCCGCGCCCAGCAGCCACAGCGGCGCGCTCAACAGAACGATGCCGATGAGGACGAACATCGCCGGGGCGATGACCACCCGCCGCACCCAGCGCGGAGGGAGCATGTCAGCGCCCAGCCAGATACGCAGCAGCGGACTCGTGCGCCAGCCGAATGCGTTCAGCGACTCGTGACGTGTTCCAGTACCGCAAGGCGGACAAGTCTGCGTACTTCGGCGGTTCCGGGTCTCCGGTGGGCAGGACATGCACGGTCACATTGTCCGGCACTGCTGCCATGTCGGCGGCGAATCGGTGCCGGCGGGCGATCTCGAAGGCCACCATCGCAACTTCCCAGGGCCGGCTGGGCGGCTGCAGCGGGCGCTCGATGCGGCCGACATTGAGTACGTACACAGTCCGGGCACCGAGGGCGACCGCCCTGCCAATTGGAATGGAGTGAACCAGTCCGCCGTCGAAGAAGTGCTCCCCGTCTATCTCGACGGGGGGGAAGAGTCCGGGTACAGCGCTGCTGGCCAAGACGGCCGCCACGACCGGGCCATGGTCGAACCAGTGCTCGGCGGCCCGTTCGATGCTGGCGGCCACGCATTGGAACGGCGGGTCGAGGTCTTCGATCAGCCGGCCTTCTCCGAGGATGCTCACAAGCAGGTCACGCAGTGGTTCGCTGCTGTGGGTATGGGTGCGAGTCCGGGCCAGAGTGGAGACTCGGCGTAAGGCCGAGCCGCCGAGAATGTCGTCATCGGACAAGGTGCTCCACATCGCGTGCAGCCGCTCGACGACGGGCCGGCCCGGCGCCGAGGCGAATACCGCGCCGTTGATGGCACCGACGCTGGTCCCCACCAACAGGTCAGGGCGGATGTCGGCCTCCACCAGAGCGCGCAGCATGCCGACCTCGGACGCCCCGAGCAGGCCACCACCGCCGAGGACGAACGCGACGTCGGGCACGGCGCGATCGTCGCATGACGACACAAGAAGTCCCCGAAGTAGGAGTAGCGTGCGGCCAGCCCCAACGTTTGCAGTGGCCGGTCGAAAGGAGCGCGAGAATGCCCACGATCGTGGTCGGATACGTCCCCAAGGCAGAGGGCAAAGCCGCGCTGCGGCGAGCCGCGGAGGAGGCCAAGCTGCGAGGTGCGCGGCTGGTGGTCATCAACTCAGCGCATGGCGGCCGCGACTTCGACGCGGAAGAGGAAATCCGTTCCGAAGCGGAGCTTGATGCCGTCCGCAAGGAGCTGGCTGACGCCGGAATCGAGGCCGAGGTCCGGCAGCTGGTCCGCGGGCAGGATGTCGCGGATGACCTGATCGCCGTCGCCGAGGAGGTTGCGGCGGACTTCATCGTCATCGGGCTGCGCCGCCGGACACCGGTGGGCAAGCTGATCCTCGGCAGCAACGCCCAGCGGATCCTGCTCGACGCACCATGCCCTGTGCTCGCCGTCAAGGCCGAGGAGCCGTGAGTACGGCGCGGAGACTCCGGCTGGCGCAGGACGAACGGGCCGATGCGCTGCTCGCCCGGGACCCGTTCGCACTGGTCGTTGGCATGCTCCTGGACCAGCAGATTCCGATGGAGTGGGCGTTCACCGGCCCAGCGACGATCGCCGCCCGCATGGGTACCGAGAACCTGGACCCCGCGCTCATCGCCGGCTATGACCCGGATGAGTTCGTGGCGCTGATGACCGGCCCCCCAGCGGTGCACCGCTACCCGCGGTCGATGGGGGCGCGGGTGCAGAAGTTGGCCGGGTATGTGGTGGAGCGCTACGGGGGCGATGTCTCCCGGCTGTGGACGGAAGCGACATCCGGGGTGGAGCTGCGGCGGCGGCTGGGTGAGCTTCCGGGCTACGGCGACCAGAAGGCTCGGATCTTCGTGGCCCTGCTCGGTAAGCAGCTCGGCGTCGAGCCGGAGGGGTGGCGGCACGCAGCCGGTGCGTACGCCGAGCAGGGTTCGAGGCGGTCGATCGCCGACGTCGTCGACGCGCAGTCTCTCGCCGAGGTCCGGCAATACAAACAAGAGTCCAAGAAGGCGCCGAAGGGTTGACGTGGGCTCTGCAAGGGGCATGGCCGACTCCCAGCGCCTCTTCGACGCCCTGCTCGGGCTCGACGCGCCGGTCGGCTTCGCGGTTCTCGACACGTCGCACCGGTACTTGGCCGTGAACTCTGTCCTGGCCCGGCGTCATCGTCGATCCGCCGCCGACCACCTCGGCCGCCGCATCGAGGAGCTGGCGGCGGACGGCCGGACCGGTTCGCGGGCCGCCCGTGTCATCGACCGGGTGGTCGACACGGGTGATGTCCTGCACACGGACGGGTCGCCAGAACGGCTGGTGGATGAGACAGACCTGCTGCGGTCGTCCTGGTATCCCCTGCGCGACGGGCACGGGCGGACGACTGCCGTAGCCGTCTTCGTCGTCGACGACGCCGCCCGTCGGCAGGCCGCGCGGGCTCTACATGACAGCCGCGCCCGGACCGGCAAACTGCTCGAGGTAGCCGACGAATTGGCGCAGGCGGTGACGGTCGGTGAGGTGGTGGCCGCGATCACGTCGATTGGACGGCGGACAGTGGATGCCGACTGGTCCCTGGTCGCCCTTCTCGGTCCGGATGGGTTGGACCTGGTTCCCGGCGAGAACGAGCCGGGCTGGGTGGCAGAGCATCGGACTCAGTGGCCGCGAGCGGCGTCGACTCCGACCGCCGAGTCCGTTCGGACAGGCTGGCCGCTCTTCATCGGAACCCGCGCCGAGTTGAGCAGAAGATTCGCCGACCCACGGCTGCTCGGCTTCGTTGACAACGCGGGAGAGCGGGCCTGGGCGGTGCTGCCGCTCGTGGGCAACTCCGGGCGGCTGGGAGCGTTGCGCCTCTCCTACGGCGTCGAGCAGGAGTTCGACGATGACACCCGACGATTCCTCCGCTCCGTGACCCAGCAATGCGCAGTAGCCCTCGAGCGGGCTCTCCTTTTCGAACAGGAGCGCACCGCGGCAACCTGGTTGACGGCGGGATTACTGCCGATCCGCCTTCCTGGGGTGCTCGGCCTCGAGCTCGGCGCCCGCAGCGGACCCACGGTGCGCGAGCGTCAGGTCGGTGGTGACTGGTACGACGTGTTCGCCCTGCCGGACGGCTCGGTGTCGCTCGCCGTGGGAGACGTGATGGGGCACGGTCTCGCTGCGGCGGCCGGCATGGGTCAGTTGCGCTCAGCGCTGCGGGCGCTCGCGCTGGCAGATCCCGACCCCGGCGCGGTCTTGACCGGGCTTGACCGCCTGCTCGAAAGGGGCAGCCCGGCTGAGATGGCGACGGTCGTATACGCGGTGCTGGATCCGTCTGACGGCACGGTGTCGATGGGAGATGCCGGGCACCCACCGCTGGTCCATGTGCCGATGGACGGGCCCGCCACTCTGGTCGACCCCGGCCCCGGTACGACACCTGTCGGGGTGCCCGAGCAACGGTCTGCCCAACACGTGCAGCTACGCCGCGGCGCTGTTGTCGTCGGTTTCACCGATGGCCTCGTGGAGACCCGGGACCGCTCGCTCGACGATGGGCTGGCGGCTCTGATCGCGTGCTTGGAGGGTGTCCGGGACCGCCCGCTTGAGGTGATTCTCGACACCGTCGTGACGACAATCGTAGACCCGGGTGGATCCGACGACTGGACCGTCCTGGGGCTACGCTGGACCGGTACCTGAGGGTGCAGATGCGCGCAGGAAGCATCGGCCGTGTCAGAATGTTGGTTCGCGTGTCGTCATCGCTCATCCCCCTGATCGCCCGTCGTCGAGAGGTCGTTTGTGTCGTCGAGTTCGTCGCGCCCTGAGCAGGTGTCGGCCGCGGCCGCCCGGCGTTCATCGGCCACCGCCACGGTGGACTCCGCGAGCAAACCATCGGCTCGGGCTCGCAAGCCGACCGTGAAGAAGGCCTCCTCCAGGGCGAAGCCGGGCGACGGCAAGGCGGTCGAAGCGACCTCGAAGAAGTCGACCAAGCCGGTCGAGAGGCCCGCCGCGACGTCGTCGACCACCAAAAAGCCTCCCGCGAAGGCTGCTCGCGCCAAGAGGTCTGCGCCGAGGGAGCCAGCAGCGACGAAGTCTCCGGCGAAGGCCACTCCACCGACAGACGTGCCAGCGACGGCCGCGGCCGTCACTGACGCGACCGCCGGTGTGCCCGCCGATCGGGTCGTCGACGTCGCGGCTGAGTTCGCCGACGCGGATCTAGTCAGCCTCGACGACGTCGAGCCGAACCCCGCCGACCTGGCGACCGTCGCGGCGCCCGAGGAGGCCGCGGCCAAGGAGGAGGCCGAAGGCTTCATCTACTCCGACGCCGACGACGCCGATGAGCCCGAACAGCAGGTCTCCGTCGCCGGCGCGACCGCGGACCCGGTCAAGGACTACCTCAAGCAGATCGGCAAGGTTCCGCTGCTCAATGCCGAGCAGGAGGTCGAGCTGGCCAAGCGCATAGAAGCGGGCCTGTTCGCCGAGGAGAAACTCGCCCACGACACAACTGCGCTTTCGCCGAAGTTGCGTAATGAGCTGCACTGGATCGCGCAGGACGGACGGCGGGCGAAAAACCACCTGCTCGAGGCGAACCTCCGCCTGGTCGTGTCGCTGGCCAAGCGTTACACCGGCCGCGGCATGTTGTTCCTGGACCTGATCCAGGAGGGCAACCTGGGCCTGATCCGGGCGGTCGAGAAGTTCGACTACACCAAGGGCTACAAGTTCTCGACCTACGCGACGTGGTGGATCCGGCAGGCGATCACTCGGGCGATGGCCGACCAGGCCCGCACCATCCGAATCCCGGTGCACATGGTCGAGGTGATCAACAAGTTGGCCAGGGTACAGCGGCAGATGCTGCAGGACCTCGGCCGCGAGCCGACGCCTGAGGAGCTTGCCAAGGAACTCGACATGACCCCCGAGAAAGTCGTCGAGGTGCAGAAGTACGGGCGTGAACCGATCTCCCTGCACACCCCGCTCGGCGAGGACGGCGACAGCGAGTTCGGCGACCTGATCGAGGACTCCGAGGCCATCGTGCCGGCCGAGGCGGTGTCGTTCACCCTGCTGCAGGAGCAGTTGCACGCGGTGCTCGACACGTTGTCCGAGCGTGAAGCGGGCGTGGTGTCGATGCGCTTCGGGCTCACCGACGGCCAGCCGAAGACGCTCGACGAGATCGGCAAGGTCTACGGCGTCACCCGCGAGCGCATCCGTCAGATCGAGTCCAAGACGATGAGCAAGCTGCGCCACCCGTCGCGCTCGCAGGTACTTCGCGATTACCTGGACTGACGCTCTGCCGCCGCTCCTCTGCCCCCGCAGATGCCTCTGAGAGGCTCTGTACGCCCCGTAGACATGTCCCAGCACTGGAGGCTGTCGCATGACCGCAGCAGGGACAAATGTCCTCACCCGCGCCTATGCCGCCACGTTGGAAATCCGCGACGACGGCAGAACCATCGTCGGCATCGCAGTCCCCTACGGCCAAGAAACCCGCATCGGCAGATACGTCGAATCCTTCGCCCCCGGTGCGTTCGCCGACGCCGGCACCCACACCCCTCACCGCCGCACACCCGAGGGACGGGGCAGAGCTACCCATCGGTCACAGCGTGGAGCTGCGCGATGCGCCGGACGGGCTGCATGGGGCGTGGCACGTGTCAGAAACTGAGACGGGGAACGAGGTGCTGACCCTCGTCCGCGACGGCGTTCCGCTCGGGTTGAGCATCGGGTTCATCCCCGACCGCGAGACGTGGAACCGCGACAAGACCAGGGTGACGAGGCTCAGCGCCACCCTGGACCACGTCGCCGTCGTCCGCCAGCCCGCCTACCCCGGAGCCACCATCGCGGCCGTACGGGCCGCACAAGGGCTGTCCGTGCCACGCCTACACATAGCCAGGCTCAGGACACCATGACCAGCCTGCCCAGGTCGTGCGTCGGCTGCGGCCGCAAGATCGCAGCCGGCAGCAGGTGCTCGTCATGCACACCTCAACGATCGCCACGGCCAACCACCGTCAGCCGCGACTGGACCGAACGCAAGCGCCGCGCCGATGCCGTCGCTGCCCACCGTGCCAACTACGGCGAGTGGTGTCCCGGCTACCAACGGCCGGCGCACGCCGTGCTGTGGCCCAACCTGCTCACCGCCGACCACGTCTATCCCGTCGGCCAAGGCGGCGACCCGCGTGGCCCGCTCACAGTGCTATGCCGCGCATACAACTCGAAGAAGGGCGCGGCGAGTCGTGAGAAGGGGAGGCTCGCCACCCGCATCCCAGCCCGAGAGGCGATTACACACCCCCCAGGGGTACCGGGGTTCGCGTGAGGGCCGGGCCGAAACCCGGGGTAGACCCGTCCGGGTTGCCGTTCCGGTCCCGCAAAGTGGGCGCGAAACGGTTTGAAGCGTTCTGTCAGCACTACATAACGGTGCCGAAGGGCCACGGGGCGCGGAAACCGTTGCGACTTCGCCCGTGGCAGCTGGACCTGTTCGGCTCGGTGCTCGATCCGGCGCCGCCGCCGCGGCTGGTTGGATGCTGCCTAGGGGTCAGGGCAAGACCACGGCGATCGCCGCGCTCGGGCTGTATGACCTGATGCTCGGCGCGGAGGGCGCGTCGGTGGTGGTGGCCGCCTGCGACGAGCGGCAGGCCGGGTTGTGTTTCAACATCGCCCGCCGGATGGTGGAGTTGCACCCGGAGCTCGAGTCGCGGGTGCAGGTGTACCAGGACCATCTGACGGTGCCGGCGCGGGACGCGTCGTTCCAAGTGTTGCCCGCGGTGCCGAAACGGCTGGAGGGATTGGACTTCACGTTGGCGATCCTGGATGAGTTCGGCCGGATCGACCGCGAGGTGTACGAAGTCGTCGGCCTGGCGTCCGGCAAGCGTGAGTCGTCGATGGTAATCGGCATCGGCACACCGGGTCCGGACTGGGCGACGTCGGTGCTGGCGGACATGCGCGAGTACGCGATCGAGCACCCGGACGACTTATCGCTAGTGTGGCGGGAGTTCTCCGCGGCCGGATTCGAGGATCACCCGGTGGACTGCCGGCACTGCTGGGAGCTGGCGTCCCCAGCGCTCGGTGACTTCCTGTCGCCGGATGGGATCGCCGCGTTCCTGCCGCCGAAGACGCGGGAGTCGACGTTCCGCCGATCCCGGCTGTGCCAGTTCTCCGACGAGGTGGACGACCCGTGGCTGCCGCCACGCTCGTGGGAAGCCTGCGTCGTCGAGCGGCCGGTGCCGGACGGCGCGGAGGTGACCCTCGCGCTAGACGGGTCGTTCAGCCAGGATGCGACCGCGCTGGTCGTGTGCCAGATCGGCGACACCCCGCACCTGGACGTCGCCGGGCCTGTGGGAGCCGGCACCGGGCAGCGTCAACTGGCGCACACCGATCCTCGATGTCGAGGACGCGATCAGGGCCGTGTGCCGCCGTTGGCAGGTCCGGTCGATCGTGTGCGACCCGTTCCGGTGGCAATGGTCCATGCAGGTGCCGCTCGATGACGGGCTGCCGGTGGAGGAGTTCGCGCAGACCGCGCAGCGGATGACCCCGGCGACGAACGCGCTGTACGAGGCGGTGGTGAACCGGACGGTCACCCACTCCGGCGACCCCAGGTTGAACCGGCACGTAAGCAATGCGACGGTGCGGACCGACTCGCGCGGCACCCGTGTTTACAAGGAGTCCAAGCACTCGACGCGCCGGATCGACCTTGCGGTGTGCGCGATCATGGCGCACGCCGCGGCGATCGCCACGGAGACGGGGCCGCAGGTGTTCGTGTTCGACGAGGCGTCATGACATCGCATCCGCCGGCGCTGAAGCCATACTGACGCCTTGTGATGAACGACCAGCCTGATGACACGCGGGAAGAGGATCAGCCCCAAGATCATCCGGACGTGTCGCGAACGGAAAAGCGCTTCGAAATCTTCACCACCGTGCTCCTCGGGTTTGCCGCCCTGGTCACCGCGTGGAGCGGCTATCAAGCCTCGCTGTGGGATGGCATCCAATCCAGCAACTACACGCAGGCCTCCGCGGCCCGGACCAGCGCTGCGGAGTTGCACACCGAGGCGAACCAGTACCGGCTGGCCGACCTGAGCGTATTCGAGAACTTCATCGATGCCTCGCTCTCCGGCGACACCGAGCTGGCGGACTTCTACCGAACGCGGTTCAGCGACGTGTTGGAGCCGGCCTACGAGGCGTGGGTCGCCATGGATCCGCGGACGAACCCCGAAGCCCCAACGAACCCGCTGGTGATGCCGGAGTACCAGCCGCCCCAAGAGCAAAAGGCCAGCGACCTGACCACGCAGGCCGAAACGAAGTTCGCCGATGGTCAGGACGCGAACAACCACTCCGACGTCTATACGGCGGCGACCCTGTTCTTTGCCTCGGCGCTGTTTTTCGCCGCAATCTCCGAACGCTTCGACTACCGACGCGCCCGGATCAGCCTTCTCGCCTTCGCCTGCGTCGCGTTGGTCGCCGGCGTAGTCGTCATGCTCACCCAACCGATCACCTCGGGCTAGCGCCAGGCGCTTCTGGGCCGCTCAGGACCTGCCGCCGTCGACCACCCGCAGACCACCCCGGCGTGTCCTCCTGCTGTCCGGGTTGACGCGGCGGTCGATCTCCGCCAGCAACGCCTGCCTTTCCTCGATGAACAACCGCGCCCGGATACGCAACTGCTCCAAAGTCAGGTGTTCGTACGGGTTCACGCCTCGCCCCCCTCGTCGTACCGGAAGATCGCCCGGCAGTTGCAGCCGAACCCGCCGCCGTCCGGCTCCCGGCGGGTCGTGCGAGCGTAGCTGAGCATGTTCAACTGCCAATCCCAGTTGGCCGGGCCGGGCCGGTAGTTGTCCGACGCCCGCCACGTCGTCTCAGCGGCGAGCACGTCACCGTCGAACACGGCCAGGCGGGTTTCGTCCAAGCCCGGTGGGAAAGTGAGCTGGGCGCGATACGTTGCATCCACGGCGGGGCTCCATCCCGTCGCCGCGCCGATCAGTCGGGGATATTTCGCACCACACCGCTCCTGACCTGCACGGTTACCACGCTCGGAGGCACAGCGCTCATGCGTCCCTATTTCGCGATTACCTGAACTGACCATGATCGAAGTCCATCCGGTGTCGCTATTAGCGGTCTTTGATCATGCGCGTTGCCCTGGTCACGTGTGCCGAGGTCGCCGATCTGGATCCCGATGACCGTCTCGTGGTTGCGCCGCTCGCCGCCATGGGAGTGTCCGCCGAGCCCCTGGTGTGGGATGCCGACGACGTGGACTGGTCGGGCTATGACCTCGCGGTTCTGCGCTCCACGTGGGACTACCCGAGGCGACGAGAGCAGTTCCGTGCCTGGGCATACCGCATTCCGGCGTTGGCAAACCCGGCCGACGTCGTCGACTGGAACACCGACAAGCGGTACCTGGCCGGGCTGGCCGCCGCCGGCCTGCCGCTCGTGTCGACGACCTGGCTGACGCCGGGCGAGTCCTGGACGCCTCCGTCGTCAGGTGAGTACGTGATCAAGCCGAGCGTCGGGGCCGGCAGTCTCGATACCGAGCGGTACAACCTGGGCGACGCTGCTGACAGGCGGCGCGCTGGCACGCATATCGAGCGGCTGCACGGGGCCGGCCGCGACATCATGATCCAGCCGTACCTGTCCGCCGTGGACGATCAGGGCGAAACGGCGCTGCTGTACATCGGCGGCAAGTACTCCCACGCCGTCCGCAAGGGCCCGATGTTGACGGACGAGGACCACGCTGTCCATGGCCTCTTCCGGCCCGAGGAGATCACGCCACGGGAAACCAGTGCGGCCGAGCGCGCCGTAGCCGAGCGGGTGCTGGCCGCGGTGCCGCGCGGGCCGGACCGGTTGCTCTACGCGCGGGTCGACTTGGTCCCCTGACCGAACGGTGCTCCTGTTCTGCTCGAGCTGGAACTGACCGAGCCGTCGCTGTATTTGGGTTGCGCTGCGGGCGCAGCCGAACGGTTCGCCGCCGCGATCGTGTCGTGGTTGTAGCGCTCCGGACTGGATCCGCGATCACGGGCGTGGTCAGCCGGCCACGACTGCCAACGCCCACGAAGCAGCAATGAGCAGGCCGGCGAGCAGCTCGATCAGGATCGACAGGCCGACGGCCTTGAGCGCGTGCACGGTCGACGGCCAGGCGCGTTTATGGGCGCCCAACCGGATTCGCTCTGCAAGGTAGATGCCGAGGATGAAGCCGACGAACAGCCCGACCACCGGGATCACGAAGAAACCGATGACGCCGAGCAGAGCGCCGAAGACGACGCTGCGCCCCGGAACTCCCGCGTCGCGCATCCGCTGACCCGGTAGTAGATACTTCACCACCGTCCCGGCCAGCGCGAACATCGTCGCCAGGGCCAGCACGCCCCACGCCAGCGGCGTGCGTTCAACGAGTGCCCATACGGCAACTGCTGCCCAAACGATCAACAGGCCGGGCAGCAGCACGATGACGATGCCGATGAGCCCGGCGACGATCGCTATGCCGACCAAAGCCACACCGGCGGGATCCACGCCCGGCATCGTGCCAGCAATGAGAACGGGCCACGACGGTGGAGGTCGCGGCCCGGATTTGTTGCGTTCAGTTCAGCGTTAGATCTCGCCGTCAGGCGCGGTGGCTGGTGTCGCGGCCAGCTGACTGGTTTCGTCGTGCCACTCGACGGTGAGCGGGCGAAGCTTCGGCTCGTGGCGGCGGCCATGGTGGCCACAGAACAGCAGCTCACTGCCGTTGGCCAGGACCGCGCGGATGTAGGCCTGTGCACCGCAGCGATCGCAGCGGTCGACGGCCTGTAGTGGGCTGAGGACGGCGGTGGTCACGGTGCTCCCCTCGACGGACATCTCCGACGTCTGTTCAACATGAAAGCAGGCGTTCGCTGTTCCGACCTCATCCAGAGACATCGCTTCGCTCAGAGCGAAGCCGCGTCGCCGGGGGTTCGACACCACGGCGCGTCCCGGCTTGCTTGTCAGTACCCCCGACTACTCTGACAACGCGCTTGAGGCGAACGGCACGAACAGGAGACACCTGGTGTCCGCACAACCGGCTGAGCTGCCGCTCAGGACGCGCGCGGCCAAGCGAGCGTCGCGGGGGGAATACACGGCCCGGCACCTGTCCGTACTGGAGGGTCTCGAAGCCGTCCGTAAGCGACCAGGCATGTACGTCGGGTCTACCGATTCCCGAGGCCTGATGCATTGCCTCTGGGAGATCATCGACAACGGGGTCGACGAGGCTCTGGCCGGGGAATGCACGACGATCGAGGTCCGGCTGGGGGCCGACGGCTCGGTGCGGGTCCACGACGACGGGCGTGGGATTCCGGTCGATGTCCACGACCGGACGGGGTTGTCCGGCGTCGAGGTCGTGTTGACCAAGCTGCACGCGGGCGGCAAGTTCGGCGGCGGGTCGTATGCGGCATCCGGTGGCCTGCACGGCGTGGGCGCGAGCGTCGTCAACGCGTTGTCCGCACGCCTCGACATCGAGGTCGACCGCGACGGCAAGGCGCACGCGATGTCGTTCCGCCGCGGCGAACCAGGGGTTTTTGCCGATGAGGGACCAGACGCCGCCTTCACCCCGTTCACCGACCGCTCCGAACTGCGAGTGACCGGCCGGCGCCGCAGGAACGTAACCGGCACCAGGATCCGGTTCTGGCCGGACCGGCAGATCTTCCTCCGCGACGCAGCCTTCTCCTTCGACGAGCTCGTCACGCGGGCCCGGCAGACGTCCTATCTGGTTCCCGGATTGGCGTTAGTGCTGCGCGACGAGCGCGGCGCCGAACCGGTCGAGGCTCGGTTCCGGCACGACGGCGGCATTGTCGAGTTCGTCGAGTTCCTCGCGTCGGACGCCCCGGTGAGCGAGGTGATCCGGCTGCACGGCGCGGAGACGTTCTCCGAGACCGTCCCGATCCTCGACGATGCCGGGCACATGACCTCACGCACGGTGGAGCGGCACTGCGATGTGGACGTGGCGCTGCGCTGGGGGGTCGGTTACAACACCGAGCTGCGCTCGTTCGTCAACGTCATCGCAACGCCCAAGGGTGGCACCCATCTAGCCGGGTTCGAGCAGGGGTTGCTCAAGTCGGTGCGGGATCAAGTGCGGGTGAACGCTCGGCGGCTGAAGGCCGGCGATGACAAGATCGAGAAGGACGACGTCCTGGAGGGCTTGACGGCGGTCGTGACAGTTCGGCTCGCCGAGCCGCAGTTCGAGGGCCAGACCAAAGAGGTGCTGGGCACCAGCGCTGTCCGGGGGATCGTTGCCCGGGTTGTCGAGCGCCGGCTCACCGCGAGCCTCGTCAGCAGTAGACGCGCGGACAAGGCCCAGGCCGCAGCCGTGTTGGAGAAGGTGGTGGCCGCGGCGAAGGCCAGGGTCGCCGCTCGGCTGCACAAGGAGACGGTCCGGCGGAAGAACGCCCTGGAGACCAGCGCCCTGCCGACCAAGCTGGTCGACTGCCGCTCCGGTGCGCTGGACCGCTCGGAGCTGTTCATCGTCGAGGGCGACTCTGCGCTGGGCACCGGTAAGGCGGCCCGCGACGCGGAGTACCAGGCCCTGTTGCCGATCAGGGGCAAGATCCTCAACGTGCAGAAGGCCTCGGTGGGCGACATGCTGCACAACGCCGAATGTGCCGCGATCATTCAGGTCGTTGGCGCCGGCAGTGGCCGCTCGTTCGACTTGTCCCAGACCCGGTACGGCAAGATCATTCTCATGGTCGATGCCGACGTCGACGGTGCCCACATCCGCACGCTGCTGATCACGCTGTTCTTCCGTTATATGCGGCCGCTGGTCGAGGCCGGTCGGCTGTACGCTGCCGTACCGCCGCTGCACCGGATCGAGTTGACCAGCGCGCCCAAGGGCCAAGATCGGTATATCTACACGTATACCGACGCCGAGCTGACCCGAACGCTTCGGGACCTCGACCGCAAGGGCGTCCGCTACAAGCAGCCGCCGCAGCGGTACAAGGGGCTAGGCGAGATGGACCCTCACCAGCTCGCGGAAACCACCATGGAACCCGCGCACCGCCGACTGCGACGCATCACCGCAGGCGACGCCGAAGCGGCCGAGGTGGTGTTCGAACTGCTGATGGGCAACGACGTGGCTCCACGCAAGGACTTCATCGTTGCCGGCGCCGCCGAGCTCGACCGAACCCGCATCGACACCTGAGCGCGGTGCCCAAGGTGACGCTACTGCGCGCTGGACTGCGCCCAGAGGTTGATCCCCGCGTCGACGGCGTACTGGTCAATAGCGGCCAGCTCGTGGTCGGTGAACTCGAGGTTGTCCACCGCACGGACATTGGCCTCGAGCTGCTCGACGCTGCTCGCGCCGATGAGCGCGGAGGTCACCCGCTCGCCGCGCAGCACCCACGCGATGGCCATCTGCGCCAGGGTCTGCCCGCGTTTCTTGGCGATCTCGTTCAGCGTGCGGACGTGCCCCAGGGATTGCTCGGAGAGCAGATCGGGAGACAACGAGGTACCCCTGGCTGCTCGTGAGCCCGCGGGGATCCCGTCGAGATAGCGGTCGGTGAGCATGCCTTGGGCGAGCGGTGAGAATGCGATGCAGCCGACGCCGTTTTCGGCCAGCGTCTCGAGCAGACTCGGTTCGCCCTGCTCGACCCAGCGGTTGAGCAGTGAGTACGACGGCTGATGGATGAGTAGCGGAGTGCCAATGCTGCGCAAGGTGGCGGCGGCCTCCGCCGTTTTCTGCGCCGAGTAGGACGAGATGCCGGCGTACAGGGCCCGGCCCGAGCGGACGGCGGCATCCAGCGCGCCCATGGTTTCCTCGAGCGGTGTGTCAGGGTCGAAGCGGTGACTGTAGAAGATGTCGACGTACTCCAGTCCCATCCGCGCCAGGGACTGGTCGAGGCTGGCCAGCAAGTACTTTCGGGAGCCCCACTCCCCGTACGGGCCCGGCCACATGTCGTAACCGGCCTTGGTCGAGACGATCAGCTCATCGCGGTGCGGCGCGAGATCGTCGGCCATGATCCGGCCAAAATTGATCTCCGCCGAACCGTATGGCGGTCCATAGTTGTTGGCCAGATCGAAGTGCGTGATGCCTGAGTCGAATGCGCGGCGCACAATAGCGCGCTGGGTCTCCAGCGGCGTCTGGTCGCCGAAGTTGTGCCAGAGGCCGAGAGAAACGATTGGCAGCTGCAGTCCGCTCCGGCCGGTTCGGCGGTATGGCATGCGCTCATAGCGGTCGGCCGCGGGTACATAACTCATGACAGGCTGTCCTTCCCTCACGCATCGGTGATCACGCAGAACGCTGTCACAGCTCGACGACGGTTTCGGCCAGGTGGGCGACCGGCTGGACCAGCGGGCCGCCGCACGACTCCGGCCGCGGCGGCACGAGCGGGCGTGCGCGGACGTCGACGGTCCAGCGACGGTCCTTCGGGCCGGTGATGACAATCCGCCAGGATTCGTCGTCGTCGGGAAGGACCGACCAGACGTCGAGATCGTCGATGCCGTCGATTCCCGTCCTCCGGCGCACGGCCGCCTCGGCCACCTGTGCCGGTCGGTCGAAGGTGCTCCGGCCGCGATAACCGGTCAACACGTGTCGGCCCCGTTGAGCCTGTTCTGCGATATGTGCCGCCCTGTCAGTGTCAAGGCGCCCATAGACCACGCCGTAGGGCAGCACGGCGGCGGTCGGTGCGAACCGGTGACCGCCGAGGTGCGTCGTTTCCCAGACCCGGCCGCGGAGGAGTCGATGCGCGCTGGTGGCCACCGGCCGGCCGAACAAGGCGCAGCAGACGTCACGGCGGGCATTGGTGCAGACCAGCAGCAACGGCTCGGTTTCTAGCTGCAGCGCAGGCACCGAGGCCTGCACGAGCTCGAGATCGCCTCGCGCAATGCCTGCCCAATTCAGGTTGCCGAGCTCTCTGACTTCCTCCAGGAGACCACCGATCAGCCAGGTAGCGCGGGGGATGGTTGACGCGACCCAGATCCGGCGGCGTCCTCCGTGGCGATCGTCGGGGTGCCGGCCCGCCCGCCGGATCAGCCCTGCCCGCGCACCGTTCGCGGCAGCTGCCGTTTCCAGGGCCGCACCGAAGTCTGGATCGAGGTGGGACTGGGTGAGCGCCTTACGTCCCCACGGTCCGGGCTGTTCGAGCAGGATCCAGGACCTCGCTACCGGCGCAGTGCCCGCGAGCGGCTCGTCGAGCACCATGCTGAGATGGGAGCAGCGTGTTGCCACGCGGATCATTCTGGCCGCCGCGCCGATATCCAGGGCGAACTACTGCCCGACCCGCCCGTCGATCCCCTCGCGCAGCAGGTCGGCGTGGCCGTTGTGCCGGGCGTACTCCTCGATCAAGTGCACCAGCACCTCCCGCAGAGCGTGCCCCTCCCTGCCGACGAACCCAAGATCCGGTGTGTCGGCCACGAACTTCTCTGCGAATGCGACCTCGGCCCGCCAGGTGTCCCACGCCTCCGCGACTACCTCCGGATCCGCCACCGCGCCGTTGAAGTCTTCGTCGCGGTCGACGTCGGAGCGGAAAAGCCGCGGTACGTCTTGCCTGGCCATCCTCAACCGGGACCACGTCTGCTCCACCCCGGCCAAGTGGCGTACCAACCCCAGTAGCGACATGTTGGATGGCTCCACGGAGCGACGGGCCAACTGTGCGGCATCGAGGCCGGGGGGCCGCGAACGAACGCACCGCCACGCCGACCGCGGTCGAGCCAGCCCGCAAATCCAGCATCTTCGCCCGCTGGTGGATTCCAGCCCTGGTCGGTGTCGTGGCGTTCGTGTTCGGTATCGGCGTCGGCGCGGGCAGGCGGTTCCACCGGCGAACCGACGCCAACACCAACGATGACGGTCACCGCCACGGCTCCTGGGGCGGTTCCGCAGGACCGGCTCGACACGCTCGCTGCCCGGGAGAGTGAGTTGGATCAGCGGGAGGCAGACCTGGATGCCCGCGAAAGCGAGCTGGATCCTCGCGACGCGGACCTGGATGCCCGAGAGGCGGCGCTGGCCGAGCCAGAGCCTCCTGCATATGCGCCCGCGCCGGCAGGTAACTGTCACCCCTCGTACGAACCGTGCGTACCCATCGCGAGCGACGTGGACAGCGCAGGCGGCAGCGGAGACGGCCCGGTCTACATCGGATTGCGGACCGGGCTCGTGCCATCCCAGGGTCCGGTCGGGGGAAGGCGTCGAGGCCTTTCCCCTCGGGGCCGGTTACGCGACCAGCGCCGCGCGGGCGACAACGACATCGGCTCGACCGCTAGCCTCGCCTGCTATGCCATACAGCGAACAGCAGCATCGCGACGTTTTTGACCGGCTGGCTCCCGATATCCAGCGTGAGCTGCTAGATAGCCGACGCCGTGACAGTGTTTCGGTTTCGCCGGATCTCATGGTCGAGATTGAACGCGCCGGTGGGGACGTGAGCGAGTGGTTGTTCCCTGAGAGCCCCGGCTCGGACGTATACGTCCTCCACCCCGACTTCGTCGCGTTCCTCGACAATGTGGCCGAAGAGAAAGGCTACGATCTCCCGCCACGGCCGCCACGCGACGAGTGAGCCCGCGCAAGCGCCGCCTGACGTCTGATGCTCGTACCCAGAACGGGTGATATGGCGGCGCCGTCTCCCGGTAGACGCAAACGTGCGGGCGGGTCCACTGCGACGTCCAGCCGTTGACCCCCCTCGGTGCCGCCGTCCCAGTGGACGCGGACCGTACTGTCAAGGCGTTGCGTGCTAGCGCCGCTCGAGGTCGCTGGCGTCCAGCCAGCACGCCGTGAACTGGTACCCCGTGTCTTTCATCCGCACGTACACATTGCGGCCGGTCCAGCCCAGCGCGACGGTGTCGATGTGCTCCTCGCCTTCCTGCTCCCAGACGATGCGGGCGACGATCGGCACCGGCTGGTTGAACGTGTGGTCCGGCACGCGGGCGCCGGTGTCGTTGAGGATCGCCTGACCCGGCGACCAAGCCGGCTGTAGCGGCTCCACATCTCATTGTTGAACACATGTTCGCGTGTGTTGGATGGCTGTTCTGCGGGTATCAAGTCATCCGGCGGGGGCCGCTGGTGGGGTTGGTGTTCCCCCACGCCCGCCCCACCAGCGGTCGAGGACACAGGACTTTCCCGCCGTCGATGACTCGGAAGCCCTTCCGCATCTTCCCGTAACGCGAGCACCGGCTCCCGCTCGCCACGGCGAACACCGTCGAGGTTGAGCGGGTCGGCGAAGTCCTCGGCATGGATCGTCACGAGGTGGTGCTCGCAGGCGCTGCCCTCGTACGCGGAGGCCTGGTCAAGGTTCCCCGGTTCGGCAGCCTTCCGTTACGGTGCTGCCGTGGAACTGGTCCGGAAGTTCCCCAGGGGCCACGCAATCCCCAGGGCGAGGGTTCCGTGGTACGAGGCCGTGGCCCCATACGTCATTCTCGTGCCGGCAGTGCTCTGCTGGTACCTCGGTGCGGTGTTGATCGTGAGCTACTTGAGCTGTCCGAAGGACCGTGGTGGGGGATGTCTCAGCAGCGAAATGCTGTCCGGGTCCAACACCGGCTCATACACCGAAATCGTGTTGACGGCGGCGTTCTTCTACCTTGTCGCAGTGTGCTGTGCGGTCGCCGTACAGCTCATCATCCTCAAGCGGCATGTTCTCCTGGTCTGGGCATTGGCCCTGGCCTGCGCTGCAGGGAGCTGGTACGCGTTCGGCGTCCTGCTCGGTCTGTATCCGACCCCCGGCGGGGACCGGATCCTGCTGCAGTAGACCGTCGCGATCACGGCTGCTGCACCGGGCAGAAGGCCGCATCCGGACCGTTGCCGTGATCTCCGGCGACGTTCTCCCACACTGCACACTCAGACTCTGCTCAGTCCGCTTCACCCTCCACGATGTGCGCTTCACCCTCCACGATCCGAACCAGCTCGTCATGCGAAATCACCGGTTCCGTGAGCCAGTGCTCTTCTCGTCGTCGGCGTAGGTGTGGTCCTCGGTCATGTCGATGCTGCTGTCTCCGGGCTTCGGACGGTGCTGGACGTTCGCCCCCGCGGCAGACCGCAATTGGGCCAACCCGACGACGCTGACCCGCCGCCGTTCTGAGGCGGCAACCCGGTCCTCCGTCCGATAGTCACGTCCCCCTCGGTCTATGGAATTCTTGCGGTGCATTCCAGACCGAGTGGGGAGGAGAACCACGTGACTGACGCGACTCAACCCTCTTCCGCGACCTACGGCGTGCACTCCGAGGTCGGCACGTTGCGCAAGGTGCTCGTCTGCGCGCCTGGGTTGGCCCACCGCCGGCTCACGCCTACGAACGCCGATGAGCTGTTGTTCGATGACGTGATGTGGGTGGAGAACGCCCAGCGCGACCATGCCGACTTCGTCAACAAGCTGCGCTCACGCCGAGTCGATGTCGTCGAGCTGCACGACCTGCTTGCGCAGACGGTGGCGATTCCCGAGGCGAAGTCTTGGATACTCGACCGCAAGATCGTCCCCAACGAGGTCGGGATCGGACTGGTCGACGACACCCGGGGTTTTCTCGAGTCACTGAGCCACCGGCAGCTCGCCGAATACCTCATCGGAGGTCTCGCGACTTCCGACCTTCCAGACGATTTCCGCCCCGAGTATGTCTCGCTCGCCCGCGAGTCGACCGGCGCACGCGAATACCTCATGCCACCGCTGCCGAACACCCTGTACACCAGGGACACCACGTGCTGGCTGTACGGCGGGATGACGTTCAACCCGCTGTACTGGCTGGCCCGCCACCACGAGACGCTGCTCTACAAGGCGATCTACGAGTTTCATCCCGAATTCGTCGGCTCCACCGTATGGTGGGGCGACCCTGAGCGGGACTGGGGGCAGGCCACGTTCGAGGGCGGCGACATCATGCCGGTCGGCAACGGTGTCGTGCTGATGGGTATGAGCGAGCGAACATCCCGCCAGGCCATCAGCCAGGTTGCAGCGTCGCTGTTCGAGAATGGTGCTGCGGAGCGCATCGTGGTCGCCGGCATGCCCAAGCTGCGCGCCGCGATGCACTTGGACACGGTGTTCACCTTCGCCGACCGCGATGTCGTCACGCTTTACCCGAAGATCATGGACGGCGTGCACACCTTCTCCCTCCGACCGAGCGACAAGGCACCAGGCGTCGAGGTCACCGACGAGGGCTCGAGGTCGTTCGTCGACGTCGTGGCCGAGTCGCTCGGCCTGTCCGAGCTGCGCGTCATCGGGACCGGCGGCGATGTGTACGCGTCCGAACGCCAGCAATGGGACAGCGGTAACAATGCCGTCGCCGTAGAACCTGGCGTGGTCTTCACCTATGACCGCAATACGCAGACCAACACGCTGCTACGCAAGGCCGGCGTCGAAGTGATCACGATCGTCGGCGCGGAGCTCGGCCGTGGTCGCGGCGGCGGCCACTGCATGACCTGCCCGATCATCCGCGACGCGGTTGAGTTCTAGTGCCGGCCAGAGGTGGTCGTCGGCGCCGAGATGTGTCACTGTTCCCACCATGCGCAAGTACGTCCTAATGGGAGCGCAAGGCAGCGGTAAGGGCACCCAGGCGGCGATAATCGCGCGCGACTTCGACATGACTCAGATCAGCGTGGGCGACATCTTCCGCTGGCACGTGCAGAACCACACGAAGCTGGGTGCACAGGTCCGCCGGATCATGGCGGCCGGCCAACTCGTCGGCGACGACCTGGTCGAGAAGGTCGTGCACGAGCGGTTGGACCAGCACGACTGGAACTACGGGTTCATCGTCGACGGCTTCCCCCGGAACCGGCCACAGGCCGAGTTCTTCCTGGAGAGATACGACATCGACGCCGTGATCCACCTGGACCTGCCTGATGGGGAGGTGCGCCGCCGGGTGCTGGCGCGACGGCTGTGTTCCAAGTGTGGGCTGGACTACAACTTGATGGCGCATCGGCCGAAGGCGGAGGGCCGCTGCGACGTCTGCGGCGGGACGCTGATCTCCCGCGAGGACGACACCGAAGAGGCACTCGCCACGCGGCTACGCAACTATCACGAGAAGACCGACCCCGTGCTCGAGCTGTTCCGGCGCAAGGAGTTCGTTGTCACCGTCGATGCGCGGCCGGACGTAACGACCGTGCAGCAGGCAATCCGGTCCGAGCTGAAGCTGCCGCCGTACCAGCCGTCGGCCGCCTAGCCGATCCGCACATCGCATGCCCGTCAGGTCGGCCCGCTGACGGCGGCGATGGCCTGTGCTGCGGGCGAGCCCGAACCGTCGCGCCGGCGCGACGCGGCCGGCAACGTCACCGGCACTCCGCTCGCCGATGCAGCCAGCGGCGGGGTGCGACCGGCCCATGCCAGCACCAGCATGTCCTCGCCGCGTAAGAACCGGTGGCAGCGCACCCCTCCCGTCGCCCGTCCCTTGAACGGGTATTCCCCGTAGGGCGTGACCTTGACGCTCCCTGCCTGGGTGCCGGTCAGGGCGGCCGACGACCCCGCAACGGTGACGACAACCGACTCCTGATCCGGCGGGACCGCCCCGAAGAACAACACCCGAGCATCCCGGCCCATCCGCACACCGGCGACACCTCCGCCGCCCCGACCCTGCGGCCGAACCGAGCCCGCTGGGAAGCGGAGCAGTTGGGCGTCGGTAGTGACGAACACCAGGTCCGTCTCGTCGGTCGTCAGTTCGACGGCGCCGACCACCCGGTCGCCATCGTCGAGCCGGATCACCTCCCAGGCGTCCTTGTTCCCTGGGTGGTCCGGCGCGACTCGCTTGACAACGCCACGCTCGGTACCCAAGGCGATCCCGACCGAACCGGCGTCCAGCGTCGTCAGGCAGAGCGCCAGTTCGCCGCGTTCGAGCTCCACGAACTCCCCTAGCGGCGCACCGCCGGCGAGTGTCGGCGCCTGCGCCGTCGGCGGCAGCGCCGGCAGGTCGAGTACAGGCAGTCGCAGCACCCGGCCGCGGCTCGTGACGACTCCGACATGTCCCCGAGCGGTGGCCACGACCGACGAGACGACGACGTCGTGCCGGGCCCGCTTGCCTCCCGCGGGCAGCGGGTCGGCGGTGGTCGTGCGGGCCAACAGATCTGTGGACGAGAGCAGCACATGGCACGGATGGTCGGACACCTCGAGATCGGACGTCGGTATGGCCGTGGGCTGGCCGGCGCGCTCGAGGAGCACGGTCCGCCGGGGCGTGGCGTGGGCCGCCGCCACCGCGGCCAGCTCGTCGGACACCACCCGGCGCAGGACCTCGGGCTCGGCCAGAATCGCCTCGAGGTCGGAAATCGCGCGACGCAGCGACTCACCCTCGCGTTCCAGCTCCAGCCGGTCGTACCTGGTCAGCCGCCGTAGCGGGGTGTCCAGGATGTACCGCGCCTGGATCTCGGACAGGTCGAAGACAGCCATCAACCGGCCCCGCGCCTCGTTTGCGTCGGCCGAGGACCGGATGACCTGGATGACTTCGTCGATGTCGAGCAGCGCGACGAGAAGGCCGTCCACTAAGTGCAACCGCTCCGCCGCCTTGTTGCGCCGGAACTCCGAACGCCGCCGGACGACCTCGAGCCGATGGGCGATGAAGACCTCGAGCAGCTCCTTGAGGCCCATCGTCCGGGGCTGGCCGTCCACCAGCGCGACGTTGTTGATCGAGAAGGAGTCCTCGAGTGGGGTGAGCTTGTAGAGCTGCTCGAGCACGGCTTCGGGAACGAATCCGCTCTTGAGCTCGACCACCAGGCGCAGCCCGGTGTTGCGGTCGGTGTAGTCCTCGACGTCGGTCACGCCCTGCAACTTTCTGCTGCGCACCAGATCGGCGATCCGTTCGCGGACCCGTTCTGGTCCGACGTTGTAGGGCAGGTCGGTCACCACGATGCCTTTGCGGCGCGGTGTGATGTTCTCGATCCGCGCTGCCGCGCGGACCCGGAACGAGCCGCGCCCTGTCTGGTAGGCGTCATGGACGCCGTCGAGGCCGACGATCCGCCCGCCGGTCGGCAGGTCGGGTCCCGGGACGAAGCGCATCAGGTCAGCCAGCGTCGCGTCGGGGTGGGCGATCAGGTGCCGGGCCGCTTCGACGACCTCGCCCAGGTTGTGCGGCGGCATGTTGGTGGCCATGCCCACGGCGATGCCGCTGGCCCCGTTGACCAGCAGGTTGGGGAATGCGGCCGGTAGCACGTCGGGCTGCTGAAACTGCCCGTCGTAGTTCGGGATCATGTCGACGACGTTCTCGTCGAGCGATGACGTCAGCGATATCGCCGGCTCGGCCAGGCGGCACTCGGTGTATCGGTAGGCTGCCGGACCGTCGTCCAGAGAACCAAAATTTCCATGCCCGTCGACCAGCGGGACCCCCATGACCCACGGTTGGGCCATCCGGACCAGGGCATCGTAGATGGCGCCGTCACCGTGCGGGTGCAGGCGGCCCATGACGTCGCCGACGACACGTCCGCACTTGACGTGGGCTCGGTCCGGCCGAAGGCCCATCTCGTTCATCTGGAACAGGATCCGGCGCTGCACCGGCTTGAGGCCGTCGCGCGCGTCGGGGATCGCCCGGGAGTAGATCACCGAGTACGCGTACTCGAGGAAACTGCCTCGCATCTCCTCGGCCACATCGACGTCGTGAATGCGCTCCTCGACGTCCTCCGGCAGTGGTGTTTTCGGGGTTCGGCGCACCATGCGGTCATTGTGTCTCGGACGGTCCGGGCGACCCGGAACGACCCGCGGCGGAGCAGATGCGGAACGCACGCTGGCGGTCAGCGCGGTGTAGGCGCAGACTGGTCATGTCAAGGTCTGGCCGTCCTGGGAGAGTTGCGATGTCGAACGTCCAGCCACAGTTGCCCGAGATGCTGCCGCTGCTCTCGCGCGGAAAGCACCGCAACCCCCGCAAGGGCGCATGTTTCATGGAGTTGGCGTCCTACCTCGCGGGTGAGCGATGGAGCGATCACCCGACGTGCACGCATTCGCTGCTGGCGTCCGTTGCCCGGCTGGTCAACGACCACACCTCTGACGACGGTCGGCCTCAGCTGGCCGAGCTGATTCCGTCGGTGATAGGCCTTACCAGCGACGATCCACACATCGACGCCCTGATCGCCCTGCGGTGCACAACGATCGCGATGCCGGTTGCTGCGGCGGAACGGCAGCGGGTGCTGGCCGTGTCGGTGCTGGTCTGCGAGCGAATCCTGGCACAACTCGACGGGCGTCCGGCCGACAGCATTTCCGCGGAGAGCCGGCGCGTTTTGGACGGCGTCCCGCAAGCGACCCAATGGGCCGACTGCTTCACCAGCAATATCCGTCCGCGGCTCGCGACGTTCCGCCGGCACGCGGCGCCGCACGCGGTCCGATGCGCGGTCGATGGCGCCGCGCACGCGTTGATCCCCGACCCGGAAGCGATGTTGCGGACGATGCTGGTCGATTCGATCGACATCTGCGCGGAATGGATCGACCGGGTCCCGCGCGCCGGCCGCGAGATCGACGACGCGGCGTGGGCGGACGCCTGCCGGCTCACCGTGGCGACCGGTCGCTGACTGCCCGGTCCCCCCGAGCGCTACTGTCGCTGCCGTGCAGGCGGCTTCGTCGTCGGCGTATCCGGCGCACTGGGAAGCTGACGTCGTGCTGTCCGACGGAGCGACCGCGCACCTGCGGCCGATCAGGCCCGACGACGCACAACGGCTGGTCGCCTTCTACGGCAGGGTCAGCGACGAGTCGAAGTACTTCCGGTTCTTCGTGCCCTACCCGAAGCTCTCCGACGCCGACGTCCGCCGGTTCACCAACGTCGACTACGACAGTCGAGTCGCACTGATCCTGCTCACCGGGCAGGACATGATCGCCGTCGCGAGATACGAGCGGATTGACTCTGTACAGGCCGAGGTCGCATTCCTGGTGGAAGACGCCCACCAGGGTCGCGGAGTCGGCACCGTGTTGCTCGAACACCTCGCGCAGGTGGCGCGCGAGTGCGGCGTGGGTCGGTTCATCGCCGAGGTGCTGCCGCAGAACCACAAGATGATCACGGTGTTCTCTGAGGCGGGATACACCCTGAGCAGCCGGATCGACGACGGCGTCGTGCACGTCGAGTTCGAGATAGAGCCGACCGAATATTCGCTCGACGTCATGATCGCGCGCGAGCATCGAGCCGAAGCGCGGTCGATTCGGCGGCTGCTCGAACCAGCATCGGTGGCCGTTATCGGCGCGAGCAGGTCGCGCGAAAAGGTCGGTCACGTGCTCATTCGCAACCTGGTCGACGCCGGCTTCACCGGTCGGGTGTACGCCGTCAACCCGGGCGCGAGCGCTGTCTCCGGCGTTCCGGCGTATCCGACCATTCGCGATGTCCCGGGACCAGTCGACCTGGCCGTCATCGCGGTGCCTGCCGAAGCCGTCACGGATGTGGTGCTGGACTGCGCCGCAAAGGGCGTTCGGGGTCTGGTCGTGGTGTCCGCCGGGTTCGCCGAGACAGGACCCGAGGGACGGCGACGGCAATCCGAACTGGTCCGGATCGCGCGCTCGAACGGCATGCGGGTTGTCGGCCCGAACTGCATCGGTATTGTCAACAACGACCCCGCATTCTCGCTCAATGCCTCGATGGCGGCGGTGCTTCCACTCCACGGGCGCGTCGGCTTCTTCTCCCAGTCCGGCGCCCTCGGAGTGGCCATTCTGGAGTCCGTGGCGAACCGCGGGTTGGGCATGTCGACGTTCGTGTCCGCAGGTAATCGCGCTGACGTTTCCGGAAACGACCTACTGCAGTACTGGCAGGACGACCCGGCCACCGAGGTCGTGCTCCTCTACCTGGAGTCGCTGGGCAATCCGCGCAAGTTCTCCCGGTTGGCCAGGCGGGTTGCTGCTACCAAGCCGGTGGTCGCGGTACGCAGCGGCCGGTCGACCCAGGGCGTGCCAGTCGGCCATGCTGTTGCGCCGACGACCGCGCCGCCAGCGGCTTACGACGCCATGTTCCGGCAGTCCGGCGTTATCCAGGTCGACACGCTGGCGGAGATGTTCGACGTCGCACAGGTGCTCGCCTTCCAGCCGCTGCCAACGGGGCGACGGGTGGCCGTCGTCGGCAACTCCGACTCCCTCGGCCTGCTGGCGGCCGATGCAGCCACCAGTTCGGGCCTGGACGTCGTCGGTGACCCAGCCGACCTCGGGCCAGCCGCGTCCGCGATCGATTTCGAACGCGCTCTGGCCGGGCTCATCGACGACCCCGCAGTGGACTCGGTGATCGTGGTTTATGCCCCGACGGTCCAGTCGACCCGGGCCGTGGTGGTCGCCCGGGTACTGGCCGCCGTCGCCAGCGGGGGCGCCAAACCGGTCGTCACGACGTTTCTGGGCAGCGGGGGGGTGCCCGAGGCGTTGCGGGTGCTCGACGCGAACGAAACCCCTGTCCGTGGCTCCGTCCCGTCGTACCCGTCGCCGGAGGAGGCCGCCCGAGCCCTCGCCCACGCCACGTCGTTCGCGACGTGGCTCAACCGATCGCGCGGCCTCGTCCCCGAGGTTGCCGGCTGCGACACCGCAACGGCCCGGCAGATCGTCGCGGACGTGCTCGCCGACCAACCCGAGGGCGCGTCGTTGCCGGTGGATGCGCTGCGCCGGTTGCTGGCGGCTTACGGCATCACATTCCTGGAGATGGTGCCGGCCAAGACTGTCGACGACGCGGTCGAGGCCGGCGAACGTCTTGGATGGAACGTCGTCCTCAAGACCACGGCCCGGCAGTTGCGGCACCGCCCCGATCTGGCCGATGTCTGGCGGCACATCGACACCGCCGACGAGATGCGCGACGCCTGGGCAACCATGGAACGGACGATCGCCGAACCGGACGAGGCGGAATTCGTCGTCCAGCCGATGGCCACGACCGGCGTTCCGGTTGCGGTTCGCACGGCCGAAGACGCTCGGTTCGGGCCGGTCGTCTCCTTCGGCGTGTCAGGTGTCACGACCGAGCTGCTGGGCGACCGGTCCTTCCGGATCCCTCCGCTGACCGACGTCGACGCGGCCGAGATGATTCGCGAGGTCAAGGCGGCCCCGTTGCTGCATGGATACCGGGGCGGCATCGTGGCCGACCTCGACGCGGCGGCCGACCTGTTGCACCGGGTCTCCAGGCTTGCCGACGACCTGCCGGAGGTCGCCGATCTCGACCTGGACCCGGTACTGGTGGCGAGTCACGGCCTCGCCGTCGTCAATGCATCGGCCCGGATCGCACCCACCGGCGCCCGCACCGGCTGGTACGCACGGCGGCTGTGACCCTGCAGACACCGTGCTGACACGGGCTGACACCGCGCCGTGCAAGGATGGATGGTATGCCAGACACCGGCATCCACGAAGAGCTTCGGCGGGCCATCCAGCAGGCGGGCTACTACCCCGCCCTTGTCTCGGACACGCTGGGTACCGCCCTGGCCGGCGAGCCCGTCCAGTCATACATCGTCCATCACGAGCCACACTTCGACCGCGACGAGCTTCGCCGCCACGTCAGCGTCCTGGTGCTGACCCCCAGTCGGCTTATCGTCGGGCACACCGACGAATATCCCTCCGATGAGTCGCACCCAGTGCCGTATGCCACGACCTCGACCGAAGCCGTCCCGCTCGACCGCGTTTCATCGGTCGTAGTGAGTCGCACGGTCACGTCACCGGCGTCGTACCGAACCGGCGACCCCGCCCGGGAGGTCGTGCTGACGGTGGGCTGGGGGGCAATGAGCCGGATCGACCTCGAGCCGGCCGGGTGCGGCGATCCCGATTGCGAGGCCGACCACGGGTACACCGGTTCGCTCGCCTCGGACGACTTCTCGCTGCGGGTCAGCGAGGTCGCCGACGGCGGTCGGCGCGTGGAGGACATGCTCGACTTCGCCCGCACCCTGTCCGCGGCTACGGTGCGCCTGCGGTGACAGCGGCGGCCTCGCGGTCGGACGGACTGGTTCTTCCCCGATATGGCGAGGCATCCCTGGCCGAGCTGCTTCCTTCGGTTCTTGGTGCGCTCGGCGTCGCGGGCGAGCACGATCTCATCGGGCTGCCGCGGTCTCGGCGTTACTGCGTCCTGCTCATCGACGGCCTGGGCTGGAACCTGTTGCGCGCCCATCCGGCCCAAGCGCCGTTTCTGATCTCACTCTCGGCCCGCACGATCACCTCCGGAAGCCCGGCGACGACAGTCACGAGCCTGACCAGCTTCGGCACCGGTCTCCCACCCGGCAGGCACGGGGTGCTCGGCTACACCACTCGTATTCCGGGCACGAACGAGTTGCTGAACGCGCTGAAGTGGCCCGCGACCGTCGATCCAATCGCCTACCAGCCCCACCCCACGGTGTTCGAGCGCGCCGCCGGGGCCGGTGTCACGGTCGCAGTCGTCGGGGAGCGCAAGTTCCGGACGTCGGGACTGACCATCGCCGGGCTCCGCAGCCCCGGCTTCCGCAGCGCGGACACCCTGGGGGAGCGCGTGGCCGGCGCAGCCGAGGCCGCAGCGCCGGAGCAATCGCTGGTGTACGTCTACGACGGCGACCTGGACACCACCGGCCATCGAGCCGGTTGTGGATCGCTTGCGTGGCAGCACCAGTTGACGATGGTCGACCGATTTGCCGAGGAGCTCTTCGATGCTCTCCCGGCCGGAACGACGCTGGTCGTCACGGCAGATCACGGGATGGTCGACGTGGACCACGCTAACCGAATTGACGTCGACGATCTTCCCGCGCTCCGTGATGGCGTCGCCTTGGTCGGCGGCGAGGCGCGGTTCCGGCATGTGTACGCGGAACCGGGCGCTTCATCCGACGTGTTGGCCGCCTGGCGGGCCGTGCTGGGCGATCGGGCCACCGTGCTCTCCCGCGAGGCGGCGGTCGATGCCGGCTGGTTCGGTGCCGTTGAAGGGCGAGTCATGGACCGGATCGGTGACGTTGTCGCGTCGGTTGGCGGCGATTGTGCAGTCGAGATCCGCAGCGTCTTCCCCGTGGAAGCTTCCCTGATCGGACTCCACGGGGCCCTCAGTGCAGACGAGATGCTCGTTCCACTTTTGGTCAGCGGAGAGCCCGACCCGCTCAGATCGTGACCCAGCTGGTGACGAGCTGCGGCTTGAGCGCGCCTCCGAAACGACACGCCAGGCTGATCGGCCCGGGCGGGACGGCCTCGGCCCGGAACCGGCCGAACTCGTCGGCCGTGACCGACACGGTGCCGTCGGCATGGCGCACGTCGACCTCGGCCGGCCGAGGACTCAAGATCTGGCCCAACAGCCGACGGCCCGGTGACGCGCCGCGGACGTGCTCCGCGACCTCGATGACAAGGGTGGCTGCTTCGGCGGTAAAGGTGAGCAGGCGCGGTGCCCGGCTCGAGCGTACGGCCGTACCCTCGAGCAGCGAGTCGTCGGTCAGTTCGGCGAGCTCGGCGTCGATCGTGCGCCACGTGTATGTCCCGCGGGCGGCGTCGATGAGGAACTCCGGAACCGGATCGGTCTCGTCGAGCATCTCCTTGACCTGTGCGAGGAGCTCGCGGTCGGCGGGGTCGAGGTCGGACATCGTCACGCTCCTGCGTCAGCCGGCTTCGGCCGGCTCATCGAGGAGGCTGCGCAGTTGTTGAAGACACCGACCGCGACTCGGGCCGATACTGCCGACCGGGATGCTGAGCGCGCCCGCGATGTCAGCGTAGGACAGGCCAGGTTCGGCGACGACCAGCCGAAGGAGCGCCTGGCATCGCTCTGACAGCCGGGCGAAGGCGGCAGCAACCGAGGCGCGTTCTTCGTCCGCGAGCAGCGCCGTTTCAGGCCCCGGATCGCCCTGGTTGGTGGACTCTCGGCCAGCGGCGATGTCGTCGTCGGGACGTTCACGACGACCCAGCCGGAGTACGCGAAGACTTTCGTGCCGGGCCGTGGTCGACAGCCAACCGGCGAGTTGTTCTGGGTCTCGGACCCGGCCGAGGTGCTCCACCAACCGCAGCCAGGTGGTCTGGAAGACATCTGCGGAGTCGGCAGGTGCGAGGCGGTGGCTGCGCGCAACGGCCCAGACCAGCCGGGAGTAACGCTGCACGAGCACATTCCACGCTCCCTGATCTCCTCCGGCCGCGTCCTTAACCAGGTCGCTCGTAGACGGGTCGGCCACACAGCGACCCTACTGGTCAACCGTCGCCGCACAGTGGACGCCGCCGGCGACGGATGCGGCCCCCCGAGTCCGGACAATGCGTGCATGCACCGTCCGTGCATTCCGCACCCGTCGCCCCCCGTCGACACCGATCTCATCGACCCAACCCCCTGGAGCGCCGGACGAGGGTTCGGCGCCCTCGCCGTCGCCATGTGGCCACCGAGATCGAGACGACGCGGTCCCTGCGCAGGGCCCGCTCGCGGTCGAGAACGTCGTTCGCGTCGAGCGCGGATCGGACCCCCACGGAGCGTCGAGACGGCACCATGACCCCTGCCGATCGTCCAGGCCGACACGGCCGGGTTCCCTGACCGCGGGATGCTTGCACATCCACCCATACAGAGCAGGTGAAGCGCGCGCTGATACCTGCTGGGATCAGTCCGGCTTGCGCCGACGGCCGAACATGATCTCGTCCCAGCTCGGCACTGTGGGCCGGCGGGCGCGAGTCGAACCGGCACGCTGGGCGGGTGCCTCGGCTGGCGGTTCGTCGACGCCGTGCTGCAGCTCTATCTCCACTCGGTTGGCGATATCGGTGAGCCGCAACCGTTCGCTCGTCGTGTCGTCGAGACCTCGGGACGGCCCGGTGGGCCGCCGACGCTCGCCGCGGCGTGGACGTCGGTTGGTGACGGGGATCGGCCCAGTCGGTTCGTCGTCGGCCGAGTCCGGCTCGGCCAGCTCCAGGTCGACCTCGGTGGTTTCGGTGGTTTCGGTGGTCTCGGTGGTCTCGGTGAGGATCAGGACCTGGGTCGGGGCGTGTCCGCCTTGCTCCTCGTCGTCCTCCAGGTCGATATCGACGGCCTGGTCGGCGACACCGGTGACTACCGAGAGCCGGGTCGGCCCGGGCGTGCTGGCCGGTTCCGGCGGGCGGTCACCGGCAACCGCTCGGGCCTGGTCGTCGTCGGGAGCCACCGAACGACCTGCTGGGTCGAAGGCGAACCGGGCCGACTCGAGATCGGAGCCGTCCGGCCAGCTGGCGCTGACCTGCCACCTGCCGTCGTCGCGGCGCCAGGCGTCCCATTGCACAGCCTCAGGATCGATGTCGATCTCGGTGACCCACCGGGCGACGGCGTCGTCGAGTGTCGGCGCCGGACCGTCGCCGTTCATCCGGCGCACGGTCGCCCGACGCGCCCGCCCGGCGACGTACTCGCGTTCAGCCAGCACGGGCCCGGCGTAGCGCAGGACCCGGTCGAGGGAGACGGCAGCCCCGGCGGCAACCGATTCGACGCTCTCGCCGCCGCGAATCCGGGCCTGGATGTCACGGGGGCGCACTTGGCTGTCCATCTGGATCTCCAATTGCCCCAAGCGTGCGCGGTCGCCACGCATCGCGGCGTGCAGACGTTCGTCGACGGGAAGCGCCATCGCGACATCGTCGCCGTCGGGCCGGAGGATGAGGCGGGTGCCATCGTCGCTCACGGCGATCAGTTGTAGCTCCCGCATCTTGCGAACCTCCCGTGCACGGTTGCGCCCATCGTGACCTGGGGGTGGCGTCGGACCAAGCCGCCATGCCGAGCGGAGGTGGGAAATCCTCTGCCTGCAACGTCAGTCGCCGAGAACGCGGCGGAGATAGTCGTTGCCCATCAGCCGGTCTGGGTCGACGCGGTTCCTGATCTCCTGGAACTCGGTCATCCGCGGATAGACCTCCCGGAGGTAGCTCATGTCCCGGGTATGCAGCTTGCCCCAGTGCGGCCGGCCGCCGTAGGAAACGAACAGCTCTTCGGCAGCGGCGAACCAGGGCACATAGTCCGTACGTGGATAGGCGTGGCAGGCGATGTAGACGGTGTCGCGGCCATAACCGGTCGACAGCCAGACGTCGTCGGCAGGAGCAAAGCGGATTTCGACCGGAAACGCGATTCGCCAGGGACCCTGCGTGGTCAGCCGCCGGAACTCCCGAATGGCTGAGACCGCAACCCGCCGCGGCAGCGCGTACTCCATCTCGTGCCACCGGATACGGCGGACGCGGGTGAACACCGACGGCGCCGCGTCGACGTATTCGCGACGCGAGATCAACCGGGCGGCGACCCCGTTCACGATCGGCGTGTACCGCGGCGCGGCTCTGGTGATCCGCTGCACGAGCCCGATGCCGGCGTTTTCGCCGATGTCGGTCCACCATGCGGACGGTCTGGACAACGGTCGCCGGGGCTCACTCGTCCGACGATGGGATTTCACCTGCATGAAGTCGGTGAACGGAAACCAATACATGTCGAGATGCTCCTCCGCGGCGTACTCGTCGAAGCGCTCCAATACCTCGTCCAGATGACCCCGCTCCTCGACCGCGTGCAGCAGGAATGCCCGCTCCACCCGGAAGGTGAGCGACGTCACGATGCCGAGCGCGCCGAGACCAAGTCGCCCGGCCCGGAACAGGCCGGGCTCTTCGTCCGCCGAGCATCGCACCAGCGAACCATCCGGCAGCGCGATCTGCAGCCCGACGACCAGGGCCGACAGACTGGCGCTATCCCGGCCCGAGCCGTGGGTTCCGGTACTGACGGCGCCTGACACGGTCTGGACGTCGATGTCGCCCATGTTTGACAGGCCGAGACCCAACCGCGCCAGCTCGGCGTTGAGGTCATGCAGCCGCGTTCCGGCGGCGACCGTTGCCGTGCCACTTCCGCTGTTCTGGTCAACGTCGGTGCCGATGAGTCCGGTGAGCTGGTCCAGCCGTACCTGCACGCCTTCGGTGGCTGCGACCGGAGTGAAGCTGTGCCCCGCGCCGATCGGCTTGACCCGGAGGCCGTCGCGACGGGCTGCAGCAAGAACCTCGGCGACGTCGGCCGGATCACGGGGGGAAGCCACCCGTGCGGGGCGGTACGCCACTGTTTGGGCCCAGTTCGTCCATGGGCCTGTTCGGACGGTCACCGTGGCACGCTTTCATGCACCGGATCAGGCCGCCGCCGGTCCACGATGGCGCCGGCGACGCACGAGGCGGCCGCGGACAGGCCGAAGGCCACCGCAACGAGGTAGGCAGTCGTCGCCCCGAATTCGTCAACGGTTCGACCGGACGCGGCAGCGCCGGCAGACACTCCGACGTTGAGAGCAGTCGAGATCCAGGCCAGGCCCTCGGTGAGGCGGCTCGCCGGGACCACGGTCTCCACCAGGGAGAACCCGGCGATCAACGTGGGAGAGATGGCGAGGCCGGCGACGAAGAGCACGATGGCCAGAACCGGCACCGGCCCGACGATGGGGAGCGGGAACAAGGTCGCCGCCATCATCGCTTGGCCGACAACGAACCGCCGGCGCGGTCCGCTTCGTACTCGAACGGCGCCAACGACCAGGCCAGACACCAGACTGCCGAGCGCATAGATCGCGAGCAGCGGGCCGGCAGCCGTGATCGCGCCCGCGGCGTCGGTGAATGCCACGGTGACGACCTCCACGCTGCCGAAAATGCCGCCCATGAACATGAAGGTCAACACGATCCAGGCGAGGGACCACATCGGGAGGCGGTCCGCGTCGACGTGACGGGCATGGGGTCGCGGCGGCGGCTCGGTGGCTCGCTGAGCGGCGAACACCAGGCCACCCCCCACCGTGAGCCCAAGGATGAACAGCAGACCGGAGGCGGGGTGCACGCCGGTGGCCAGCAGAGTGGCGACCACAGGCCCCACGACGAAGACGACCTCGTCGAGGACCGACTCCAGGGCGTAGGCCGTGTGCAGAAGGGACGAGCCCGAATACAGGCGCGCCCAGCGCGCCCGCACCATGGCCCCGAAGCTCGGCAGGGTCGCCCCGGTAAGGGCGGCCGTCAACAGGAGGGCCGGCAGTGGTGCGCTGTCCAGCAGCACGATGAAGGCGCCGAGGCTCAGGCCGTGAACGACGAGCACCGGGCGCAGCATCCGGGCTTGGCCGAACCGGTCGGCGATCCTGGCCTGCATCGGCGCCGCGGCAGCCTGGGCGAGTAATGCTGCGGCAGCGACCACTCCCGCGCGTCCGTACGATCCGCTTTGGGCCGAAACGGCGAGAACGATGCTGATGCCGAGCATCGACATCGGCAGCCGGGCGACCAGCCCGGAAGCCGAAAACGCCAGGGCACCAGCCGGGCGTAACACATTGGCGTAGGGCCCCAGCACGCCGTCAGCCTTCCACGCGGAGATGACAGGATCGGGCGGGTGCGCACGACAGGACAGGTCGTCGATCCGTATGAGGCGCTGCTCGTCGTGTCCTTCGGCGGACCCGAAGGACCCGAGGACGTCATGGCGTTTCTGGAGAACGTGACGAGCGGGCGCGCTATCTCCGCGGATCGGCTAACCGAGGTGGCTATGCGCTACCTCAGGTTCGGGGGGCGTAGCCCCATCAATGACCAGAACCGGGCCTTGGTTGCCGCGCTGGAGCACGAATTGGATCGCATGAGCGTGTCACTACCGGTCTACTGGGGAAACCGGAACTGGCACCCGTACCTGGCCGAGGAGCTGGCCAGGATGCGGGATGACGGAGTGCGCCGGGCGGCGGTCTTCGTCACGAGCGCCTTCTCCTCGTATTCGGGCTGCCGGCAGTACCGCGAAGACCTGGCCGCGGCAGCCGCGGCAGTGGGACGGCGTGCCCCGAAGCTCGATCGGCTGCGGCAGTGCTTCGATCACCCCGGCTTCGTCCGGGCTAACGCCGACGCGGTCGCCGGTGCCCTAGGCGACTTGCCGGTCGGCGTTGCACAGCATGCGCGGCTGGTGTTCGTCACCCATTCGATCCCGATCGCGATGGCCGAGACGGCCGGACCTGATGGCGGCGCCTACGTCGCTCAGCACCTTGCCGTGGCTGCTGGCGTGACCGCCGACGTCGAGAGTCGGACCGGTACGCGGTATGGCTACGACCTTGCGTACTGCTCGCGCACCGGACCACCGCAGGTGCCCTGGCTCGAGCCGGATGTGAACGATCACCTCAAGACCATCGCTACCGACGTCGCAGGTGTCGTGCTGTCCCCAATCGGCTTCGTGTCCGACCACATGGAGGTCGCATTCGACCTCGACACCGAAGCACTGGGCACCGCGCGCGAGATGGGACTGCCGGTCGCCCGGGCCGGTACGGCCGGCACCCACCCAGCTTTCGTCGCTGCGATCTGCGATCTGCTGGTCGAACGGGCGGCGCTCGAACGGGGTGAGACGGTAGTCCGGGCGAGCATCGGTGCACCGGGACCGTCGCACGAGGTGTGCCCGGTGGGCTGTTGCCCGAACCCCGTTGGACCGCGCCCGGCCTTGTGCGGGGCCTCGGCATGAACGAGGACCTGCCCGCGCTGCTCGCCCTCGCGGTCGACGTGGCGCACGACGCCGGCCGGCTCATCTGGGACCGGCGGGCGGGCGTCGAGCGAATGGCCGTTTCGGCGACCAAGTCCTCGCCCACCGACATTGTCACCGAATCGGATACCGCCGCCGAGGACCTGATCCGGGAGCGGCTACTGACAGCCCGGCCCGACGATGGATTGCTGGGCGAGGAGGGCGGGTCCGTACCCGGACGCTCGGGCGTCGTATGGGTGGTCGATCCCATCGACGGGACGGTCAACTACCTCTACGCGATTCCGCAGTACGCGGTGTCGATAGCCGTCCAGGTCGACGGCGTTGCCGACGTGGGCGTCGTGCACAGTCCGGCCACTGGCCAGACCTGGACCGCCATCCGCGGCGAGGGCGCCATTCTCGACGGTCGGCCGATCCGCGAGTCGGGTTGCGACCGGCTCGACCGCGCGTTGATCGCCACCGGGTTCGGATACGACGCGGGCCGGCGGGCTCACCAGGCGGAAGTGCTGCGGCACGTGCTGCCCAAGATCCGGGACATCCGCCGGGCCGGTTCCGCCTCTCTCGACTTGTGCGCGGTGGCGAGCGGGCTGGTCGACGGCTTCTACGAGCGCGGCCTGGCGCCGTGGGACCTGGCCGCCGGCGGGCTGATCGCGCAAGAGGCAGGGGCTGTCGTCGCCGGACTCGGCGGACGGGTCGCCGGAGCCGAGTTGGTGATCGCTGCCGGTCCCGCGCTGTTCACCGCCCTGCACGACTTGCTGGAGCCGTTGCGTCCAGACCGCGACGACTGACCTCAGGCGCGGACCCGCCGACCCGACCGCCACGCCTCGGCGAGGGGCACTTTGGCCCCCATTCGTAGCACGGCGCCCTCGTATACCCGGCCAGCGACCATGATCAGGGCAGCGATCAGCCCGAGCATCAGGATCACCGCGAGCCCGATCTCCCACAGCGCAGCGTCTCCCCGCGCCATCCGGATCGGCATAGCCAGCGCGCTCACCGGCGGTATCACCGAAACGACAAGTGGGCCCGTCCCGCCGGGATTGAAGAACACGTAGAAGCTGGCGAAGAAGGAGACCATTGCCAGCATGGTCAGCGGGGTGGTGGCGTTCTGCAGCTCCTCCTGGCGCGACACCCTCGCGGCAGCGGCCGCGGACAAGCACGCGTACGCGACGTAGCCCAGGATGAACCAGCACAGGACGAGCAGGATCGGTTGCAGCATCGACGCCTCGAAGGCAATCGATCCGACCAGAGCGGCGGTAGCCACCGACACCGCGGCGATCGCGAACAGCTGGGCGAGTCCAAGCACGCCGATTCCGAGAACCTTGCCGGCGAGCAGTGCGCGCGCAGGGATCGCCGAGAGCAGGACTTCGACCACGCGGCTCGACTTCTCCTCGACCACGCCGAGCGCAACCCAGAAGCCGTACCCGAGCAGCTGGCCGTAAAGGATCAATGCCCCGATGAATGCGATGGTTCCGCGGGTGTTCCGCTCGTTTGCCGCCGGGTCGAGTGTCACAGTCCGCAGTGCCGTCGGGTCGAGCGCCGTGGCGACCTGCTCGGGATCCAGACCGGCCTCGGTGAGGGCGTGGCTTCCGGCCACAGAACTGTGCGCGTTCTCGAGCACGGCCCGCAAGGACGGCCGCAGCTCCCGTTCCACGACGACCGCGTCTGCGTCCACATACGCGTCGAGCTCGCCGTCGAGGATCATCTGCTCGGCCTGGTCGGTGTCCTGGGCATTCACGACCACCATGGCGACATCGCTGAGCTCGGCCTGCTGTTCGGCGACGGCCCGGACCGCGGGGCCGTTCGGCCCGAAGAAGGCGACCGCGTACTCGTCGGCCCCGAAGTTGAGAACCTTCGGAAATACGATCACCAGCACGATGATGGCGATGGTGATCGCCGTGGAGACAAAGAACGACCGGTCCCGGGCCCGTTGCAGGAACTCCCGCCGAGCCACCAAGAGCGCCGCCTCGCGGAACGACAACGCGCGCGACATCAGGCGGCGACCCCCGGATCGTCGGATGCCGGCTCCTCGGACACGACCTCACGGAACAACTCGACCAGCGTCGGTTCAGCGGTTCCGAACTGGTGGACCGCTCCGAGGCGCTGGGCCGCTGCCAGCAGGAATTGATCGTCGGTGGCGGCCGGCAGCTCGAAGAGAGCTGGCCCGCTGTCGCGGCCGTGGTCCAGAACAGCAGCACCTCGGACAGAGGCAGCCAGCTGGTCCGGCCAGCCCGGACCCGACTCGACGAGAACGCGATACCGACGTGAGCCGGTGATACCGCGCAGCTCCGCGACGGTACCGTCTGCGACCAACCGGCCGGCCCGGATGATCCCAACGGCATCACACAGTCGCTCGACAAGATCGAGCTGATGGCTGGAGAACACCAAGGCGGCACCGGCGTCCACGCGCTCGCGCAGCACCGTCGCCATCGCGTCGACCCCGACCGGGTCGAGACCACTGAACGGTTCGTCCAGTACCAGGACCGTGGGGTCGTGCACCAGCGCCGCTGCCAGCTGGACCCGCTGCTGGTTGCCGAGGGACAGCTGCTCGACCCGGTCCCGGGCCCGTTCCGCGAGGCCGAACCGTTCCAGCAGGGCGGTGGCCGAGCGGGTCGCTGCAGCCGCGGTTGTGCCTCGCAGCCGAGCCAGGAACACCAGTTGCTCGAGCAGGCGCATCTTCGGGTACAGCCCGCGCTCCTCGGGCATGTAGCCGAACTCGCGGCGGGCGTCGCGCCCGAGCCGCTCGCCCTGCCACCGGACCTCGCCTGCGTCGGCGTCGAGTACACCGAGCACGATGCGCATGGCCGTCGTCTTGCCCGCTCCGTTGGTACCCACGAAGCCGTGCATCTGACCGGGGCGGACGGTGAGCGACAGGTTGTCGAGCGCGACGACGTCCCCGTATCGCTTCGAGAGGCTGTCCAACTCGAGCACTGCACCTCCCTGGTCCTGTGATCCATGATCCCGGACCTGCCCGGACGGTTGGCTCGGCCCCCAGAACGGTACCCGCCTTCCCGCTGCGGGCGGATCTTCAACCGCCTCGGCGAGGCGCATCTCCGTGCGGCCGCGGGTTGAGGCAGAATTCGCGCCGCAGTTCGGGCACAACTGGCGCCTCCCGTGCGTTATGGGGGTCCGAGTGCGACCGTCAAAATGGACAACACTGCCCGCGAAGGGGGCTGACGTTATGGCAACCGACTACGACGCCCCTCGAAAGACCGACGACGAGCTGTCCGAGGACTCGATCGAGGAGCTCAAGAACCGCCGGATGGACACGGCGTCGGGCATTGTCGACGTCGACGAGGCTGAGCTCGCCGAGTCGCTGGAACTGCCCGGTGCCGATCTATCCAACGAAGAGCTCGCGGTACGGGTGCTGCCTCGGCAGGCCGACGAGTTCACCTGTTCACAGTGCTATCTGGTCCATCACCGCAGTCAGTTGGCTCGCGAGACCAATGGCGTCCTAGTCTGCCGCGACTGCGCCGCGTGATCCGTCGCGAAAGCATCAGCGAATAGCGTCGCGGGCGGCAGACAGGGCAGCGGCGAGCTGGTCGGGGTGCCGGGTCGACACCAGCCAGTAGGGCACGGGATCGGCCGGGTCCTCGACCGCGACGCGGACCATCGGACCGATGTATCCACGGACCAGCATGAAGGCCCGGGGGTCAGCATCGGGCCCGCGGGCAGCATGTGCCCTGTCAACTCCGAGGGGAGCTACCTCGCCGACTGCCCACAGCGGCAGCCTGGCCCGGCCCGCGACGAAGCCATCAGGTTCGACAGCGACCACGGCGTTTCCGTATCCGAGCAGCCATGCACTCGAGACAACCAGGACACCGGCTGCGAGCGGGACCGATACCCGCGGGCCGTATACGTGCTGGACCGCCAGCCACACCGACACTGTGGCAGCTGGCGGCATCAGCCACCACGACCCCGGGACCCGCAGGCGTTCGCGGTACTGCCTCACTCCTGCAGGGTTCCATCCGGCGTCCGCACATCAGCAGGAAGGGTCGCGATCCGCGACCTCGTTCTGGGGGCGGTGCCTCGGAGTTCCGCGCTGGGCCCACCACGCAGGTAAGGTCACGAACCGTGAGCCGGCGACGCGTTCCGCCTGTGACCGCAGGAATGAACCGGTGAACCCACCGGTCGACGTCCTGGTCACTCGGTTGGACGACGGAGTGCCGCTGCCGATCTACGCGCACCCTGGTGACGCGGGCGCTGACCTGGTGACCACAGTGGACCTGACCCTCGGCCCGGGTGAGCGGGCGATGGTCGGTACCGGAATCGCTGTGGCGGTGCCGGAGGGCTACGCGGCGTTCGTCCACCCGCGATCCGGGCTTGCGCACCGGATGGGTGTCAGCATCGTCAACACACCAGGCACAGTGGATGCCGGCTATCGCGGTGAGATCACCGTCGTTCTGGTCAACCACGACCTTCGCAGCACGATCGTGTTCCGGCGCGGAGACCGGATCGCGCAGCTGGTCGTTCAACGTGTCGAGCACGCGCGGTTCGTGGAGGTGGCGCAGCTCCCAGCGTCGGCCCGCGGCACGGGCGGGTACGGGTCGACGGGGCTTGCAACGTCCGGCCGCGACGGGACGCGGTGATGGTGTTCCGACGGCGTCGGCGCCGCGGCGGCGAGGACAGTGGGGATGTCGGTGCACCGGCCGAGGTCCCGGAGGCTCCGCCCGTCGAGCAACAGGCGAAGACAGCTCGTCCGGACGGGCCGTTCGACATCACCGAGGTCGACCCGGCAGAGCCTGCCCAGCGCCGGATCGACCTCGGCGGGCTGCTGGTACGGCTGGGTGAGGGCATGCGGCTCCAGATCCAGGTCGACGAGCGGTCTGGCACCGGCACCGGTGTCATGCTGCTGGACGGTGAGGCAGCAGTAGCGATGATTGCCGTGGCCGCGCCACGCTCGTCCGGGCTGTGGGAACAGACCCGCAGCCAGATCGCCGTCGACGCCGCCGGGCGTGGCGGAACCGTCGACGAGGCTGCCGGCCCGTTCGGTACCGAGCTGCGCCTGGTCGTCCCGGTCACGACGGCTGAAGGCAAAAAAGCCGTCCAGGCGTCGCGGGTCGTGGGCATCGACGGACCTCGCTGGATGTTGCGCGCGACCTTCCTTGGTACTGCCACGACCGACGCCAAGGCGTACGCACGGCTGGTCAAGGTCGTCCGCCAGACCGTGGTCGTGCGCGGCGACCGGCCGATGGCGCCAGGAGACGTGATTCCAGTCCAGCCTCCTCAGCCCGTGGCGACCCCCTCGGCTGAGCAGGACGGGTAGGCTGATCAAGCGTGAGCGATGCCAGTCCAGGTCCACGCGGCATGTGGCGCGCACTCACCCGCTGGGCGACCTCGGAAAGTGAGATCGACGCGGCGGAACTGCGCAAGGACTCGCGGGTGTCCGGCTGCGTGCCGTTGGCCCAGGTTGGCGACCGGGAGCGAGCCCGCGTGCGAGGCGTCCTGCACACCGTCACCCTCCAGCCGCGAGCGGGCGTGCCGGCGCTCGAGGCGGAACTCTACGACGGCTCCGACGTGCTCACGTTGATCTGGCTCGGCCGGCGACGCATCGCCGGCGTGGATTGTGGGCGTGGCCTGGTCGCGCACGGCCGGGTCACGACGGTCGACGGCCGCCGGGTCATGTACAACCCGGACTACGTCCTGCTCCCGAGCACAGCGTGACCGACCGTCGGCCCGGCCTGTTCGCCGCGATCGCCGCCGACGAGCGCTTCCGGGCCCGAACCGCGCTCGGCCCGGGCGCGTTTCTCGACGCCGGCCTGCCGCTGGCGTTGTTCACGGTGGTCTATACCGCCGGTGGCCGCGACCTGACGCTGTCGCTGTGGGTGGCCGTTGGCGCCGGCGTCGTCATGGCCCTGATCCGCTTGCTGCGCCGCGACCCATTGCAGAACGTGCTTGCCGGTTTCTTCGGAGTCGGCATCGCCGCATTCTTGGCGGCGCGAACGGGGCGCGCCGAGGATGTGTTCCTCCCCGGGCTGCTGATCAACGTCGTATACGGGTTGGCCTTCCTGGTCTCGGTTCTGGTGCGCTGGCCGCTGCTCGGCGTGGTCGTCGGGTTGGTCTCCGGGCAGGGCAGGTCCTGGCGCGACGACCCGGACTTGCTCCGTGCCTACATGCGGGCCAGCTCGCTGTTGGCCGGCATGTTCGCGTTGCGGCTCGCCGTTCAGGTGCCGCTGTATCTGGCCGGCGACGAACAGCTGGGCTGGCTGGCTGGAGCCCGCCTGGTGATGAGCTGGCCGCTGTTCCTACTGGTCGCCTATGTCTGCTGGCTGATCGTTCGGCCGGCGTACCGCGCGCATTCCGAACTGTCGGCCAGCCAACCAGCGCCTTGACGAGCGCAGCGGTTCCGTCGAGCCCGCATGTGGGCTGGTGTCATCGGCCTGGTGTGCCGTGCGGTGAGAGCAGATCCTCCAGCTGCTGTTCTCGGTCGGCTGCCGCGACGAACAGCAGCTCGTCGTGCGCCTCGAGCGGCAGGTCCGGGAGTGGCGCGTGAACGTGTTTTCCGCGAATCACCGACACCAACGTGGTGTCGACCGGCCACGGTACGTCGGCGATCGCGGTTCCGACGATCGGCGAGTCGTCGGGAAGGGTGAGCTCGACCAGGTCCGCCTCGCCCTGGCGGAAGGTGAACAGCCGGACCAGGTCACCGACGCTGACGGCCTCCTCGACCAGGGCACTCATGATGCGAGGGGTCGAGACAGAGACGTCGACGCCCCATGAGTCGTTGAACAGCCACTCGTTTTGCGGGTGGTTCACCCGCGCGACGACGCGCGGCACCCCGAACTCGGTCTTGGCGAGGAGGGCAACGACGAGGTTGGTCTTGTCGTCACCCGTGGCGGAGATCACCACGTTGCATCGCTCGAGCGCCGCCTCCTCGAGCCGGGACAGCTCACAGGCGTCGGCGAGCAGCCACTCAGCGTCCGGAACCGACGCAGCCTTGATCGCCTTCGGCTCTCTGTCGATGAGCAACACCTCGTGACCGTTGTGCAACAACTCGGCGGCGATTGACCGCCCGACGTTGCCCGCCCCGGCAATCGCGACGCGCATCAGACCTCGACCTCCGGAGCCGCCTGAAAGGTCTCCGCGATTCGCGCGGTCTGGTCTATCCGCGTGATCACGTGCACCAGATCGCCCTCCTGGATGACAGTGTCCTCGTTGGGTACCACGCCCTCGCCGAACCGCGACAAAAACGCCACCCGGGCCCCCGAGGCGGCCTCGAGGGCCGCGACCGGATGGCCAACCCATTCGACCGTCACATGGACCTCGGCGAGTCGAATAGTGCCCGACGGGTCCACCCACTCGGGCTGCGCACCTTCTGGCAGCAGACGGCGCAGCATCTGGTCAGCAGTCCACCGAACCGTCGCGACTGTGGGGATCCCCAGCCGCTGGTAAACAGCCGCCCGGCCAGGGTCATAGATACGGGCGACGACGTTCTCGACACCGAACGTTTCACGCGCCACCCGGGCAGCGAGGATGTTCGAGTTGTCGCCGCTGCTGACCGCGGCGAACGCCTCCGCCTCCTCGATCCCAGCGTCGCGCAGAACGTCGCGGTCGAAGCCGACTCCCGACACCATCCGCCCCTCGAAACCGGCGGGGAGGCGGCGAAACGCGTCCGGATTCTGGTCGATGACGGCGACACTGTGCCCGCGCGACTCCAGGATCTGGGCGAGCGTCGAACCGACCCGACCACAACCCATGATGACGACGTGCACGGTGATCCCTTCACGAGCAGTGCGCATCGGAGCGTCGCGAATGACTCCCCCGACGACGTTACACGGACGGCCCACCGGCGCCGGTCATAGCATTTCGATCGTGGCGAGCGTGAGCGACATCGCACGCCGGCTCTTGCTCGGCCGCAAGCTGGCCAGCAGCCGGCTCGACCACACTCTGCTCCCCAAGCGGGTAGCCCTGCCGGTGTTCGCGAGCGACCCATTGTCGTCGGTCACCTACGCAACCCAGGAGATCCTGGTCATTCTGACCCTGGCCGGGCTGTCTTATCTGTTTCTCGCACCATGGGTCGCGGTCGCCGTCGTAGTGCTGCTCGTCGTCGTCGTGCTTTCGTACCGCCAACTGGTCCACGCCTACCCCACTGGCGGTGGCGATTACGAGGTGGCGGCGACCAACCTCGGCTCCAATGCAGGGCTGGTCGTCGCGAGCGCCCTGCTCGTGGACTACGTGCTGACCGTCGCAGTGTCGGTGTCCGCGGGTGTCGACAACCTGATATCCGCCGTGCCCGCTCTCGGCGACCGGCGGGTGGGCATCGCGATCGCCGTGATCGTCGTGCTCGCCGCCCTGAACCTGAGAGGGATCAGGGAGAGCGGGCGTGCCTTCGCGATTCCGACGTACCTGTTCGTGTTCGGCGTAGTTTCGATGATCCTGTGGGGCCTGGGCAGAACTGTGCTCGGAGATCCGCCCGTCGCGGAGAGCGCGGAGTACGACGTGACCGCCGAGATGACCGGTCTCAGTGGGATCGCCGTGGTGTTCCTGGTCTCGCGCGCGTTCGCATCCGGATGCACCGCACTGACCGGTGTGGAGGCGATCGCGAACGGAGTTCCCGCGTTCCGGAAGCCGAAGAGCAAGAACGCGGCGACGACCCTCGCCTTGATGGGCGGGCTGTCCATCATCATGTTCAGCGGCATCACGGCGTTGGCGATGATCTCGGACGTCAGGTACACCGAGGATCCCTGTGACCTGGTCGGATTCGACTGCGCGTCGACCCCGCAGCCGACGGTGATCGCGCAGGTGGCCGCCGCCGTCTTCGGCGACGCCACGTTGCCCTTCTACTACATCCAGGCGGCAGCTGCGCTCATCCTGGTGCTGGCCGCGAACACGGCATTCAACGGGTTTCCGTTGCTGGGCTCGATCCTTGCACAACATCGGTACGCTCCCCGGCAGCTGCACACCCGCGGCGACCGGCTGGTGTTCAGCAACGGCATCGTGCTGCTGTCCGTCTTCGCCGGACTGCTGGTCCTCGCCTTCGACGCCTCCGTGACCCGCCTGATCCAGCTGTATATCGTGGGCGTCTTCACAGCGTTCACGCTCGGCCAGACCGGCATGGTGCGGCATTGGAACGCCGTACTCCGTGCTCCGATGGCGACCGAGGACAGACGCCGGATCCTCCGATCCAGGGTGATCAATACGATCGGCGCGGTGATGACCGGGACGGTCCTGCTCATCGTGACGATCACCAAGTTCACCCACGGCGCCTGGATCGTCTTCGTGGCCATGCCGGTGCTGTTCCTGCTCATGCGGGGCATCCGCCGCCACTACGACAAGGTCAGTGCGGAACTCGCGGCGGACGACAAGGAGGGCGGCGCGGCGCTGCTACCGTCGCGCGTTCACGCCATCGTGCTGGTGTCGAAGATCCACAAGCCGACGCTGCGAGCCCTGGCCTACGCGCGGATCGGCCGCCCTGACGTGCTCGAGGCAGTGACCGTAAACGTCGACCTCGACGAGACCAGGGCCCTCACCGACGAATGGGACCGGCGCAACTTGCCGGTCCCACTGAAGGTGCTCGACTCGCCGTACCGGGAGATCACTCGGCCGATCATCGACTACGTCAAGAGCATCCGGCGGTCCAGCCCGCGCGACGTCGTGACGGTGTACATCCCTGAGTACATCGTGGGCCGCTGGTGGGAGCAGTTGCTGCACAACCAGAGCGCGCTGCGGCTCAAGGGCCGGTTGCTGTTCACGCCCGGCGTGATGGTCACGAGCGTGCCGTGGCAGCTGGCGTCGTCCGACGTGGCGCTGAGGAAAGAAGACGGCGCCGCTGCCGGCGCGGTACGGCGGGGTGAAGTCGTCGTCACCCGCCGCAAAACGCCAGCCGGCTGACCTGCTGTCCGGCATGAAGCTGAGGATCTTCACCGAGCACCAGCAGGGCGCGAGCAAAATCAGATTGACCACGTTCACCACCCCTGCCGCTACATCACCAGGCATGCATGCCTGGTGATGTACCTATTCGCCTGGTGGGCACCGGCGAAGAGAGCGAGTGACGAGCCCGGCGATCTGGGCCAGGATTGGGCAGGGCGACGAGAGGACGGTGGCGACTGTGACGAGCCTGGACAGCTTCGGTGCGAAGGGCGCGCTGAACGTGGGCGACGCCTCGTACGAGATCCACCGCATCGCTTCTGCCGGTGAGGTGGCACGGCTGCCGTACAGCCTGAAAATCTTGCTGGAGAACCTGCTGCGGACCGAGGACGGCGCCAATATCACCGCCGACGACATCCGCAGCCTGGTCGAATGGGACGAGCAGGCTGAGCCAAGCGTCGAGATCCAGTTCACCCCGGCCCGGGTGATCATGCAGGACTTCACCGGCGTGCCAGCAGTCGTCGACCTGGCGACCATGCGGGAGGCGATGACAGGCCTCGGCGGCGATCCGGGCCGGATCAACCCGCTCAACCCCGCCGAGCTGGTCATCGACCATTCGGTAATCGCTGACGTATTCGGTGCACCGGACGCGTTCGTCCGCAACGTCGAGCTGGAGTACGAGCGCAACCGCGAGCGCTACCAGTTCCTGCGTTGGGGGCAGACGGCGTTCGAGGACTTCAAGGTCGTCCCGCCTGGCACCGGCATCGTGCATCAGGTCAACATCGAGCACCTGGCCCGGGTCGTGATGGTGCGCGACGGCGCCGCCTACCCGGACACCTGTGTCGGTACGGACAGCCATACCACGATGGTCAACGGGCTTGGTGTCGTCGGCTGGGGTGTCGGCGGGATCGAGGCCGAGGCCGCCATGCTGGGCCAGCCGGTGAGCATGCTCATCCCGCGGGTCGTCGGGTTCAAGCTCGCCGGCCAACTACCCGATGGCTCCACTGCCACGGACCTCGTGCTCACCATCACCGAGCAGCTTCGCCACCACGGCGTCGTCGGCAAGTTCGTCGAGTTCTACGGACCAGGCGTATCCGCCGTCCCGCTGGCGAACCGGGCGACGATCGGCAATATGAGCCCCGAGTACGGCTCGACCATCGCGGTGTTCCCGATCGACGACGAGACCATCCGCTACCTCACGCTCACCGGGCGCTCCGCCGCGCAGGTGGCGCTCGTCGAGGCGTACGCGAAGGAGCAGGACCTCTGGCACGATCCCGACGCCGAACCCACCTACTCCGAGCGCCTGGAGCTCGACCTGTCCACCGTAGTGCCGTCGATCGCCGGGCCCAAGCGGCCCCAGGACCGGGTCTCGCTGACCGACGCAAGAGGGGCCTTCCGCACCGCGCTTCGGGACTACGTCGAGCACCATGACGACCGACCGGACACCGATCTCGATCACGCCGTCGAGGACACCTTCCCGGCGAGCGACCCGGTCGCGGTTCACCCCGGCAACGGCGGCGAGGAATCGCACCCGCCGATCGAGAGCGCGGCGGAGGGCGCGGGGGGACGGGCCTCGTCGCCGACCCGGGTACGCCTCGAGGACGGCACCGAGGCCGAGATCGACCACGGCGCTGTGGTCATCGCCGCGATCACCTCGTGCACCAACACCTCCAACCCGAGCGTCATGATCGGTGCCGCGCTGCTGGCGAAGAGGGCGGTCGACCGAGGGTTGGCGCGCAAGCCCTGGGTCAAGACCACGCTTGCACCCGGCTCCAAGGTGGTCATGGACTACTACGAGCGCGCAGGGTTGACCCCGTACTTGGAGAAGCTGGGCTTCCACCTGGTGGGCTACGGCTGCACCACGTGCATCGGCAACTCCGGACCGCTGCCCGAGGCCGTCTCGGCGGCCGTCGCCGAGAAGGATCTCGCCGTCGTCGCCGTGCTGTCCGGCAACCGCAACTTCGAGGGCCGGATCAACCCGGACGTGAAGATGAACTACCTGGCTTCCCCACCACTGGTCGTCGCCTACGCCCTGGCCGGGACGATGGACCTCGACATCACCACCGACCCGATCGACATGGACCCGCAGGGACAGCCGGTCTACCTGCACGACATCTGGCCCAGCCCTGCGGAGATCGAGGAGGTCGTCGAGAGCGCGATAGCCAGCGAGATGTTCACCCGTGACTACTCCGACGTGTTCGCCGGCGACGAGCAGTGGCGATCCCTCCCGACCCCATCCGGCGACACGTTCGAGTGGGATACGGACTCGACCTACGTACGCAAGCCGCCGTACTTCGACGGCATGCCCGTATCTCCCGAGCCGGTAACAGACATCGTCGGCGCCCGCGTGCTGGCGAAGTTGGGGGACTCGGTGACGACCGACCACATCAGCCCGGCCGGCGCCATCAAGGCGGACTCGCCCGCTGGTCAATACCTGGCCGAGCACGGCGTGGCACGTCGGGACTTCAACTCCTACGGGTCGCGTAGGGGCAACCACGAGGTCATGATCCGCGGGACGTTCGCCAATATCCGGCTGCGCAACCAGATCGCTCCGGGAACCGAGGGCGGCTTCACCCGCGACTTCACCAGGGGCGATGCTCCGGTCACCACGATCTACGAGGCGTCGGCGTCGTACACGGCCGCAAGCATCCCGCTGGTCGTGCTCGCCGGAAAGGAGTACGGCTCGGGCTCGTCACGCGACTGGGCCGCGAAGGGAACCGCGTTGCTGGGCGTGCGGGCAGTGATCGCCGAGTCGTACGAACGGATCCACCGGTCGAACCTGATCGGGATGGGCGTGCTGCCCCTGCAGTACCCCGACGGCCAGAACGCCGACTCGCTCGGCCTCACTGGCGAGGAGACATTCGAGATCACCGGTGTCACCGCGCTCAACCAGGGAGCAACACCGGGAACCGTGCACGTGCGTGCTGACGGCACCGAGTTCGATGCGGTACTGCGGATCGACACTCCTGGCGAGGCCGAGTACTACCGGCACGGCGGGATCATGCAATACGTGCTGCGCAGCCTGCTCCGAGCCCGATAGGCAAGCTGTCACACCTCGCTGGGCCGGTGCTGCTCCTCGGCGGTCGCTTGTTCGTCCACCGCTGCCGGCTCGTTCCTCGCCGGCGACTGGTTCACGGCCGGCGAGTCGTCACGACGCGAGCCGCCCATGAGCAGGACACCGGCGGTAAGGACGACCAGGCTCGCCACGCAGACCCACAATCCAGCCTCGTAATCGCTCGCCTGCAGGTCCTCGGGCGACAGGTCGATCGCCTGCATGAGCACCCACAGCACCAGCGTCGCGAGCCCGAGCAAGCCGGCGAGCGTGATGACCAGTCGGGACCGCAGTAGCCCCCCCAGCACTCCGATGACGCCGGCCACAGCGAGCGGGGCTGCCATGGAGGTCCAGTACGCGCTGGCGCTGCCACTGACGTCGGTGGAAAACAGCCGCTCGAGCGGAATCTCGGTCGGCATCTGCCCGGCGAACCAGTCAAGGTACGCGCTCGCGGCGACGCCGAGCGCGCCCACAGCCCCGATCAGCGCGCCGATGGTACGGGGGACCCGCCGGGCATCCGCCGGGGGACGTCCGGTGCTCTGTTCCGAGGCGGGATTTGCCACGGCGTCGTCTCCTCTCCCCGAGTCTCGTCACTCACACTGTGCCACCGCGACCGCGCTGGTGCGGGTAGGGCACGCGGGCCGTTGCTTCCCTGACTCGACAACTACACTCCCTTCATCTGTCGATCGAGGAGGGCGAGCCGATGGGTGTTCTCGACAATGTCCGGGAACCCCGTGACCTGCGTAGCCTGACCGACGACGAGCTGACCGCGCTCGCGGCCGAGATCCGCGATGTCCTCATCGCGACCTGTTCGCGCACCGGTGGGCACCTGGGCCCGAACCTCGGCATGGTTGAGCTGACGATCGCCGTGCACCGGGTATTCGACTCCCCACGCGACCCGGTGCTCTTCGACACCGGGCACCAGGCCTACGTCCACAAGCTGCTCACCGGACGCCGCGATCGCTTTTCCACGCTCCGGCAGCAAGGTGGGCTCTCCGGCTACCCCAGCCACGCGGAGAGCGAACACGACTGGATCGAGAACTCGCACGCCTCCACGGCGCTGTCCTACGCGGACGGCTTCGCGAAGGGTTTTGCCATCAGGGGGGAGCGGGACCGAACCGTTGTGGCCGTGGTTGGTGACGGCGCACTGACCGGGGGGATGGCCTGGGAGGCGTTGAACAACATCGCCGGCGGTCCCAGCGGACGGCCGGGGGAGCCGGCGGCACGTCCGATCGTGATCGTCGTGAACGACAACGGCCGCTCCTACTCGCCGACCGTCGGCGGGTTCGCTGCCCACCTGGCCGGCATGCGTACGGACCCTCGTTACGAGCAGGTGCTCGACCTGATCAAAAGGTCGCTCGGGCGCGCCCCTCTCGTCGGCCAACCGCTGTACGACACGCTGCACGGCATCAAGCGAGGCCTCAAAGACGTGCTCGCTCCGCAGGGACTGTTCGAAGACCTCGGGCTGAAGTACGTCGGGCCCGTTGACGGTCACGACCGGGAAGCGATCGAACAAGCTCTGACTCGCGCGAAACGGTTCCGTGCTCCGGTGATTGTGCACTGTGTCACCCAGAAGGGGTTCGGCTACGAGCATGCGGTCCGTGATGTCGCGGATCAGATGCACAGCCCTGCGGCGCCGTTCGATCCGGATACCGGTAAGCCGTCGTCGCGTCCGGGCCGGACCTGGACCGAAGTGTTCAGCGATGCACTGGTTCGGTCCGGACGGGACCGGCCAGAGGTGGTCGCGGTTACGGCTGCCATGCTCGGCCCCACCGGACTGGACGCCTTTGGCCGCGCGTTTCCGGACCGATGCTTCGACGTCGGTATCGCCGAGCAGCACGCCGTTACCTCTGCGGCCGGCATGGCGATGACGGGACTGCACCCGGTCGTTGCGGTGTATTCGACATTCCTGAATCGGGCCTTCGACCAGGTGCTCCTGGACGTCGCCCTGCACCAATGCGGCGTTACGTTTGTCCTCGACCGCGCGGGTGTGACCGGCGACGATGGTCCGTCGCACAACGGCATGTGGGATCTGTCGATCTTGCAGGTGGTGCCGGGCCTGCGGATTGCCGCACCTCGCGACAGCGTGGCCCTCGTCGAACTGCTCGACGAAGCCCTCGGTGTGAGCGACGGCCCGACGGTGGTCCGGTTCCCGAAGGGCGTCGTCGGACCGGATATTCCCGCCTTCGATCGACAGGGCAGCTGCGACGTGCTGGCCCGGTCGGGACCGAACGACGTTCTGGTGGTTTCCATCGGGGCCATGGCTGCAGCGGGCGTCGACATCGCCGACCGATTGGCTGCCCAGGGCGTCGGTGTCACCGTCATAGACCCTCGCTGGGTCAAGCCGGTCGATCCGGCACTCGTCACCCTGGCCAGCGGGTATCGGCAAGTGGTCACCGTCGAGGACAACGGACGGGTTGGTGGTGTCGGCGCCACCGTTGCCCAAGTGCTCCGGGACGCCGGGGTGTCGGTGCCCGTGCGTGACTTCGGCATCCCGCAACGCTTTCTCCACCACGCCAAACGTCAGGCGCTGCTCGCCGAGGTAGGGCTGACGGGCCAGGACCTCGCGCGGGAGATTGCCGGGCTGGTCGCGGCGCTCGACGGTCCCTCAGACGACGATCTCGCCGTACTGCCGCAAGATCCGCATTGACGTACCGCGTGGGGCGGCGAGGCTCGGTGAGTTCGGGAGCTACCGTCAGGCTGTGACGATCAGGACGCCGCCGACCCGCCAAGCAGAGGTTCCGGACTGGCTGGACCGGCAGGCTGCCATCGCGGGGCGGCTGTTGGTCCTCGGACTCGCGATCGCGGCCGCGATCTGGCTTGCGCTGCAGGTCAGGTTCATCTCGATGGCAGTGGTGCTGGGCTTCGCCGAGGTGTCGTTGCTCTGGCCCGCGGTGAAGTGGCTACGCGCCCGCCGAGTGCCGCAGACGATCGCCGCGATCCTTTGCGTGGTCGGCTTCCTGGCTTTCTTCGTGGGGCTGCTGGTGTTCGTGGTGTCCGAGGTGGTCCGGAGCAGCCCTCGGCTCGCCGACGCCGTTACCGGTGCGTTCGCCGACATCCTCAGCTGGGTCCGCAGCGGACCATTTGGCATCGACACGGCGTCGGTCCAGGACGTGCTCGACGAGCTCCAAGCGTCGGTCGGGGACTACATCGGCAACATCGGTTCTGGCATCGCGACCGGGCTGTCCGTCGTTGGCAACGTCCTGACGGTGCTGTTGATCGCCACCTTCTTCGCGATTTTCGCCCTGTCCAGCGGCGATCGGCTGTGGGCCCAATTCGCTTCGACGTTGACGGTCGACCGTCGGCGGCCCGCGACCGCCGCCTTCCAGGCGTCAATGAAGGCCGCAGGCAACTGGTTCTACGCCTCAACCCTGACCGGCTTGGTCGACGGTGTGCTGATCGGCCTCGGCTTGACCATCTTGGATGTGCCGCTTGCTGTACCCATCGGGGCGTTGACGTTCGTTCTCGCCTATATCCCATTGGTCGGTGCGACCATCGCGGGAGCAGTTGCTGTCCTCGTCGCGCTGTTCGTGGGTGGCTGGGTGACCGCGCTGTGGACGCTGCTCATCGTCCTCGGTGTTCAGCAGCTCGAGGGCAGCGTCTTGTCACCGCTGCTGTTGTCGAGGGCGCTGAGCTTTCATCCGCTGATCATGCTGCTCCTCACGACGGCGGCGGCGTCGGCGTTCGGCCTGGTCGGGCTGTTCCTGGCCATTCCGGTGAGTGGCGCGGTCACCGCCGCGGTGTTGACGTACCGCCGGGTTCATGGTGAGGCCGCCGGAGTGCCTGCCGCCGCAACGAACAGGCGAGAGGTTCCGGTCTAGGCCGCCGAACGGCGCGAGCAGCACCTGATCGCCGTTAGTTCACCTGATCGGCATCACCGAAACGATCAGGTCAAAGCGGTGCAGGTGCGTTGGCCAGTTGGCGCACCTGATCGCGACTCACATCGCGGAACGCAAAGGATCAGGTGAGCATGAGCGCGACTTACCAGTGGGCACCTCACCTGATCGTTCGTGACCTCAGACCCGCGGCACGCTGGCGATGCCGGGCGGCAGGAACCGCCGACCGGTGGCACGCCCGGAGATCCCGGTCCGGTCCAGGTACGGCGTTATGCCACCGAGGTGGAACGGCCAGCCGGCGCCGAGCAGCAGGCACAGGTCGACATCCTCCGGTTCGGCCACGACGCCGTCGTCGAGCATCAGCCGAATCTCCTGGGCGAGCGCCGTCAGGGCTGCTTCGAGCACCTCGTCTGCAGACCGGGCAGCGTCGCCCTGCTCGAACAACGCCTTGGTCTCTTGGTCCAGGTACGGCTGGCCCTGGTCGTCCCACGACCAGATGCCGGGCTTTCCTGCCGCGACCAGCCGGCGCAGGTTCTCCGAGACATGAAACCGGTCAGGAAACGCCTCGTGCATGGTCTCGGCGACGTGCAAGGCGACGGCGGGCCCGACCAGTTGCAATAACACGAACGGCGACATCGGCAGACCCATGGGTTCCGTCGCGCGGTCGGCCACCTCGATCGGCGTTCCCTCGTCGACCGCGCGGGTGATCTCACCGATGAACCTGGTCAGGATCCGGTTCACCACGAACGCCGGTGCATCGTGGACCAGTACACAGGACTTCCTGAGCGACCGGCCGACGGCCAAGGCGGTCGCAAGCGCGACGTCATCGGTCTGCTCGGCCCGGACGACTTCGAGCAGCGGGAGGATCGCAGCCGGATTGAAGAAATGGCACCCCACGACCCGCTCAGGGTGAGAGAGCTTCGCGGCCATCTCGGTGACCGACAGCGCCGACGTGTTGGTTGCGAGGACACACTCCGGCGAGACCACAGCCTCGACGTCGGCGAACACCTGCCGCTTGACCTGAATCTCCTCGTAGACGGCCTCCAGTACGAAGTCGGCACCGGCGAAGTCGGCGAGGTCCATCCTGCCGGTGACAAGCGTGGTCAGCCTGGTTGCCTGGTCGGACGACACGCGACCCTTCGCCCGTAACTTCTCGATCTCGGTATGGACGTAGCCGACACCCTTGTCGACCCGCTCCTGATCCAGGTCGGTGAGGACGACTGGAACCTCGAGCCGGCGCACGAACAGCAACGCCAGCTGGCTGGCCATCAGACCTGCGCCGACGATGCCGACCTTGGTCACCTCGCGCGCCAGCTCTTGGTCCGGTGCGCCAACTGGACGCTTGGCCCGCCGCTGCACGAGGTCGAACGAGTACACGCTGGAGCGGAACTCCTCGCCCATGACGAGGTCGCCGATCACCTCGTCCTCGGCGGCAAAGGCCTCGTCCCGGCTCGCGGTGCGCGCCGCCGAGATCAGCTCGAGGGCCCGGTACGGCGCGGGAGCCGCACCATGAACTTTCGCATCGGCGATGGCTCGTCCGCGGGCAACTGCTGCTTCCCATACCTGTTCGGTGCGGTCGACGTCCCGCTTCACGACAACATCGCCGCGTACGACCCACGCAGCCCAGCGCAACGACTGCTCGAGGAAATCAGCCCCGTCGAACATCACATCCGCCATGCCGAGCTCGACCACTTGTGGGCCGGTGAGCATCCGATTCTGGTTCAACGCGTTCTCGATGATCACGCTCACAGCCTTGTCGGCGCCGATCAGGTTCGGAAGCAGCCAGCAGCCGCCCCAGCCCGGGACCAGACCCAGCAAGGTTTCAGGGAATGCCACGCCCGGCACGACAGCGTGCACGGTCCGGTAAGAGCAGTTCAGCGCCAGCTCCAACCCGCCACCGAGAGTAAGGCCGTTGATGAATGCGAACGTCGGCACCGGGCCGTCGCCCAACCGGCCGAAGACCCGATGCCCCAGCCGGCCAGCGTCGACGGCTTGGTCGCGCTCGGTCACCAATACAACCGCCTTGAGATCAGCGCCAGCTGCGAGGACGAACGGCTTACCGGTGATGCAGACGGCGTCGACGCCAGGCTCGGCGTAGGCTGCGTCGAGAGCCCGGTCGAGTTCCCGCAGGCTGGCCGGGCCGAGGGTATTGGGCTTGGTGTGGTCGTGCCCGTTGTCGAGGGTGATCAGCGCCGCCCTACCGTTGTCGACGGGCAGCTCGACGTACCGGATCAGGGCACGCGTGACCACCTCGGCAGGAAAGGCGATGCCATGGGCGTCACTCATCACGCGGCAGCCTCCTTGCCGTACTGCGTGTGCCGCGGGTTCTCCCAGACGACCGTGCCCCCCATGCCGATCCCGACACACATCGTCGTGATGCCATACCGGACCTCCGGTCGGTCCTCGAAGGCTCGGGCCAGCTGGTTCATCAATCGAATACCCGACGACGCGAGCGGATGGCCCAGCGCGATCGCACCGCCGTAGGGGTTGACTCTCGGGTCGTCGTCACCGATGCCATAGCGGTCGAGGAACGCCAGGACCTGCACGGCGAACGCCTCGTTGATCTCGATCAGTCCGATGTCGTCGATCGACAGCCCGGCTTGTTCGAGCGCCTTGTCGGTGGCGGGCACCGGACCCACCCCCATGAACTCCGGCTCGACCCCGGCAAACGAGTACGAGACCAACCGCATTCGTGGTGTCAGACCCAGGTCTGCCGCAATATCGGCCGCGACCAGCAGACAGGCCGTCGCGCCGTCGTTGAGGCCGGCCGAGTTGCCGGCTGTGACCCGTCCGTGCGGCCGGAACGGCGTCTTCAGCCCGGCGAGGTCCTCAACGGTCGTGCCCGGGCGTGGCGGCTCGTCCGCGGTGGCCAGACCCCACCCGAGCTCTGCGCTACGCGTGGCGACTGGTACCAGATCAGGCTGGATCTTGCCGTCGGCGTAGGCCTTGGCGAGCTTCGCCTGACTGGTGGCAGCGAATGCGTCGGCCCGGTTCTTGGTCAGGTGCGGGAAACGGTCGTGCAGGTTCTCGGCGGTCTGACCCATGACGAGCGCAGAGGGATCGACGAGCTTCTCGGCGAGAAACCTCGGGTTCGGGTCGACCCCTTCACCCATCGGGTGATGGCCCATGTGCTCGACTCCTGCCGCGATGACCACGTCGTATGCGCCGAACGCGATGCCGGCGGCCGTCGTGGTGACGGCCGTCATCGCGCCTGCACACATCCGGTCGATGGCGTAGCCGGGCACCGACCTGGGCAGCCCGGAAAGCAAGGCCGCCGTCCGGCCGATCGTGAGCCCCTGGTCGCCGATCTGGGTGGTGGCCGCTACGGCGACCTCGTCGACCCGTTCCGGCGGCAGCGTCGGGTTGCGGCGCAGCAGCTCCCGGATGCACTTGACGACGAGATCGTCGGCGCGGGTCTCGTAGTACATGCCCTTGGGTCCGGCCTTGCCGAACGGAGTGCGGACGCCGTCGACGAACACGACGTCACGGAGCTTGCGGGTGGGGGGCACGGGCGCCTCCTTGGTGTGTGGCCCGAATGCTACTCGCCAGTAACCTCCACTGGGGTCAGCGCAGGGTGCGGGTTGCTTCGCGGAGCGAGAGGGGAGAGAGCCGAGCCCGGTACGAGGTGGTGAAGACGCGCACCCAGTCGGGATCGGTTTTCGCGTGCTCGCGCAGTGCCCATCCAATGCCCTTGCGGAGGAAGAAGTCGGGGTCGTCGACGTTGGCGAGGATGCATTCGGCGAGCAGGGCCGTGTCGGTCGCATCGCGGGAGCCGATCTGGCAGATGATCGAAGCTCGACGTCGCCAGCGGTCGTGGTCGCGGGTCCATCGGCGAATCTCCGATGCCACGTGCCCGGGGTGCGCGCGCAACAGCGGTCCGACCAGCCGGATGGCGACTTCGTCGACGTGGTCCCACGACGCGCCGGAGACCATCAGGTGGTCATAGAGCTGCAGGGAACCAACGTCGGTAGCCCACGCGTCGTTGCTGCGGTGCCTCGCCAGATCCGTCGCGGCGTAGCGTTCCTCGCGATATGACGCGTCGTCCCACAGCAACCGGATGGTGTCTTCCCAGGCGGCTCGATCCGGCAGCCGGTGACGGCGCAGCACTGGTCGCAACGCGGCGACGCGGGCCGGCTTCTGCACGCCCAGACTGGGCATCGTGGATTTCATGTACGCCTGCATCGGAGCTGCCTTCTCCGGGTCCGCCACGGCAGCGAGCGCGGCGCGGATCTCGTCGACCATCGAGGTCGAGGGGGCCACGGGTGTCAGGCTAGACGTGGTGCGATCTTCGCTCCGCCGACACGCAGCGAAGATCGTCAACCAGCAGACCGGCCACGAGTGCGACGATAAAGTCGACGCACACATATGAACGATTCACGGGATCTCGTCGTCCTCGGCGCTGGGCCGGCCGGGCTCGCCGCCGCGTGGCGTGCTGCCCGCCGTGGTTTCAAGGTCACGCTGCTCGAACGCGCGGATCGGGTCGGCGGCCTGGCCGGCTCGTTCGAGTTGGCGGGGCTTCGCGTCGATCACGGGTCACACCGGCTCCATCCGTCCACGCCGCAGCCCCTGATCGCCGATCTGCGCAGCCTGCTCGGACCCGACTTGCAAACCCGTCCGCGAAAGGGGCAGTTGCGGATCGCCGGGCGGTGGGTCGGCTTCCCGCTGCACGCAGCCGAGCTCGCCCGCGAGCTTCCGGCGTCGATGGTGGCAAGAGTCGCTGGCGAGTCGGTTACCGCGCCGCTACGTAGGGTCACGGACGACACCTATGCCAGCGTGCTGACAGCGGGTTTGGGTCCGACGCTTTACAACTCGGTGTACGCACCGTACGCGGAGAAGCTGTGGGGATTGCCGGGTGACCGGATCAGCGGCGTCCAGGCCCGGCGCCGAGTGTCCGCCGACACTGCGTGGAAGATCGCAGCGCGGATCGTCGGCGCAAATCGTGGCGATGCCCTCGGCCGGTTCTTCTACTACCCTCGGCGCGGTTTCGGTCAGATCGTCGAGGCACTCGCCGACGCCGCCGCGGCCGAGGGCGCCGAAATCCGACTCGAAGCCGAGGTCGACAGCGTGCGGGTCTTCGAGAACGAGGTCGTGGTCGGCACCCAGGACGGCGACGCGGTCTCAGCTCGGTACGCGTTCTCGACGCTGCCCCTCCCCGTGCTGGCCAAGATCGGCCGCCCGGCGCCGTCTCTGGCCGACATCGAGTCGGCCACCCGGCTGCGCTTCCGCGCGATGCTGCTCGTGTATCTCGTGCACGGCGGTGGGCGCTGGACCGGGTTCGACGCGCACTACATCCCTACCCCCGAGACGCCGATCACCCGCATCTCTGAACCGGCAAACTACCGCGACAGCGCCGACGACCCCACCGACCGGTCCGTGCTGTGTGCGGAGATCCCGTGCGCCATGACCGACGAGGTCTGGGGGCTCGACGACGAGTCGCTTGGCGACATCGTCGACGAGGCGTTGGCCCGGACCGGATTGCCCGCCGTCAACCGGCTGCACGTCGAGTCCCGGCGGCTTGGCCAGGTGTATCCGGTCTATCGGGTCGGCTTCGAGGACGACCTCGCCGGCGTGGACTCCTGGGCCCGAATGCTGCGTCGAGTCGTTACTTTTGGCCGGCAGGGGTTGTTCGCCCATGACAACACTCACCACGCGCTGGTCATGGCGTACGACGCCGTCGATGCGTTACGCGACGACGGCAGGTTCGACCGGTACGCCTGGACCGCTGCGCGGCAGCGGTTCGCGGGCCATGTCGTCGAGGACTGACCCGTTCAGCTCGCGGTGCACCGCCGGTAGCACCCGGCGCAGGTAACGACCCAGCCGCACGAACGAGGCTCCCGTCGACCGAAACGCGTAGCTGATCGGAACCTCGCCGTAGACGAAGCCCTTACTCACCAGGTCGAGGGTAAGCACCTGGGCGTAGTTGTAATCGTGGATGATCTCCGCCTCCGCCGCAGCTCGCGGGGAGAATGCCCGGTATCCGCTCTGGCCGTCTGTGACGCGTTGGCGCGTCATCCAGCGCACCCACCAGGTGAGCGCCAGGTTGCCGGCACGTCGGTGCGGCAGCATGCGGCGGATCTCGCCGGCGAACCGTGATCCGACGACGTAGTCGGCGGCTCCGGCCAGGATCGGAACCGCCAGTTGCCCCAACTCAGCCGGGTCGTATTCGAGGTCGGCGTCGAGGTACACGACGGCGGCGGGGGAGAAGGTGCCGGCTTCGGCCAACCCGCGCCGGACCGCGGCCCCGAGGCCAAGATTTCGGGGGTGTGTGACGACGGTCGCCCCGCCGGAACGAGCCAACTCCGCCGACCGGTCGGTGGAGCCGTCGTCCACGACCACTGCGATGACGCGGCGGCCGTTCACTGCCGTGGGGAGCCGCCGAAGCACCTCCGCGACCGTCGCCTCTTCGTTGTGTACTGGAATCACAGCAGCGATGGGAGCGTCGCTTGCAACCGGGTAAGGAGCCGGCCGTGCCGGGAGCGCTCGTGGCAGCCGGAACCGTCGCCAGCAGCCGGGCGTCGGCCACACCAATGCCTTGCCATCGACGAGTACCCCGTTGCCGGACTGCAGCGCACGCGTGGCAGTCAGCGCGACGACACGGACGGCGAGGGTGCCCTTCCGACTCATGGCGGGTAAGGCTAGCCTCTCTTCCGTTTGGTAAGGCTTACCTCACCTCAATGGTGGCAGGAAGGACGGACGATGGCAGTTGTCGTCACGGGTGCAGGCGGGTTCGTGGGCACCGCCGTCGTGGCGCAACTGGTCCGCGAGGGGAAGCGGGTGACCGGTATCGACCGGGTTCCGATGGCACGTCGAGCCGGCGTCCGAGCCGTCCACGCCGATCTGTGCGACCGCGACCCGAGGTTCGTGCTGTGCTGTGGACGGCCGACGCGGTCATCCACCTGGCGGGGTGTCCTGGCGTGCGCGACCATCGTCCTGGCATCACCCGCCGCCGTCGCCGCGACAACGTCGACGCGACTCGCGCCGTTCTGACGGGAACCCCCCGAACCGGTCCCGCTGGTCGTCGTGTCGTCGTCATCGGTTTATGGTGGCGCACGATTCGGCCGGGCAAGTCGGGAGGATGATCCACTTCATCCGATCGGCGGCTATGCCGAGAGCAAGGTCCGCGCCGAGCAGATCTGCGCCGGTCGCCTCGATGCAGGTCTGCCGATCGTGATCGCCCGCCCGTTCACAGCTGTTGGCGAAGGCCAGCGTGCGGACATGGCTTTGTCCCGCTGGGTGGCTGCCGCTCGCGAGGGCAGGCCGCTGCGGGTGCTCGGCGGCGTCGACCGGACTCGGGACTTCACCGACGTTCGGGAAGTGGCACGTGCACTGACGGCGCTGGTCGGCGCATCCGGGATCGTCAACGTGGGCACCGGCCGCCCCAGCTCGCTGGGTGCGGCGATCGAGGCGGTGGCGTCCGCGGTGGGAGTCGATCCGGTCGTGGAAGTGGTCCCGGCAGCGGCAGATGAGGTGTCCGACACGTGGGCCGACCCGACCGTGTTGGCTCAGATGACGGGGCTGCGAATGCGGACGAACCTGCGCCAGGTTGTCGCCCGGATCGTCGGCGCCCGCAGTTTGCAGGTGGCATGACCAAACTCAGGTGGGCGATGGCGGGTGCCGCCGCCGTGACAGTCTGTGCGGCTCTCCTCGGTATCGGCGTCCGGGCGACCGACGGCGGAAATGCTGCTGTCGACGAGCCCCAGTACCTGTTGACGGCGCTGTCGCTCTGGGAAGACGGCGACCTCGACATCGGTGACGAGCTCGCCGAACGGCGCTATCGCGAGTTCTTCGCCGCCGAGTTGCCGGTGCAGACCAGCGAACTCGCCGATGGCCGGCAGCTGAGCCCGCATGATCCGCTGCTGTCGCTTCTGCTGGCGGCGCCCGCGGGCGTCGGCGGATGGGTCGGCGCAAAGATCGCGTTGTCGCTCCTTGCCGGTGCCCTCGCTGCGCTGCTGGTGTGGGTTGCAGTGCGACGGTTCGGCGTGCCGGTGTCGCTGGCCGGCGTCGGCGCCGCGCTGGCCGGAGCGTCACCGCCGCTGGCCGTGTATGGCCACCAGCTCTACCCGGAGATGCCTGCGGCTCTCGCCCTGCTCGCGGGCCTCGCGCTCGCTACCGGGTCCCTACGAGCGCCCGCGCTTGTCGGGGCGGCAACAGCCGTCACCACCCTGCCCTGGCTGGGCGTGAAGTACGTCCCGGTGGCGGCGGCGCTCGCCGCGGTGGTATTCGTGCGACTCGTCCGGGAGCGGCGGCATGGAGCGGCGGCTGCGCTGGCGGGCGGCCTGGCGTTGTCGGGGGCCGGGTACCTGGTCGCCCACAGGTTGCTCTGGGGCAGCTGGACCGTGTACGCGACCGGCGATCATTTCGAGCAAACCGGCGAGTTCTCGGTTGTCGGCGTCCAGCCGGATTACGTCGGGCGCTCGCTGCGCCTGGTCGCCCTGCTCAGCGACCGGGCCTACGGGCTGGTGGCCTGGCAGCCGGTCTGGCTACTGGCCGTGCCGGCGCTCGCGGCGCTGGTCGCCTGGCGGGGGCGAGACCTACCGGGTCACGCCAGGGCGGCGGTCATTGCACCCCTGCTCGCCGGCTGGGCCGTCGCGACCTGGCCGGCCCTGACCATGCACGGGTTCTGGTGGCCGGGCCGTCAGGTCGTCGTGGTCTTGCCGCTCGCCGCGCTGGCCACCCTGTGGTGGATAGGACGGATGGTGCCGCGCCTCCAGCCGGTCGCGCTCGTACTCGCGGTTGCGGGCGTAGTGCATCTTGCGGCCCTGCTCATCGACGGCTGGTCCGGAGCGGTCACCTGGGTCGTCTCCTTCGAAGCCGTGGACGACCCGCTCTACCAATTGCTCCGGCCGCTGTTGCCCGATTACCGCGCCCAGGGACACGGATTCTGGGCGCTGCACATCGCGTGGGTGGTTGTCGTCCTCGTCCTGCTGGTCGTCGGCGCGCGCTCTGCCCGCCGGCCGGCTCCTGCTGAAAACCGTCCCAACGAGAGGATCCTTGTCCCATGACTCGTCGTTACCAGCGGCTTGGCGCCCGCGTCGCCGCGGCCGCCGCCGTGCTCGTGCTCGGCCTGGCCGGGTGCGCCGACGACGGCGCCGACACCGGCACCGATACCGGCTCCGGTTCGGGCTCCGGCTCCGGGTCGGGCTCCGGGTCGGGCTCGGCGTCCGAATAGACCCGCGCGTTGCTCGTTCAGGGCGCCTTCAGGTGCCATTCGGCATCGTGGACATGCCCCGACGACGCGCACCCTCCGTGCGCTTCCGCGAGGACGCCGTCTACGAGAGGAAGCACACCCCGATGCGGCACACGATGAGATGGATTACAGCCGGGGCTGTCGGCCTTGCAATCATCGGTGCGGGCACCGGTCTCGGGCTCGCCACCACAACCAACGACGATGGTGGGCCGTACCGGGAACGGCGCGCTGAACGCCAGAACCGTCAAGGTGCGGGAATGCCCGCGAACGCGTCGCTGACCGCTTCGGCCGTGAGTCGAATCTGCCAGTCGCGGGCCCCGCGCCCGCGGAAGGCTGCGGCGAGCGCCTCGGCCGTCGGCGGATCGGGAGGTGACCAGGCGGCTCGTCGCAACGTTTCGGGCGTGAGCAGGTTCTCGACCGGCAGCCCGTGTTCTTCGGCGACGGCGCCCACTGCGGCGCGAGCTGCGGCCAGGCGGGCAGCGGCTGCCGGGTCCCGCGATGCCCACGATCTCGCGGGCGGCGGTCCGTCGTAGCGCGCTGCGAGCGCTGGCAGGTCGTGGTCGGATGCCCTTCTGGCCCGGTCGACCGCGCGGGCCCAGCGCTCCGCCTCTCGTCGTTGCGCCCGCCCCCGAAAGATTGGCAACGTCGCCAGCTCGGCCGGGCCGGTGGGCATCGCGAGCGCCGCCTCGACGATTGCAGCGTCGGGAAGCACCCGTCCAGGCGCGATGTCACGGCGGTGAGCCAACCGGTCGCGTTCCAGCCACAGCTCGCGCACCGCGGCCAAGCCCCGACGGTCCCGGACCCGGTGCAGTCCCGATGTTCGGCGCCAGGGGTCACTGCGCGCCTCGGGCGGGCTGAACGCGGTGAGTGCCGCGAACTCCTCTTCCGCCCACGGCAGCTTCCCGTACCGCCGAAGTTCCGCCTCGAGTACCTCACGCAGTTCGATCAGCAGCTCGACGTCCAGCGCGGCGTACCGGAGCCATGGTTCGGGGAGCGGCCGGGTCGACCAGTCCGCGGCCGAATGGCCCTTCTCCAGCGTGTATCCGAGGACGCTTTCGACCAGAGGCGCCAGCCCGACCCGCGGGTAGCCCAGCAACCGTCCGGCGAGCTCGGTGTCGAACAGCCGGGACGGTCTCATGCCGATTTCGGCCAGGCACGGCAGGTCCTGGTTCGCCGCATGCAAGACCCACTCGACGTCGGCCAATACATCGCCCAGCGCGGACAGGTCAGGACAGGCGAGTGGGTCGATCAAGGCCGTGCCGGCGCCGGTCCGGCGCAGCTGGACGAGGTAGGCGCGGTGGCTGTAGCGGTAACCGGACGCGCGTTCAGCGTCGACGGCGGCCGGCCCCTGCGCTGCGTGGAACGCTGCAACCGTCTCAGCGAGCGCGCCGGCGTCGGCGACGACCGGCGGTAGACCGTCGCGCGGTTCGGTCAGGGGAAGGGCAGCCGCGGTCACCGCGCCGGGCCGCCTCGTGGCGGGATCGCCACGACGCCAGCCGGAAGAGGAGTCAGGCCCGCGGCAAGAGTGAGCACATCACCCCAAGCCAGGGCATGCGGGGCGAGGTCCGGGTCGAGCGGGGTCCACGACGCCCTGATCTCGATCTCCGCCGTGGGTGGCTCCGCAGCCATGGCGCCGAACGACTCCGACGCTACTCGTGTGACGGTGCCGCTGGCGGCGGTGTAAGGAGCAGCGCGTCCGGCAAGTGCCTCGGTCAGCCACGCCCACCCGACGCCGAGAACAAACGGGTCGGTCGCCATCTCGGCCTCCAGCGCTGCCCGGATGTAGGTCACCAACCGGAACTGACCGTGCCACACCTCTTGGCCGAGTGGGTCGTGCAGGAGCACCAGCCGACCCGACGCTGCATCGCCGGCGACTTCGGCGGTGAGCGCGAACGCATGCGGGGCCAGGCGCTTGGGCGGCGGTGTCAGATCGACCGCGACCTCGGCCCGCAGTCGGGCCGAGCGCAGGGTGTCCACCGCCCGGATGAAGGCGGCGGGGATGCCGGGGTCAGTACGGTCCGGCCCGTTGCTCCATGCCACCCGGGCAGCCTACGGCGAGGCGTCTCCGGCCGGGAGCACGGCACGCCCGTGCGAAGATCCATACGTGACGCCCGACCCGCCCCTGCTCCGCGCCTGCCGGGGCGAAGTCCTGCGCCGGCCGCCGGTGTGGTTCATGCGCCAGGCAGGCCGGTCCCTCCCCGAGTACCGCAAAGTGCGCAACGACGTGCCCATGCTCGAGGCCTGCAGCCGGCCCGAGATGATCGTCGAGTTGACGTTGCAGCCGGTTCGCCGTTACGGGGTCGACGCGGCGATCTTGTTCTCGGACATCGTCGTGCCGTTGCGTGCGGTGGGCGTGGGCATCGAGATCGAGCCAGGGATCGGTCCCGTGTTGGAGCGGCCGATCCGCACCCGGGCGGACCTCGAGGTTCTGCGCCCACTGGAGCCGGCCGACGTGTCCTATGTCAACGACGCCGTCAGCGCGCTGGTCAATGAACTGGGCACGACGCCAGTGATCGGCTTCGCCGGCGCTCCGTTCACGCTCGCGTCCTATCTGGTCGAAGGCGGGCCGTCGCGGACACACGAACGAACCAAGGCGCTCATGCATGCCGACCCGGATCTCTGGAATGACCTGCTGGCGAGGCTGGCCGCGATCTCCGCGCAGTTCCTGCGAGTTCAGATCACAGCGGGAGCCAGGGTTGTGCAGCTCTTCGACTCATGGGTGGGCGTGCTGTCAGCCGCCGACTACGGACGGTTCGTGTTGCCGCACAGCGCCGCGGTGCTCGAAGCGATCAGTGACCTGCATGTGCCGCGGATCCATTTCGGCGTAGGCACCGGTGAACTGCTCGCCCTGATAGGGGCGGCTGGTGCAGAGGTAGTGGGAGTCGACTGGCGGGTCCCACTCGACGAGGCTGCGCGCCGGGTTCCCGGCAAGGCGCTACAGGGGAATCTCGACCCGGCCGTGCTCGGCGCCGGCTGGCCGGTCGTCGAACGCGAGGTGCGCCGAGTCGTCGCCGAGGGCCGTGCCGCGCACGGGCACGTGTTCAACCTCGGCCACGGCGTCCTGCCCTCGACCGACCCGGACGTCCTGGCTCGGGTCGTCGAGACGCTTCACGCGGAGGACTGAGCGTCGGACGCAACGGGAGTGACCCGCCGTCTGCGGCGGATGGCCAACCAGGTCGGTACACCCACCGCCGCCGCCACGAGTGCGAACGGCAACAACGCGCCCACCGCGATGGCCGGACACGAATCCCACGTTCGCCTGCTCGGCTTCGCTGCCCGGGGGAGAAACGTGACGGTAACCGTGGCGAGCGCGGTCAGCTTCGCCAGCTCCTCCTGCCGTCGGAGCAAACTGAGTCCGAGTCGCCGCCGGCGCCTTCTTCAGCAGCGCTGTCTGCTGCTGACTCCGCGTCTGCGGCCGATTCACCGCCGGCGTCCCCTCTGCCCGATTCGTCGCCTTCGCCGCGAGCGCACCCCGCGATCAATACCGCCGCCAACAGCGAGACGACCGTCCCCAGACCCCTGTTCATGACCGCCTTCCGAGCCGAGGTGGACCTGTGTCGTTGCTGGGACGCGGCCTTGCCAACGTCGGTTGCACGCGCCGAGTCACGATTGGGACGAGATGACAGAGTGTTCGGATGAGCGACCGCCGGCGCCCGCACCACGTGGTGGTGGTGGGCGGTGGCATCAGCGGGCTTTCTGCTGCGCACGCCGTCTCCCAGAGCGCGGGTGACGCCACTCACATCACGGTTCTGGAAAAGGCGCCAGTAGTGGGCGGCCACCTCCGGCTGGCCGAGGTGGCCGGGATGACGGTCGACGCGGGCGCGGAGTCGCTGCTCAACCGCCGACCGGAGGCGGTCGATCTGGTTCGGGCGGTGGGGCTCGAGGACGACCTGGAGTATCCCGTCTCAGTGGCAGCCGGGCTGTGGAGCCGCGGTTCCATCGTGCCGCTGCCCACCAGCACGGTGCTGGGTGTTCCGTCCGACCCCGCGGGACTCGCCGACGTGCTCTGGCCCGAGGAGGTGGCGCTCGTTGATGCCGAGCCAACGGTTCCCGGCCTGCCACTGGACCGTGACGTCGCCGTCGGGACTCTGGTGTCCGAGCGGATGGGACCGGCGGTCACCGAACGACTGGTCGAGCCGTTCCTCGGCGGCGTGTACGCGGGCCGGGCCGACGAGCTCTCGTTGCGGGCGACCATGCCGCAACTTGCTGATGCTCTGACCTGTCATCGTTCGCTGTTGAGGGCCGCGGCATCGGTGCATGAAGCCGTGGTCCCCCGGCCGGATGTGCCCGTTTTCGCGGGGATCCGCGGCGGCGTCGGACGGTTGCCTGCGGCGGTCGCAGCCGCGTCGGGCGCGCGGATCCGGACCGACACCACGGTCACGCGCATTTCTCGCTCGCCAACCGGCTGGCGGGTGGAGATCGGCCCGGTGCCCAGGTCGACCACCATCGACGCCGATGCGGTGATCGTCGCGGTGCCCGCCACCCCCGCGGCGCGGATGCTGCACGACGTGGCTCCCGCCGCCACGGCGAGGCTCGCGGCGGTGGAATACGCGAGCGTCGCGATCATCACCCTCGCACTGCCCGTCACGGCATTCCCCGAGCCACCACGCTGGTCTGGATTCCTCGTCCCCCCGGTCGACGGTCACGTGACGACGGCGGTGACGATCTCGTCGGTGAAGTGGGACTGGCTGGCAAAGTCTGCCGACGACCTCGTCCTACTGCGGGCTTCGATCGGCCGGCATCGCGGCCAGGCCGACCTCCAACACGAGGACCAGGAACTGGTGAGCACCGTGCTGGCCGAGCTGACCGATGCTGTGGGAGTCGCTGGGCGACCGGTCGGCACTCACGTGTCGAGGTGGGGCGGTGCGCTGCCGCAATACGCCGTCGGACATGTGGAGCGGATGGCGCGGGTACGCGCTGCCCTCGACGCGTTGCCCGGTCTGGCGGTGTGCGGGGCTGTGTACGACGGGGTCGGAGTGGCCGCCTGCGTAGCCAGCGCACAGCGCGCGGCAGACGGAGTCCTGCGCGGTCTGGGACTCGTGCCAGTATCGAGACCATGAGCGAATCGGCCCAGCCGAAGGCCCGGGATCTGAACCAGTTGGTCCGTTACACGATGTGGTCGGTGTTCCGGCTGCGAGAACCGCTGGGCGATGCCGACCGGGGGCCGTACGCCGCCGAGGTGGGGGATCTGTTCGCCGAGCTGGCCGGGAAGGACGTCGTCGTACGTGGCACTTACGACCTTGGCGGGCTGCGGGCCGATGCCGACCTGATGATCTGGTGGCACGCGCCTGCTGCGGACGATCTCCAGGAGGCCTATCACCGGTTCCGCCGGACGGCACTCGGAGGCAGGCTCGAGCCGGTCTGGTCACAGGCCGCGCTGCACCGGCCGGCCGAGTTCAACAAGAGCCACGTTCCGGCGTTTCTGGCACAGGAGGAGCCGCGGAGCTACGTCTGCGTGTACCCGTTTGTGCGGTCCTACGAGTGGTACCTGTTGCCCGAGCAGGAACGCCGCACCATGTTGGCCGAGCACGGGGTGATGGCGCGCGACTACCCGGACGTGCGCGCCAACACCGTCGCCTCGTTCGCTCTGGGCGACTACGAGTGGATGCTGGCCTTCGAGGCCGACGAACTGCACCGCATCGTGGATCTGATGCGTCATCTACGCGCGTCAGCGGCTCGCCGGCATGTCCGCGAGGAGGTGCCGTTCTACACCGGCCGCCGCAAGCCGGTCGAGGAGATCGTCGCAGCGCTGCCCTAGAGCGCGCCCAGCTCGGCCGAAATGACCACGGGGTCCACCCCTGCATATACACCCCCAGGCTTGCAAGCCTGGGGGTGTATCAACTCTCCTGGTGGTGTGGCGGGCGGTCAGCGACAAGCCCGCCTACGCGGCGCATCGGGACGTGGGGGATGTCGTCCTCGAGGAACTCGGGCCCGGCCACCGCGAAGCCAAGACCACGGTAGAACTCGACCAGGTGGGCCTGTGCATCCAGGATGCAGGGTCGGCCGCCGATCCTCGAGAGAGCCTCCTCCATCAGCTGGCGCGCGCCAGCCCGGCGCCGCGGGCTTCCGGTGCCACCGCGACTCGCCCGATCCTGGCGTTGCCGTCTGGCTCGGTCAGGATGCGCAAGCAAGCAACCGGAGATGTGTCGCCGTCGACCGTGAGCCACAGATGCGTCGTGTCGGGGTCGGCATCTCGTCCGTCCAAGTCCGGATAGGCGCAGTGTTGTTCGACGACGAACACGTCCACCCGCAGCCGCAGCAGCGCGTACAAAGTAACGGCGTCCAGTTCGCTGAACGTCGCGGCATGCAGCTCCACCCGCTTAGGACGCCACGTGCTCGGCCTCGCTGCCTTCGACGCGGCGCAGTGCGATGCCGTTGATGCAGTACCGCAGGTCCGTTGGAGTCCCGTATCCCTCGCCGGAGAACACGTGCCCCAGGTGCGAGCCGCAGCGTGCACAGCGAACCTCGGTGCGTACCGATCCGAACGAACGGTCCTCGAGGTACTCGACTCGGTCCTCGGCCAGCGGCGCGTAGAACGAGGGCCACCCGCAGTGCGAGTCGAATTTCGTCTCGGTACGGAACAGTTCCGCGCCGCAGGCGCGGCACTCATACGCGTACGGCCTGTCGTCGGCTGCCTCGAGCGGGCTGGAGCCCGGCCGCTCGGTACCAGCCTCGCGCAGCACGTGGTACTCGGCGGGGGACAACTCGGCCCGCCACTCGTCGTCGGTTTTCTGAACGCTGTACGCCATAACCCGACGGTATCCGGGCCACGCTGCGAGTTCCCTATCGACCTTCTTACAAGATCGCCCTATCTTTGCCCCGTCAACCGCTCGGCGACAGCGCCGAGTGGCCTCGAGGAGGATTGATGGACATCCTGTACATGATCGGCCGGATCTTGTTCGTCGCTGTTTTCCTTGGCAGTTCGGTTTTCCACTTGACGGACAAGGGCACCATGGCCGGCTACGCGGAGAGCCGCGGCGTTCGGCCCGGCCGGCCGATGGTTTTGCTGAGCGGCTTGCAGATCCTCGCCGGCGGGCTGCTGGTGCTACTGGGCATCTGGACTGACGTCGGCGCGATCTTGCTGGCCCTGTTCACACTGCTGACATCGGTGCTCATACACAACTTCTGGCGGGAACGCGAGCAGATGGCCAGGTTCAATGAGATCGTGCAGTTCCAGAAGGACATGGCCTTGTGTGGCGCGGCGCTGATCCTGCTGTATCTCGCCTGGACCGTCGAGGATCTGCCGTTCACCATCACCGGTCCGCTGTTCAACATCTGAGGCTGTGGACCGGGCAGATACCGTGGCGGCCGTGGCCATACCAGCAATCGAGGTCGAGGTCGACGGGCGGGACATCCGGGTGACCAACCCGGACAAGATCTACTTCCCGGCCGCCGGGGTCACCAAGCGCGAGCTCGTCGAGCATTACGTGGGGGTGGGTCCCGCAATCCTGCGCGCGCTGTCTCACCGCCCCACGTATATGGAGCGCTTTCCCGACGGCATCGAGGGCGAGCAGGTCTACCAGAAGCGGTTCCCGAAGTACGCGCCGGACTGGATCCAGACGGTCCAGATCACCTTCCCGTCGGGGCGGACGGCCAACGCACTCTGCGTGACGTCAACAGCGGACGTGGCCTGGGCCGCCAACCTCGGCACGGTGACCTTCCACGCATGGCCCGCGCGTGATCGCGACGTTAACCACCCCGATGAGCTGCGCCTGGACCTCGATCCCCAGCCCGGCACGGGCTTCGAGGAGGCTCGCCGGGTCGCTCTCGAGGTGGTCCGGCCGTTGCTCGACGACCTGGGCTACGTCGGATTTCCCAAGACGAGCGGCGGTCGCGGCGTGCACGTGTACGTCCGGATCGAACCGCGATGGACCTTCGTCGAGGTACGGAGGGCAGCCATCGCCTTCGCCCGCGAGGTCGAGCGCCGGGCGCCTGCGCTGGTGACGACGGCGTGGTGGAAGGAAGAGCGGGGCCAGAGGGTGTTCATCGACTTCAACCAGAACGCCCGCGACCGGACCATCGCGTCGGCGTGGTCCGTGCGGCGAACCCCGATAGCGACCGTGTCAACGCCGGTGACGTGGGACGAGCTGTCGCACGTCGTTCCCGACGACTTCACGGTGCGGACTGTCGCTGCTCGCTTTGCCGAGCGGGGCGACCCGCACGCGTCGATCGACGAGATCCACCACTCGCTCGAACCGCTGTTGGAGCTGGCTTCGCGCGACGAAGCGGGCGGGTTGGGCGATCTGCCCTACCCACCGAACTACCCGAAAATGCCCGGCGAACCCAAGCGGGTGCAGCCAAGCAAGTCGCGGCCGGACACCGTGGGAAACCCACCTCCGATTGGCATGGGCCTGCCCGACCTCGACTAACCCTCGTTGCCTTCCGATTCCTCGTCCTCGACCTCGGACTCCCAATCCGGTTCCTCCTGGGCGACCAGGTGCAGGATCGGGACCGACAGTTTGCGGCGAGCGCGGTTCGTCCAGTCGACGTGCAGCATCTCAGCGACGACATGCGATCGGGTGAGGATCACCACCTCCGCGGCCTCCCGCTGGCGAACCACGGCCGCGAGCCGGTCGAGCGGATCGTCCGCAGTGAGCTCGCCATCGGCATCGGCACCGGCGCGTCGAAACGCCTGTACCGACTCCGTCAGGGCCCGGTCGCCGGCTTCCCGCACCTCCTCGTTCAGCTGCTCGTAGTCGGTTTCGTCGAGGTAGAGCGTCGCCGTACCCATCATCTCGCTGGTGGCGAGTGAGCCGATGGTGGCCTCGACGCCTGCCGCGGCGTCCTCGACCGGCAGGAGGACGTGGTAGTGGACCGGTTCAGCCGATTCGTAGTGCAGCGCGGTGATCTGCCGAGCGTCCCAGTCAGTGACGGGCTGCTCGACCAGGACGACGACGTCGTACACGGGCACCTCCACTATCGCCGGTTCACACCCGGCCGGCGGTCAGCACGTCGGCGAGGTCGAACCGCACGGGCTGGTCAAGCTGATCGTAGGTGCAGGATGCCGGCTCGCGGTCCGGGCGCCACCGCCGGAACTGTGCGGTGTGCCGGAACCGGTCGCCCTCCATGTGGTCGTAGGCCACCTCGACCACGAGATCGGGCCGCAACGGAAGCCAGGACAGGTCCTTCTTCGCGTTCCAACGCGACACCGCGCCGGGCAGCCGACCGCCGGCCTGTGCCTCGGCCTCCGCCCAGGCTTCCCAGGGATGGCCGGCCGGATCGTCCATCCGGTACGGGGCCAGCTCCTCGACCAGCTCGGCCCGCCGCTTCATCGGAAACGACGCCGAAACCCCGACATGCTGCAGCGCTCCGTCGTCGTTGTAGAGCCCCAACAAGAGCGAGCCGATGACCGGCCCGCTCTTGTGCCAACGGAAGCCGGCGACCACGCAGTCGGCCGTGCGTTCATGCTTGATCTTGAACATCGTCCGCTTGTCAGGGGTGTACGGGGCGCCGACCGGCTTGGCGACGACGCCGTCCAGGCCGGCTCCCTCGAAGACCTCGAACCACCGATGGGCGGTCGCCATGTCGGTCGTGGCCGGTGTGACGTACACCGGTGGGCGTGCGTCCTGCAGGACGGTCTCGAGGCGTCGTCGCCGCTCGCGGAAGGGCGTCTCCATGAGTGACTCGTCGTCGATCGCCAGCAGGTCGAAGGCGATGAACGACGCGGGCGTCTCCCTGGCGAGCAGGTTGACCCGGGAAGCGGCGGGGTGGATGCGCTGCTGAAGCGCGTCGAAGTCGAGGCGGTCCCCCCGCACGACGACGATCTCGCCGTCGACTACACAGCGCTCGGGCAGGTTGGCTTGCACCGCGGCGACGACTTCAGGGAAGTAGCGGGTCATCGGCCGCTCGTTGCGGCTGCCGAGCTCGACCTCGTCGCCGTCCCGGAACACGATGGTGCGGAAACCGTCCCATTTGGGCTCGACGTAGCCGACATCGGGGATATCGGAGACCGACTTGGCGAGCATGGGCGGGACGGGTGGCATCACAGGCAGGCGCATGGCTCCATCCTCGCCGCTACCGGCCGCCGTCGACACCCGGGCTACCGTCGGACGAGCGAAGCCAGCGGGTGATAAGGGTGCCGCCGTCCTCGAGAATGTGGGTCAACTGCATCGGGACGTCTGGCATCGCGGGGCCGTTGAGTGCTCGGTCGGCGCCGCCGCCGCGGAGCAACGGCGCGAACGTCAGGCAGAGGTCGTCGAGCAGTCCGGCTGCGACCAGTTGGCCGAGCAGCAATGGGCCACCTTCGCACAGCACCCGGTTGTGGCCACGCTGCACGAGGGCGTCCAGGGCTAAGTGCAGGTCCACCTGATCGTCGCCGACAACAATGACCTCGGCTCGCTCGGCGAGCCCGGCGCGCCGGTCCGGCGGAGACTGCTCGGCGGTGAGCACCAGCGTCGGCTCGCCGACGCCCGAAAACAGCGGGCCGTCGGGGTCCAGGTCAAGCCGGCCGCTGACGACGGCGATGGGTGGCGTCGGACGCTGGCCCAAGGCCCTGCGGTGCGCTGCATATTCCAGCCGTGGTTCGTCCGGGCCATACTTCTCCTTTCGAGCAGTGCCGGCGCCGACCAGGATCACGTCGGCGAGGCCCCGCAGCATCGCGAACACGTGCTTGTCGGCGGGAGAGGACAGCGTGCCCGACCGCCCGTTCCAGCCCTGGGCTGCGCCGTCGAGGCTCGTCACCATGTTGGCTCGCAACCAGCGAACGTCGGCGGGGTACTCGTAGACGCCCACCAACTCCTCGGGCCCAAGCTGCCCCTGGGTGGGGAAGATCTGTTGCACGGGCGAATCCCACCAGACCCGTAGCCTGGCGCGCATGCCGGCACACCTCGCGGACCGTCGACCCGAGGTGCCGGCGGAGAAACTGATCGCGCAACTGGTGCCGCCGCCGCGCTTCGACACCGTCCGGTTCGAGACCTACCTGCCAGATCCGGCCCAGCCGACGCAGGCCGCAGCGGTCGCGGCGGCGCGGGCGTTCTCAGCGCGGACCGGTGCCGGCTCCCAGCGCCGGCGGGGGTGGCGTCGCCGGCGCGCAGCCCCTCCTGAGGACCGGCCTGGCCTCTATCTCGACGGTGGGTTCGGTGTCGGCAAGACGCACTTGTTGGCGTCGTTGTGGCACGCCAGTGCTGTGCCCCGCCGGCAGCGAGTCTTCTGCACGTTCGTCGAGCTGACGAACCTCGCTGGCATGCTTGGTTTCGCTCCAACCGTCGAGCAATTCTCCCGGTGCCGGCTCGTCTGCATCGACGAGTTCGAGCTCGACGATCCTGGTGACACGGTTCTGGTGGCGACGCTGCTGGGTCGGCTTTCGGAAGCTGACGTCCGGTTCGCTGCCACGAGCAACACCTTGCCCGGCAAACTGGGCGAGGGCCGGTTCGCAGCCCAGGACTTCCTCCGCGAGATCCAGTCGTTGTCAGCACGGTTCGACGTGGTGCGGATCGACGGAGAGGACTACCGCCACCGCGGGCTGCCGAGCGCTCCGGAGCCGGTCGACGACACGCAGCTGGCGGCGATGGCCGAGGTGCCCGGTGGCACCCTGGACGACTTCGACGAGCTCTGCCGGCACCTGGCTGCCCTGCATCCGTCCCGGTACGGGCCGCTCGTTGACGGGATCTCCCGCATGCACGTGCGCGGTGTCCGAACCGTGGACGATCAGGCCACGGCACTGCGGCTGGTTGTCCTCGCCGATCGGCTGTACGACCGCGACGTTCCGGTCGTCGCAAGTGGAGTACCGCTGGACCGGCTGTTCGCAGCGGAGCTGCTCGCCGGCGGTTATCGCAAGAAGTACTTCCGGGCGGTGAGTCGGTTGGTCGCCCTGGCCCGCGGCGCGACCTGACGATCGGGGGGAGGCGATAGCCGGCGGCGATCACCCGCGATCGGGGTATGCGGCCGAGCAGGAAGAGCAGTGGCCAAGGCGAAGGGCAAGAACCACCGAGCGGAGAAACCGGCACGCATGCTGACCGATCTAATGCGGGTGCCTACCAGTCCAGTGGATCTGACGAAGCGTCGGCCGCTACCTAAGCCGCCTCGCTCGCCAAGGTGACCACTTCGCCGACGACGATCACGGCGGGCGGGCGCACGTTGCGTTCGGCGGCAAGGTCGGCGATCGTCGCCAGAGTGCCGACGGTCAGCCGCTGGCCGGGTCCGTAGCCGTCCTCGACGACAGCCGCCGGAGTGTTGGGATCGCGGCCATGCCCGATCAGCCGGTCCGCGGTCTCCTGCAGCCGGCTCACACCCATCAGCAGAACGATCGTGCCTTCGATCGCCGCGAGCAACGGCCAATCGAGCCCATCGTGCCCAGAAACAACGGTGAACTGCCTGGCCAGCCCGCGATGGGTTACGGGAATGCCGACCGCCGCCGGGACTGCGACGGCGCTGGTTACACCGGGCACGACCTCGACCGGAACGCCCGCCTCGCGGCATGCAGCGACCTCCTCACCGCCGCGGCCGAGGACGAACGGGTCACCGCCCTTGAGTCGTACGACCCGCCGGCCGGCGCTCGCATGTTCGATGAGCACCCGATTGATCTCTTCCTGGGTCACCGGGTGGTTGCCGGGCGTCTTCCCGACGTCGACGATCTCGACGTCGGGGTCGAGCCCGTCGAGCAAGGCGCGCGGCGCCAGCCGGTCGACCACGACGACATCCGCCTGCGCCAACAACTGCCGTCCCCGCGTGGTGACCAGCCCCGGGTCGCCCGGACCACCACCGACGAGCGCCACCGACCCGACCCGGCCGCGCCGACGTCGGCGCAGCGGCAAGGAGCCGGTCTCCAGCGCCGTCTGCACGGCGTTGCGGAGGGTGACCGCACGGTGCGGGTCGCCGCCGCCGCTGACCGCGACCAGCAGGTCGCCCACCCGGGCCACGGCGGGACTCCATGCACTCGACCGTTCCGCGTCGTCGGCGCGGATGCACCAGACTCGCGCTGCCTCGGCCGCCGCGGCGACCGCGTCGTCGGTCTCGCGGTCGCCGGTCGCGGTGTGGACGAACCAGGCGCCGTCGAGGTCGCCGTCGGTATAGCCGCGCGGACGCCATTGCGCCCTACCGTCGGCCACGAGGTCGGCCAGGGCCTCGCACAGGTAGGGGGACACCACAAGCAGGTCGGCGTGGGCGTCGGCGAGCGGCCTAGCCCGGCGTGCCGCCACCGGCCCGCCGCCGACGACCACGACCCGGCGCCCGGCGACGTCCAGCATGACGGGATAGGTCGGCCTGCTCATCAGTGGATCCCGCACTCGACCTTGGCCGAGCCTGCCCACCGGCCGGACCGGGCGTCCTCTCCGTCGGCCACCGGCCGGGTGCACGGTGCGCAGCCGATGGAGGCATACCCGATCTGGCGCAGCGGGTTCACCAGGATGTCGTGCTCGGCGACGTAGTCGGCGACCTGCGCGTCGGTCCACGTCGCGAGCGGGTTGACCTTGACCTTGCGGCGCTTGGCGTCCCAGCCGACGACGGGGGTGTTGGCTCGCGCCGCGAGTTCGGCTCGGCGCACCCCGCTTGCCCACGCGTCGTACGGCCGCAGCGCGCGGTCCAACGGCCAGATCTTGCGAATGGCACAGCAAAGGTCAGGATCGATCTCGTACAACCGCCCGTACTCCGCCTCGTGCTCGGGCACCCGCAACGGGTGCGTGACGGTCTTGACGTTCACCGGGTAGGTGGCCGCGACGGCGTCGCGGGTGCCGATCGTCTCGGCGAAGTGGTAGCCAGTGTCTAGGAACAGCACCGTGATACCAGGCACGGCCCGTCCGGCGAGGTGCGAGAGCACGCCATCGGACATCGACGCAGTGACGACGAACCGGTCGCCGAACGTGTCGACGGCCCAACGAACGACCTCCTCGGCACTGGCGTCTTCGAGGTTTCGGGCCGCGTCCAGAGCCAGCTCCTCGAGGCTCTCCGTGACGGTCAGCGTCATCGCTGCCTCCGTGGGTCGGCTCGACCGGCGAGCGATGCCGCCCGAGGGGCAAGCCCGAGCACCTTGACCGCGAAGACGCGCAGGCACGACCGGCACTCCCATCCGCCGTGCTGCTCGACCGGGTGGAGGTTCTCCTCGGCGCAGAACGGGCAGTACAGGACGGCGGCGCGGGTCTCGCTCACTGCAGCTCCTCTTCCGGGGCTCGGGCGACCCACTGAGCGAACCGCTCACCGGGTTCGCGCCCAGCCAGGTAACGGCGCACGATCCGCTCCACGTAGTCCGGCAGCTCGCTGGCGATGACCTTCAGGCCGCGGAGCTTGCGGCCGAATCCCGCGTCGAGTCCGACGCCGCCGCCAAGGTGCACCTGAAACCCGTCCTGGTCCTTGACGATCTGGCCCTTGAGCCCGATGTCGGCGACCTGGATCCGGGCGCACGAATTGGGGCAGCCGTTGACGTTGAGCGTGATGGGCGTGTCGAGCTCGTCGGCGACGTCGGCGAGCCGGGACTCGAGCTCGGCCACGGTGCCAATGGCCAGACCTTTGGTCTCGACGATCGCGAGCTTGCAAAACTCCAGCCCGGTGCACGCCATGGTGTAGCGACGAAATGGGCTCGGCCGGGCCGAGAGGCCGAGGGCGTCGAGGTCCTGTACCAGCGGCTCGGTCTGGTCGGGCTCGACGTCGAGGATCACCAACTTCTGGTACGGGGTAGTGCGCAAGCGAGTCGAGCCGTGTGCTTCGGCGGTGTCCGCGAGCTTGTGCAGCAGAGTGCCGGACACCCGGCCGACCAGCGGAGCCACGCCGACGTAGAACCGACCGTCGTGCTGCGGATGCACCCCGATGTGGTCGAACGGCCGGGCCGGGATCGGTGGAGCTGGCCCGTCGATGAGCCGCCTGCCCAGGTACTCGGTCTCGAGCACTTCGCGGAACCGCTCGGCACCCCAGTCGTCGACGAGGAACTTCAGCCGGGCCCGGGTCCGCAGCCGGCGGTAGCCGTAGTCGCGGAAGATTCCGACGACGCCGGCCCAGACCTCCGGCACCTCGGGGAGCGGCACCCACGCACCGAGCCGTTGGGCCAGCTTTGGGTTGGTCGACAACCCACCGCCGACCCACAGGTCGAGCCCAGGACCGTGCTCGGGGTGGAGCACACCGACGAACGCGACGTCGTTGACCTCGTGTACGACGTCGGTCAGCCCACTGATCGCAGTCTTGAACTTGCGTGGCAGGTTGGAGAACTCCGGTGAGCCGATATAGCGGCGGTGGATCTCCTCTACTGCCCAGGTGGCGTCGAGAACCTCCGCCGCAGCGATGCCGGCGACCGGCGAGCCGAGCACCACCCGTGGGACGTCGCCGCACGATTCGGTCGTGGACAGGCCGACGGCCTCCAGCCGCTGCCAGATCTCCGGTACGTCCTCGACCCGCACCCAGTGCAGCTGGACGTTCTGCCTGTCGGTGATGTCGGCGGTGTCCCGGGCATAGGTCGTGGACACGTCGGCGATCACCCGCAGTTGATCGGTCGTCAGCTGGCCGCCGTCGATCCGGATCCGCATCATGAAGTACTCGTCGTCGAGCTCGTGTGGTTCGAGCAGCGCGGTCCGGCCGCCGGGGATCCCGGCTCGGCGCTGCGTGTAAAGACCCCACCAGCGGAACCGGCCGCGCAGGTCTGCTGGGTCGATGCTCGCGAAACCGCGCTTGCTGTACACGTTCTCTATCCGGGCCCGGACGTTCAGACCGTCGTCATCCTTCTTGAACCGCTCGTTCGGGTTCAGCGGTTCGAGATGGCCAAGCGCCCACTGACCCTCGCCGCGTTTGCGCTTCGCGGGAGCTGTGGTGGATGCCATGTGCGAGGTCCTCGCAGGCTGAGGGGCACGCGACTGGCGACGGAGGTGTCCAGGTGTCCTGAGCGACCCGGCCGGCGCGTCCGCGCGCCCGGCTGATTGGGGTCAGTTGGGCGCGGTCAGGCCGACGGACAGATCATGCTGCGCACGCGACCGAAGTCCACGTGGCGACGGGCCACGAGGAACACACCGGTCGCAGACGACATGCGGGAGATCATGGCATGGCTACGTGCTCAGTGTGCAGCATTCGTCCACCATTCGGACACGTGTCTCATATCCTGAGTCTCGCGGGGGCGGAGCATCAGCCCGTCGGCTGCGACTGGGGGGATTGCCGCTCAGCGACCTTCACGTCGTACGATCCGGCAGGTGCGAATTCCCATTCCGCTCATAGCCGTCGCTGTGTTGGCGTTGCCTACGTGCTCCGAAGTCGGCGAACAGGTCGACCAGGCGACCAACGATACGGTGGCCCGTGCTCTCGCGGCCAATGTCCGTGATCGGCTCGCCGAGGAAGGTATCGAGCTCGAGGGCGATCCCGAATGCACCACAGACATGAATCTGGACGGCGTCGATCTGATCGGGACTGCGGAGTGCGCGGGCACCACCACCGACGGCCGCAGCGCAACGGCGACGTTCGACGGCACACTGTCGCCGGGCAGCTGCGAGGGGTCGTTCGTGATCGAGGTCGATGGCGAGCAGGTCGTGGACCTGACCGAGATACCCGGCTGCTCGATCGAGTTCTGACGGCTGACTCCGACTTCAGCCCTCGAGCGCGGTCACGATCGCTGGACCGAAGTCATGGGGACGCATGACCGGTCGCGGGCTCGACAGGTCGGTCGATTGACTGGTGCTGGCAGTCGCACCACGACGGCGCCTCCTTGACCGCCGCCAGGCATTCCTCGTGGCGACGGTCACGACAGGCCGGGCAGATCATGGCGACTCCGGAGTAGCTCTGGCCAGGACTGCCAAGAGGTCCGCCCCTGCCGGCAGCGCGCCGAAGGCTCCCTCCATCTTCCCGAAGCGGGTCGTACAGAAGAGATCGGCAACTGCGGCCGGCGCGAACCGGACCAGCAACGACCCCTGAAGGAGCAGCGTCATTCGGCTTGCGAGCCGCCGGGCCAGATACCCGCCGGTGGAAGGATCGGCGGCGACTTCACGGAGCACCCGGTCGGTCTCGTCGAGATCCGCGTCCAGATAACGGTCGGCGCCCTTGACGGTCTCGACCTCGGCGTGCCAGGCGACCACGGCGTCCGGCTCGCGAGCGAGGACACGCATCAGGTCCAGCGCCTGGATGTTGCCGGCGCCTTCCCAGATCGAGTTGAGCGGCGCCTCCCGATATAGGCGCGGCATGCCACTCTCCTCGACATAGCCGTTGCCGCCCAGGCATTCCAGCGCTTCCCCGACGACGCTCGGAGCCCGTTTGCAGACCCAAAACTTGGCAATGGGCAATCCGATTCGGCGCAGCGCCCGCTCCTGCGGGTCGGCGTCGGCGTCGATCGACCCGGCGAGCCTTATCGACAGCGCCATAGCTGCCTCTGTCTCGACGGCCAAGTCGGCGAGCACCGCCTGCATGACCGGTGCGTCGGCGAGCAGATTCCCGAACGCCGATCGGTGAGCCGCGTGCCAGCTGGCCTCCGCGACGGCCCGGCGCATCAACGCGGTCGAGCCGAGAACGCAGTCCAGCCGGGTCGCCGCCACCATGTCGATGATCGTCGCAACGCCGCGGCCTTCATCGCCGAGGCGAACGCCGAGAGTTTGGTCGAACTCGACCTCTGCGGAGGCGTTCGCCCGGTTGCCGAGTTTGTCCTTGAGCCGCTGGAGATGGAACGGGTTGCGGGTGCCGTCGTCGAGGACCCTGGGGACGGCGAAACAGGTCAGCCCGCCAGGCGCCTGAGCCAGCACGAGGAACAGGTCGTTCATCGGAGCGGAGCAGAACCACTTGTGCCCAGTCAGGGCATACCACCCGGCGTCGGTCGCGCGCTCCGCTCTGGTCGTGTTGGCGCGGACGTCGGAGCCGCCCTGCTTCTCGGTCATCGCCATCCCGGCCAGGCAGCCCCGCTTGCCTCCTGGAGAGCGGAGACCTGGGTCATACTCACGCGAGGCAAGTCGCGGCTCCCAGACCGCCGATACTCCGGGGTCGGCTCGTAGCGCCGGGACGGCGGCGTACGTCATAGAAATCGGGCACATGTGTCCCGACTCGACCTGGCTCCAGATCAGGAACCCGGCCGCCCTGGCGGTGTGCGCGACCGGTTGGTCATCTGCCCATGGCGCCGCGTGCAGACCGAACTCGACGGCGCTGGTCATCAGCCGGTGCCATGCGGGATGGAAGGTGACCTCATCAATCCGGTTGCCGTATCGGTCGTGCGTTCTCAGCACCGGCGGATTGGAGTCGGCATCGACGGCGAGACGCCGCGCGGCTTCGGAGCCGGCGAGAACGCCCAGCTCGTGCAGGCGAGGGAGGCAGCCGTCGGCTCCGTGCCGCTCGACCGCCTCGGTCAGCGCAGGGTCGTCTGCGAGCAGATCCCGGCCGACCAGCGGCGGCGGCTGATTGGTCACGGCGTGCGTGCCGGCCACACCCACACCGTATGCGGCCCGGAAACCTGGTCGCGAGCAGCACCACCCACCCCGTACGGTGAAGCCGACGCCGTTGAGGTGTCGACGCAACGACGGGAGGTGTGCGGAGATGACCAGCTTCGTCCTGCTCGCTCGCCCACCTGACCGAGGGCCCGTCGCCGTCTGATCGCCGACACCGCAGGTGCGGGGCCCGGATCCTGAAAGGTCCCGATTGTGTCTGACCATCCGTTCCTGGCCGAACTTGGCTGGGATTCCACTCTCGCAGCCGCGTTCGATCCCTTCAGCCGCCAGGGCGACCATGTGCCTGCTCGGGTTCGCCGCGTCGACCGGGGCGGTGCCGACCTGGTGGGGGCCGACGGCGCGCTGCGCGCCTCCCTGGGCCGTGATGTGCTCGCAGCCCTGGCGACAGACCGAACAGCCGCCCCCACGGTCGGAGACTGGACCGTCGTGCGCCATTGGCCCGACGACCGGACAACGATCGAGGCGGTTCTGCCCCGCCGGACCTCGGTCGTGCGGGACAGCGCCGATACGACGTCGAATGCCCAGATCCTTGCTGCGAACGTCGATCTTGTGGTGGTCGTCGAGCATCTCGACCCCGAGCCAGAGATCGGCCGAATCGAGCGGTTGCTCGTGCTGGCGTGGGGGAGTGGCGCTCGGCCGCTGGTCGTTCTCACCAAGGCTGATTTGGTGCCCGATCCCGCCGGCATGCGCGAAGAGGTGGCGGCTGCGGCACCTGGGGTGGACGTGTTGGCGATCGACGCGAAGGCTGCCGACGATGTCGAAGGTGTTCGTGCCCATCTCGCACCCGGACGGACGCTGGTGCTGCTTGGCCCGTCCGGCGCGGGGAAGTCGACACTGACCAATACCCTCGCCGGTGCCACGGTCATGGCGACCCGCGAAACCCGTCGGGCTGACGGTAAGGGGCGGCATACGACCTCACACAGAGAGCTCGTGGTCCTGCCGGCCGGAGGTGTCGTGCTGGATACTCCGGGGCTTCGCTCGGTCGGCCTTGTCGCCGACCAGGATGCCGTCGCGACGGCGTTCCCCGACGTCGAAGAACTGGCGGAGCGCTGCCGGTTCCGCGATTGCGGGCATGAAACCGAGCCGGATTGTGCCGTGTTGGATGCGGTCGCCGAGGGCGAGCTGGACGAGCGCCGGCTGGCGAGCTGGCGCAAGCTCGGGCGGGAGGCCGCGTTCCAGGCCCGGCGCACCGACGCCCGGCTGCGTGCCCAGGAAGCTGCGGTGTGGAAGCGGCGGCACAGGGCAATGCGCCGCCACAACAAGATCAATCCGGGTAAGAACAGTCCCTGGCTGCGTTGAGGTTGCCCGATGACGACTTCCACCAAATCCGGGGGCTCCGGATGACGACGAGCCAGTGGAGGAGCACACTGTCCCGCATGACTCAACGCACCGCCCGGCGCCCTGTCCTGCCGGCGAGTCCGTTCAATGTCCTCCGCGAGGCCCGCCCGGTGGAGCGCCTCGCTGTGGACGATCGGCTCACCCACGATCGCCACGGTCTCGGCCGGGTGATCGGTGTCGAATCCGAGAGCGTTGTGCTCGTGGACTTCGGATCCACGATCCGTCGGGTCACGTACCCGAGCGCCAAGGTCACCAGGCTCTAACACCGCGCCCTGTGCAACGCCTTCTCGCCGAGGAGGCGGCAGGCGTCTTACAGTCGCGTGGTGAGCAACCTCGAGCTCGCTCCTGAAGAGGCCGTCTGCGGCGGTCACGTGGCCGTCGCAGGGGCACCGGTCCAGGAGCTGCTGTACGGCCGCGAGGTCGTGTTGGGCACCAGAGGCATGGTGGTCACGCGCACCTTGCCGCACCGGGACCGCCGGATGGTCGGCGCATGGTGCTTCGTGGACCAGTACGGCCCGGAAGACGTCTCGACGTCGGCGGGTATGCGGGTGCCGCCCCATCCGCACACCGGGCTCCAGACCGTGAGCTGGTTGGTAGAAGGCGACGTTCTGCACCGCGACAGCCTCGGCAGCCACCAGTACGTCCGGCCCAGGCAACTCAATCTCATGACGGCGGGTCAGGGCATCTCGCATTCGGAGGAGTCGCCGCCAGACCGATCGCCGACCCTGCATGGCGTTCAGCTCTGGGTCGCCCTGCCTGAGCACGATCGCAACGTCCAACCGCACTTCGAGCATCATGCGGAACTGCCCGTGCTCGCCGACTCCGGCGCCCTGGTAACCGTGATCATGGGTTCATTGGACGGTTCGACCTCCCCAGCCCGGCTGTACAGTCCACTGGTCGGAGCCGAGGCCGTGCTGGCGCCTGGCGCCGATACCCGGTTGCCGCTTCAGCCCGAGTTCGAGTATGCCGTGCTTGCCCTTTCGGGAACCGCGGCGGTCGACGGAGTCGAACTCGCGCCTGGGCCGCTGCTCTATCTCGGCACCGGCCGCTCCGAGCTGGCGCTGCACGCTGATGAGCCCGGCCGGTTGCTGCTGCTTGGCGGCGAGCCGTTCGAGGAGCAGATCGTCATGTGGTGGAACTTCGTCGGCCGCAGCCACGACGAGATCGTCGGGTTCCGCGACGGCTGGGCCGCCGGGGACGACCGGTTCGGAGAGGTCCACGGATACAAGGGCGATCCCCTTCCCGCTCCCCCCATGCCAACCACCCAGCTGAAGCCACGTGGCCGGCTCCCGCAGCGCGAAGCAGACACCTGAGCCGTCCGCATCCGTTGCGCCTGCCTGACGCGAGGGTCAGCCGAGTCGTATATGGGCGAGATCCTCGAACCGGATGGCCCACTGACTCGATCGGTCCGCCACCAGGGAGAGCCCATGGGCCGTCCACCACGCGGAGACCGGCGTACCGGCGAGATCCTCGGGGACCCGGCCGCGGGCGAGCACGATGTCGGCTTGGAACGGCTGTGGGTGGGTCACCGGAACGAGTTCCTCGGTCGCTTCGAACACCGCTGCCGCAAGATCGTCGAGCCCGTTGACGGGAACCCCCAGCCACTGTCCACCGACCCGCCGGGTTGCTGGTCCGATCGTGCACTCGACCGCGGGTGCGCCATCGAGCTCGGCCTCGAGCACGTCGACCAACGGCGGGACGACTCGGTCATCCACATGACCGACCGGACGGACCTTGACCATCCACTGCTCTGGCACGGACCAGCGAACCCCCCGGACAACGGGCCTGTCTATAGCCGACAACACGGCCGTGACCTCGGCCGGCGGCCAGACGGCGACGAACAGGCGTGTCATCGTCGATCAGTCTCTCGCCTCGTGCATGCATGTGGTGGACCTGCGCATGATCGCGCTTAGACTCCGGCTGCGTGGGTGAAGAGCGTGCTTTGGAGGCGCTCCAGGCGTCCGGGCTCACATATGAGGTCGTCCGTCACGGGCGGGTGCGCAGTCTGGCCGAGGCCGCCGCCGCCCGCGGTGTCGAGCCGGCGGCCGTCGTCAAGACGATCGTCGTGCGCCGGGGCGCCGACGACTACCTGTTCGTGCTTGTGCCCGGCGACCGAACGATCGCATGGCCCAAGCTCCGCGCTGTGCTGGGCGTCAGCCGGTTGTCGATGCCCGACGCCGCAACGGCCAAGGAGGTCACCGGCTACGACCGGGGAACGATCACGCCGTTCGGGTCGCTCCGCCCTTGGCCGGTCGTCGCAGACCAGCGCATCCGCGGCCACAAGATCTCTATCGGGGCCGGAGCTCACGGCGTCGCCGCGACCGTCGACGGCGACGAACTGGTCACTGCCCTCGGCGCGAAGACGGCCGACGTTACGGCGCCGGAGGAGCGTCGCCCCGCGTCGTCGAGCAGCGGGAGGAGAGGCTGACAAGCCGGGCTCGGAACTGCCAATACGTCTCGACGCTCATTCGTCATCACGACCGGGCTAGGCGTGTCGTCGGATGGAACCACCAGGCCAGACGAAGTTATGCTCATCGGCCGCGGGTGACACACGTTGGCATGGCTGAGATGCGTTGCTGCATGCGGAGCCCTTCACAGGCGGGCATGCCCGGTCGCGCCCGCTGGCGATCAGTCAACCGAAGGGTCCCGTCGTGAACCAGCTGAAGATCCTCCCGATGGCGTTCGTGATGGTCGCCGGCCCGCAGATCCTCAGCGCCATTTTCCTAGCCACCAGCAAGAACTGGCTGCGCAACACCGGCGCCTACCTCGCCGGCGCCGCCATGTCCATCACCCTCATCGTCTCGATCGCCTACCTGCTCAGCAGCGGCGTGCCCCGTGAGGGTGGCTCCAGCGACATTGTTGACATCATCGTCCTGGTGCTGCTGGTGGCCGCCGGGGTGCATGTCTTCCTGACCAGGAAGACCGCGGAGCCGCCCAAGTGGATGGGCAAGCTGGTTCTCGTTCCGCCTCGGGTTCCTCCTCTTGGGGGTGTTTCCAACCGACATCCTCACCTCGGTCGCCGTCGGTGCCTTCCTGGCGAGCCACGGCGATCCCTGGTGGCACCTGCTTCCCTTCCTGGGGCTCACGTTGCTGTTGCTGGCGTTGCCGGTGCTCATCGTGCTCGCGTTCGGCAAGCGGGGGCGGGCCTTCCTTCCCAAGGCACGCGACTGGATGAACACCAACTCGTGGGTGGTCAGCGAGGTCGTGCTCGTGTTCTTCATTGTCATCGCCATCGACAGCCTGCTGGGGTAGCCGGCCATAACACCCAGGGGCCCGTGCGACCGTGACCGCCGATCCTCTGCCGGCTTCCGGTCGACGTCACAACAGCCCCCGGCATCCCCGTGCCCGAGGTCGTTTCTATGCATGCACTCGCAGTCCAGTGCTGCCAACGCAAGCGCGCCAGGTTGCCGTTGGGGCCCGACGCGGACGGCGCCCCGGCGACCTCAGGCAGGTCAGACTTGATCAACCGCCCGGATCTGCCGCCGGGAGATACACGGAATGCCGATGACAGCGCGAGCTTCGAGGCGATGCTGGACCCGTGATGATCGATCACGTCATCTACGCGCACCTCGATACTGCTGTCGCTTACCTTGCGAACCGTTTCGGCGTCCTCGCTACGGGAGGCGGGAGGCACCGCGGCCTGGTGGGGTGGGCGTTGGCGGTAGACGACATCGACGCTGCGGTCGCGAACGCACGCGCGGCGGGCGTCGATCCCGGTGGCGTGCTCGACGGTCACCGAGTTGACACGTCAGGGTCGCTGCTGAGTTGGCGCCTGACGAGCAACGCGTTGACCGCTGGCGTAACCCCCTTCCTGATCTGCTGGGGCGCGGCCGCGCATCCTGCAGTCACCGCAGCGCCCGGTCTCGCCCTGAAATCCATCCACATCGAACATCCTGACCCGGGCTCCTTCCGTGAGGTGCTGGCAGCTTTGGGTGCCGACGTCGATGTACGTGGGGCACCGACACCGCGCTGGTGGCCCGGATCGCTGGGCCGGTTGGTGAGAAAGAGCTCCGATGAGTGCACGTACATGCCGCGTATCGGTAGACGGAAACTGCCGATGACAGCGCACTTCGAGGTCGGCTCGGACCTTCGTGGTTCGACTGCCGGTCAGGCAGTTTCCCTTAACGCTCGTAACGCGACGAGCGCCGACGCACTGGCGCTGCGGGTGTCCGGAGACTTGGCCGTCGTCGCGGCCCGACAGTTCTGAGTGAGACCCCCGTGTGGGGGCGCCGGGAACCGGATCAGCTCGGAGCCGCAGCAGAGCAGGCGCGGCTGTAACTCCGCCCCGTGCCGGATGCTCGCGGGACCGTGGCCGACATTCGGCGGGCACGGCTAGGGTCCGGCCATGGCTGACTTTACGGGGGATGATCTGAGCGGCTCGCGCTTCGAGCGCGTCGACCTGACCGGTGCTCAGTTTCGCGCCGCCGACCTCTCCCAGGCCTGGTTCCGCGGGGTCGACTTGAGCGGGGTAGTGATGCGCGGCGTCGAGTTGATCGATATCCGGATCGACGGTGAGATCAAAACGTTCTGGTCAACGGGGTCGACATAGCGCCCCTCGTCAATGCGGAACTCGACCGGCGCGACCCTGATCGAGCCAAGATGCGCCCCACCCAGCCTGGCGGCTTCCGGGAGGCGTGGGGCATCGTCGAGCGGCTCTGGGACAACACCGTCGAGCGCGCTCGCGGCCTCGACCCCGGCTCCTGCACCAGTCTGTGGACGGCGAGTGGTCGTTCATTGAGACCCTGCGCCACCTGGTGTTCGCCACCGACGCGTGGGTGCGCCGAGCCATCCTCGGCGATCCCTCCCCGTAGAGCCCGCTAGACCTGCCTTGGGACGAGATGCCGGACACCCCGGGGATTCCGCGGGACCGTCAGGTCCGCCCCTCGCTTGATCAGGTCCTGGCGCTGCGCCGCGACCGGATGGCGACCATGCGCACGATGATCTATGGCCTGACCGACGAGTCCCTGGCGAGTCGCACTGAGCCGGTGAAGGGTGCCGGGTGGCCACCGCCGGAGAGGTTCTCGCTGTGAATGTCTGCTGATCGTCCTACCGATCAGCTCTTCCTCGACAGCCACCGACAACGCCGCTCGAAGTGTGTCGCGGGCATCCTTAATCGTCCGCTCTGACGCGGCATCCGTACACGTCGAACCTGATATGTCCCCATCCAGGGCTGCAGGAGCACAAGGATGGCTGCCCATTCGCGGACGTTCGCAAACCCGTTTCTGCGCGGCCGAGTGCGCATTCTCGATCGCGGCTTCGAACGTTACTGAGCGGTTACGAGGAACTTACGCATTCTCACATGCGCTCGTGGGACGCGCGTGGTATCTATAGCCGGTTGCCCGGTTGCGTCCCGGGCCTGTACCGAAGGAGCCGATAATGCGTCTCAGGCGGCGTATCGGTGTGCTTGCTGCCCTGGTCCTCACGGTCGGGTTGGTCGTCCCGGCCGGCCAGCAGTCGGCGCACGCTGATGAACCGATCTTCGTCTCCTGGTCCTCGCTGCTACCGGGGCTGACCGACGAGTACAACCCGAACAGCGCCAACGATTGCGTGGCCGGCCGGATGAACTGCGTCCGCGCGGTGATCCGGGAGATGGAGCGCCGGTTCGAGCCGCTCGGGCGGTCCTGCGACCACAACGCGATGTTCGCGCTGGCCTACCTGCGCACCACCCAGACCTACCTATGGGCCGCGCAGCAACCCGGCTACTTCCAGGACACGCCGTGGGTTAACCACGAGGACGCGGTGTTCGCCAAGTACTACTTCAACGCCTACGACAACTGGCTGGCCGGGAACCGGTCCCAGGTGCCGGAGGCATGGCTGATCGCGTTTGACTCCGCCGCGGAACGCCGGACCACCGGCTCCGGTGACCTATTGCTTGGCATGAGCGCGCATATCAACCGCGATCTTCCGTTCACCCTCGCGGCGATCGGCATGGTGACTCCGGAGGGTCAGAGCCGCAAGGACGACCACGACAAGGTGGACGATTTCCTCAACAAGGTGACCGAGCCCATGCTGGCCGAGCTGGCCGCGCGGTTCGACCCGGACACGGTCAGAATCGAGACTCCGTTCGGGGTTGGCTACACCGGGCTGTTCCAGCTCGTCGCGGCGTGGCGGGAGCAGGCCTGGCGCAACGCCGAACTGCTGGTCAGCGCGCCGACTCCGGAGCTACGAGCGGCGGTGGCGCAGCAGATCGAGCTCACCGCGGCCACCGAGGCGACGACGATCGTGGCCAGTAACAGCTACCTGCCCCCACTAACAATGACCGTGCAACGGGATGCGTTCTGCGCGGGCAACAACGCCAACCCGCCGCCGGTGCCATACGCGTTCGGCATGCCCAGCGCCTATTGATCCGCCCGACTGCTGGCATCGCTCCGCCCTCCTCGCTCGCCCTCGCGTCGAGCCTGCGCCGGAGGTGGCCTTGCCTCATCGGGACTGCCCCCTGCCTGCCGGGTGCCGAAGGGGATCCGGCGCGCCGGGCTGGCGGGATCCCGTCTCGCTAGGCGCTGCTGACGATGTCGCGGCGGTGGAAGCGCTCGACTTGTAGCTCCCCACTCGCGTGCTCGCCAATGCCTAGTGGGAATAGCCATGGGCGTCTCGCAACCCAACGCTGCCAGCACCAGGGGCCGCGTGGTGTCCGCCCAGCTACAGCCGGTGCCTGGCTGGCAGAACCGGTGATCGTCCGACACGTGCTACCAGCTGGCCTCGGCCTCGCCGTGCAGGCAGTCACCTGGAGGCAGCTGGCCCGCGCACCTGTAGGACTGGCAGCGCGGGCAGCTCATGGCGCTGTTCGCCTCGTTGACAAGATCACCCGGAGCACCGGCACATCGGGGCGGCCGATGTCCTGCTGTGCCCGCCGCGGGCCACACATGGGCGCTCCGGGCCGGTCTGGCCGGTGTGCCTTCGAGCACGCGGAGGGCATTCGATCTTCACTATCTAGATCAACATTGCTCTGACCTGCGGAAATGTTGGTGGGCGATACTGGGATTGAACCAGTGACCCCTTCCGTGTCAAGGAAGTGCTCTCCCACTGAGCTAATCGCCCGTGCCGTGCGTTGGTGCCGAGGTGGAGACGGGATTCGAACCCGTGTACACGGCTTTGCAGGCCGTTGCCTCGCCTCTCGGCCACTCCACCGAGGTGAGGCCTGCGTGGCCTCGCTCCGAGCGGACGACGGGACTCGAACCCGCGACCCTCACCTTGGCAAGGTGATGCGCTACCAACTGCGCTACGTCCGCGCGCGACCACACCGTCGGAGGCGGGTGCGCACAGCAGATTAGCCCATCGCTTCGGCGCCATCCAAACTACGCGTTGACTCATCGAAGATGCCTGGGTGGGCGGCCGTCATGGCCCTCGCAGACAGCTTCAAGCAGCGGTCGGAGTCGCACCGGCTATGGTGCCGTCGGGTAGCGTCGCGGCACGGTGGACATGGCGTACGACCGGTCCCTGCCCCTGGCGCACCTCGGTGGGCGGCTCGGGACAGGGCTGATCGATCTGTCCGATGACCTGCGGGTGCTGGACGGATCTGGTAGGTGGGCGGTCGTCGTCACCTACGAAGGTGCCGTGACCTGCGCACGGTTCGAGACCTGGCAGGACGCGCCGTTGCCCATCGCGCCTGTATGGGCCGGTCCGCTATCCGAGAGCTGGTCGAGCTCCTTCGACTGTGGCGGGTACGTGGACGGCGTCGAGGAGATCCGCCAGCGCATCGCCGCAGGAACCGTCTACCAGGTCAACTTGTGCCGCGTGTTATCCGCGCCGGTCGGCGGATGTCCAGATCTTCTTCCGCTGGCCCGCCGGCTCGCCGACGCACACCCGGCTCCGCACCAGGGCCTGATCCGGTTGCCGGACATGGGTCTACACGTTGCGACGGCCTCGCCCGAGTTGTATCTGCGCCGCCGAGGCGATCGGGTGTGGTCCTCGCCGATCAAGGGAACCGGCCGAACCCGGGCCGACCTAACAGAGAAGGACGTCGCCGAGAACATCATGATCGTAGACCTGGTGCGCAACGACCTTTCCCGTGTGTGCGCAACCGGAAGCATCGCGGTGGAAGGACTGCTAACCGTCGAGAATTACCCCGGACTCGTGCACCTGGTGTCGACAGTGACCGGCCGGTTGGGTTCGGATCGGGGCTGGGCAGAACTGGTCGAGGCGACGTTTCCCCCTGGCTCCGTGACCGGCGCCCCGAAATCGACGGCCGTGCGGGCCATCGCCGACCTCGAGCCGGCGCCACGGGGGCCGTATTGCGGTGCCGTCGGTTGGGTCGACGCGGACTCGAGTGCCGGCGAACTCGCCGTCGGGATCAGGACCTTCTGGGCGACTGAGGGGCGCCTGCACTTCGGTACCGGAGCAGGCATCACGTGGTCGTCCGACGCGCGGCGCGAGTGGACTGAAACCGAGCTGAAGGCGGAACGGCTCATAGGGTTGGCATCTGCGCCGGAGAAGAGGAGCCGATGAAGACCTGGGTTGACGGGCGAGTGGTCGACGAGGCCGATGCCGTCGTCAGTGCCTTCGATCACGGGCTGACAGTCGGCGACGGCGTGTTCGAAACCGTCAAGGTTCTCGACGGGGTTCCGTTTGCCCTTGGCCGGCACCTCGACCGACTGGCCCGATCGGCAGCCGGTCTCGGACTTGATAAGCCGGATCTCGAGGAGCTAGGTAACGCCTGTGCGACCGTTGTCGCACAGGCGCCGGTCGGCCGGCACCGGCTGCGCATCACATACACCGGTGGGATCGCACCGCTCGGCTCGGGCCGTGGTGACGCCAAGCCGACCCTCCTGGTTGCCCTCGCACCGATGGACCCGTGGCCCGAGACCACGACGGTCGCGGTCGTCCCGTGGCCGCGGAACGAGCGGGGAGCACTGGCCGGTCTGAAGACCACGTCCTACGCGGAGAACGTCGTCGCACTCGGGTATGCGAAACGCTTCGCCGCCGGTGAGGCGTTGTTCGCCGACACCCGGGCCCGGCTGTCGGAGGGAACCGGCAGCAACGTGTTCGTCCTCCTCGGCGGCAGCCTGCTGACGCCGGCGCTGACGAGCGGTTGCCTGGCCGGCGTGACGCGGGCGCTGGTCCTGGAGTGGACCGACGCAACCGAGGCGGAGCTGCCGTTCGACGTACTTGATCAGGCGGATGAGGTGTTCCTCACCTCCACGACGCGGGATGTGCAGGCGGTGTCGGCCGTCGCCGGCGAGGACGGCATCCGCACCCTCGGCCCGGCGCCCGGTCCGGTGACCCGCGAGGTCGCGGCGATCTTCGCCCAACGCAGTACAGAAGACAGCGAACCCTGACCGACCAGAACTTGATTGCGACGCCGCGTGTCTTCGCTCGCGCTCGATGCTCGTGATCAGGTGCGGAAACGACGATCAGGTGAGCCGTTCAGCTTGCCGCCGCCCGGCGCCGTTCCCGGTACGCCGCGACGTGCAGGCGGTTGCCACACGTCCGGCTGTCGCAATAGCGCTTGGACCTGTTGCGGGACAGGTCGACGAGAACGCGGCTGCAGTCGGGCGCGGCACATGTCTGCAGGCGCTCGTGCTCGCCGGTCGTGACCACAACCGCCAACGCCATCGCGCCGTCGATCATGAGGTGTTCGGCCACGGCCGCGCCCGGTGTGAAGTAGTGAACGTGCCACGCGTAGTGGTCGTGGTCGGTCAATCGGGGCGACACCGTCACGGTGCTGAAGAGCTCGTTCAGCAGTTTTGCCGAGAGCTCGGCGCTTCCGGCCAGGAAGACCGCGCGTAACGGCGCACGTATGGCGCGGACGGCGGCGAGGTCGTCGTCGGTGATGCGACCTACCTCGCTGACGTCGTGCTCGACGACGAACTCATGCAACGCATTCCGGTCGGGGAGCAGTTCATCGCCGGTGCTGGCCGGGTCGGTGTTCACCAGGTCGACGACGATGCCGAGGGAGTGCTCGACGTCATGGGCGAAAGTCACGCTGGTACCTCTGTCGGAGATCAGGGCGCAGAGTCGGCCGACGGTAGCTTCCGGCAGCTGAGGTCGCCAACATCACGATTCGCCCAGTAGTGCGTCGAGCACTCCGTCGACGTCGAGATGTTCGTGCTCGGTGCCCGGGGGCACCAGCTGCCAGGTGGCAATGAGGAACGCTTGGATCGCGTCGGCTGACGCTTCCAGCAACGCGTCGCCGTGCGGGGAGCGGAGTCTGATGTGTACGACCCGAATGCCATCGGCATCGTTCGTGGGCCACACGACCACGTCGCCGTCACCGGCGCGACGGTCAAGCCCGGATGAGAGTAGGTCCCGGGCGAACACCCAACGGACCGGATCGTCGCTGCCGTCGTCGAACAACGCCTCGACCGCGAGCGGATCGTGCACGGCGTAGCGCAGTTCCGCTGCCAGTAGCAGCTCAGCGCCATCGGCGCTAAGGAGGCTGAGCGCAAGGGGGTAGGAGACCGTCATGCCGTCCATCGTCGAATGTCCTTCTCGCGCGCTCGTGGGTCGGACGAGGCGTCGGTGTACGCACGGAATGCCGTGCAGGTGTGTTATCTCCCTACGGTACTGTCGCGAAACACGAAGTAACGAACGCCACACCCCGACGACTCCCAACGGGGTACGAGGTGTGACAAAGGCGTTGGATCTGGACACGTCGCTGTGACGTGTCCCGGGTAAAGTGACCGGATGCTCGATGCCGACGGGGGCCCGGCCGTGACTGCCGATCGCGAGCAACCCAGGACCGATCGCCCAGGTCTGTTCCACAGGTGGCGGGAGCAGATCGCTCGCTATCGGGCACTTCATGTCACCTGGCAGATCACCGTGCTCACCATCGGAACGGCGATCATCTGCGCCGGCCTGGCCATGCTCGTCCTGCCCGGTCCCGGATGGGCAGCGATCTTCGTCGGACTCGCAGTCCTCAGCACGGAGTTCCTCTGGGCCGAGCGACTGCTTGGATGGACCAAGCGGCAGGCCAGAATGGCGGCCCATCGCGCGCTCGATCCTCGGCACCGGCGCCGCAATCAGGCGATCTTCGCAGTCATCGTGTTAGCCCTTGTCCTTGGCTCGTGGTGGTACGTCGCTACGTTCGGATGGCCGGCGCCTGCCCAATGGGTCATCGATCTGTTCTGACGCTTTCGAGCGAGTCTCGGGTTCGGCCTGCCCAACACCGGTGGGGTATCGTTTCGTCCGCATCAGGGCGATTGGCTCAGCGGGAGAGCGCCTCGTTCACACCGAGGAGGTCACTGGTTCGATCCCAGTATCGCCCACCACATAAGGCCAGGTAAACGGCCTAATGCCGCGCCGGCGTCGCGATTTCGTGCTACCAACGTGCAACGGATCGCACAGTTCCCTGTGCGGTTCTCAGCGAGGTCGGATGATGCCTCAGGTCGGGCGGATCGACGGCGGGCGGGCCTGAGCCGTGACGCAGATCGATTTGAAGGCTGGTCAGTGGTTGCCGCCCGCGATGTTGCCGTCCCAACCAAGGTGGATTCCGAGCCGGTAGATAGCAGCCTCTTCCTCGCTGAGCTGCTCGGGCTCGTAGGCGGCTTCGCGCTCGGACCAGCGGCTCCACAGATAGAGCGAGATGGCCGCACCAACAACAACGGCTCCGATAATGACGAACACAACGGTCGACACCGCGCTCCCTTTCCTTAGCCTTGAGTCTATCGGGGAAGTGAGTACCAGTGATAAGTCCGAGCAGGCGCGATTCCGCACCTTGCCACCGTCGGAGGCACTAGGCAGGATCAGGGATGCATTCCGGTCATACGACGAAGGGGGCATTGCATAAAGGGGCCGCATGGCCACGACACGTTGCAAGTGGCCCGCACCCACTGAAGGGCACGGGCCACTGCGTGGGGGGTTCAGGTCACTTGACCAAGGTCCAGTCTCCGCAACTACTGGTCTCGAAGTCCTGGCCCTCCTGCAAAGTCACCTGCGGGTTGCCACCGCCGGGGATGTCGTTCTCGATGATGTCCCCACCGTTGGAGCCAGTGGTCGTGATCGACCAGTAACAGTCGCTGCTCACACCCTGGGCCCGATAGGTGCCCGGCTTGATGTCGACGCCGACAACCCAGACACCGTCAGTGACACTGTTTGCCTCGGCTTGTTTCGGCTTCGGTGACGGCGGCTTCGCGTGCCGTGACGTCGGCCTCTCGGGTCTCAATGTCCTTCACCTTCGCCACCAGCGCGTCGTATGAGGCGTGGACCTCGGCCGCACCCTGCTCGGCGCGGTCAAGCTCCGTCTCCGCCGTGTCGGCCCGATCCTCGGCCTCGGTGAGGGAGTCCTGCATCTCGATGAATTCGGGCGACTCGGTCGGGTCGCCCTGTGCCGTGCCGCCGATCCCGAGGCCGACGACGAATCCGATCCCCACCGGCAGCAGCCAGCGCCGCCACAACGGCTTCAGTGCAGTATTCGCCGGCGGCACCGGCTCGGGCTCCGTCGCTGGCGCCTCCGCCTCGACCGTTTCGGTCATTGACGTCACGCCCCGGCTGCTGCGACGGCCATCAGGATGATGATCAGCGTCCAGAAGGCGCACTGGATATAGCCAATCACGAGCCCGGCGATTGCCAGACCCTTGCCGTCCTTGCCGGTCTTGTTGATGTCGCTCAATGCGATGTGGCCGAAGATCACGGCGAGGATCGCGCCGCCGAGAAGGCTGAGCACAAACGCGGTGATTGCCATGCCGCTGGTTGGGCGGGCCGGCGGGTACACGTACTGCGGCTGCGCCGGGACGGTGGGCGTCGCGGCGACCGGCTCCGGCTCCAGGACGGTGTGCGTCCAGGTGCGTTCCGGCTGGACGGCCGGTTGCTCGGTGTTGCTCACTTCTTGCTCCGTTCGGTTTGTGCTGCGCCTTATGCACAGCGGGCCGGGCACCGTCGTCTGACGATGCCCGACCCTCCCCGTGCACACGGGGTCATGGGGCGAAGGGGTACGAGGAGTTATGCGGGGCCGTTTCTCGTCGGGTGGCGG